>SVQA01000009.1 GCA_015065545.1 Oscillospiraceae bacterium
AACTGAGCTGATGATTCTACATAGAAATACCAACCCTGAAGGTTTTCGGCTGTCGAGAGTGTTCCTTCGCCTTCCATAGTAGTATCATCTTTACTTTCGCTATCAGTCCAACAAGATTTCTGGATTCTGCCATCCCTTGTGAGAGTACCTGTTCTCTTGATATTGACCTTAACATTCATATATGCATACGGAGGGTCAATCGTACCACCTGTAATGGTATCCTGTGCATAAGGTGAACCATATGCAACTAATGTACCGTTATTGGTTGTTGGAACACCTGTCTTGTTTGACTTAACAGATATTTCTTTAGCTGTACCGCTAAGTTTTCCAGATGAACAACTGAGAGTCAGCTTGTTTCCACTCTGTTTTATGTTCACAGTAGCATTTCCTACATCATATGTACCTGTGAGACTAAAATCAGAAAGCACTTCGTTTGAGTCATTAAGAGTCATTGAACCATATGTCCAAGTGCCTTTAAGCTCATTGTATACGGCATCAAGTGTATATGTAGGTGCCTGACTTTTAATATCATCTGCAAATGAAGGTGTTTTCCAATATTTGCTCATCCCTGAGGTGATTCTGTTGTAAGCCGTTCTGATGTTGGGATTCGCACCGCCTGCACAAAACATTGACAAATATCCGTTCTTGCCTGATTTAAGAGAGAAGGGAGCGATTGCATTTCTGTGTCCGTCAACGATTTCCCATACAACGAGCTGTGTAGCAATGTATGCTTCATCTGTGTTCACGCTTCCTGCTGTTACCATAGAAGCACTGCCCTCTAAGCCATAACACAAGGTGGTATTTATAGCTTTCTTCTGATCAAACGAGAGGTTGTTCCAAGCTTCAGAAGAACTCGCAGTAAGATTCACACCGCCTGCAAGGTAAACACCGGGTTCTATACAATATGCGTTTGAACCATCTGCATTAGCTTTGAGTCTATACTGCACCATTCCTGCTGAATGAAAGTAGGTTGACTGTACGGCAGTTATCTGATTACCATTGTTGTCATAACAAGGGGTAAGCGTAATTGTGGTTGTTGCTGCCCTTGAGAATGTCGAAGGACTGTTAAGAACAGCTTCAAGCTGCTTCTTCGTAATGATACCTGATGTACTGATATTAAAGCCAAGTTCCTCGTTGGTGATTACATCACCATAGTCGTCAAGGTTGATTGTACTGAGGTCATAGGCTTCTTCGGCTGACACCGAAGGTATTAACGAAGTGAGACAGATTAACAATACAATAAGCGCTGATGTAATCTGTTTAAATATTTTTTTCTTCATATAAAACTCCTTTTGATTTAGTGTTTTAGGTATTGCCTACCAAGGTCGGTCACGGATACGCATTGTTATCATCCTTTCTGTTTTAATTTAAGATTGTGTGTGAAAGCAAAAAGGGCAGGACTCCTAATTGGAATCCTGCCCTTCTGCTTACAATATGAAAAAAGCAGAGGGGTTAACCTCTGCTCTTAGTCATCATTATTCTTTTATTCGTGGCAGAAATATATGTTATATTCGCCATTTGGTTGCTTTTCTGCGTAGCAGTAGAATGTGAGGTCGCTGTATGATGCTCCTGACATACTGAGAAATGCATCAGCCTCATTTGTGAATGATGTAATTGTATCGTTCGCAAATTTATTCACCGAGCATTCTGAATAGGCCGTCAGGTTTGTTTGAGTTAAAAACCAGCCGCAGTTATCTTTGTTAAGTGTTGAATTTAGTATCATACCTTTATTACTGAAGGCTGTATTGACTGCCGATGTTATTTTACTCATATTTGCATCTGTACACAGCTGACTGTGCGGTATAGGTGTATCATCTGTAACAACCTGAGTTGTATTATCGTTTGGTTTGTTGTTATTACTTGTATTGTTATTATTGTTCTGAGCAGGTTTTTGTGAGGAGGTTGTATTTCCACCGCTATTGGTATTACTGCTCGGTTTGTTTGTTTCGGGTTTCTCGGTTTCAACCTTTGGTGCTTCAGTCTGAGCTTCTGTATCCTGTGGCTCGGTTGCTACATCTGTTTCTGCTACTGTTGTTTCGTTCTCTGTTGTGGGAGCTACAGTCGTTTCCGTAGCTTGAGTGGTAGTTGCAACTGTTGTTATTACAGCAGAAGTTGTTGTCGCAGGTTCAGTTTCATTTGATGTAACCTCTGTGTTGTTACATCCACTCATTATGGTCGCACATATCATGGCTGATAAGATTGCTACATAGATTATTCGTTTTTTCATAGCCGACACCTCTTTCAGTATTTGTCAAACACATCTTACTACACAAAACTTCAGATATCAACTAATATTTTATCGAATATCATAAGATTGTAACAAACCAATCATAAACGGATATTTATACTGTGCATTTTACAAGGAGTATCGGTCATAAGGAAACCTGTCAAACTCGGACACTTCGGGTGTGAACTCAAAGGTAAAATCAAAGCTTTCAATATTATCACATTCAGTTTCAAGAAAATTATCATGATTCTTACATTTTTCCTCAAGCCACATTATGTCATCACCTGATGCTATATATGATTCGCCTTCTCCATAAAGATATGCTTCAACATGTACTGAGATTTCTTCATCTCTAACTATCAACTCAAGGAAATCTTCTAAGTCTAAATCACATGAAAGATCATCATAATTTCTCGGTATACCACCTGTCAAATAAGATGTGTCATATCCCCCACCTTCTAAGGTTACTTTTGAAAACAAATATGCCATTATTCGAACTCCTTTCTTAACTTACTAATTAATAATTCCGGATCAATGGATGTAAGCACTTTAAAATAATCTGACCTAAAAAATGCTATGACTTCCTTAGTGGTGTACATCGCATCTCGATCCTTGGGTCTAATTTTTAATGTCTTGTGTGCGTTTTTGTAATATGTGACTGCCTGCTTCACAATAGCATTTGCAAGTTGTTCATAGGGATCATATGACATTGAAATCTTCCTTTCTGTATATTTTTAGATATAAAAAAGAAGCTCGATACAAATCGTATCGAGTTTCATGGAAATAAAGTTTTATTCGGACCGCATTGCTTTTATCATTTGAAGTACTGCTTTCTTCTGTTCAGGTGTAAGAGATACCCAACTATCAAACAGTTCTTTCATATCAGGAGTAAGTTCCACCATATCAGCATCACTAAAAAACTGAGATAAAGTAATATCAAAACCATTGCAGATATCTTCAAGCGTTGCAATGGACGGAACCGTATTTCTTCTAAAAATATTACCGATAGTAGATTGAGATAATCCACATATTTTTGACAGTTTATATTCTGTCCTACCGCGTTCAGAAATCAATTGTTGCAATCGTGCATTTGTATTCATAGCGAACCTCACTTCTTTTGTACCTATTTTACATCCAAGATGAAACATATATGCTTTTTTATTGTAACGTATTTGCATCTATGTTAGAATGTATTTACCACCAATTTAGGATGTGATATTATGACAGAAAATGAAAAACGAAATAAAAGAGTATGTTTTACTGGGCATCGTACTGAAAAATTAAATGTATCTGAACTTGAAGCAAAAGAAAAATTAACCAAAGTGATATTAGATTCAATTAAAGATGGATACTATGTTTTTATATCAGGTATGGCAAGAGGTATAGATATTTGGGCTGCAGAAATTATCCTTGATTTGCAAAGCAAAGGTTACGATATTAAACTTATATGTGCTGTCCCCTACAAAGGCTTTGAACAATATTGGAGCTCAGATTGGAAGACAAGATACCAAAAGATAATTTCTTCATGTTATTTAGCAAGATATATTTCCCCTAACTATTCAAATAGATGCTTCCAAATACGAAACGAATGGATGGTTAACCATTCATCGAAAGTGATAGCTTTCTATAATGGTGAAAAGGGCGGTACACGAAATACAATCCTCTACGCTCAAAAAGAAAACGTTTATGTATCAATAATACAATAAAACTATAAACGAACAATGCCATATCAATTGATATGGTATTGTTCATATTCCACCAGTTAGACCCGGGCAATCGACAACTCGGTTAACAACCAAACACTCTAACAAATGTAGAGAAACACATCTTACGTGTTCGACTCTGACAATTAATAATTGCCTGTTAACATTATCCGACTTGTTTTGATATCATATATCCATAACACATAAAACATTTGTCAATCAACACATAATTCTAATTGATTCTTATTTTTAGAATAATTGTCTGGTGATATTTCTATTTACTTATCATAACATATAAAAACACTTAATATTATTTATTCTATGAAATGACTTTTTGATATTAACTCATATGACACCGCGAAATCACTTTTCATTCTATTTTTTATAAAATCAATTTGTTTAATATACTCTATATATTTTGAATTAACCAAACCAATCAATCCAATTATTCTTTTCTTTAAATCAATTTCAAAAAGAATATTCATCTCTTTATCCAATAAATAAAACTCTTCTCTAAATAAATGTGGAAAAAGAGCTTTATAAAAGTAAACTGGCAAATAGGCATCATTATAATAATACTCATTGGTAGATTTGAACAAGTCATATTGGTTTGGATATTTTTCAAAATACCTTTTGTGGCTAAAAAGTTGATGTATTTTTAAATCCAAGCTCTTAATTTCATCACTAAAATAAATAGCATTATTATTTCTATTACACATTTTTAAATAATTAAATCCAAATAAATGTGGTTTATAACCTGTAACTAATGTGTGATTTGAAATATTAGTATTTTGAAAATTGTTAATTTTTCTTATTATATCCCTCGTTAATTCTACTATTCGTATATTATCATCGTTCATACAAGTATATTTAGCATTGTACGCTATAGCAATAGCTGCTTGGTTAAGTGGAAACATAAAATCAGAAATTGTTCTACCTGATTGTGACGCTGGCAAATGCATGTTTCTATGGTTTACTCTATAAGAAGCTTTTAGCTGTTCCACTGTTACAATATTCTCAATACCATATCGTATCTTATATATTAATGGAGCAATCTGGCTTTCTAGAACAACATGCACATTGCGTAATTTTAAACTATCAGCCAATGCATAGATTTGCGAAACAAATTTATAAATATTTTCATCATTCTTTGTTGTCAAACTATCATAAACAACAAAAAAGTAGTGATCATATTTATTTAGCAATTGTGCACTTAAAGGTATAAAACATCCTGAATAATGACCTAAATGCAAACCAAATTTCGAGCATCTTGCCCCCGATACTGCTATTACTTCCTTCATAAATTCCACCACGACTTTTTATAAAAAATCATTCATAAATTCATCAGTTGTTAAATTAACATCTAGATACTCTAATTCACCATTTTTCAATTTAAAAATACAAATTCCTCCCAAATCCAGTTGTATATATCCATAAAACTCTTCTGGATAATTAAGATACTTTCTTGCTAAAAATAATAAATATGCTGTTATAGCGGATCTATGTATAATAAATATTGACAATTCATTTTCTTTCATTTTATCAATAAATAAATTAATACTATCACAGACATAAGACTCATAATTCTTTAATGTTTCTTTTGACCCTTCATATATTATATCATATGAATTAACAACTCCTTTTCTATACAATGTCAAATCATGGTAAAACTTTGACTGCTCACGTTTTACATCTATCTCTTTTTGACCTGCATTAGTTCCGAAATTAAAAGATTTTACTCCATCAATAGATTTAAAAGTACAGTTTAATTTACGTGAAATAATTTCAGCAGTTTGTAAGCTCCGAAGAGACTTAGCAGAATAAACATTTATGTTTTTTATATTATTTTTTTTGCAATAATTCAGTATACTATCCCCCATACAACTTGCCTGCTCTATGCCGTTTTGAGTTAACACTTCATTATTATCCATTTCTGCCGAAGAAAAACTATTCTTAACATTTTTACCAGACTCCGCATGTCTAAGTAAAATTATTGTCATAGACATTCAAATCACTCCAAAATTTTATGAGATTGACAGAGGAAAGTCATTATTAAATAACCTTTGACACATAATTGCAATAGTTAAATAATAATTTTGAATTCTTGGAATAAAATCTGCTTTTGAAACTGTACGCTCAGAAACAATCCATTGATTTGTAACACTATCGTATATTATTCCACTCATCATTGCTGTATCTGACCTATCACTAAAAAGACTTAAAGCATCAACTAATTTCATCCACATTAGTCCTGAAACCTCTTCCTTTTGTGGCCTATACTCGCTTAATTCTTTACTAATTTCAGCAATATATACCGATTGATATTCTCTATTTTTTTGACCATTTTCTTGATCGTCTACTTCAACTCTATAGCCAAGTGAATGTAAATTATTGAAACACATATTAATGCCTAACTCTTCCGTTACTTCTCGAATTCCATCTCCAATCTCTTCATTTGCTACAAGATGCCCAGCAGCACTAATATCAAACATATTTGGGTAATTTTTTTTATCTTTCGATCTCAACTGAAATAAAATAGATTGGTTTTCTTTATTAACTATCCAACAATGAAAAGTAATATGCCATTCTCCTTGTATATGGGCAAGTTTTCTGTCCATAATTCCTTTTGGTCGTAACGACGCATCATAAATATTAATGTTTTCCATAGTTGTTCCTCCTAATTATTTATCTCATTAAATTTATTAATAATGACATCCCAAAATATTAAGTTAAAACTTGTTTCATTAAGCAATTTTGAACACTCTTCTTTATAGTAATTAAATCTATTGACATTTCCTTCCATATATTCACTAACACAAAGCCCCATAGAACACTTAATCATTTCATCTGTTCTTCTACAAATAGTTGCAGACTGTAATCCTTCAAGAAAGATTTCTATAGCTCGAAAATATTCACCCTTCAAATAATTTATTTTACCCAATAAAGAACAAGTTTTTGCAACACGTTCTTTATCTAAACGTTCATTATATTGTTTTAATAATATTTCACCTTTTTCGATACCATCATCATATTTCTTGTTATTTATTAGTAATTCTATCTTATCATACTCGATCCCATTCTCCATTTCCATACGCGACTTTTCTTCCTTTATATCTTTTAATGCAATTTCAGCATTATTTAAATTTAAGGTAGCATTTTTATTATCATTTTTAAGTAAGTAAATATTAAATAAATGTCTATAACCCTTTGCTATCCAATAATTTAAACTTCCTATTTTAGCTCGCTCTATACCACTGCTAATATTTCTTATAGCCTTATCATAATCATCAGCAACTACATATGTCCATCCTATATCATCAATCAAAGTTTTGGTAATTGCTACATTGTCATTAATTTTACTCGCTGCTTCATAAACTAAAGTACCAATATTTATCCTATTTTTATATTCTCCAGAAATCCACAATGCTCTACTCAATGCTGATCCGATTCTGATCACATCACTATACTCTTTATTTCCCATCATTCTATCCAATTCCGAAGCTATAGCATCAAATAATTTTTCACTACTAATATCAGTACTTTCATTCTCGTCATTTTCATTAAATAATCTTCGATTTTTAATTAACGAAAACGCTATGGCAATTATAACGCATGACAATAATAGTATTATAAAACCTAACACCCCTACCTGCTGTAGAGCCAATTGAAAATCATTAAGAAAAAAATCACCATAACTAAAAAGAGCTGCAAAACCCGTAAAAAAAAGAGATGCAAACGAAACAACAAATGTTTTCAGTATTTTTTTCATAATTACAACTATTCCTTTCCTTTATTATAAAAAGCTATCATCAAAACCAATAATCATCATTCTACCTTGCTCTTATTTTTTAGCCATTCAAAAATAATCCCAACTCTTTCAAAATGATTGTACATAATTCCATTTAAACAAAAATACAATGGATCAAATTTAATATATTACTTCTTAAAATTGTTTTTTATATCTTCGCACCATTCTTCTATTTTTTGAATCTTTGTATCGTCATCAAGCTGAGAAGTCAAATGATTCTTATTTAAAAGATAAATCAAGCATAGTACTCCTTTAGCGGTTTTAGTTTTCTCTTCATCAGAAATATCATCAAAGAATCTATAATCACTCGAACTCAAAACTGTTTCTTGAGTATGACTCTTTCTATTTAAAACAAGCCTGTACATAAGATTTTCAAAAAATCTCCTATATGTAAGATCCTGTTCCTCTAATATTTGAAGCGGTAGGGACTCAGTTGATAATTCAGAAGGTCCTATGCGAAATTCAAATGAAGAAAAAGCTTCTAATACCCTTCTCATATCGTTGCCTATAGAATAATTATTTATATCATTAGAGGCATCTGTGTTTGCATAATCATAAATAGAATTAAGTAATGATGTATATTCTTGCTTACTATTCAAGTTATAATTAGCAACTTGTTTATTGCACAATCTCATTATTGATACATGTTTCTTCTTTTTATGTAAAATATCATCAACTGATTTTTGATAATCATAAATAGCATTAAGATCATGAGACATAAACAAAATTCTGCTATTATCATTACCTTTTATAATCTGTTCCGTCTGATATCTTAATAATGATTGTATACCAACACGATTATCAATATCAAAACTGGAAACCGGATCATCTATAACATACCAAGATTCTTCATTATAACAATTTTGTTTTTCTCTTCCCTTCAAGCTATTGACAAAGAAATAACATAAAGCAATTATATTTCTTTCACCAATTGATACATCTTTTGGTCTAACATTAGCTCCGTGTGATTTGAGTATAAATTTATCATTCTTTGTTTCAAGTCTAATCCGCCTACTATCTAGAAAAACATAAGAAAGCAAATTATTGATTAAATCAAGAGAAATATTTATATTTTTCTTTTTATCTTTAAGTTTATTAATTTCTTTTTCAATGGAGTTTTTTTCATCATTGAGATGTTTAACTTCTTTTTCCAATTTTTCTTGTTTATTTATTGCATCAAAATAGTCTTTTAAAACAATCTTAGTTTCTATGAATGCTAATTTTAAGTTTATTTCATCTAAGTTGTTCTTAATATCGTTTCTTTCTCTTATTGCCTTATTAAATTCCAAACGATTTGTTTCTAATCTTTTTAATTGTTGGTTTAGAATAGTAATTTTTTCACCCAAATTCAAAGGAATAATCGAAATAGGCATATAAATATTCTCTAATCTCTGGTTAATATATTCATTATATTTACATATTATTTTATTGCATTCCTGAATTGCTAAAACTATGTCTGCAATAATTCCATTATCAAGAGTTTTATAAAGTTCAGTATTAAAAGATATTTCTTCTATCTTCGCTCTGTGTAATCTATCCTCAAAATTTTTAACATCTTCATTTAGAACATGACTTATACATGTAAGCAAATATTCTCTGTATTCATCAGATACGTATTGATAGCAACACGGACAAATACTCTTTCTTTCTACAGCAAAAACCTCATTCGTACGCTCTACTATTCTTTGCTTACCTTCTAAAATTGTTTCATGTATTTTATGTTCTAAATCTGAAAATTCGATTTTTTTTACTTCTTCACTTATTAATTTTACAACACTATCATCTATACCGCTCGGTAACGCAACTGGTTTAATCTCATCTCTATACTCTGTTTCAATATTCCCGGATTTCTTATATAGTTCTAACGTATCTTTGAAACTTTTTCTTAAATCCACTTCAGTATCTGAAACTTTTAATAAGTTTAGCTTATCTACCATGACATCAAAAACCACTCTAGACTTATTTGCATTTCCTTTGATATCAGAATCCCTTTTAGCCCAACCTTGCTCTGACTTTAAAACCTTAAGAAACTTCTCTTTAATATTTAACGGAGAAGATATTTCATTCTTATCCGATAATTTATCACATTCACCTTTTAATTTTTCATAGTTTATTCTTACTTTATCTAGTTTAATTTTGCAATCAACAATTTCTTTTTCAACATCATTTTGCTCTCCCAACATAATAATTGTTGATAAACCATCATCACTTATGGATATATTCCTATTTATGAAATCCTCATTAAATACAAATATATTACTTTTCTGACTCTCGTTCAATAATACTTCATTACCTTCAAAATCCAACAAAGATACCTTTTTGATGTTTTCATTAGGAAAATGCAAATGTTCAATTGCCTCCGCAAGCGTACTTTTACCTGACCCATTTTTACCATATATTATCGAAATTTTGTTTTTAATATTTTCGTATAGTAATATATCTGTATCTTCTGTGAAACATTTTCCATTAATAATAGCTTTATTGACTTTCTCAAACATAATCCATTCTCCCAAATAAATTTTACATACCCATTTTCTTCAAAATAATAGGCACAAGAATTTAAAGTATATCCGTATTATTGACTAACATATCTATAAATTTTTGTAATTTATTCTTATTTATCACTTTTTATTAACTATTAATTCCTGCAAGAGCTTTGCATTATTAACCAACATTTGATTAGAATAACTTTTGAAGTTATCTATATCCATTTAATTATCTATAAAAGTGCACCTATTATATGTATTAAATTGCTACAAACAGGTTCCAAACCAACTTCTGGCACTAACATAAAAGAATAACCAAAACATATTTTCAACTTTCAATATATGAGAAGTGCGATATATCTTGATTTGGTAACTTCCTCTATCAGGATAGCGTTACTTTAAAGTTTCTTTAAGTTTTTTACGTTTTTAATATCCAATCTATTATATAAATTGATCCCTGAAGGCGATTTGATTCCAAAGTATTTTGAGCATTCAATAAATATTTAAAAGCAAAAACATTTCCATAATTTTCAAATTTAGTTGCACAATACCTACACTATAATTTTGAAAACAAAGTAAATCTCTACTAACTTTTTACAATTAGGTATTCAATTCAAACTACGTATCATCATTCTTTTATTAAATCATACTATATTTGCCAAAATATTTCAACACCGTATTAAAAATTTATGCATAAAAATATTCATCTTCTTTTGTATACTCATAACAAACACCACGAATCATATAAATACTTATAATTACTTTTCTATTTGTTTTCTATAGAGTTAATAAAATAATATTATTTTTATCCCCACACAAAAGCTCAAGCTTATTTTATATTCTAAATTTAAAACAAGTATCGTTTCCAAGTAATTACAGGTTTAATTGGATATTTTCGTGAAACACCAACAATTTCATCCATTATTTTTCTATCACCCTCTTTTCTGCAAATGATTGCTTTATTATCCTTGGAAATTTCTGTTCCATTTTGTTCCATTCAATATATCGAAAAAAATCTCGTGCAATCGTGATATCCCTTTAACTCTATTTTTAAGTTTTATACAAAATGTTGGTATTACTAATTAATCTTTAGTAATCCAATCTGTCATAGCCACATATTCTCAGCTACGCTTTACTCCGTTCATCATAAAACTCTTGCATAACCACAAAACCCAAAATTCTTTGGTTTATTCACTTCACATCGCAGACTTTATTTAAGGTGTATTTTAAAAGTTCTTTCGCCCACGAACTACGTTTCACTATATCGTCTACTCGCTTTTTAAGGTGTACAAAAAAATCCCAGCAACATTAATAATTACTGTTGCCGAGATTTTTTTGGTATGCTTAAATTTATACTTGCAGTTAAAATGGCACACTTAAGTTAACTAATACTTTCAAAACAAAAAGTTTAGCAATTATTAACTCTTGCACTTCTTGATATAGCGTTTGAAATTGAATTTTATCTATATCTCTCATTAAACTTTTCAATAAACTGTTTTAATTTCTCTGCTGTAAGTGTTATTGTACAATTACCAGATTCAACGTCTGCAACAGTAAAATCAAGAAAAAAGACTTCCAATAACTTCAGATATATTGCTTCATCATCAAACATATGATTCTTGTCTATGTTGTTGCACAGCAATACCATTGCACCAAAATACGCCATTTTATTCTCCATATTAGGAATTACATTAACATATTTCTGCACTTCCATATAATAATTCTTGTTATTATTTAAATAAAAATGCCCAAAATCATGTAATAGCATAGAACGTATATGAAATTCATACTCAAAACCTATATTGTTGATATCGTTCAAATTAACTTTGTCTTTAAAAAAGTTTAATATTACGTGTGCTACTTTCTTAGCGTTTTTTACTCCACCCTTGTTTCTAGAAATGCACAACTTGAGTTTACTATCACCAACTCCTTTAGTATCGACAGAATACATTAAGTCTGAAAAATCCGATAAATATTGACTATGTATTTCCTGCTTGTGACATAAATTCAACATACACATAATGAATCGGTTAAAACTAATTATACTAATATCCAAATTATTATCTATTTTCGCAAAAAACACATATTGTTTTACTTGGTTTAATATTTCGGATAATAATTGAGTAGTAAATTCAGTTTTTTGAAGATTTTTTGATAACTCAGTAATCTTTTCCCTAGAAACATCAATATTAAAATAGTTGGATGGCAGATTAAATGTAAAAAAGTTTTGCCAGTCATCATAGTTTTGAAGTTGATCTTGAAGTAGCAAACTCCACACTTCATCTGAAGTGACATCATTAAGCATAATACCGGAATTAAGTACTTTTGCACTTAATGATTTATCCTGAAAAGAGTGAAAATTTATAAAAACACCATATTTATACTTATCAAAACATTCAGCAGACCATATTTCATCTTTAACATTAATTCCAGTTTTCACTTGATAATTCTCTAAAAACGGAATAAATAACAAGTTTTTCTTATTTCTTCTCATACTATATGGTTTTATCGTGTCTGTATGATTATTTTGTTCATTTTTGATAACAATTTCGTAAGTAATATCTTTCATAATAGACTTAATATACTTTACAATATCCTTTGAAGATATATTATGACTTATGTTTTCATCAATATATAAAGTTATTTCTGTTCCAACATCGATACTGTTATCTTTTTCGATAAAAAAACAACCATCATAGTTTGGAATATGCAGTTTTAAACCTTTTGAGTCATCTTCATAATACCTTGTTTTAACATCAATTTCTCTACAAACCATAAAAGTAGATAAAAAACCGATGCCAAAATTGCTAATAGGTTTATAATTGATGTTTAAATCTTGATATTCGTCGCCTGAATAAAAACTTCTTCCAATACTGGTAAAATAACGCTCAATTTTAAACCTATCCATTCCAGTTCCGTGATCTTGTATTTTAAAGTATGATCGGCCATTTTCATCACTACCAAGAGTTATATATATTTTTTTATCAAAATCATTCTCCTTTGACTCTCTTACAGCAATTGCATCAATGGAATTTTGAATTAATTCTCTAGCAAATACCTCTTTCCTTGAATAAATATTGTCACCAGTAAGCAACGGAATCAATGTAGGAATATATGCTTCAAAATTGTAGTTATCAATTTTTTCTTGTGTTTCTCCCTTTTCAATTTTTGGTGAGATATAGTATAATTTTAATCCTATAACTTTAAAGAAATCCTCATATTTGTTTACGATCAACTCAAATTCCTTTACAAATAAAACAGCTAATTTGTGTGCGGTTGCTGAAGTACATTTCAAATCTATATATGCACTTCTTCTATCTGCATCAGATTTTATCATAATTCGTTCCACTGGTACATTTTGATGGAATTCATTTTCATCCAATCTGATGTTCACTTTGTAAGTTATATATCTATTATAAAATTCATCCGCATAATAACGTAAAATCAAATACAAATCTGTTATAAAAATACTTGTCATACTTAAAGCGAGATATCTCTTTGTGACTTTGTTTGTTGCACTTTGCATGATACTATCACATTTTTCTTTAACTCTTCTTAAATCCGTATCATCAAATAAACTCTGAAATTTATTAATATCAATCTCAAAATTGAGTTTTCTAATTAGTTTTTCTAGAATAGAAAAGTATGAATCATCAATAGTTTCTTGACCATATTCTTTCTTCATTTTAAGCACACGATAATTCATACTTACTAAAAGAATGAAGATATTATAACGATTGCTTTTGAGTATTTTACACGTTTCAGTAAATCCTAAAAATACCTTTTCCAACCATTTAATTAAATTATTATAATCGTTATTTGCAATATTAATTCTTTCAATTTCATTTTTATACTCTTCACACAAATCCGGATCAGAATCTTTTAATAATTCGATAAGCTTGATTGTTTGGCCACCAGCAGATGCCTCTGGAGGAATTCTATTTGTAATGGTAGGATTTCTTTTTTCACCAGTATAACTGATTTTTCTTTGTATTAATTGCAGATCGCTATTTTTATCAAAAAACTCAAAAACATTAAAAGAATGCCTTGAAACACGATTTGAGCCTAATGAACCACCCGCAAACACATTAATTATGTTTTCAGCGTTTTCATAGTATGTCTCATTCACTAACGGACGCTCTAAATCCATGTGTTTATGACCATGGATCACAGTTTTTATCCCCATCTGTTGGATATTATAAATTACATCTGAAAAATTCCTAATTAAGCTCGAATCGCCATATAATCTATTAATCTCAGGGAATAAGTAAAAATGATGATGAAAAAACGCTATTATGTTGTAATCATCATAGTTTCTAACTAATCTTGTATTGTATAAAATTTGTCCTTGGGATATTTCTCCATAATCTACATACTTATCTCTATTTGAATCACTAAGAAAGTTAATTAAATCACTTTTTTTAATGTTATTCTTTGAATAACACTCATCTGTAGATTCTATTATTTTTTTAATAATCTCCTTATCAATGGCTTCTTGTTTTTCAAAACAACACGAATTGAAACCCACAAATGCTATTTTATGAGAGTCATAAACCCTAAAAAGCGAAAAATCTTTTTGGTTATAAAAACCAGGTATTGTTCCATAAAATCTATTGAGAAATTCTTTGTATTTTTTCCAAGTTTCATCTTTACATTCAGATCTAACCATATCATGATTTCCAGGAACAAAAAGAAAATCTGTTTTCTCAATTTTTGTAACTCTGTTTATTTCTTCAAAGATAATATTGAAAAATGATACTGCCTCATCTATAATATTGTCATCATAACCAATTTTTCCTTCAAATATGTCTCCTGAAATTATAACGTTATTAATTTTTATTAAGTTTTCTTTTTCTAATTCAGTTATTAATTTATATGCAATCTCATCTGATTTCCTCTTATATGTATCACCAATATGAATATCCGATATGTGAAGGGTTCTAAAAACACTCATAAAAATGCCTCCAAAATAATATATGTTCATTATATCATTAGACGACATTTTTTTACAATATTCGACATAAACAAAATTATTGCCCTAAACTTATGCATTATATACCGATAATCGCATATGAATTTGTGTACGCATCAAATCGAACACGCATAAAAATCTCAGCATTAGTAATTTTCATTGCTAATGCTGAGATTTTTTAACCTACATTATTCAGATATATACTCTAATCAAGAAAGACAAATAGTCATATCAATTCATTACTAAATAATAGATAAAATCTAACATATTCCATGTAGTACTCATGATAGTTTGATGAGCAAACTTGGAAATTGTTTCACCAAGCCTATGTCTCGGAAAACAGTTTGTTTTTTTAATTCCGCTGCTAATACTGAGGACGAAAGCATTATATCCTTGGTGTTGTTCTTCCCTTTGGAGTTGTTCACTGCAACTCTGCTTCCACCTCAGTTCCGCTACGGTTGATTCGATTTCAGTTGAAGATTCAACTGAATTTCTATTGCCTGAGTTGTGAGTGCAACTGTTGTTACAACAGCAAAGTTATTCTGTTAGGTGTTGTATCCTCTGGATTGATACATCCATTCAATAAGGTTATACTTTTTACAGCTGTTACAATCATTACATACACCTTTCATTGTTTTATGATTAACACCTCATTGTTGTTTTGCTAAAACCATCTTACTACACAGAATTTAAGATATCAACTACTATTTTCTAACTCCAACAAAATTGTTACAAACCTAATTTTGAGGTTATGGTGTAGCTTTTCTATTTCACAAAAACTATGAATGCACCTCTAAACTTTTATAGTGTTTCACTTTATGGTATAAATCATCAAAGAAAAAAGTCTTGTAAGGACAACTTACAAGACTTCAACAAATCATATTTTATCGTTATTTATCTAAAATTAATAATGATTATATCAGTTCTTCTATTGGTAAATCACTCTCTACAGCAGAAGTAGCAACAGTTGTAGTTTCAATACTATTTGTTACCATATCTTCTGCTTCGTTAACCATCGTAGAAACAAATCCAAAAACCATTAACACCAATAAAAAAAGCATAACAATTGCAACAAAAAGATTGTTAAGCATTTTATTACAAATATAAGATAATAAACTCTTGACATCTAACCCTTTGTTGTATTTATACTTTTTTAATGATATAGATAATTTTTTGGGGGTATTTACTCTAAAACGTTCAATATAGTGAAACATAATTACGATTAGTGCTATACAAACAAATCCAACAACAGAAGAAACTAATAATATCTTACTCCAATGTGTTTCACTTATACTTGTAAAAACTGATGTTGAATAAATAAATCCACCAACAACAGTTAATACAATTCCAGCAAAAATACCTAAAATAGTAACGCTCACTTCTGACGTTTTAGTTGAAAGTCTATGTTCAGCCTTTTCAGTGATGCTTTTAGATAGTTGCCTTTGTTTACGTATTGCATTTTCAACAATTACAGTAGTCTTGCTTGAAAAAAGCTCTGCTTGCGAATTAATATATTCTTCTGCTCTTTTTGTATCAACAGCAATAACTGTAGATAAAATTGATTTATATGTAGCATAATGATAATGGATAATAGAATATATTGCATAAATCTGAGGAAATTTTTTAATCTGTTTTTCAGTATTATCCGTAAAAAAATCTGGAGAAACATTTGTATAAGGCGAAAGTCCATTTTCCATCGAAAGTACACATCGATTATTATGCAATCCTAAAATTATATTTTCAATTTCCTCTTTATCTAAATTAAAACTATTGATGCAATCAATATCTTCATTTAAGAAAGATGTAACATCTTCGCTTCGAATTCCATTTACAACTTGCCTATAAAATTTTTCAACAAATTCAATTTGTCCCACTCTCATTACCCCAGTACTCATTTATTAGTTCAGAAAATGGTCTCATATCATTTGGCCACTCGGTTCCATTAGAAAAAACAAATTCATCAACACGAATTTTACTAAACTCCGAAACACCCTCGGGTTTCATTGCTTCAATATATCTTCCCAGCAAGTATTGCGAATAAGCTCCGAAATTTCTAAAAATATAGAATAAAACATCATATTCTAATCCTTCTTCAATTATACAAGATGGAATCAAGTTATCATCTATAACCACCGAAGCATCTTCACCATTCGTATATTCATCAAAATCTATCAAATCCATATTACTTATGGTAGAGCCACAACCTAATGATATAATATCCCCATCTAATAGTTTTCGACTCCTTTTTTTGGGGTTATTCGCATATAACAAGGACGCTAAAGTTAACAATTTACCAATTTTGACTGGAGTTCGATTGTATTCTACTTTTGCATTCTTATATAATTCAATTAAGTATTTTGCTGCATCTATTGCTTTCATTTTATTTTTTTTACACAAATCAATCGAAATATGAATCAAACACTGATTTTCTTTGTGTAGCAGAGGTTCCATATCAAGCTTTATGTTTGGTAATTGTGAATCATCTAGTACAATACACCTCTCAAAAAATACCAAGTGTTGCTCGGAACTTACTATCTCCTCTCCATTTATATTCTTTTTTAGTAGTATATTACCATATCCAACCTGTCTTTTCAAGGGTTGTTTTTTGTTTTTTTGTCTTTTTTTCGTACAATCGACTCCTTAATAGATTTCAAAAAATAAAAGCATACCAAATCATATCAAAATATAAATAAAAAATTTAGCAATTATTGTGAATACAAATTTACAAGCAAATTCTAACTTTATAAAACAATAATTTAAGTTTTACACGCCGAAATTTGTTCCTACATTTGAATATATTGATTCAAAAGCAATCACACTATAATACCCTTTTTATCTTCAATTTTAGCGCAGATTACAAAGTAACATCGCATATCGATAAATATTAAGTGAATAATTTTGAGAAAAATATTTCAAACAATAAACTTAGTTTTGCTGAACTAGCATTAGATAATAGTGTATTATCCAATTTTGACGTATTTAAGGTAGATTCAAATTCATATATATTTGTTATCACACTTGGCAGACACACTATCCATTTGAAAATTTCATATAAAAAAGCACTTACAACCGGCAGACACGAAACTATAGTGAAGTAATTATTATCCAACCTAGAAAAATTGTTGTAATCATCTATAAAATAAAAACTTAGCATTTATGCTATGGTTACGTTTAATGGCATACATGTCACAATGTGTTCTGTTACCACCATTTAATTTGCTCGTTTTTTCAAAAGTCGTGCGTATGCCAATAAATCATAAATCTCATTAATTATTCATAACACTGTCTAATTATGTATTGTGTGTTATTCTTATAATCATCTAATAATCCCAAATTCTTGATAAACACTATCATTTCTAGAAATTTTATAGAGTTAACATAAGACATCTCCAAGGTTGCATTACAATTAGGTTCTGGTGGCAACACCGTGCAGGTTCAAGTCCTGTCACCCGCACCATTAATAAAAGGTACCTTCTCTTGAGGGTACCTTTTATTATTTTTTTCAAATAGTGTAGAGTGACAGGACTTGAGGCGACTGTGCCGAGGCGTAGGTGGAACACCGAAGCCGAAGGTAAAAATGCTCCTGTGGAGCATTTTTAAGGAGAGAGTTGATGATACTTGTGACTATGAATACACCGCAACATACGAGGTAAACGCTCTCCTCCATAAACAACCACTGTCACCCGCACCATTAATAAAAGGTACCTTCTCTTGAGGGTACCTTTTATTATTTTTTTCAAATAGTGTAGGGTGACAGGACTTGAGGCGACTGTGCCGAGGCGTAGGTGAAACACCGAAGCCGAAGGTAAAAACAATCCTGTGGACTGTTTTTAAAGAGAGCATTGAGAACACTTCTGACTGTAAACACTCCGCAGCATACGAGGTAAACGCTCTCCTCCATAAACAATCACTGTCACCCGCACCAAAGCATTTAAGCCTGAACCTTTACCAATCGGTGAAAAGTTCAGGCTTGTTTTCAAAAGAAAACTGAAGATGAATTTCTTGGCAACATTACAGTGTTTAAACACTGTTTCGGACTCTTTTCTCAAAATAAAAACCTGCAATTTCACGGGCACATTTCGTTATTAAAAGTCGCCATAATTCACAAAACAAATATATATGATAAATCACGCAATCTGCGTAATAACAAGATGAGCAGAAACAGGACGCGTTCCTCCTGCAAGAGGAGTGATTGTCAATGCTACAGCATTACCTGCAGGATTTCGAACGGTCAAAACAGAGTTAATAACAGTAGTTGATACTATAGCCATACCTACAATCTGTGATGCACCTGTTGCTCTTCCAAACACAGTATATTCCAAATCCTCTCCGTTTAAAGTCAACAATAATTGACCTGCTTCATCTACACTTACTTCAAACAGTACCTGATACGTTCCGATTTAAGCCAGATTAAACGAATCCGCTCCGAGTCTGGAAATATATCAGCACCGCTATTGGGTCCGTCTTGCGGGAAACTAACATCAGTTCCCGGAGCTACCGTTGCCGCATTATCAGGTGGCATTAACGCATAAAAATCTGCATAGTTAAGCACACCTCCTGCAGGACCCTGAGGACCTATGGGACCTACAGGTCCCTGTACCCCCATTAAACCTCTCGGTCCTATGGGTCCTTGAGGTCCTATGGGGCCCTGCTCCCCTGGAGGTCCTTGAGGACCAGGAGGACCAGGGAGGCACTCAGGACAACAAAAGCCACAAGAACATTTGTTATCTAAGCTACTTTTTGAACAACTATCATCGTCATTTTCATAACATTTATTGTTATTACTACAATTCCATATTTTCATTATATCACCTCCTAAATAGGTCTGTTATATATTTTTCTTTCTCACATTTAAGGGACACTTAAAAATATACTATTTTGTTCTACTGTCTTCTAAAAATTACTTTTTTCTACTATTTAGAATTTATCATAACTATAGCAAAGCTTCATCTATCATAATCCACATCTACTCTCGGGGATCACTGTGAATTTTAAAATCCAACGAAAATTTTCAAACTTCCCCAAGGTAGCATTACAATTAGTTTTAGGTGCAAGACTATGTAGCTTAAAGTCCTTCAACGGACCATAAGAAAAAGGGATACCCTTTTGGCATCCCTTTTCAATATTTTTTGTGTGGTATCATAAGGGCAACAGGCTGAATAATGTTTAATCGTCATCAATACTCGCAATTTTAATCACCTTGCAGCCTGCGGAAAATTATGCTAAGATGTAACAGGACAAATATCTTTTATTCTGATAGCAAAGGAGAACAAAAATGACCGATAAAATCAAAGAATTTCGAGATGGTATCTTTGCCCTTCGTACTCGAGATTCGGCACCATTGCCGAGCTTATGATAGAAACCCTTTACAGTTTTACAAAATCCCACAATCAGTTTCACGACCGATACGACGAAGCCGGACACCAAAGAATCGAAATAAAATTCTCAACTGTTATGAAAGCCAACGATGCCGCTATCAACCGCGAAAACGCCATTGAACAATGCAAGAAAGCAAACCTTGGAAACCGTGCACTTAACAGTACAGATATGTTAAGCCATAAATTTGATTGCAACATACAGCAGGTAAAATGCTCGGAGTTTGACGTTCTATACTATGGTCTGTTTTTTGCTGACCGCATCGCAATTTTCAAAATGACCTCAGATGAGCTTCCCGCTTGCCTCGGATATTCCGATAAACAACATAAAGGAAACAAAGGTGAGGGGCAATTCCACCTAAACAACAAAACTATAGATTTTCATACACAAAGCCACTTTGTTCAGTGGCTTACATACGAAGAGCTGTACGAGCTGTTAGATACCAAGAAATAGGCTTTTGTTTTTCAGAGCATTTCCGATAACTTTTCCTTGCTCTTCATCAAGTCCATACAGTGCCATAATATCTTTATCCAAATCTTCATACAGACCGATAATGTTTTGAGACGAACTCATTATGCGGTCTGTTTTTTTTATTACAGCTGTTTGAACTTCTTTGGAAACCATTGGTATGGGCATCTGTTCAATATGAGAACGAAGTAGTTTTACGGAATTGAATTTTTTGGAAATATAGTATGCGGCAACACTTGAATTTAGTATAGCAAGGATATACTTCATCTCAAGCCCCTCAATTTCTGGAATAAGAATGTTACAGCTGTTAAGCGAAAGGGTCTGCTTGTCGTCATAAGCAAACACAGGCACCTCACATATAAAGCGATAAAGGAGCTTCTCCTTTGCCCGATACAGCTCTGCAGGAGCTACCTGCTGGAAAGCTTCAGGTTCAAAACGAATGTAGTTATCAGAGGGAGTAAATCCGTATCTGTAAATATCACTGCCCTTTAAAACGACTTCGTTATCGTCTTGCTTTTCGTCAGAAATAAACTCCTTGTTATTGCCCGTTACAATTCCGAGAGCAAATTTTGCATTTTCTTTGAGATACACTGCATTTTCAATATGGCTGATAGTGTTTAGGCATTCATATTCTTCGTCAGATACATTGAAAGCAAAGGCTCCGTCAGAAAAATTCCTCGGCTGAGATATGGTAAACCTTTCATTATTTACAGAAACTCTGCAGCCTGCTACGTTTTTTTCATAATCCTTTGTAATGCCGAGGATAATAGCAGGACACTGAACCCCTGTAAAAGCATTACCAAGATAAGAAATAAATTTAAAGGAACAGCAATCAAGTATGAGCCTTCTCACAGCTTCATGTGCCGCAACACCAAGTATTGCTTCGGGAAGAACAAAAGACAGCACTCCGCCGGGCAATAGCATATCAAGCGTTTTTTCTACGAATACATCATAGGATTCAATGTTTTTACCAACTGCGGTTTTGAACACCTTTCGGCATCTCTCTGCCTCTTCCGGCGTGAAATCACTTCCCCAAGGGGGATTACCGAGAATCACGTCAAATTTACGTTCAAAGGTTTCAAAGAATGTATTTCCGATAATAATTCTATTACGCAGATCAGCTACAGTCAGATTCGGTGCCATAAGGGCAATATTGATTCTGGCAAGGCAAACACTGGTAGGGTCTACATCCTGACCATAAATATTTGAGTAATCGATACCTTTTTTTCCGAGAGATAAAAGGAAGTTACCCGTACCGCAACAAGGGTCGCAAATCGTTCTCAAATTAAGCTGTAAATCATTCTCATAAAGCCTTTCTATCATCTCGCCAACTATCTTCTCGGGAGTATAATAAATGCCCGAGCTTTTTCGCTGACCAATATCATGCAAAGAAATATAAATAAAACCAAGAGTGTCCTCACCTTTAACAAATGTTATCTCTTTTGTCAAAGCAGGAAGGAGCTTCTTGATTTGGGAAGCCTTGAGATTATAATTCCCAATCAAATCTTTAACAAGAATATGAAAATCATCTCTGTGAGCTTCAAGCAAAAAGCTATGCAAAACATAATTATCAAAGTATTCGATCCCATGGCTTTGATAGTAAAGCTGAACGGCAAAGTTAGCCAAAACTATCAGTAAATCCGTTTCATACTCAAAGACTTTAAGTTCCAGAAGGTCAGAAACCAATCTCTGATTACTCTCATTACGGACATAATCCTTGTAAAGAATCTTACCCATTGCACTCTTTTTGTTTCTTCGGCTTTTGAGCTTTGTGCTGTTCTCAGATCTGATTTCTGCAACAACCTTCTCAATATATTCACCGCTGAAAAACAATCCGTTCACATCAGGTGTTATCTTACCTAACCGAATCCAGTTTTTAGCAGTAGCCTTTGAAATTGAGAGAATCCTGCATACATCATCAACCGTCAAAATCTTCGATGATACATCAAAAAGACTCAGTTGATTCTCGTCAACCTGCTTTTTTCTGGCATCCGAAGGTTTAGGAGCGTCCTCAGGTATCAGCCATACTCCGCTAACCATAGTAGCCCCCTCAATACGTCCCTGCTCACACAAGGTCTGTACCCGACGTTTTGAGATACCAAACTTTAAAGCTGCATCCCCAACAGAAATATACATAGCCGCCTCCAAATTCTTTAATGATTTAACTATACTCTCTCCTGCGAACAATGTCAACATTAATGATCTAAACGAATTTGTCCTTAATTTATTGAGCTAAGTAAACTCATAAATAATGCTTTTAACCAAACGGGCACCTTAGAAGGTGCCTGTTTGTCTTTAAATGCAGATAAAACACAAAACAGGCAGCCTCGCTTAATTGCAAGACTGCCTGTGGTGCAGGAACTTTTGGATTGGATATTATTGGTTGCTACTTAATACTTAATAATAGCTGCTTACCTTATATGTACTCTTAACTCTCCATGTAGGATAAGAAGTATAATTTCCTTTAGATAAACACTTGATGGTTGCTGCTGTGGAATCCCATTTGATTGTAATGTTATAGGTCTTGTTGGGCTTAAGGTTCAGCTTGATGCTACCGTCTTTAAGTGTTTTGTAAAACGTATGACTGCCGTCTGTGGCCCTTACGGTAATATCCCACTCACCATACTGATTAGAATTTTTGTATGTAGTTTTACCTGTAAATATATTGTAATTTTTCTTTGTACAAACACCCTTGCTCTGAGAAATTGTTATTGATTCAGAGCCGGGAATCCAGTAGTTAGCCTTGGTTTTTACAGTAATTGTTCTTGTACTGATACCACTGCTGCAGGTAGCCGCAGATGTAGGCACAGTAATTGCGAACATTGTGCAGAAAATCATTGCGATAGCGATAAGTGTAGTAAAAAGCTTCTTTGTTCTTGTCATTGTCATTTTTCATTTCCTCCAAAGTTTGTTGTAATTAAGTTTTATAAGTTATTTAAGTAACATCAATTGCAGCTTTTACAGACCACGAGGGTCTGTCTTCATATATCCAATCCCTCCCCTATGAAATTTTCAAAGTCCTTTACTGATAAAACTCTGCGATTTTTTATTTTCTCAGGAGTTTTATTTTTTGTAGCAATTATTTTATTTTGTTTAGTTGCTACACCATAAAGAACACTATAAACAACTGTTTTTCGCAGGAATAGCAGAAATATTTCACAAATATCTGAAAATAAAATTCTTTTTTCTTTAAATGATGTTATAAGCTATTTTATATGCTATATACTTTTATCCCAAATTCTAAAAAAAGAAAGGACTGACACCATGTATGACCTATGTTGTTTCTGATCTGCACGGTTATCCTGTTGAACGTATCGGGCGTAAACTCTCGGAAATCGGCTTTTCACCAGAAGATAACCTTTATGTTCTGGGTGACTGTATCGACCGAGGCTCTGACGGACTCAAAATCATCAGATGGATAATGTCCTGCCCCAATGTAATATTGCTTATGGGAAACCACGAATCCATGCTTCTTAAGAACAGAGGGCTCTTTGAAGGAGACCGAATCCCCTGTGCCAGTGAGCTTACAGGAGCAAAACGCAATTATTATTCTGTTTGGGTTTCCAACGGCGGCTTTGCTACTATGGATGCTATGCAACAGTATACTCACGCTCAGATAAGATATATGCTGGACTATATTGAAAAAGCTCCTCTCTACAAAGAAATTGAGGTAGGCGGTAAAAAGTATATTCTTTGTCACAGCGGTCTCGGTGATTTCAATACAGATAAAAAGCTTTCCGATTACTCGGAATACGACCTTTTATGGAGCAGACCTTCCCTTGAAACAAGATATTACGAAGACGGCACAATTGTTGTTTTCGGTCACACCCCTACTACTCTGTACGGAAGTAAATTCAAGAACAAGCCCGTCTTCACAGACACATGGATTGATATTGATGTAGGTGCAGGATTGGGACTTTCTCCTATGATTCTTCGTCTCGATGATATGAAAGAATTTTATTTCTGAACAAAATCCGTCAAAAGGAAACTATATCCTTGACTTATAAATTCAAAGGATATACAATAATATAAATGTAGTTTACTAAATAAAGAAAGGATCATTTTTATGTTCTGTCCCAATTGCGGTACCGAAAATCCCACAGGTGCTTTCTGCAAAATAAAAGGTCTTGTAATCGCAGGTCTTGTCCTCACAATAATTTACAGCCTTGTATTCTGTCCCGTTTGGGTTACACTTCTGCTGATTGCTCTTCACATCACTATGATTGTGTTCATCAGTATAGTAAAAAACGAGTACAAGGAATATACTCGCAACCCTGAAGCTTATGCTCAAAAAAAAGCATAACAGCAAATAAGCACACATAAAAATTCAGTCCCTGCACAAAAATGCAGGGACTTTTCTTTTGCGTTATTCTTTTGTTCTTGCAGCTTTATGCCTTAACCTTTGTCTTTGCAACAGCATGGTATTCTGTTACACCTACGATGGTTTCTCCGTCAATCTGCAAGGGTGCAGGGCGGTCAAACTTAACTGTGATATCGTGACCTGAGTGAATCTTAATCATATTCTTGTACTTCAAGTGTTCACCCTTGAACATTGAAGGAAATGCAATCAGACTGCGAATCTTACCTTTACCGTAATAGAACATTACAGAAAGCTTACCATCCTCGCTCATTCTGTCCTGCTCGGGAGTAGGCATCATACCACCGCCATAGAAGCGACCCTTCATTGTGGGAGCAAGCCATACCTTGTTGTACTTATACTCCTTGCCGTCAACAACAAGAGTTGCGTTAGTGGGCTTATAGTGGAACAAAAGACCCTTAATGGCAATTGAGGTATAATCAACGGGCTTGGGAGATGCTTTTTTCATTTCATCGCCCACCTCACAGCAATAGCCGTCAATACCGAAGCCAACATTATTCAGGAAATAGTAATCTTTGCCCTTGACCGTTACAACAGGAAGATTCTGCAGATATTTCTTGATGGAGAAGGGTTCTTTTACTCCTACCTTCTCAACATCACGAAGGAAATCGTTACCTGTGCCGATAGCATAATAAAGCACATCACAAGGAATTTTAACCTCTGCAGTATCATTCACGAAACGATTGATTGTACCATCACCGCCGCAAAGGATAATCGCATCCTCAGCCGAAACACCGGCGAAGAAATCCTTATAATCAGAAATCTTTGTTACATCCATATTTACAAGCTCAGCATCAAAGAAATCTGAAAGTTTAGTGATTTTTTCTTCTGCCTTACCATCGCCTGCAAGGGGATTGTATAAAACGTAATATTTCATAGTCTGCCTCCATAGTCGACAATTTTTTACATTTGTCATTATAAAGACAAAAATAAACTGAAAATAAAGTTTTTGATAAAACATCAGTAACACTTTCCATACAAATGAAGAGTTTTCCACAAACAAAAAAAGAGGTACTCCACAGTACCTCTTATGTCGGGATGTTAAGAACCCAACGCATATAATATAACATATTTACTCTGCTAATGTCAATTGATATGTTGAAATTTATATGGCATACACCACAATTTCTACGATATGTTATAAATTATTATATTAACTTTGTACAATATTCCATCTTGAAAATACCCCTACCCTATGCTATATTATAGACAGAAAGGATGATACCAATGAAGAGGTAAAAACCTTCGGGTTCAAAACTACTGCAAAACCAAAATTAAATAAGAAAACTAAAGTTAATCTGAAACAAAATCGCTAATTAAAACGTGAAACAAAGGATTAAAAATCTGCAAGGTAAGCAGTACGATCAAAAAGAAATTTACCAAATCTAATTTTTTCAGGTCACAAAATCCAAAACAGATTGAAATTAAAGCTTACTTAATTCAGTTGCAAGTTTAGAACCTAAAACATTGTAATTCTAAAACTCCATCCGACACATAAGTAAATCTCGCTTAGGAGATAAAAGAAAGAAAAAGTGATACGGAAGCAGAAACAAGAAAAGCAATGTTATCCTGCAGAACAGAGAGGTAGACAACGATGTTAGATAACAAGAGTGAACAGATTTAACCCTTGACTTGAGTGTAAAACAAAAGTCAAGGGTTATTTCTTTTTGTGTAGATTTACGCTAAGCTGTGTATTTAGCCACTTATTTATATAGCTCTCTCAATGAGAGCTGGCATTTTCAAGAAAATAATGTATTCCTTACGTTCATTATTTGTCAAAAGTCTTTCCTCCTTCTTCATATTGAAAATTTCTGCAGATTTGCTATAATCAATGTAGAAATTTTACAGAGGGATATTATGAAAATAATTGCAAAAATCAAAACCGACTTCCCCACAAAATTCGGAATACCAAGACAAAGCGGTCTTATCGACAATGTTGCTACCATTGTTTTCGAGAAGGAATACCGCTTCGACGAAGCACTCAGAGGCATTGAGGAATACAGCCATCTGTGGCTTTTGTGGGAATTTTCCGAGGTAAAAGACAAGGAATGGTCACCGACGGTTAGACCTCCCAGACTCGGCGGAAACAAGCGTGTTGGTGTCTTTGCCACTCGTTCACCCTTCAGACCCAACCCTGTGGGACTTTCCTGCGTTGAGCTTTTAGGGTGTGAAAAGACTAACGAGGGTACGGTGCTCATCGTCAAGGGTGCCGACCTTATGAACAACACCCCCATCTATGACATAAAACCCTATATTCCTTATGTGGATTGCAAGCCCGAAGCAAAAGGCAGTTTTTCAGAGGAGAAAAAGAACTATGCACTTTTTGTGGAGTGTGCAGAGGATTCACTCTCTTTAATTCCGACAGAGAAGCAAAGCCCTCTTTTGCAGCTTCTATCTCAAGACCCTCGACCTGCTTACATAGATGACCCTGCTCGTATTTATGGTTTTGAGTACGCAGGCTTTGAAGTAAAGTTCAAGGTTGAAAACGACACCTTGTTTGTAATTGACGTAAAGCTCCTAAATAATTCTTGTTGAGAATTTTATACATAAATATTTTGCGGATATGATCCATTTAATCTGGGATCCTATCCGCATTTTTTCGGAATGTATGTTATTTTTTTAACATTTATTTTCACTATTTACAGAATATCCCTGAAATATCAGTTTTTTTCCCAAAAGTTTTGCAATTTAATATAGACATTCGAGTCTTATTATGATACAATACTTTTGTATGTAAAGTGGTGAATTGCGTATTTACCACGGCTACTTATATAATCTTATTCCACACAGGGAGGATATTATAATGCAAAAGAAACTCAGCACACTTCCTTTTAAGGGTACACCCGAACAGGAAGCACAACTCAAAGAAGTAATCAAAGCTCATTTGGACGATCCCGGTGCAGTTATGCCCGTACTCCAGAAAGCACAGGACATCTACGGTTATCTGCCCATTGAGGTTCAGGCTATGATCGCAGAGGGTCTCAATGTTCCAATGGAAGAGGTATATGGTGTTTCCACCTTCTACTCTCAGTTCTCTCTCACTCCCAAGGGTGAGTACACAATCTCTGTTTGTCTTGGTACAGCTTGCTACGTTAAGGGCTCCGGCGACATCTTCGACAAGCTCTCCGAGCGTCTCGGCATCGGCTCCGAGGAATGCACAGAGGACGGTAAGTTCTCTCTTACTGCTTGCCGTTGCATCGGTGCTTGCGGTCTTGCTCCCGTTCTTACAATCAACGAGGAAGTTTACGGCAGACTTACAGTTGACGATGTTGACGACATCCTTGCCAAGTACCTCTGATAACATTTTTATTCAACCCTTATATTCTTACAAAGGGGAAGTTAACCTATGAAAATCAGCACAATGAAAGAACTGCTTGAGGCTGACATCGTTTGCTGCGAGGAGCTCCTTGACAGCCACGTGTACTCTGCCTGTGGCAGTGATATGATGAGCGACGTGCTTGCTTTTGTAAAAGATCAGGCAGTGCTCCTCACAGGTCTTGTTAATTCACAGGTCATCCGTACAGCAGAAATGATGGATATGATCTGTATTGTTCTGGTGCGTTCCAAGCTGCCCACACCGGAAATGATAGAACTTGCAAAGGAAAGCGGTATCGCTATCCTTACCAGTAAAAAAAGAATGTATGACGCCTGCGGTATTCTTTATACCAACGGTCTTGTAGGTAACAAACTCAAGGCATGAACGATCAGGTAGTTTTTACATTCGATGTAGACGGGGACGACTTTACCTCTGCCGGACACGCTTCCATGCAGGTAAAGAAAAATTTAAGACAGCTTGGTATTGACCCCGACATCATCAGACGCGTTTCCATTGCTATGTACGAAGGCGAAATCAATATGGTAATCCATGCCAGAGGCGGTGTTGCCACGGTTTCGGTTTCTGAAGAATACATTGAAATCATCCTTAAAGATGAAGGTCCCGGTATCAAAGATATCGAGCAGGCAATGCAAGAGGGTTTCTCAACCGCTCCCGACAACATCCGTACTCTCGGATTCGGTGCAGGTATGGGTCTTCCTAATATGAAACGTTACACCGACTATATGCACATTGACTCCACCGTGGATGTGGGCACCACAATCACAATGAGAGTTAATCTTCAGTAATTTGCACTCAACTTATAAAGAAAGGCAGGTGCACACCTTTGGATAATTATGAACATTCAGTTTTTCTTGATGTAAAAAAATGCATAGGCTGTACAACCTGTCTGCGGCATTGTCCCACTCAGGCAATCCGTATCAAAGACGGACACGCTGTAATAAATCAAGGACGATGCATTGATTGCGGCGAGTGTATTAAAACATGTCCTAAAAAAGCAAAGAAGGCGGTTTGCAACAAGCTCTCCGACCTTGACAGCTTTAAGTGGAAAATTGCTTTACCTGCCCCTACCCTTTACGGTCAGTTCGAGAATATGGAGAATGCCGACTACATTATAGAAGGTCTCATTAAGCTCGGCTTTGACGATGTGGTTGAGGTAGCCACAGCAGCAGAGATTGTTTCTGCTTACACAAGGCTTTACCTTAAAGACCCTTCTGTTAAAAAGCCTGTTATCTCTTCTGCTTGTCCTGTTGTAATGCGACTTATCGCTTTGAGATTCCCATCTCTTACAGATAACATTATGCCGATGCTTCCTCCTATGGAGATTGCGGCTATGATGGCAAGGGACAAAGCAAAGAAAGAGCATCCCGAGCTTTCTGACGATGACATAGGAGTTTGCTTTATCTCTCCTTGTCCTGCAAAGGCAAGCTATGTAAAAAACGGTTTCGGCAGTTATAAAAGCAAGGTTGACATTGTTGTTTCCATAAGCGACATTTACTTTGAGCTTGTAAATGCCATGGAGCACACTGAAAACATAAGACCTATCTCCCAGTCCGGCAAAATCGGTATCGGTTGGGCTTCTTCAGGCGGCGAATCTACCGCTCTGCTCAACGACTCGTATCTTGCAGCTGACGGTATTGAGAATGTCAACCACATTCTTGACCAGATAGAAAACGATACCATCCCTCCTCTTGAGTTTATCGAGCTCAATGCTTGTACAGGCGGTTGCGTAGGCGGAGTTCTTACAATGCAGAATCCCTTTATCGCAAAGGCAAAGCTCCAGACTCTCAGACGTTACCTGCCGGTATCCCAGAACTTTCTCTCAAAAGAGCAATTACAGTCTATCCCCGAGGAATTTTTCTTTGAAGATATGCCTACCTACTATCCCATCTCCAGACTCAGCCCCAGTATGAGCGAGTCTATGAGAATGATGGCAGAAATTCAGGAGCTTCGAAAGAACCTTCCCGGTATAGATTGCGGTGCCTGCGGTGCTCCAACCTGCAGAGCCTTTGCAGAGGATGTTGTAAAGGGTACAGCGAGTATGAGGGATTGTACAATTCTGTATCGAGATGAGCTTAATAAATTTTTAGATAACAAAGGAGAAGCCGATGACTGTAAATGATTTATGCAATATCGATGGGTTTTCTCCTGTTTCTCTGCCTGACGGCGACAGAGAAATAAACGGTGTGTATATCGGAGATTTACTCAGTTGGGTTATGGGCAAAGCAAGGAGCGACAATGCCTGGATTACAATTATGTCCAACATAAACACTCTGGCGGTTGCCACACTCACTGATGTGTCTTGCATCATTCTTGCAGAAGGTGTTACCCTTGAAGATAACATCCGAACTGCTGCAGAAAGCAAGGGCATCAACGTTATCTCCTCAAGATATTCCGCTTACGATACAGCACTTATACTTAATAAAGCATTATAAATATGAATAAGTATTACTACGATTTTCATATTCACTCCTGTCTTTCGCCCTGCGCTGATAACGACAACACTCCAAACAACATTGCAGGTATGGCTACCCTTTGCGGACTTAATGTTGTAGGACTTACAGACCACAACACCTGTCGCAACTGTCCCGGCTTCTTCGAGGCAGCAAAGAAACAAGGTATCATACCGATTGCAGGAATGGAACTTACCACATCCGAGGACATTCACATCATCTTCCTTTTTGAAAAACTTGAGGATGCTATGGAATTCTCTGAAGAAGTTAACACAAGACGAATTCTCTTCCCGAATCGCGTCGATGTTTATGGTGAGCAATATGTAATGGATGGTAACGACGAGGTTGTGGACACAGACCCCTACCTCCTATCAAATGCCACTACAATTTCCGTTGACGAGTGTCCCGCTCTTGCAGAAAGGTTTAATGGTATCTGCTACCCTGCCCACGTGGACAGGCAAGCAAACGGTATTATTGCCACTTTGGGTATATTCCCTGATATACAAGGATTTAAATGCTGTGAATTTCACGACGCAGAAAAGATAGACGAGTATCTTAATAATCATCCCATCGGCGACAGACACATTATTGTTTCAAGCGACGCCCACTTCCTCTGGGATATGCGGGATGAAAATAAATACTTTATAATAGACGACGAACCTTACAGCTCTGACCTTGTAAGGAAGCGTATTTTCGAAAAGCTGAGGTGATGCTATGAAGGAAATTTCACTCAACATTTTGGACATAGCAAAAAACTCAACAAAAGCAGGTGCTACCCTAACCCAAATCACTATTGATGAAACCGAGAACACACTCACACTCATCATTGAAGATAACGGTTGCGGTATGACCGAAGAACAGGTAAAAAGTGTATGTGACCCCTTCTTTACCTCCCGTACAACCCGAAAGGTCGGTATGGGTATTCCGCTTTTAAAGCTCTCTGCAGAGCAGACCGAGGGAAGCTTTGAGATTGTGTCAAAAGCACAGTCTGAGCATCCTGAGGACCACGGCACAAAGGTCACAGCGGTTTTTAACAAAAACCACATCGACTACACCCCCTTGGGTGATGTTGTCTTCTCTGTCACAACTCTTATTCAAGGCGACCCGGATAAAGATTTTCTTTATATCCACCGAACTTCAAACGGTGAGGTAACGTTAGATACAAGAGAACTGAGAAGGGAACTCGGCGAGGATATTCCTCTCTCCACCTACGAGGTCATAGTGTGGATAGGCGAATACTTAAAAGAACAGTATGAAACCATAAACTATAATTCGTAGGGGACATTCACGAATGTCCCGCGGACGGTTCACAAACCGCCCCTACAATACGGGAGGGCACCGAGATCCTCCCCTACAAACTCTTCTCCCTAAAGAGAAGATAACAAACAAGGAATTAACAAACAATTAATTTATATTTTATATTCAGAAAGGAAAATAAATATGAAGTCATTAGCAGAACTCCAGGCAATCAAAGCAAAAATGCAGAACAAAGTTGCTCTGCGTGAAGGTTCAGGCGAGATGAGAGTTGTAGTCGGTATGGCTACCTGCGGTATCGCAGCAGGTGCTCGTCCCGTTCTCTCCACCTTTGTTGAAGAGGTTGCAAAAGCTGACCTTTCATCAAAGGTTACAGTTTCTCAGACAGGTTGCATCGGCATCTGTCAGTTCGAGCCCGTTGTTGAGGTTTACGAGGCAGACAAAGAGAAGGTTACTTATGTAAAAATGACTCCCGAAAAAGCTAAGAGAGTTATCGAGGAGCATATCAAAGGCGGCAAGGTTGTAGCAGAATACACCTTTGCAAGCGAAAACGCATAATCGGAGGTAAGGATTTATGATTCGTTCACATGTTCTGATCTGCGGTGGTACCGGTTGTACATCTTCAGGCTCACTTAAAATTCAGGATGAATTTGTAAGATGCCTTGAAGCAAACGGTCTCACCGAAGAAGTAAAAATTGTACAGACCGGTTGCTTCGGTCTCTGTGCACTCGGTCCTGTTGTTATTATTCATCCCGAAGGCACATTCTACAGCCGTGTTGAACCCACAGATGTTGAGGAAATTGTTACAGAGCATCTCCTCAAGGGTAGAGTTGTAGAGCGTCTTGTATATGCTGACACAGGCGAAGAAGCAAAGGAGATTGCTAATGTTTCTCTTAACGACACAGCATTCTACAAGACTCAGCAGCGTGTAGTTCTTCGTAACTGTGGTGTTATCGATCCCGAGGACATCAACGAGTACATTGCTATGGACGGTTATGCCGCTCTCGGTAAGGTTCTCACAGAGATGACTCCTGAAGAGGTTATTCAGGTTGTTACAGATTCCGGTCTCCGCGGTCGTGGCGGCGGCGGCTTCCCCACAGGTAGAAAGTGGGCTCTCACAGCTCCCAACAAGGCTCCTCAGAAGTACGTTGTTTGTAACGCTGACGAAGGTGACCCCGGTGCATTCATGGACCGTTCCGTTCTTGAAGGCGATCCCCACTGTATCATTGAAGCTATGGCTATCGCAGGCTATGCTATCGGTGCTACAAAGGGTTATGTATATGTTCGTGCAGAATATCCCATTGCTGTAAGACGTCTCCAGCTTGCTATCGATCAGGCTAAGGAACTTGGTCTTCTCGGCAAGGACATCTTCGGCTCAGGCTTTGACTTTGACCTTGAGATCCGTCTTGGTGCAGGTGCTTTCGTTTGCGGTGAGGAAACTGCTCTTATGACATCTATCGAGGGTAACCGTGGTGAGCCTCGTCCCCGTCCTCCCTATCCTGCAGTTAAGGGTCTTTACAATTCTCCCACAGTTGAGAACAACGTAGAGACATTTGCAAATATTCCCCAGATCATCCTCAAGGGTGCAGATTGGTTTGCATCTATGGGTACAGAAAAGAGTAAGGGTACTAAGGTATTCGCACTCGGCGGTAAGATTGAGCACACAGGTCTTGTTGAAATTCCTATGGGCACTACTGTTCGCGACATCGTTTACGAAATCGGCGGAGGTATTCCCGGCGGCAAGAAGTTCAAAGCTGCTCAGACAGGTGGTCCTTCCGGCGGCTGTATCCCCGCTCGTCTTATCGATACTCCCGTTGACTACGATAACCTTACAGCTATCGGCTGTATGATGGGTTCAGGCGGTCTTATCGTTATGGACGAAGACACCTGTATGGTAGATATGGCTAAGTTCTTCCTTGAGTTCACAGTTGACGAATCCTGCGGTAAGTGTACTCCCTGCCGTATCGGTACAAAGAGACTTCTTGAGATGCTCGACCAGATCGTTTCCGGCAACGGTACTCTGGAGCTTATCGACGAGATGGAGAAGCTCTGCTACTACATCAAGGACAACGCACTCTGCGGTCTTGGCCAGACAGCTCCCAACCCTGTTCTTTCTACTCTTAACTTCTTCCGCGATGAGTATATTGCTCACGTTGTTGACAAGAAGTGTCCTGCAGGCGTATGTAAGTCCCTCACCAGCTACAAGATTGTTGCTGACAAGTGTAAGGGCTGTACCGCTTGTGCAAGAGTATGTCCTGTTGGTGCTATTTCCGGTAAGGTTAAAGAAGCTCATGTAATAGACACAACCAAGTGTATCAAGTGCGGCGCTTGTATGGAAAAATGTAAGTTCGGCGCAATTGTTAAAGAATAAGAGAGAGGAGAAATACTTATGGAAATGATAAACATTAAAATCAATGGTATGCCTTTCTCTGTTGAGAAGAACACAACCATTCTTGATGCTTGCCGTCAGTTCGGCATTAAAATCCCCACACTCTGCTTCCTTCGCGATATAAACGAAATCGGCGCTTGCCGTATGTGTGTAGTAGAGGTTAAGGGGGCAAGAAGCCTTGTTGCTGCTTGCGTATATCCCATTGACAGAGAGGGCACAGAAATCTTCACAAACACTCCCAAAGTTCAGGAGGCAAGAAGAACTACTCTGGAGCTTATCCTCTCCAACCACGACAAGAAGTGTCTCTCCTGCCCCAGAAGCAACAACTGTGAGCTTCAGCAGCTTTGTAAGGAGTATGGTGTTGACGAGTCTAAGTTCGAGGGTGCAAATCCTGTTCAGCCCATCGACACATCTACAGCACATCTTATTCGTAACAACAACAAATGTATCCTCTGCCGTCGCTGCGTAGCTGCTTGTAAAGAACAGCACGTTGGCGTTATCGGTCCTAACCACAGAGGTTTTGACTCTACTATCGGCTGTGCATTTGACCAGGAGCTTGGCGCTGTTGCTTGTGTATCCTGCGGTCAGTGTACTGTAGTATGTCCCACAGGTGCTCTCATTGTTAAGAACGAGACAGATAAAGTCTTCGAGGCAATTGCTGATCCCGAGAAGGTAGTTATCGTTCAGACTGCTCCTGCAGTAAGAGCTGCTATCGGCGAAGAATTCGGTATGCCTATCGGCACAAATGCAGAGGGCAAGATGGTTGCTTCTCTTAAGCGTCTCGGTTTTGACAAGGTATTCGACACCAACTTCGGTGCTGACCTTACAATCCTCGAGGAAGGCACAGAGTTCCTCGACAGAGTAAAGAACGGCGGCGTTCTTCCTATGATTACTTCCTGCTCACCCGGCTGGATCAAGTTCTGTGAGCACTACTATCCCGACCTTCTCCCCAACCTCTCTACCTGTAAGTCTCCTCAGCAGATGACAGGTGCTATCATCAAGAGCTACTACGCAGAGAAAGAGGGCATCGATCCTAAGAACATCGTTTCTGTTTCTGTAATGCCCTGTACTGCTAAGAAGTTTGAGCATAAGAGAGATAACGAAGGTCATGATGGTATTGCAGATGTAGATATCGTAATCACAACAAGAGAGCTTGCTGATATGATTAAGGTTGCAGGTCTTGACTTTGTAAATCTTCCCGACGAAGAGTACGATCCTGCTCTTGGTATCTTCACAGGTGCTGCTGTTATCTTCGGTGCTACCGGCGGTGTTATGGAAGCTGCACTTCGTACTGTTGCAGACAAGCTCACAGGCGAAGACCTCAAGCAGATTGACTACACAGAGGTTCGTGGTACAGACGCTATCAAGTACGCTACCTATGACGTTGCAGGTATGCAGGTTAAGGTTGCTGTTACTTCCGGTCTCTCCAACGCTGCAAAGCTCCTCGACGATATCCGTGCAGGCAAGGCTGACTATCAGTTTGTTGAGATCATGTGCTGTCCCGGCGGTTGCGTAAACGGCGGCGGTCAGCCTGTAGTTCCTGCTTCTGTTCGTAACTTCATTGACATCAAGAAGGAGCGTGCAAAGGTTCTCTATGCTGAGGACGCAGGTCTTCCCATGAGAAAATCTCACGAGTCTCCCATTGTTAAGAAACTCTATGAAGAGTATCTTGGTGAGCCCGGCAGCCACAAGGCACACGAGCTCCTCCACACAACTTATGTTGAGAGAAAGAAGTATTGATTTACTGCTTAGTCAAAACAAAATAAGTTCATAAAATATAAAGAAAGAGCCGATACCAGTTAAGGTATCGGCTCTTCTGTTTACTTTTAAGTTATTATATTAACCTAAATAAATGTCATCTCGGGTATATGAATATTCCACATCGTTTACAAACTGTGTCACACCCTCTACATCTTCCCTTTCAACCTCGAATAAGGTCAGGCGGTAATCCATATCACAAGGACCTGAAGTCGGCTGTGTAACATATCTTTTGATAGTCAGGGTGTCACCCTCTACTGTCAGAGAACCGAAGTTCTGACTGCTTCCGCTACCGCCAATAATAAAGAACGTTACAATAAGGGCGTTATCCTCAAAATAACTATCATCATACCTTGTGGGAAGTTCAACCCTGCTCATATATTCTGTATCGACCTTGCTGAAAATCTCCTGAAGCTCCTGGGCATTTTTCGGAATAAAGCTTACAGGCTCCCAATCATGATTGTACATTCCCACTCTGTATTCATCAAAACCTTTAATATCAATATATCTTTTGCCATCGGGGGTTTCGGGATTCTGTGGTTTGTCGCTCTTATACTCGATAGCCTCGATTGCTATTTTCAACTCTTCAATAGCTTCTTCTACTATACTTGCCTCGTCCCAACTCTCACAATTGTAAGCAGACAAGGCATTACTTTCTGCACGCATATAAGTGTTGAAACTCTCGGCTGTAAGGGTTTTGCCTACGGTGAGTTCCTGTCCCTGTTCTATAAGAGCAAGAAGTTCTATTCTTAAATCCACTATATAGAGATTGTAGTAAATATATCTGTTTTTGATAATTCCTGCAAGGAACTTCTGAATTTCGGTAGCATCATTTATGTTGATCTGACCGTCACGGTTTATATCAACAGAAAGAAGTCTTTTTTCGGAAAGAGTCACAATACCTGCAAGGTGCTTCTGAATCTCGGTTACATCCTTGATATTTACTTTTCTATCACCATTGCTGTCACCGAAGATAAGGCTCTCAAGATTCTCGTAGGCTTTTAAGAGTTCATCAGCAAGCATAAGCAGTTCTTCTGTCGTGTAAATATCATCATAAGCATTGAGATGTGCCATTCCGGCATTTACCTTTGCAGTAATGTACACTTCATAAGATTCATCGGTATAATGTTTCTCGTTTACACCCTGTGTGGCTTCAATCACACTTACAAGATATGCATAAGCTTCATCAAAGGACGCGTCTGCAAGTATCTCGTCATCGGTTGAAATCTCATCGGATGTGGAAACTTCATCATCTGTTGACACTTCGTCAGATGTGGAAACTTCATCATCTGTTGCAACCTCATCTGATGTGGAAATTTCATCATCTGTTGACACTTCGTCAGATGTAGCTACACCTGTGACCAATACATCCGAAAATTCCTGTGCAGATACAAAGGTCACCGACAACGATAAAATCAAAAGGCTCACCAATAACATTGATAATAATTTTTTAAACATAAAAATCAGCTCCTGTCTTTTTTATTTTCGCCTTTCACATATAATACAATCGAAGAATAAAAAACATCACATAATTTTTACAATTTTTTTAATTATTAAAAAAATTCTTTTTATTAATAAATTCTAATGACCTTATTTCCACTGTCTACAGAAACTGAAGCACCATTCCATCTGGCAATAGCACTTGCCATAGAGGGTAAATCTATATAAACCTCCTCATCAATCATTTCGCGGATGGGATTTTCTATTCCGTAAGGAAGATAAATGCAGAAATTCTCGTACTCTGTATTTATATACAGTTCATCGTTACCATACCATAGGGAAAGCTCCGTATCGGTTAACCATTCTACCTCTGCACCAAATTCTTTGCCAATTAACAAAAGAGGAAGTGCCGGTTCGTCATATCCTTCATACATGGGCAAATAAGCAGATACCTCTTTGCCTTTAACAACAAGACTCCATTCCTTAATCTCGTCCTTTTTAGGATCTGTTGGTTTTGGAATAGTAACGATAACCTGTGCTGTAGGCTGAGGTTCAACATAACCATCACTTGTCAGTTTTGTTTCTTCCACCGACGCTGAAGATGTTGCATTTACAGAAGAAGGCTCTGTAGCACCGATAACCTGTGATTCAGTTTTTTCGGATTCTGAAACCTCCTTCGGATCATTTTTTTCAGAAGATGAACAACCTACAAGCCCAATAAGCAGAAGCAGAATAAAAAGTAATATAAAAAATCTTCTCATAAAGAATCTTCCTCTCTTTTAAGTCATAGCACAAAATCCGAATTATTCGGAAATTATATGAACTAAAATATCTTTGCCTAAATCTTCACAAGCTTTAAGCCCTGCAAGATGCTTCTGAATCTCTGTTGCATCCTTGATATTAACCGCACCATCGCGGTTAGCATCAGCGGTAAATTTGCCATTCTCCTCAAGGTTATTAAGCCCTGCCACACATTTCTGTATAAAAGTTGCGTCCTTGATTGTTACCTTTCCGTCTTTGTCAACATCACCGAGAGTCACATATAACTCGTCGGGTGTAGGTTCATCGGGAGAGGGCTCAACGGGAGGAGCATCGTTAAGCAGCACGAGAGATTCCATCGCACTCTGAAGCTTCTGTGCAGCTAAATAATACTCCGAGTCACTCTGACCATAATAGTAAGTTCCCATAGCATCCGAATAAGCATCGCTATAAACAGACCAACTTTCACCGGTGTAATCTGCTCTCTCTCCTACATCAATCTGTGATTTTTCTATCACATTCCAAAGGGTCTGCTTTGCCTCGGATGAAACAGGAGGTGCTGTCAAACCTCTGATAGCCTCTGAAACAAGATCTATCTGTTCCACAATTTCGTTGGTAGTTGCATTTATGTTATCATAAACCAGTCTTGCCTTGTCAAGAGCATCGAGAAGTTGTTTGTAAGACTCGGATGTGTAGTTACCTCCCACAGGAGCACCTGCTCTGACAATCTTATAAAGTTTTTCACGGGCATTTTTATGAAGCTCATCCATTGCATCATAAAGATCAATAACAGCAAATACATATTCCTCTTCGATAGAATTTTCGGAATTTAACACTTCAGCCGCATAGGTCTGTACTCTTGTAAACTCGCTCCAGATTTCAGTATCAAAATGGTCAGAAAACACAATTTTTTCCGACTTTGAAAGGACCTCGGCAAGTGCTTTCTTCTTGTCTTCGGGAATGGGAACAATTTCTTTGAGATTACGATATGCTTCTTCTAATGTTTCTTTAGCCTTTAAAACTTCCTCTATGCTTGCATCCTCGTTTTCGTAAACTATAGTTGCGTTGGCTATAGCACTTTCCAGAGCCTTTATAGATTTGGAAGTAAACTCACCTTCAGGTACACCTTGTTCAATAAGCAAAAGAAGCTCTGCACGAGCAACCTGACGTTCTGCATCTGCAGAAACAAGGCTCTCCATAGCTACACCAAGGGCATTGGCTGCATTTATAAATTCATTGTCACTTTCGCCATTTTCTAGCACTCTTACAGCCTCAAGGTATGCCTTGATGTAAACACTCCAACTTTCAGGGGTATAGTTTTCTTCCCCGGAAACCTCATCCCGTGCCAAAGAGATTACATCCGAAAGAAAATTACGAGCTTCTTCAGAAACAATTACTTTTTCCAAAAGCTTAATAGAATCTTGAAGCTTTGTGTTTTCTGCCTGAAGTTCCTGTAAGGTTGCGTCCTCTTTGACATAAACTGCATTTGCATTATCCAAAGCAAGCTCTAAACCTTCTACAGATTCTTTGGTGTATTTTTCGCCGCTATTAAGGATTCCGTGAGCAGTATTGATTGTATTCAGCAACTCGTTTTTTGCTCCAATAATGAGTACATCAACCTTTACAAGCGAAGTCATAGCTTCTCCCAAAGTATTGGCTGCAGAAATAAACTCCTCTTCGCAAGTGCCGAGGCTCTGTACTCTTTTAGCCTCCTGATATGCATCAAAATACACTCCCCAGCTCTCTGGAGTGTAATCCTTCTCGTCAAAAGCCTTTGCGTCCGCCTGAGAAATTACTCCCGACAAGTACTCACGCACCTGTGCAGAAATAGTAATCTCTTCCATATAATTCATTGTATTTTCTAATTTATCTGCTTCATAATAAAGCATCTGTGCTGTTGCTGATGTATTGTAATAAACCTCGTTTGCTGACTCGATTGCTGCTTCCAGCATCTGCAAAGATTCTGCTGTAAAGTTTGAATCACTGTCAAGAGTATTATAGGCTTTGTTAATCACAAGCCGCAGATAATCACGAGCCTGAGAAACATTTGAAGCAACAGGCACAAGATTTTTTACAGCAGTATTCAGAGCTTCTGCAGCAGCAATCGCTTCTTCGTCTGACTGTGCCTGAGTCTGCATACGCTTTGCCTCCAGAAGAGCCGCATAATACACCGTATATGATTCGGGAGTGTAATCAAGCTCTGTGCTTACCTTAGATTCAGCCATAACTATTGCAGAGGACAGATAATAAGCTACGTTCTCAGAAACACCCTTCTTCTTCATATTATCTATTGCAGATTTGAGCTTTTTAGCCTGTAGGTTCATCTGTTCGGCTGTAGCACTCGGATTATAATAAACGCTGTAAGCCTCGCCCATCGCCTGCTCCAGAACCGCACAAGACTCTGGAGTATATGTATTTATATCGGGAGATTGGAGAATTTTTACGGCTTCATCCAGCAATCCTTCCAGATACTCCTTTGCATCTTCGACATCTGCACTTACACTTAAAAGTTCAGCCTCCTGTGCCGATACAAAGGGCACAGACAAAGAGAAAATCATAAGAACAATAAGTAATATAGAAAGCATCTTTTTAAGCATAATAACTCTCCTTCTGCATTTTTACATCTTAATAATACAATATTATTATAGAACAAATCTCGGGGTATGTAAACATAATTATTATTTGACTCTCCCTCAATCTTTTTTTTGCATTGAAAAAAAAGACAGCTCCCCTTGCCAGAGGAGCTGCGAATACTTAAGCTTGCAAAACAAAATATTATTGCATATCATTCTGTGCCTGTTTGGCGAATTCTGTATTGAGGTTATCTGTGCTATGAGGCTTTACGGGATTTGTGGCAGGTTTTATGTCAATTTCGTTTCTTACCACATTCTCAATAACGCCGTGGTCATAGTTTTTCTTGCTTCCTGCAGGCATTTCTTCGGGAAATCTTCCGGGTTTGTTTTCGTTTTTATTATCCATAATATCACCTTTTCTTTTCGATTTAAGAATATTATCCTCAAAACTTAAAAGAAAATTCAAAATATCATTGTATTTTCCTTTTAAATGGAGTAATATAGACACAGTTTATTAAATGATTATTTCACAAAACTTTATATATTTTGCTTTTCAAAAAGGAGCACAAAACTATGAAAATTGTAATTGTCGGTTGCGGCAAAATCGGAAAATCCCTTATTGCAAGTTTGGTTACCGAGGGACACGAAGTTGTTGTAATTGATAAAAAGCAAGAAAAAGTTGCAGATGCAATTAATATCTATGACGTTATCGGTGTTTGCGGTATAGGTACCGACTCAGTTACACTTACCGAAGCAGGCGTTGACAAGGCGGATATTTTTATTGCCGTAACAGGCTCGGACGAGCTTAATATGCTCAGCTGTTATATTGCCAAAACTCTGGGCGCAGAAAACACAGTTGCACGTATCCGTGACAGAGCATACAACGAGAATTCTCTGGGATTTCTTCAGCAGAAGCTTAACCTTTCAATGTCAATAAATCCCGAGAGATTTGCCGCCGAGGATATTTATAACGTTCTTAAGGTTCCCGGTGCAGCCCACATAGAAACCTTCTCTACCAGAAACTTTGAGATTATCGAGCTTCTGCTTAAAGAAGACAGCACACTTCACAATGTAAAGGTTATGGATCTGAGAAAGCAGTACAAAGCCAACTTCCTTATCTGTGCTGTGCAGAGAGGGGAAGAGGTATTTATTCCCGACGGTAACTTTGTACTTCAAAGCGGTGACAAAATTGCTCTTACCGCCCCTCCTACCGAAATTCTCAAGCTTCTCAGAAGCCTTAAGATTACTCGTAAGCAAGCAAGAAATGTTATGATTTTAGGCGGCAGCCGTACTGCATACTACCTTGCAAAAATGCTTCTTAATTCAGGCAACTCGGTTACTATTATTGATAAAGATCCCGTAAGATGCCGAGAGCTTGACGAAGCACTACCCGGTGCTACCATAATTCACGGAGACGGTGCACAGCAGGAAGTTCTCCTTGAAGAAGGACTTAAAAATATGGATGCCTTCATCTCTCTTACGGGTATGGACGAGGAAAATATACTTATCTCCTACTATGCCGCTTCCCAGAACGTTCCCAAGGTTATTACCAAGGTTAATCGAAGCGAGTTTGTTGCAGTTGCAGGCAGAATGGGACTCGACACCCTCGTATCTCCCCGAAGAACAATTACAGACGTTATAGTTCGATACGCAAGAGCTCTGCAGAACACCGTAGGCAACAATGTTGAAAAGCTCTACAAAATTATGGATGGCAACGCAGAAGCTCTGATGTTCAATGTAAATTCTGACTTTGAATATATTGATATACCTCTCAAGAATATTTCCTTTAAGAAAAATCTTCTTATTGCAGGTATTCTTCGTAACCGCAAGGCAAGCGTTCCCACAGGTAACGATGTTATCATGGCAGGCGACAAGGTTGTTGTTATCAGTACTGATCACATTCTCTACGACCTTGCTGACATAATCGCATAAACGAGGTACCGATATGAACAGACGAATGGTACTTTATACACTGGGACATATCTCGGTGGCAAATGCGGCTCTGCTCACTCTGCCGATGGTAGTCTCTCTTATTTACGGAGAGTTTTGCAGCATGCTGGCATTCCTTATTTCCGCAGGTATATCTATAGTACTGGGACTTTTGTTGCGATTTACAGCCCGTCCCGGAACAAAAGTTATTTATGCAAAAGAAGGCTTTGCAATAGTCTCTTATGCATGGCTTCTTATGGCGGCAATAGGTGCTCTGCCCTTTGTTATAGAGGGCGCTATCCCCTCTTATTTTGATGCTTTCTTTGAAACTGTCAGCGGATTCACCACCACAGGTGCTTCTATACTTTCAGGAGAAAGCATTACATCTATGAGCCACGGACTTCTTTTCTGGCGAAGCTTCACCCACTGGATTGGCGGTATGGGTGTACTTGTATTTGTAATGGCAATTATCCCAAACATTTCTGACCGCTCAATTCACATTATGCGTGCTGAAATGCCCGGCCCTGAGGTTGGTAAGCTCCTGCCAAAAGCAAGGGATACCGCAAAAATCCTTTATCTTATCTACATTGTGATGACCGCAGTAGAGATTATCCTTCTGCTTTGCGGCGGAATGCCTTTCTTTGACAGCGTAGTTCATTCCTTCGGTACAGCAGGTACAGGCGGCTTTGGTATTAAGCCCGACAGTATTGGTAGCTACAGTCCCTATCTCCAGTGGGTAATTGCAATTTTTATGCTGATTTTCGGCATAAACTTCAACCTGTTTTACCTTATCCTTATCCGAAAGTTCTCTCATGTTTTCCGAAACTCAGAGCTTTGGTGCTATCTTGGCATTGTGGGAATTTCGGTTTGTATTATTACTGCAAATATATTCTCTATGTATAACGGTCTGGAAGAGAGTCTGAGAATGTCTGCATTCCAGGTTGCTTCTATAATTTCCACAACAGGCTATGCCACCACAGACTTCAATATGTGGCCTCAGCTTTCTAAGTCCATACTGCTTATCCTGATGTTCACAGGTGCCTGTGCAGGCTCAACAGCAGGCGGACTTAAAATGTCCAGAGTTGTGCTTCTTGGTAAATCTATTTTCAGAGAGCTAAAAAAGATGCTTCACCCAAGGTCTGTAAAGGTTGTCAAGGTTGACGGCAAACGGGTAGACGAACAGGTGCTTGCAAGCACAACCTCTTACTTTGCAGTTTATATGCTTTGTGTTCTTGGCATTTTTGTGCTATTAAGCATTGAACCCTTCAGTATGGAAACGAATTTTTCTGCAACCGTTGCCTGCTTTAACAACATAGGCCCCGGTCTTGCAGGAGTAGGTCCTGCTGCAAACTACGGTGCATACTCAGATTTCTCAAAAGTTCTTCTCTCTCTTGCTATGCTTTTAGGCCGACTTGAGATATTCCCTCTTATTTTGGGACTCAACCCCCTTGTATGGAAGAAAAAATAAGCATTATATAACAAAAGCCCGAGTTGAATTGACTCGGGCTTTTCACTATTATACTTGCAGTTCAAAATTACTTATATCAAGGTATCTGCCGAATTTTTCGCCAACCTGATGAATTGTTCCGCAGAAGGTAAATCCCATTTTATCGTGGAGCCTTTCGCTCACACGATTTTCGCTGGTAATAACAGAAACAACCGTATGAATATTCTTATCCTCTTTTGCCATTCTGATAATCTCTTGCATAAGAGCAGTTGCAACACCCCTGCCTCTATACTCCTTTGACACATAAACCGAAAGCTCAACGGTTGACTTGTAGGCTTCCTTCTCTCTGTAGGGAGAAAGAGATGCATAGCCTGCAACCACACCCTCAAGCTCGGCAACAATCAGAGGATGATTATCTACATTGTGAGCATAAAACCACTGGGTCCACTGCTCCAAGGTCTTTTCGTTCAAATCAAATGTAGCAGTAGAATTTATAACCTCGTAATTATATATATCCAATAAGGCTTCAATATCTTCTTTTTGTGCTGTACGAATTATCATTTTGCCTCTCCTTTAAAAGAATAACACAGATAATATATCACATTATTCTCTCTGTGGCAAGAGATAAAGCAAAGTCAGATTACATAAAAGAATATGCAAACAAACTGGCAAACGCTTCCGATAAGACAGAAGATGTGGAACACAGAATGAACGTACCTGTGTTTTTTTCCAATACCGTAAAGCACGGCACCAATTGTATATGCCACTCCGCCCAAAAGAAGCCAAATAAGACCCTGAAGTGCAATAGCACTTATGGTTACCTTTGCGGCAATAACTACACACCAACCCATACCAATATAGGTAATCATATTAAGCTTTGCAAATTTCTTATGGTCAATAGCAGAGAAGGTTGCACCCATAGCCGCAAGCCCCCACACAATACCAAACAGAATCCAACACCAAACAGGTGAAACCCTGCGGATAGCTGAAAGTACAATGGGAGTATATGTTCCTCCAATAAGGAAATAGATTGTACAGTGATCAAGCACCTGCATAACCTTCTTGCCCATACCGCTTACAAGCCCATGATATACGCTGGACATTGTGTAAAGTACAACAAGCGATGCTCCGTATATTGCACTGCCTACCACAGCCCAAGGGTCACGGTGAATTGCTGAAAATACAACACAAAGCACAAGTGCCACCACGCCAAAAGCACCGCCCACAATATGAGTTGTCATATTTACAAGCTCTTCTTTTCTTGTGTATGCAGGCAAAATTCTGTCTTTAAGCTTTGTTCTTGTCATAAAAAAGCCTCCATAGTTTTAGATCTTTTATTAGTTTGTTAAGAGCTTTTACACTCCTGAAAATTTCTGCTTACAATTATAAAACTCATTCCCACTTTACTCAACCTACTACTATGCTTTTCGGCTATACAGGTGCAAATACCTGCGGTAGAGGTACTCTATCTACTCTCTACTTACAGTAGAGTACCCCGTAAACATCACAAAATCCGGCATTGATTTCTTACAAATAATATGATATTATTTATACACAGATTCTACGGTAGAGTTTCATTTCTACCATTATTAGAATCTTAAATTCCCAATCATTTAAAATATAAGGAGCATTTTATGGACCAGATCAAACACACAATTTCAAAAAACATAACTGCTCTTCGCCTTGCAAAAGGGATAACCCAGATTGAGCTTGCCGAAATGCTCAACTACTCTGACAAAGCAATCTCAAAATGGGAGAGAGGCGAATCCATCCCCGACGTTACCGTACTTTACCGCATATCCGAAATCTTCGGAGTTACCCTTGATTACCTTGTGCACCCCCATAAAGAAGTTGACGATTCAGGCATAAAGCTTCACGATGCCGCAAGAAAGAGAAATCATATTGTTATCACTTGTATGAGTGTGCTTCTGGTGTGGCTTATTGCTACCATTGCATTTGCGTTATTTGATATGATACCTATGGAAACAAAAGCTTTGCACAGCCTTGCTTTTATTTATTCCATTCCCATTTCTGCAGTTGTGTGGCTTGTATTCAACTCTATATGGTTTAATGCTAAAAGGAATTACCTCATTATTTCTCTTATTATGTGGTCGTTGCTTGCATCGCTCTACCTTTCTTTCCTCGCATTTTTGCAAAGCAACTTCTGGATTATCTTTACTCTTGGTCTACCCGGACAGATAATTATTCTTCTTTGGTCAGGAATTAAATATCCTAAAATGACAAAAACATTCAAAAGAAAGAAAAAAACAGATAAAATAAAAAACTAAAGCGGTACAGCAGAAAGAATGCTGTACCGCTTACTTTTATTAGAATAATTTTTATTCTGTTTCTTCAGGTAATGCTCCTACACTAAAAGACTCAAGAGGAGTTGTGTTTGCTTCAACCGAGGAGAGTTTTCTGCAAATCTGACGAGTGCGGACACCCACCAGTTTATCAAGCTCGGAATTCGCTTGGTCAAGTCTTTGCTGTGTGAGCATAAGAACATCGTTAAACTTCTCAAACTCTGTTTTAACAGAGCCTAAAATCTTCCAGACCTCTGCAGAGCGTTTCTGCACAGCAAGGGTCTTAAAGCCCATCTGCAAGGAGTTAAGCAGCGCTGCCATTGTGCTGGGACCTGCAATATTCACCTTGTATTCTCGCTGCAAAACTTCAACCATACCTCTGTTTACCGCCTCTGCATACAAGCCCTCTGTAGGCAGAAACATAACCGCAAACTCTGTGGTTGAGGGTGGGTCGATATATTTATCCCTGATGTCTTTAGCTTCTTTCTTAAGTGTAGTGAGTAGTACCTTTGCCGCCGCATCAACAGCCTCTTTTGAGCCCGATTCGTAAGCATCCTGCAAAGCCAAATAGGTATCTCCGGGGAATTTAGAATCGATAGGAAGATAAACAAAGCCTTCATCCTCTGCAGGAAGCTTAACTGCGAACTCTACTCTCTCTGTGCTTCTGGGCTTTGTTGCAACGTTCTCCTCGTACTGTTCGGGAGCAAGTATCTCCTTAAGTATAGAGCCCAGCTGAATTTCACCTAAAATACCACGAGTCTTAACATTAGAGAGAACTTTCTTAAGGTCGCCCACACCAACAGCAAGGGTACGCATTTCACCGAGACCCTTGTAAACCTGCTCAAGACGTTCGTTAACAAGAGCAAAGGACTGAGTCATTTTATCCTCGAGGGTCTTCTGGAGCTTTTCGTCAACAGTCTTACGCATTTCATCAAGCTTGCGATTGTTGTCTTCCTGCATATAAGCAAGACGCTTCTCTACGGTTGTGCGGATAATATCCAGCTTTTGCTCGTTCTCCAGAGAAAAGGTCTTAAAACGTTCTTCAAAGCCTATCATTTTTTCGTTCTGACTTGCAGCCGCATTCTGCTGATTGAGCGAGAGAATGTCTCCTAAATTTTTAACCGATTGCTGAACATTCTGAGATACCTCCTGCCTGAGTGCCTGAGCATCCTTGGAGGAATTCTCTGAAATTTTGCGAATCAGCCCCTCGGTATTATCCTTCTTTGAAAACACCTTCAAAGCAATCACAATCAAAAGAATAAAAACGACTGCAATGAGGGAAAGTAAAATATAAAACTGTGTATCTGAGGGCATATTTCTGCCTCCTTTCTTCTATGCATTTATAATATCATTTGTGGCATTTCAAAGTCAACCATAATTCACATATTCAAAAGTCACTGTCCTAAATATAGTACATACCCTGCAAGATTTTGCAGGGTATGTGAATTTATACAGTAAAATACGTTGCAATATGTTTTTCGCACATATCGGGAGAATACTGAAACTCGTCAATATGAGAGGCATTTGTAAAGTATCTGGGCTTCTGTGGACTGTATTTATAATCAAAGGTTTCCACAATAATGAGCTTTATCTTCATTTTTGAGGGAATGATACTTTTTATGTATACGCTTGCCTGCTGACCTACCCTTATCCCTTCTTTACTCTCGGCAAGTCCGGCAAGGTTAGGTGCAAGCTCTACAAAGGCACCATAATTTTCTATTGATCTTATAACTCCTGCTACGGTCTCCCCTGCAGAAAAAAGCTCTGCGTTCTCCTGCCATGTACCAAGAAGCTCCTTGTGGCTCAGAGATATTCTGCCGTTTTCCATAGATTTGATTATCGCTTTGATGTCCATTCCAACAGTAAATCTCTCTGATGGGTGCTCAATTCTTGATACCGAAATGGCGTCAATGGGCAGAAGTGCTACAATTCCGCAACCGATGTCTGCAAAAGCACCGAAGGTTTCAAGGTGGGTGATCTTTGCATCGACCACATCCCCCACCGACAGCTTATCTACAAAACCATCAAGACACCTTTTCTGTGCCGCTTCTCTTGAAAGCAGTGCTACGGTTGCACCGCTTTCATCTCGGTCAAAGCCTGTTATCACAAAGCTTACAGGTCGGTTAACACGAGAAATCACCGCAATATCCCTTACCTTTCCCTCTTTGATACCAAGTGCTCCCTCACATCTTGGTATAATACCCTTGATACAGCCCAAATCTACTGTTAAATTATGAGCCGCATCACATACAGTTGCTCTTGCCTCAAGAATTTTGCGGTCACGATACGCTTCGCAAAGTGAGGATATACTCTCCATATACATCGCATTTTCCTCTTTTTCCATAAGACATCCTTCAGGTAAAAAGTCCGTCATATTAAAAGCCTCCGAAATATTTTCTTTTAAAACATTTCTATGATTCAAAACTTCATATTATTCCCTTATTAAAATCACATTTTGTATTGAAAAATTCACAATTATATAGTAAAATATAAGTATCTATTGCAAACGGAAGGTATATTTCAATGAAATCAAAATCCATATTGGCTTTTTGCCTTTGTCTTCTTCTTTGTTGCAGTCTGTTTCTGACTGCCTGCAACAAAGAATATAGCTCACAGAAGGCTTCCGCCGACACAGTAACCACCACCTCTGCTGTTTCTACAGAAGATGAGGCTATGCAGTTAATCACCGGCATAGAGACAACTTCTGAAGTTAGCACTTCCACCGAAGCTCCCACAACAGAGGCACAAACCACAGTCCCCAAAAAGACAACTGCTCCTCAAAAGCAGGAAACTCCCCAGCAAAATAATGACGGCGGAAACAACTCAAGCGCAGGACCTGTTGACAGCAAGCCTATGACCTGCACCATAACTGTGGGCGAAAAGAACCTTAAGGCAGAATACGGCGATGTCCTCACCTATACATACTATTTAAAGACACCAAAAATGATTGAAAATGTACAGGCAGCCGTTAATTACACCCCAAACTGCCTGCAACTTATTGATGATAAGATTGAAACCACACTCCCTGTTATCCATTCAGGTGCAATTATCAACACAGAGAATCAGGGTGTTGTCAAATACAACGCAATCAACATTTCAGGCTTTGACTTCAGAGAAGAGGGTGTGCTCATTACTCTCCGCTTTAAAGTTATCTTCGGCGGCAGCGGTGCAATTGTAAATGCCATTGAATTTATGGACGAAAAGGGTGCCGAGGTCGCTTACGTTGACAACTTCAAAATGTCCAAAGATATTAAAATCAGAGAAGAATTAAAATAATATGTTCGGAGGAAGTTTAAATGAAATCTAAAAAATTTTTAAGTCTGCTTCTTGCAGGCACAATGATACTTGGCTCCTCGGTTGCTCTCTCTGGCTGTGATAAGGACGATGTAAAAACTGACACAACCGCATCTGCAACTCAAGCCACCGAAAATGAAGAAACCCCAACCGCTACTTCACAAGTAACCACTACAAACAAGGAGACTCCATCCGATATGAAAGCTTACAAACCCACTCTTAATCCCGAAATCAAAAAAGACACAGAAAATACTATCGGCTATCAGCTGGAAATGCCAAAGGCAGGCGACCAGATTGCTGTTATCCACACCACTATGGGCGACATCACTCTACAACATCCGCGGTTCCGTATCTATGGCAAACTCAGGTAAGAACACAAACGGCAGCCAGTTCTTTATCAACCAGTCAGGTGCAGAAAGCTTCAGCCGCTCATCTTACGATTATCAGGACGGTATCGACTTCACCGAGCTTTACAATGAGCTTATTACCTATTATCCAGAATATGTTTCCTACTATGGTGAGACTTTCAAGGCACAGTATCCCACAGAAGAGGATTTTGTAGCATACTATCTTTCTCAGCAGTTCTCTCCCTTAAAATCCGAGGTTCCCGAGGAGGTTTGGAAGCTTTACGAAGAGAACGGCGGTAACATTCACCTTGATGGTGCTCTCAGAATCTCCGGCGGTCACACAGTATTCGCTCAGGTTATTGAGGGTATGGATGTAGTAGATGCTATCGCAAAGGTTGAGGTTGACAGTGAAACCAACAAGCCCAAGACCGACGTTAAAATCACAACTGTAGAAATTAAAACCTACTGATAAACCACAAAAGGAAATTACAAAATACTGATTCAGTACTTTGTTTATATATTTCAGTTCACTTTAATTCAGAAAGGAAAAATCACAATGAACGCAAAAAAAATCATCAGCATGACTCTTGTAATCCTGCTCGCATTCGGTGCAATCTTTGCTATGACAGGCTGCAAGAAAACTTCCGAGAAGTATCATCCCGACGCACAGGAAGTTACTAACCTTGAGGGTTACGAAGTTGGCTATCAGCTCGAGATGCCCAAAGACGGCGACCAGATTGCTATCATCCACACAACTATGGGTGACATCACTCTCCGTCTCTTCCCCGAGGCAGCTCCCAAAGCTGTTGAGAACTTCATTGCTCTCTCCGAGGCAGGCACATACAACGGAACACTCTTCCACAGAGTTATCAACGACTTTATGATTCAGACAGGCGACTACGAGAAGGGCGACGGCACAGGCGGTAAGAGCACATGGGACGAGGCTTTCGAAGACGAGTTCACAAACAAGCTCTTCAATATCAAAGGTGCTGTTTCTATGGCTAATAACGGTGTTGACTCCAACGGCAGCCAGTTCTTCATCAACACAGCAAGCCCCGACGCCTTTGACGCAGATGCTATAGATTTCGATACAATGTACGATCAGATGGTTGATTCCTACGAAATGATGAAGGAATACTATGGTTATCAGTTCTACAAATCATTCAAGAATGCCGATGACTACATCAGAGCTTCTCAAGAAGAAGGCGGTGCAGGCGGCATCTACCCCTTAAGCTACGAAATTCCTGAGGAAGTTCTTGAGCTTTACAAGAAGAACGGTGGTAACATCCATCTTGACGGCGCATTCAGAGAGAGCGGCGGTCACACAGTATTTGCTCAGGTTATCGACGGCTTTGATGTTGTAGACAAGATTCAGAAGGCAGCTGTTGACGAGAACAACAAGCCCACTACAGACATCAAGATCACTTCCATCGAAATCACAACCTACAAAGCAAAATAATCCCCACACTACTTTATAAAAGGTGTGATAATATGAGCGATAAACCGATAATCGCCATAATGTATGACTTTGATAAAACCTTAAGCACTCGGGATATGCAAGATTTTGCTCTTATTCCGAGTCTCGGAATGGAGTCAAGCGACTTCTGGCAGGCGGCAAATGACTTTGGCAGAGAGCAAAAGATGGACGGTATACTGGCTTATATGTACACCGCTATCCGTGAATCGCGCCGACACAACAAGCCCCTGCGACGAGAAAACCTCCTTGCCCACGGCAAGTATGTTGAATTCTTCCCCGGTGTCGAAACTTGGTTTAACAGAATCAATGAATACGCAAAAACTCAAGGTGCAGAGGTCGAGCACTACATAATTTCTTCGGGAATGAAGGAAATTATCGAGGGTACTCCAATAGCCAATGAATTCAAAGAAATATTCGCCTGCGAATACTACTTTGATGAAAATGGTGATGCTGTCTGGCCTAAAACCGCAGTTAACTATACAAACAAAACCCAGTTTGTTTACCGAATAAACAAGGGTGTGCTTGATGTATCCAACGACACCGACCTTAACCGCTCAATGCCTGACGACTCAAAACGTGTTCCATTTACCAATATGATTTACTTAGGTGATGGACTTTCAGACGTTCCATGTATGAAAATGATGCAGGCTTACGGCGGCACATCTATTGCGGTTTATCCCGAAGGTCAGAGAAACAAGGTTGAGGAGCTTCTGCTCAAGGACAGGGTAAACTTCATCTTCCCTGCAGATTACAGACAGGAAAGCGAGCTCTCAAAGGCTATGGAGAGCATAATCCGTAAAATTGCAATCTGCGACACCTTAACCGAAATCTCTGAAGCTCAACTTAAAAGTATCAATAGCTAACACAGAAGGCATAGTTCAAATCTGAACTATGCCTTTCTTTTATATAATGAATGGATATTGTTTAAATACATTATTTAGTTAAACTTCGATATAATAGAAGAACACCGCTTCCCAAAAGAGAAGCGGTGTTTTGTTAGCTTTATAGGGAGTAAATCACTATGTGATTACATATCTTCCCACATATTTGTCTGCTGGTTGTATGCTTTATCCCATTCGATTGTAAGGTCACCTGTCTGCTGACCGTTACCGCCGTTATTGAATACTACTCTGTTGTACTGATCACTAATCTGGCATCTGTAGATACCGTTACCCATTGACTCCATCTGAAGACCGGGCCACTCTGCAGCAGAGCCGCCGCCGTCTGTCCATACGTGACAATGCAAGTTACCCCAGTCGAGAGTATTCTTAAAGTAGATATAATCTCCATCGGGTACAGGAGGATTGGGGTCATCTGTTCCGGGACCGGGATCGGGGTTATTGGGAAGCAGAGAAGGATCAAGGGGGAACTTTGTAACGTCTACAACATCAGAAAGTAAACCTGCCCAATCGTTCTTTGCCATATCAAAGATTGCAAAGTTATCGGGAATTACAAGGTCATCTGTCTGTGCACCGCCGTTATCATTGAAGATAATTCTGTTAGCAGACTTATCTACCATTGCAAAGTAGTAGCCGCCGCCAACGGACTGCATCTGTGTGCCGGGCCATGCGTCGTAAGCGTCACCGCCGTCAGTCCAAGTATGAGTATAGGGATTAGAATAGCTTGAGTTGATAAGAACGATTACATTTGTATCAAGCTGTGTAAGGTCAACTGTGCCGTCAGGCTGAATAGGTGTAGTATCTGTTGTGGGCAGTGTGGGAATCACAGGATTATCTGCAGGTTTTGTTGTGGGCTTGGTTGTAGGATTAACAGGTGTATCCTCACTGCCCTTATAGAGAACATTCTCGCCGATAGCAAAGCCTGTCTCAATATCTGCAACACATTTCTGAATAGCTGTTGCATCCTTAACGTTTACTGTTTCGCTGCCGTCAACATTAGCTGCAAACTTAGCCTTGTCATCAAAACTCTCAAGACCTGCAACGAATTTCTGAACAGCAGTTGCATCCTTAACATTTACCTTACCGGAAAGGTCTGCGTCACCGAGTACTACATACTCTGCAGGAATGTTAATGTTGCCGTTGCTTGTGGGGATTGTTGTGGGCTTTGTTTCTGTTGTAGGAGTAGAGGGAATGGGCTGTGTGGGCTTAGTTGTGGGAATCTCTGCACCTGCTGCAAGCTCAACAAGGATTGTGCCGTGTGCACCGGAGTTGAAGATTACTTTGCCATTCTCTACAGTAGCTGTCTTGCCGTCATAAGCATTGCGAACTGTTGCACCGTTAGCAAATGTGTTGCCGAGAGTAATTGTAATGTTTGTGTTGTTGTTTGCACCAACTACACAAGCTACGTTATCTGTAACGCCGCCTTTATTATATGTACGGGCAAATGCTACACCGTTTGTAGCGTTGAGGTTTGTGTGTGCACCTGCACCAACTGCAACGTGGTTGTTACGGAATGTACCAACCTTCTGCCAGTGGTCAAGAACCTTTGAAGCCTCGCTGGAGGAATTGGAAAGTTCGGACCAGTTCATAAAGCCTCTGGGCTTATGATCGGGAATGGAGCAGTCTACAAGCTGTCTGTTGGATTCGTCGCCGTAGAAGATCTGAACACCACCGGGGAGAAGCAGGAATGCAGAACCCTGATAGTAGATATCATTACGGCAAAGACCTGTATCGTGAGAAGAAATGTATGTGAGTACATTGAAGTTGTCGTTTGTGTTGATCTTACCTGCGTAACTTGCATAAGTTTCGTTGAGGTTACCAACCTTCTTCATACCATCACAGCCTGAACCTGTGCTGGATCCTGTTAAGGAGAAGTTAATCATAGAATCAAAGCCGTTCTGGTAATACTGGTTGTAGTCAACACCCTGACCGTAGTTTTCACCTGTCATCCAGAACTCTTCGTCCCAGTTTGCACCGGGTGCATTGGGGTTAGCCTTTCTCCAGTTCTCAAGAGCTTTTGTACAAGCTGTGGAGAGAGCCTTCCAAGACTCCTGCTCAACGTGCTTTGCTGTATCGCAACGGAAACCGTCGATACCAAACTGCTCAACCCACTGTGCATACCAAGCAACAAGGTGGTTACGAACTGTTCTGCCGCTGAGGTTATACTTCTGGAATGTAGCGTTAAGCTCATTCATCTTCTGGCTGTATGTACCCTCTTTTGTCCACTTTGTCTTGAGGTATGTGGGAACATCTGAGAAAGTCTTTGTGGATTCTGTCTTAAAGTCGGGGAGATATACCTGAGAGTTTGTCAGGTCATTTGTGCCGTCTGCTTTGTAGCCTGCAAGACCTGCACGAATCCAATCTGCACCCCACCATCTGAGCCAAGCATTAGGATCAGAGTCGTAGTCGATTACGCTGTGGTAATTATCCTGGCTGATCTTGGAGAAATTAAAATACTTATCCTGCCAACCGTTCTTAAGAGTACCGAAGTTGTACTCGTTCATATCATAGATTGTATTATAGCCGGGGTGATTAAGAACTACGTCAAGAACAATACGGATGCCCTTGCTGTGAGCTGTATCAATCATCTCTTTGAACTCTGCTTCTGTACCGAAGTTCTTATCAAGCTCAGAGAAATCAGCGCCATAGTAGCCGTGGTAAGCATAGTGTGCAAAGCTCTGTTTACCGTCACCGCCTACTGTGTAGCCGTGAATCTGCTCAAACCAACCGGCAACCCAGATTGCGTTTACACCAAGGTCTGTGAAATAACCTTCGTTAAGCTTCTTGGTAATACCTTTGAAGTCACCACCCTGGAAGGTTGCAACATTACCGTTGAAGGTAGAGCTACCATTTCTGATTGTACCATAATCAACCTTATTGCCATTTTTGTCAAGTCCGCGATTATAGCTGTTGTCGTTACTTGTGTTACCGTTGTTAAAACGGTCTGTGAGAAGGAAGTAAACTGTTGCGTTGTCCCAAGTGAAGTCGTTTGCTGCTTTGGGATATGCAACTGCTGTTTCTGCTACCTGAGTTTCGGCAGCCTGAGTAGTGAAACCAATTGCAAAGACAGACACTAAAGTCATAATTGCAAGGATAACACTGAGAAGTCCTTTAGCTCTTTTCATAATAACATTCCTTTCAATTAGTTTTTGTAAAGCCAATCCCTTACAAATAACATTATATCAAAATACACCAATAAATAACAAGGTGCAAACTTTACAAGTGTATGGCTGTTTTTTATCTAATTTTCGTCATCATACAGAAATCAGGTTATTTTTTCATATTATTTTTCTTTTCTATATATAACACAAGCAAAATAAGGAAAACACCACACTCTTTTTAATAATAGCAATTTATATAAAAATAGTCCTGCAAATTCTATGTTTTAATCTAATAAAATCAATTGACAAATTGACAGTATACAATTATAATTCTATACTGTATAAATCTACAAATTTATATAAAATACCTTAATATTCTTTCGGGGGTGTTGTTTTTTGGAACAGAAATCAATTGTTTCACTTAGGAATATCAACGTAAAATTTGACGGTGAAGTTATACTCAATAATATTGATTTAGATATACGAAACCATGAATTCATAACACTTTTAGGTCCTTCCGGCTGCGGAAAAACCACTACACTTCGAATCATCGGCGGTTTCTTGGAGCCTGACAATGGTGATGTTTTCTATGATGGAAACCGAATCAACGGTACTCCTCCCAACAAGAGAAACGTCAATACTGTCTTCCAGAAGTATGCACTCTTCCCTCACCTTAATGTTTTTGACAATGTTGCTTTCGGTCTTAAGCTCAAGAAGCTTCCCAAGGACGAAATCAAGCAGAAGGTAAACAAGATGCTCTCTATTGTAGACCTTAAGGGCTACGAGCGTCGCTCTGTAAGTAAGCTTTCGGGCGGTCAGCAGCAACGAGTTGCAATTGCACGTGCTCTTGTGTGCGACCCTGATGTACTCCTTCTTGACGAGCCTCTGGGTGCACTTGACCTTAAACTGCGTAAGGATATGCAGATTGAGCTCAAGAGAATTCAGAAGATGACAAAGAAGACCTTTGTATATGTTACTCATGATCAGGAGGAAGCTCTTACAATGAGCGACCGCGTTGTAGTAATGAACAACGGTAAAATAGAACAAATAGGTACACCCATTGACATTTACAACGAGCCTGCAAACGCATTCGTTGCCGACTTCATCGGCGAGGCAAACATTCTTGATGGCATAATGCTCAAGGACTACAAGGTGCGTATTCTCGGCTCTGATTTCCCCTGTGTTGACAAAGGCTTTGGCGAGAATACCCCTGTGGACATTGTTATCCGTCCCGAAGATATTGAAATCACTACTCCTGCCGAGGGCACTATTGAAGGTGATGTAACAGGTGTTGTGTTCAAAGGTGTTCACTACGAAATGGAAGTACGTTCCAAGGGCTGTATTATCCTTATTCACTCAACCGTATCAAGTCCTGTCGGCAGTCATATCGGTATGAAGGTAGACCCGAATAATATCCATATCATGAGAAAGCTCTTCCCCACTCCCTACAACGAGTTCGAGGCAGAAGTTACTTACACGGACGAAAGCGAAAACACAGTTACAATTGATATTGAAGGCAACGAGGTTGACCTTCCCGGATATACTTTCGAAAAAGGTACAAAGCTCAGAATCACACTTCCTCCCGAGGGTCTTTACGTTGACGGTGACGGTGTGGGTCAGCTCTCAGACGTTTACATTGAATCAGTTATCTGGAAGGGTATGCACAACGAGATCATCCTTGAGTCTGACGAGAGAAAATGGATTATGCACAGCGAACAGGACGAGCAGGTTGCTACATACGTTCCCATTTGCTTTAACTTCTCTGAAGCATCTGTTGAAGTAATCTCGGGGGAGGCTCTAAATGAAGACTAAAAAACTGATTATCCCCTATCTTCTGTGGATGTTTCTGTTTACACTGGTACCTCTTGCGCTGATTATCAGCAATGCATTCCGCGGTGCTGACGGAAACTTCACTCTGGAGTTCTTTAGAAAAGCTCTGGAATACAGAAGCCAGTTCTTCTATTCCTTGTGGGTTGCCTTTCTCTCTACTTCTATTTGTCTTATTCTGGCTTACCCATTGAGCTACTTTATCTCTAGAAGCTCCGCTCGTGCACAGAGAACTTACACCATGCTTATAATGGTGCCTATGTGGATGAACTTTCTTCTGCGTATTCGTGCATGGGTACTTCTTCTCCAGAATGGAGGCCCTGTTGATTCACTGCTCAACATATTCGGTATTGATGCTCAGCTTATGGGCAATACTACTGCAGTTGTGCTTGGTATGGTTTACGAATTCCTACCCTTTATGATTCTTCCTCTGTGCACCGTTATGGGCAAGATTGACAAGAGTCTTATTGAGGCGGCTCAGGATTTGGGCTGCAGCAAACTGAATGTTATCAGAAAGGTGGTATTCCCCCTCTCTGTACCCGGTATTATCTCCGGTATCACAATGGTATTCGTACCCTCAGCAAGTACATTCCTTGTTTCTCAGTATTTAGGCGGTCCCGAAAACAGAATGATCGGTGATATTATCGAAATGCTCTACAAGAGTGACAGAAACACAGCCTCTGCAATTGCACTGTGTCTGATGGTTGTTATTCTTGCATTTATGGTAATTATGAACCGCTTTGGCGATGAGGAGGCGGTTGGAATATGAAAAAGCTTTTCTCAGGCAAAAAGTTCTACATCGGACTTATCTTTCTTTTCCTCTATGCTCCCATCATCGTACTTATAGCTTATTCCTTCAACGCAAGTAAATCTTCCGTTTGGAGCGGATTTACATTTGATTGGTACATAAAGCTCTTTCAGGACAGAGCTTTGATGACAGCACTGAGCAATACCCTGATGGTTGCAATCCTTGCCGCAATATTCTCCACAATCCTCGGCACAATTGCTTCTCTGGGTATGTATAACCTAAAGGGCAAAAAAAGAAAGTTTCTGCAGACCGTTTCAAACATTCCCATCATAAATCCCGAGATCGTTACAGGTATCTCTCTGATGCTTCTCTTTGTTGCATTGGGACAAGTGCTGAATTTTGAAAATGGCTTTGTAACTCTTCTTCTTTCCCACATAGGTTTCTGTACGCCCTATGTTATTCTTTCTGTTACACCTAAAATCAGACAGATGGATAAGCATCTTTTTGAAGCCGCACAAGATTTGGGTTGCACTCAATTTCAAGCCTTCTTTCAAGTAGTTATCCATGAGCTTCTGCCCGGTATTATTTCCGGATTCCTCATTAGCTTTACTTATTCTCTGGACGATTTTATTATTTCGTTCTTTACAAGCGGAAAATTCCAGACTCTTCCCATTGCGATTTACTCAATGCTTAAAAAGAAGGTTCCGCCCAAGATTAACGCACTCTCTGCTATCCTTTTTGTTGTAATTTTCTCAGCCCTTATTATCTCCAATATTGCAGGTGCAAGAAAAGAAAAGAAGGGTATCGAAAGCAAAGGCAGTGGCAAAAAGCTTCTTTGTATTGCTCTTGCGGTGCTGATTCTTCTGAGCGGTACTCTTATCTTTACAAGATGCTCCAGCAAGGTAGAACTAAATGTATTCAACTGGGGCGAAAACATCTCTATCGGTGAAGACGATACAATGGATGTTATTGCAGAATTCGAGCGTCAGTATAACTGCAAGGTAAACTACAACAACTACGAATCCAACGAAGAGATGTACACAAAAATTCAGAACGAAAGCTATGATGTAATCATTCCCTCTGACTATATGATCGGTAAGCTCATTGCCGAGGATATGCTCAAACCCCTGAATTTTGACAATATTCCCAATTACGAGAACATCGGCGAAGCATACAAAAATCTCCCCTACGACCCCGACAATACCTATTCTGTTCCTTATACTTGGGGTGTTGTGGCTCTATGCTACAACGAAGATATGGTTGAGGGTGAGGTTAAAGGCTTTGATGCTCTTTGGGACAAAGAACTTGATGGCGAGATTCTTATGTTCAATAACAGCCGTGACGCACTGGCTATTGCTCTGCAAAGGCTGGGACTTGATGCTTCCAATCCCTCAAAAGAGAACATAGACAAGGCAGCAGAGCTTCTTAAAGAGCAACAGCCCCTTGTTCAGCAGTATGTTATGGATCAGGTTTACGACCTTATGGAAGGCAACCAGTCCGCTATTGCCCCCTACTACGCAGGCGACATTTACTTTATGATGGACAACAACGAGTCCCTTAACTACTGTCTGCCGGAGGAGGGTACAAACTTCTTTGTAGACGCTATGTGTGTTCCCAAGAATGCAAAGAACCCCGACCTTGCCGAAGCTTTCATCAACTTTATGCTTGAGCCCGAGGTTGGTAAAGCTAACAGCGAATACATTGGCTATGCTTCTCCAAATCTGGAAGTTCAGAAGATTCTCGACGAGGATATTATTACCAACGAGCTTATCTATCCCGATAAGGAATACCTTGACAAATGCTATATGTATGTGAACACTCCCAAAGACATCTATGACTATATGCAGGAAAAATTCATAGCAGCATCTACAAATTAATATTTATTTTACAAAAGCCCGATTGAAATATATCGGGCTTTCATTTATAATATAGTTAGAAAGATACTCTTATAAAGGGGTGTTATTATGAAGAAAAGTACCAAAACCGCTTTGATTGCCACAGGCATAGCTGCCGCAAGTGCAACTGTGCTTGTAACTTTGCATCAGCTTACAGCCCGTGGTTTTATGAAATTTGCCCTTGACCGCAAAGCTCCCAAAATTCTGGAGAAAAACCAGACCGCCTTTATGGGCTCAAAAGAAATATTCAATTATATAGATAAGCTCAACGAAGGAGCCGAAGCTTTAAAACGCAAAAACTGCGAAACAGTAGAGCTATTGTCATACGACGGCATAAACCTTGTGGGTCATTGGTATCCCTGCAAGAATGCAAAAAGAGTTATCATTGCTGTTCACGGCTGGCGTGCAAACTGGGCAAGGGACTTTGGCGTAATCGCTGACTTTCTCCACGAAAACGACTGCAGTGTGCTCTTCATTGAACAACGTGCTCAGGGCGAAAGCGGCGGAGAATATATGGGCTTTGGACTCTTGGAGCGATATGATTGCTACGAATGGGCAAAGTGGGCAGACCTGAAAACTGATGGCAAACTCCCTATCTATCTTATGGGAGTTTCTATGGGTGCAACAACAGTTCTTATGACCACAGGATTCAAGCTTCCAAAATCCGTGAAGGGTGTGATTGCCGACTGCGGCTTCACCTCTCCTCACGCAATATGGAAGCACGTTGCAGAGAATAACCTTAAAATTCCCTTTGGGCTTTACAGTGCTATTTCCAATGAAATATTCAAGAAACGAATCCGAATAGGAGCTAACGAATACACCTGTGCAAAAGCCCTTGAGAACTGCACGATTCCCGTACTTTTTGTTCACGGCACAGACGACTCCTTCGTACCTGTAACAATGACTTTTGAAAATTACAAGGCATGCAAATCAGAAAAGCGGATGTTCATTGTCCCCGATGCTGAGCATGGTATGAGCTATATTGTTGACAAAAAGGGTTACGAAGAAAAGCTCCTTGAATTCTTTAATGATTTTGGCTGATAAAACATAAAAAGCACTTGCTGATTCATCCCCAGCAAGTGCCTTTATTTTAATCTGAATACTCAAAATCCGCGCATAAGCTTATTTCTTTTATAGAAATATTTTGAATGTACCCTTTACTATCAGTCTGTACTTCATATTCTCCGCTCTGTGATTCACCTTTAAAAAGCCAATCTCCGTTCTCGGATTTTGTAGCTTTATCATTTTCATAAAGAGAATTCAGCACATTGTATATTCCTTGAGAAAAAGAAAACTGTGGCAAATAATCCTTTTCCGTTTTGCAGTGCAGGTTTTTATATACCATCTCAAACTCTTCACCCCAGATATAAGAAAGCCCGCTTATTTCTTTTGGTGAAATAACTGTTATTTCCACATTGTTACTGTTTTCTACAGAAATATCTGCCTTGAGTAAAAAGTTCTCAAGGTCGGTTTCTATATCCCTGACCGTTACCACAGCCTCAAAATCACCTTTAATCTTTGGCGGTACATCTTTACTGCAGGAAGAAAGAAAAACCGAAACAATATAGCAGAAAACAAGAAGATATTTTTTCACACCAAAACCGCTTTACAAATAATAAATTATACTTCCCGGGATTTAAGAACAGACTTTATGGCTTTTGGAATATAATCTATAATATCCGAGGGCAGAAGGGAATACTCTGTAAGTTCTCTTGCCCCCAAATCTCCTGCAAGTCCGTGCAGGTAAACGCCTGCCAATGCTGAGTCAAAAGCATTTACGCCCTGTGCCATTAAAGAGGCAATCATACCCGCAAGCACATCACCCGAGCCTGCAACAGCCATTCCCGCATTACCCGTTGGATTTTTATACATTTCTTTGCTATGCTGTAATATCAAGGTATCCTTACCCTTAAGCACAGTTACAGCTTTATATTCTTCGCAGAAGCTCTTTAAAACAGCTTCTCGGTTATTATGAATATACGAAGAAGGAATACCTGTAAGCCTCTTCATCTCTCCCTCATGAGGAGTAAGCACCAAAGGCTTTTTCACATCTTTCAGTATATCTATATGTTTGTTGATGATATTTATTCCATCCGCATCCAAAAGCAAAGGAGTATCGGTTTCAAATACCAAAGACTCAACTATGCTTTTGGCATCCTCACTCTGACCCAAACCGCAACCGCAAAGAACAGCATCTGCCTTATTTGCCGCCTTAATAATCTCCTTTGTATAGCGAGCACTTACTGCTCCGCCCTTACCTGAAGGCAAAACAAGGAAAACCGCCTCGGGTACTGCTGCAGACACAATAGGATAAATCTCCTCTGTTACCACGCACCTTACATATCCTGCACCGGTGCGAAGTGCCGCCCTTGCCGAAAGAACAGCCGCTCCTGCCATGGTGTAGCTTCCTGCCACACATAACAGAGAGCCGACGCTGTATTTATTGGCGTCGGCTGATCTTTTGGGCATTATACTTTTTATATACTCGGGGCATATAACTTTCATACAATCACCTGATTATTTCTTATAAAAATACTTCATTACAACCTCGCGGGTCATATAAGGACGCATACCCTCAATAATCTTCTCATTTGGAGAGAAAATCATAAGACACTTGCCTCTTTCTGATTCGTTATAAATACAGTAGTAGTTACCCTCATAACCGCCTTTACTGCACTCATAGGTTTTGGCATACTTAACATTCGGAACATTATCGTTCTTTATAATATCGAACTCTGTAATGTTACCGATTTCAACCTTGTTAAGTTTCTTACGTTTTTTGCTTGCGATAACCTTATCAATATAAAGGAAATTACCAACAACGGAATAGTCATACTCCACCTTGAAAATGCTCGGAACTGCCTTTGCAACAATAAAAGCTGCCGCAATGCCAATCATCAAAACCAAAACACCCCAGAAAGGATTAAAGGACAGAAGAAAAAGCAGAATGAAAAAAATCTCAAGCAGTAAAAAGAATACTATCATTCCCCATGCAATAACGTGCTGTTTTACACCGTTTTTTCGGCTTACAACCTGCTCGCAAAAAGTATCCATACAATCACCTGATTCTCAAGAATTAATAATATATTTGCAATTATAACACAGTTATTTGATTTTTTCAACAAAACACTTGCCAAATTAACAATTTAGTGATAATATTATTTTTAATTGATACCGACTAAAACGCTATGACGAAGAAAGTAACTTTCAAAGGTACTTTGTAAAGAGAGCGGATGCCGAGGCTGAAAGCATCCGACAAAGTTATGAAAGTGAAGTTCCCTTCTGAGCGGTGAGGCTGAAATTCACAGTAGGCTTCAACGGCAGGCACCGTTACAAGCCACGGGAGTGTTTGCTTCTTTTGATGCAAAAATCAGGGTGGTACCACGGATATTATTCGTCCCTGCGTGTTTTCACGCAGGGAATTTTTATTTTTAACGGAGGTTTTTCATGGAAAATCAAATCATTGCTTTAAGAAATGAAATCGCAGAAAAGCTCCAGACAGTCAGCGACCTTCAGGAGCTTGACGGTCTGAGAGTTGCCTACTTAGGCAAAAAGGGCAGTATTACCACTCTGCTCAAGGGAATGAAGGATCTTTCTCCCGAAGAGAAAAAATCCTTCGGCGCTAAGGTTAACGAACTCAAAGAAGAAACTACCGAAAAGATTGAAAAGAAGATGGAGGAGCTCAAGGAAGCTGAAATTCAGAAAGAGCTCAGCGAAATGCCTCTCTTTGACATTACAACTCCCGCAGATACAGACCGCGGCTCCTATCATCCCATTACACTTGTGCAAAGACAGTGCGAAACTATCTTCAAGTCTATGGGCTTTGCTGTAATCGACTATCCTGAAATCGTTACCGACTACGAGTGTTTCGAGGCTCTCAATATCCCCAAGCACCACCCTGCAAGAGATATGCAGGACACCTACTATCTTACAAACGGTCAGCTTCTTAAATCCCATACCTCTGCCGCACAGAATGCTATACTCAAAAAGTACGGCAAGAATTTAAAAGAAAATGGTGTTCCTATCAAGGCAATCTTCCCCGGCAGATGCTTCAGAAACGAGGCTACCGATGCTTGCCACGAAAACACCTTCTTCCAGATGGAAGGCGTTATGGTTGACAAGGATATTTCTATCTCCAACCTTATCTATTTTATGAAGACTATGCTCTCTGAGGTTTTCCGCAAGGATATAAAGGTAAGACTTCGTCCCGGCTTCTTCCCCTTCGTTGAGCCCGGCTTTGAGCTTGACATAAGCTGTCTTATCTGCGGCGGCGAAGGCTGTCCTTCCTGTAAACAGAGCGGTTGGCTTGAACTCTGCCCCTGCGGTATGATTCACCCCAACGTACTGCGTGAAGGCGGTATCGACCCCGACGAGTACACAGGCTTTGCATTCGGTCTGGGACTTACCCGTCTTGCTATGATGAAGTACGGTGTTAAAGACATCAGAAACCTAAACTCAGGAAGTCTTAAGGCACTTTCTCAGTTTACAGACGACGAATAAGGAGGGTTAAAATATGTTATTATCAATGAATTGGATTGAAGATTTCGTAGACCTTTCCGGTCTTGATAAATTAGAGCTTATCCACAAGCTTTCTCTCTCCACTGCAGAGGTTGAGAATGAAATTTTCTTCAAAGGCTCTGACCTTTCGGGCGTAGTTGTTGCAGAGATTAAATCTGTTGAAAACCACCCCGAGTCAAAGAAGCTCCATCTCTTAAAGGTTGACGCAGGCGACGGCAAGCTCACCGATGTTGTATGTGGTGCTCCTAACGTTAGAGTAGGAATGAAGACTGCATTTGCAAAGGTAGGAGCAAAGCTCGGCGAAATTGAGATTGCTCCCCGTCCCCTTGCAGGCTTTGAATCCTTCGGTATGTGTTGCTCCGAAGCAGAGCTTGGTATTTCAGATGATCACTCGGGCATTATGGATATTACCGAGGACGTACCGGTTGGTACAGACATCAAGAATGTTTACACTATCGACGACATTATCTTTGAAATCGACAACAAGTCCCTTACTAACCGCCCTGACCTTTGGAGCCACTACGGCTTTGCAAGAGAGTTTGCAGCTCTTGCAGGCAGAGAACTTAAGCCTTTGGAGGTTGAGGATTTAACTGCTTACGACAACCTCAAAAAAGTTGATATGAAAATCGAAGACCCCCTCTGTCAGCGTTACAGCTGTATGCAGGTTGAGAACATTAAAAGAACTGAGAGCCCCGTCAATATGCGTATCCGCCTTAACTACTGCGGTATGCGAGGCATCAACTTCCTTGCAGACCTTACAAACTACCTTATGCTTGAGGTTGGTCAGCCCATGCATGCATTCGACTCCAGAAAGGTGGAGAAAATCCGCGTTAAGCGTTTTGATACTCCCTTTACATTTACAACTCTTGACGGTGTAGAGAGAAACATCGACGAAAACACCCTTATGATTTGCGACGACAACACTCCTGTTGCCATTGCAGGTATTATGGGCGGTCTTGACTCCGAAATTGTTGAAGACACTACAACTCTTACCCTTGAATCTGCTACCTTTGATGCTGTTTCTATCCGTAAGTCAACAGTTCGTCTTGCTCACAGAACCGACGCTTCCATGCGTTATGAAAAATGCCTTGACCCCGAGATGACAACTCTGGCAATCGGCAGATTTATAAATCTCTTGAAGAAATATGATAGTGATGTACAGGTTGTATCCGCTCTTACAGACGAGTATGCTTACAAGTACGACACAGTTACTCTCGACTTTGACAAGAACTTTGTTGACCGATACACAGGCATTGAAATCGATAATGACACAATCGTCAAGACTCTCACAGACTTAGGCTTCAAAGTAACACTTGAGGGCGACAACTTCTCTGTTGTAGTACCCTCCTGGAGAGCTACAAAGGATGTTACCATCAAGGCAGACATCATCGAAGAAATCACTCGTATCTACGGCTACGATAACTTTGACATCAACACAACCCGCTCACCTCTTTATCCTGTTCGTGCAGAGGCTATCAAGAGTGCAGAGGACAAAGTAAAGGATATGTTGGTTAAAAAATTTAACCTTCACGAGCTTCACTCTTATGTTTGGGCATACAATGACGAGATGAAGGATTTAAGTCTTCCTGTTGAGGATAACGTTCGCCTTGCAAATGCAACAAATCCCAACATTGAAACAATCCGTAACTCCATTATTCCCACACAGCTTTGTCAGCTTAAGACAAACACAGGCTACAAAGCTGACTTTGGTATCTTTGAGGTAGGCAGAGTAGTTAAAGGTCTTAAGGAAGACGGTCTTTGCAACGAGCAGAAAATGCTTGCTCTGACCCTTTTCAGCAAGACTAAAGACATTAAGACTCTTTACTTTGAGCTTCGAGATATGCTTGCGATTATTGCAGGAGATTTGAAGCACAAGGTTCTCTCCTTTAAAGCTGTGGCACCTACCCACGCTTACGAGCATCCCACAAACCTCAATAACATTCTTATAGACGGCAATGTGGTTGGTACAATGGGTATACTTCATCCTTCTGTACTCAAAAAGATTGACAAGAAAGCAAACATTGTTTTTGCAGAAATCAATATGAGTACATTCACGGAAGCAGAAGTTGCTCCCATTGTTTACGACGAGCCCTCCAAGTTCCCCTCAATGACCTACGACATAAGCGTAGAAATTCCCGCAGGCATACTCTTTGAGAGTCTTGCTAAATGCTGGGAGAACGAGGGCAAGGGTCTGCTTAAATGCACTCGTATCGTAGACACATACGACACCGAGGAGATTCATTCAATCACCGTTCGTTTTGAATTCTCTTCAAGCGAGAGAACCCTCTCCACCGCTGAGATTCAGGAGATTATGGACAAGGTACTCGCAAACCTTTCTGCAATCGGTGTAACACTCAGAGGCTGATTAAAATTTACATTCATTCTTTCACAAAAAAGGCTCCCTTGAGTAAAGGGAGCCTTTTTTGTGAAATAAATACTATGTTTTTGCTTATGCTTCTTGAAACTTATCATACAAACTGATATAATTTTATTAAGTTTATCAAAACCAACTACGGAGGTAAAGAATTATGAGCAGTGTTTTATTTGTTGTTCCTGTTTTTAAGGAAGCAATTCGCCAAGAATGCAACGTCACCCTGCTTCTTGCAACAATACTTAAAGGAAACGGCATTGACACAGGCATATACAGATATTATGAAGCCTCACCGGATCTTGGTTTTGACTCTTTTTTGGACAACTCCGTTAACAATATTCTCTCCCACAACCCTCAGATTGTTTCCTTTTATTGTCGCGGTGACAGCTATCTTGCAAACATTATGGTTGCAAAAAAACTCAAAGCTATCCGTCCCGAAATACATATTGTATTTGGCGGTCCTCAGGCAGACATTACCGCAAGAGAAACAATGAATCAAATTCCTTGGGTTGACTACTGCTGCTCAGGCGAAGGAGAAACAACCATTTATCCGCTTTTCAAAGGCTTATTAAACGGCGAAGATATAACCTACATAAAAGGTCTGACATACAGAAACACATCAAACGAAATAATTTCTAACCCTCGTCCCGAACTTATAGAGAATTTAGACGAGCTTCCTTTTATCGACTACACATTTATTCCCCAATGCACTCTGTCAAAGAATATGGAAACTCCCCCGAAAGTGCTGATGGACGTGGGAAGAGGCTGCCCATACAACTGTGCGTACTGCTCTACCAGCTTATTCTGGCAAAGAAAATTCAGACTAAAAAGTGCAGACAGAATTGTTGAGGAGATGAAACGACTTTACGATAAATATGGTATCAAAAAGTTTGTTTTTGACCATGATCTTTTCACAGCCAGCAAAAAAAGAGTTTTCGAGTTTTGCCGTGTTCTTAAAGAAAGCGGGCTCGGTCTTGAGTGGTCTTGCTCCTCCAGAGCTGATACCATTGATAAAGAAACAATTGAAGAAATGGCTTCAGCCGGTATGCGTTCAATCTATATGGGTATTGAAAGCGGCTCACCACGTATGCAAAAAATTATGCATAAAAACCTCAACATCGAAAAAGCCATGAAAACAATCAAATGTCTTATTGATAACAAAATGCGGGTTACTACATCCTTTATTTACGGATACCCCGAGGAAACCTACGAGGATTTAGAAGAAACTCTAAAAGTGATATATTCACTTTACAAATACGGTAATGTTTCCATTCAGCTTCATCTTTGTTCAATCCTACCCGGTACAGAGTATTTCAGCAAATACAAAAAGGAGCTGGTATGGGCAGAAAATTTTTCTGATATAACAGGCGACTTCGGTGTAGAAGAAAATATAGATTTCATCCGTGAGCACAAAGAGCTGTTCCCATTCTATTACGAGTACCACAACGAGCTTCGTTCCCGACTTAACGGATTGAACAAAAGAATTATGCTCTTTATGGAGCTGTACGATTATTTGATAACAGTTGACCCAGAGAAATATTCAGATAAGCGTATAATCGACCTTTACCTTGATTTTATTGATGCAAACGAGCATATCTTCAAAAACGATACTGATATGGTATATTCAGAAATAAAGCAGGAGCTTTATTATAACTATATATCCTCTGCTTATGATGAAGATAATGCACAAAAGTTCAAAGAAATACTCACCTTCAAAATTGACCTGCAAAAAATAAAGGAAGAGGGAAAAGATACCTCTGATGTAAAGATTTATAATATTGATATTGATGCAGTCATTAAAGAAAAAAAACTGAAGGATATAAGAAAAAGAACCTCTATGGTTTATATTACGGTTGTGAACAACAAGGTTTCCTGCGGGGTTCAGTATTTAGATTAACTTCAGATAAAAAAGGAGCGGTATATCCGCTCCTTTTTTGTATCAATATTGATTTTTTGAAAACAAAGTGGTATACTAAAGTTGCGACTCAGATGAATATTTTTCCCACCACGGGCAAGCATTTTTTTGTAAAAAATGCTTGCTCTTATTTTGCATACTTGCTTGTGTTGGGATGTAAACTGAGTCGCGTCAGTAGAGCTATGCGTTTTTTTGTGCGTAGCTTTATGCTGCGCACTTTTTTATTTGCTCCCGTAACAGCCATTTGATATTTTTATTATTAAACCTATAATCTGCATTATTAAGGGGAAATAATCCCCATATAAAAAATATAAGGAGATGGAATTTATGACGAAATCATCAAAGGAAAATCCACAAAAACAGACAAAAGAATCTCAGGAAAACCTCCCCGGCTACTTGTATCTGGAAACCTTGCGTAAAGATTACAACGAGTCTCTGAATATTATGGATAACTTCCTTAAAAAGCTCGAGGAATAATTCTGCCTTTTAGCACTTGAAATCTTTAGATTAATATAGTATAATTATTGCGGTATAAGATTTTACATATTTCTTTTCCCCAATATCCTATAATAATTTACAGACGGAGGTGTTTCGGATGTTGGATAAGACTATGGTATTCTCTCTGGGCGGCGATAGAGATGATGAGATTAAGCGTGCATTGCTTATAGTTTACGATGCATTGCGTAAGAAGGGTTATAACCCCATCAACCAAATCGTAGGCTACATTCTTTCTGAGGATCCTACCTATATCACAACCTACAACAACGCCCGAAATATCATTTCGAAGATTGACAGAGACGACCTCTTGGAAGCCCTTGTCAAATCATACATCAAGAGCTAACGGAGGAAAACACTTTGGCAAATAAAGAATTTTTCAGCTACAAGGGCAAACCCCTTGTGCGCTGCGGTGACGAGCTTTACTACGGCAGTATGGCAGACAATTTCGTTATCCGTATGCAGATAAAAACAAAAAAAGAAGTAAACGGCTTGCAGGTTGCCGACAAGGTTGCAGTTCAGCTTATGTGCACCGACCCCGACTTAAGCCCCAGAAAACAGCTTGTTAAGGCTTCCGAGAAAACAGGTCTCTTTGCCGCTATGGACATTGCAGACATCTGGCTTGAGAGAGCGCTCAACAACAAAATGTGATTAAACTTAAACACCGTGCTGAAAATTCAGCACGGTGTTTTTCTGTCTTAATTTAGATTATCAGAAAATGGGATAATCCTTCTCAAAGAGCACGTCTTCATAAAGGAAAAGTTTGTTTATTCCTTGTGTTAATTCCTTAGAAACCTCAACATAACATCCTACATATTTCATATCGTCGGTATATCCACATCCGGGCTTAAGGTCCACAATACAGCCTTCAAAATAAATTGCATCTCCCTGCTTATAAAGAGCTTTCACCTCGTAGTCGATGCAACCGCTTCCAAAAACCTTATTTACAAATACAAGATTGTTATTCTCAAAAAACTCCTCGGTATAAACATCGCTGTTTTCACCGAATACACCAAAATACTCCTCGGTATTTGTAATATATTCCGCAACCTCTTTTTCCCTAAAATATTTTTCTGTCAGTTTTACATCACAATCCAGCTTCTCTGCATCTTCGGGAATATCGGTAGAGGTTATTCCTTCATTCCTCCAATAGTTAAATGGCAGGTCTGCAAGGTACTTCTGTATGTTAGTTACGTCCTTGACATTCACCTTGTAGTCTCCATCAAAATCGGAATAAGCGTAGCAAAACATCGCATAAATATCCTCTATGACATAGCCCTCAACTCCTGCAAGGAACTTCTGAATATATGTTGCATCCCTTACTGTAATTTCGCCATCTGCATCTGCGTCGCCGATTTTTCTTGCTATACCCTCTTCGTCACACCAATCTTTGAGGTCTTCAAAGTTTGCTTTTACCGCATCTTCAAGGATCAGTACTTCCTCCGTCTCGGGAATCACTACATAGTAGCCAAGTCCAAGATAGCAAGAAACTCCGTAGTGTATTTCATTCGTGTATATACGGTCTCCAATCTTTACATCCGCATTTTCAACCTCAGAATCGGTTTCATCAAAGTTTATATCGAAAACTGCATAGTCAACAGTAGCCTCGTTTTGATACACACAAACCATATCGATTGTATAAGAAATCTCATAGTTACCCCAAGGTCTGTCCCCTTCAAAGCGGTTAACTCCGCCCATCTGTTTGAGCATATATTCCCACACAAGCTGTGTGAGTGCCGATTCGTCAAATGTTGCTTCGTCAGTTGTAGCCTCAGAAGTATCATCTTCGTCCTTTGATGCTTCGTCCGAGGTAACACCTATGCCTGTGCTATTCTCTGTATCTGCCTCCTGTGCAGAAAACGAGAAGCTCCCCATAGAAATCACCATAATAAAAGAGAGTAAAAATGCCAATATCTTTTTCATAAAAAACACTCCTTTCAAAGCTTTTTCGCTTTTCATTTATTAGACGATATTAAATATATAGACCTCACAAAAATTTTTAATTATTTTACAAAAACTGCCCTCTTAAACATAAAAGAGAGCAGTAGGCTTTGCATATTACTGTTTTTCAAGATGTAACTTTATTGCCTCAAGAGTTGTGTCACTTATAACGTGTTCCATCTTGCAAGCATCCTGAGAAGCTGTGTCTTCGTCAACACCCAAAGATACAAGAAACTCAGTAAGGACTCTGTGGCGGTGGTAAATCTTCTCTGCCACTTCCCTGCCAACATCTGTGAGCAGAATATAGCCGTCCTTATCAACTGTTATATAACCGCCGTCTTTAAGAAGCTTTACAGCACGGCTTACAGAAGGCTTTGAGAAATTACGATACTCCGCAACATCAAGAGAGCGGACTGCCTGCTTTTCTTTTGTAAGTACCAGTATTGCTTCTAAGTACATTTCGCCTGATTCCAAAAGCTTTGCCACCCTATCACCCTCTCATTTATGATGTAAATATTATACCATACCCCTTTTTTTATTTCAATATAATATCTATTTTTGAATTTTGCACAATATATTTTTGCACAAAAAATCCTCCCTGCGCATTTTGACGAATTTTACTAAAAACCATTTCCATAACTTGACAAAAGAAAATTTATAATGTAATATATATACAGTTAGCATATGCTAACCAATGCATTTTTCGCATTATTACCCCTTAATTGTAATAATGTTAAGTATATAAAAGGGAGAACATCTATGAATACTTTAAAAGATGTTAAAGTCGGCAAAACCGCAAAAGTACTTAAAGTTCACGGCGAGGGTGCCGTAAGACGCAGAATTATGGATATGGGTATTACAAAAGGTGTAGAAATTTTAATCCGAAAAGTTGCACCTCTCGGCGACCCTATGGAGCTTACGGTCCGCGGCTACGAGCTTTCTCTGAGAAAAGCAGATGCCGATATGATTGAGGTCGTGTAATCAGCACAAAATACAACACGGGGATATTCCCCTTTACTTTTTACACTTCGGTTAGCTTATGCTAATCACGAAAGCGAGGAAACTTATGGGTATCAGAATCGCCCTTGCGGGCAATCCAAACTCAGGTAAAACCACCCTTTTTAATGCCCTTACAGGCTCCAACCAGTATGTGGGCAACTGGGCAGGCGTTACCGTTGAGAAAAAAGAAGGTAAACTAAAAAAGCAGAACGATGTTATCCTCACCGATCTGCCGGGTATTTACTCTCTCTCTCCTTACACATTAGAGGAGGTAGTTGCCCGAAATTACCTAATAAACGAACGGCCGGATGCAATCCTAAATATTGTTGACGGAACAAATCTTGAACGTAACCTTTACCTTACAACTCAGCTTATGGAGCTTGGTATTCCTGTTGTAGTTGCTATCAATATGATGGATATTGTAAGGCGAAACGGTGACGAGATTGACACAGAAATCCTCTCAAAGCGACTCGGTTGCAGAGTTATTGAGATCTCTGCTTTAAAGGGTGACAGCATCGACACCGCCGCAGATTTGGCTATTGAGGCGGCAAAGGCTCCCCGCAAAAAGCCCCGTCACATATTCTCGGGTGTTGTGGAGCACGCTCTTGCTCATATTGAGGAGGCTGCAATCCACAATATGCCCGAAGAACAGCAGCGTTGGTACTCGGTTAAAATCTTTGAGCGTGACGAAAAGGTGCTCCAGAGTCTCAAACTTAATCCATCTGTAATAAAACACATGGAATATGACATCAAAGAGGTCGAAGAAATTATGGACGATGACGCAGAGAGCATCATTACAAACGAGCGATACAATTACATTGTTTCCATAATGCAGGTTTGTTACAAGAGAAAGCACTCAAACAAAATGACAATCTCTGACAAAATCGACAGAGTGGTAACAAACCGTATTCTTGCTCTGCCCATTTTTGCGCTGATTATGTTTCTCGTTTATTATCTCGCTATTGGCTCCGTTGGTAACTGGACAGTAGATTTTATGAACGAAAAGCTCTTTGGTGAATGGATTATTCCTGCGGCAAACAGCGGACTCGAAAGCCTCAACTGTCCCACATGGCTTGTTGGACTTGTATCCGACGGTATCCTTAGCGGTGTAGGTGCTGTTCTTGGCTTTGTGCCTCAGATGTTTATTCTGTTTTTACTGCTTTCTCTTCTTGAGGACTGCGGATATATGGCACGAATTGCATTTATTATGGACAGACTTTTCCGCAAGTTCGGACTTTCGGGCAAAAGCTTTATTCCTATGCTTGTAGGCGTTGGTTGCGGTGTGCCCGGTGTTATGGCATCGAGAACAATCGAAAATGAGCGTGACCGCCGTATGACAATTATGACAACCTGCTTTATCCCCTGTGGTGCAAAGATGCCCATTATCGGACTTTTTGCAGGTGCAATATTCGGCGGCAGCGGACTTGTTGCGGTTTCTGCATACTTTATGGGTATTGCTTCTGTTATAATCTCAGGCATAATGCTTAAGAAAACAAAGATTTTCTCAGGGGATCCTGCTCCCTTTGTTATGGAGCTTCCCTCCTACCACGCACCCGTTCCCATCAACATCTTCCGTGCAACATGGGAAAGAGGTTGGTCATTCATCAAAAAGGCAGGTACAGTAATTCTGCTTTCCACCATTATTCTTTGGTTCTTACAGGGCTTCGGCTTTGAAAACGGTGCTTTTGTAATGGTAGAAAACAACGACAACTCCCTGCTTGCATACATAGGCAATGCAGTAGCATTTATTTTTGCTCCCTTGGGTTTTGGCAACTGGAAGTCTGCTGTTGCAACCTTTACGGGTCTTATGGCAAAGGAGGGCGTTGTTTCCACCTTTGGCGTTCTTCTGAATGTATCAGGCGAGGTTACAGAAGCCTCCTCTGCTTTACATCTTGCTGTATCTCAGCATTTTGGCGGTTCAGGTCTGGTTGCTTACAGCTTTATGGCATTCAACCTCCTTTGTGCTCCCTGCTTTGCAGCTATGGGTGCAATCAAAAGAGAAATGAACAGCCCCAAGTGGACTTTCTTTGCTATCGGTTACATGACCGCTTTTGCTTACGCTGTATCACTTATGATATATCAGTTTGGTTCTCTCTTTACAGGAAACGGAAATATAATCGGCACCATCTTTGCTTCGATTATACTTTTGTTCTTTGTATATATGCTTGTAAAGCCTTACAAAGAATCCACAAAACTCACAAGAAATCTTAAATAAGAGGTGGCAAAATGTTTGATTGGATTATAAATAATATTGGCACAATCGCAGTTTGCACAGTACTTCTTGCTATTGTTACCGCAATAACTATTTATCTCATAAGAAACAAAAAAGCAGGTAAAAACTCCTGCAGTTGCGGATGCGGTTGTACTCATTGTGCAATGAAGGACTCCTGCCACGCAGGAAAAGACACAAAATAAAACACTTTCATATTTATTTACCCCTTTTTAAAGCTCCCGATGTTTTATCGGGAGCTTTTTCTTGCAGTAAGGGAGTGTTTATTTTTTCTTTTAAATATTTCAAAAACTCCCCACCAAAATACTGGACTAATTGTTCCGATTATGATATTATAAAAAGTGTTTGTTAATATTCAATATACATTAACATTAACTTAAAACGAAATGAGGTATATGAATGGCTGTAAAGAAAATCAAAAAGCCAAAAACAACCGAACCAAAGCTTCGGTTCACAGTAAATCATGCACTTGCAGGAATTTATGTATTTTTGCTTTTTACAATTCTTCCTCTGTTCCAGTCCAAGCTCTACTCTGCAACAAGACGAGATAAGTTTGCTCTCTTCATAATACTTACCACTATTGCAGGTGTGGCTGTGGGAGCAGTAGCACTGGCAAACTATCTTACCCGAAACAATGAGTACAACAAAAAGCTCAATACATATCGTGACCCTTTTAAGTTAAGTATTACCGATATTGGTCTTGGTGCTTTTCTTATCGTTTCACTCATCTCTACACTTTTCAGCAAATACAGAAGCACCTGCTTCATTGCCTATCATACCGAAGAAGTAACCCTTATAAACCAAAACGGTGTGGGAGTTACCAAAGAAGTAAATTCAGGCAGAAATATGGGACTTCTGATGATACTTATGATAGTTGTGTGCTATCTGGTAATTTCACGTTTCTTCTTCAGTAAAAAGTTTGTTTATTACGGAATTTTTATGGGAATAACTTTAGTTGTAGGACTTGCTATCCTCAACTATCACCGCATTGATCCTCTTGGTATTTTTGAGAAATATGCAAGCAATGAGAACGTTCAGCAGAACTTCACCTCCACAATAGGCAACAAGAACTACCTTTCGGCTCTTGTGTGTGTGTCCCTTATGTTCTCCTTTGGTATGGCTATTGTTACCAAAGACCTCGTTATGAGAATTGTTGCTTTTTTAAGCACAGCAATTCAGTTCATGGGACTTATCGTCGCAACATCTGACGGTGGCTTCCTCGGCTTCTTTGCAGGTATGGCAGTACTTCTTATCATTGCAAGCAGAGATGCAAAAAGACTTATGTGGTACTTCCTCGGACTTTTCATTATGATGGCAAGTGCAAAAGTACTTTCTATCTTCCAGAATTCCTCCAAAGGCTACACAAGTTTTTCCGACTTATTCCTGAACAGCGGACTTACCTATATTGTTTTGGCAATCAGCGCAGGACTTTTTGCACTGCTGTTTATCCTCGGCAATAAAATTGAAAATTTCCGTTTGCCTTCTTTCCTTTTCTTTATTGTAATCGGTGTTATCGGTGCAGCAGTTACTGCTGTTATCGGACTCTTTGTTTATTACAGCGTAATCGACACAACCTCTGTTATTCCTAAAGATGACTTCAGACGATTCTTCCGCTTTGATGACAAGTGGGGTACTCACAGAGGTCTGTTCTGGAACAGAGCCTTCGATATCTTCGGCGATATGAATTTCTTTGAAAAACTCTTTGGCTGTGGTCCCGAAACCTTCTACTTCAAGTATAAACCCTATAATCAGGAGCTTTATAATCTTCACAATGAGTTTACAAACAACTCTGCTCACAACGTTTACATTAACTACCTTATCACTCATGGTGTTCTGGGACTCGGCGCATACCTTACCTTTATCGGTGCCGCGATTGTACGTGCATTCAAGAATGCAAAAGAGAATCCTCTTTCTTACATCTGTCTCGGTGTTATGGCAGCTTATGCCGCACAGGATATTGTAAATATCGCAAATCCCCTTAATGTTTCCTGGTTTATCGCATTCATTGCTATTTCCGAGGCTTGTGTGCTCAAAGCTAACAGAAGTAACCAACTCATAACAGACAAGTTCTGATAATTTTTCTTTTGATTTATTTCAACTAAAATTGTTTTTTGTGTTTTAAAATATTTGTTTACATCAAAAAAACTCATCAGTTTTTATTGACAGATAAGCCATTGGGGTGTAAAATAAATTGTTCGCAAAAACAAATCCATTTTGTGAAAGGTTTTGATTATATGCATTATACCGGCGTTACTTCCAGAGGTATCATTTGTCCTATCTTCAAAGAGGGCGATGATCTCGTAGCATCTATCGTTAAGAGCGTTACCGACGCTTCCAGAGAAGAAGGCTTTGAGCTTCACGATAAAGACATCATCGGTGTTACCGAGGCTGTTGTTGCTCGTACTCAGGGCAACTACGCAACCTGTGACCAGATTGCAACAGATATCCGCAACAAATTCGGCGGCGAAGACATGGGTATTGTATTCCCCATCCTCAGCCGTAACCGTTTTGCTATTCTTCTTCGTTCAATTGCTATGGGTTGCAAGAAGCTCTATGTTCAGCTTTCTTACCCTTCTGACGAGGTAGGCAACTCCTTTATCACCTACGACCAGATCGACGAAGCAGGCGTTAACCCCTATTCTGACAGCTTCAACGAAGAAGAGTTCAGAAAAATCTTCGGTTATGAAACAAAGCATACCTTCACAGGTGTAGACTATATCGAGTATTACAAGAGTCTGGGCGACAACATCGAGATTATCTTCTCCAACGACCCCAGATACATCCTCAAGTACACAAAGAATGTTCTCAACTGCGACATTCACACCCGTTACCGCACACAGAGACTTCTCAAGGCTGCAGGCGGCGAGCGAGTTTTCCGTATGGACGAAATTCTGACAGAAAGCATTGACGGCTCAGGCTACAACGCTCAGTACGGTATCCTCGGCTCCAACAAGGCTACAGAGGACAAGGTTAAGCTCTTCCCCCGTGATTGTCAGGAGTTTGTAGACAGACTTTCCGAAGAAATGTTCAAGGCAACAGGCAAACACATCGAGTGTATGGTTTACGGCGACGGCGGCTTCAAAGACCCCGTTGGTGGAATTTGGGAGCTGGCAGACCCTGTTGTATCTCCCGCATTCACTCCCGGTCTTGCAGGCAAGCCCAACGAGCTTAAGATGAAGTACTTTGCAGACAACGACTTTGCAGACCTTTCAGGCGAAGAGCTTAAAGAGGCTATGAAGAAGCTTATCAAAGAAAAGGAAAGCAACCTTGTAGGCAGTATGCAGTCTCAGGGTACTACACCCAGACAGATTACAGACCTTCTCGGTTCACTCTGCGACCTTACAAGCGGCTCAGGCGACAGAGGTACACCCGTAATTCTTGTTCAGGGCTACTTCTCAAACTACGCATCCGAATAACAAAAGTATATTTTATAAAACTATCCCCTCTGTATTTGCAGAGGGGATTTTTGTACATAAAAAAGCCTGAAGGATGAGAAAAGAACTCACCCGTCAGGCTTATTTTTTATTTTAAGTTTTTAGTCATAAGCAGGGCATCTTCCACAGGGTCTTTGTAGTACTTGGGTCTTTTGCCCATAGGCTCAAAGCCGAATTTTTTGTAAAGATTTATGGCAGGGGTGTTGCCCTCTCGTACCTCTAAGGTTATAAACTGCAAATCTCTTTCCAGCGCTTCGGTTATAAGTGCCTGCATTAAAAGATTTGCAATTCCCTTTTTACGCTCTGAAGGCAAAACTGCAATATCCGTAAGGCTGCCTTCGTCCAGCACCCATTCAAGTGCCGCGTAACCCACAAGTTTATCCTCTTCAAAAGCACCAAAGCACTCGGCACTATTGCTCTCAAGAAGTGATTTTATGGTATCTTGAGACCAAGGATTTGTAAAGGACGAAGATAAAACAGAAAACACATCCTTCGCATATTCGGTTGTGAGTTTAGTTATCGTCATTTTCCTCACCCAGAAATTCTAAAAACTCTTCAACTTTCTCCAGTATTTCATTACCGCATTGTTCATATCTTTGCAGACTTCCTCCGTAAGGGTCGGCTACATTAAAAACAAAAATTCTGTTTCTGTCTATGCCGTAAACCTGTGCTAATACGTCTGCGTGTTCGTCGGTCATCGCACCAAAATAATCTATCTCGGAAAGACTCACATCATCTATAGAAGCAGAAGCAAAAGAAAGGTCCTTTACACCCATTTCCTTAATAACGCAAAAAGAGTTTGCTGATATAGGCAATCCTGTTACAGTACATATTCCTGCAGATTTTGCGGTATATGGCAACTTGCGGTTTGAGCAAATGGCATTGAAAATTTTCTCTGCCATAGGACTACGGCAAGTGTTGCCTGTGCATACAAATAAAATATTTTTCATAATTTTCCTCTTAAGATTTTGCGTCAAACCAGGTTTCACCCATAGAAGCTTCTGCAACCAAGGGTACAGAAAGTTTAACCGCATTTTCCATTTCTTCCTGCAATACCATAGCCGCCATCATAGCCTCGTGCTGTGGTGCTTCCACAATAAGTTCGTCGTGGACCTGCAGAATAAGCTTTGACTCCATTCCCTCAGATTTCAGACGCTCGTCAACTCTTATCATAGCAATCTTAATAATATCTGCCGCTGTACCCTGAATAGGCATATTACGGGCTACTCGCTCACCGAAAGCTCTTGTAATATGATTGGAAGCGGTAAGCTCGGGCAGGTATCTGCGTCTGCCGAAAATAGTTTCAACAAAGCCTGTAAGCTTTGCGTTCTCAATAACTGACTTCATATAGCTGTCAACACCCGAATAATGAGCAAGATAATTCTTTATATATTGGGATGCTTCTTTGTTTGTAACACCAATATCCTTTGCAAGTGAAAAAGCACCGATTCCGTAAACGATACCGAAGTTTACCGCCTTTGCTCTGCTACGCATAACAGGAGTCACCATTTCCTTAGGCATAGAGAAAACCTCGGAAGCGGTAACAGTGTGAATATCAGTACCCAAAAGGAAAGCTTGACGCATATTCTCGTCTTTTGCAATGTCCGCAAGCACACGAAGCTCAATCTGGGAATAGTCCGCATCCACCAAAACACAGCCGTCTTTTGCCTTGAAGAATTTTCGCAGTTCTCTGCCAAGCTCTGTTCTTACGGGAATATTCTGAAGATTGGGCTCTGTGGAGCTTATTCTGCCTGTACGGGTTTCTTTCTGATTAAAGCTTGAGTGGATTCTACCATCCTCTGCAATAACCTTCAAAAGTCCGTCGCAATAGGTAGATTTGAGCTTTGCAAAGGTTCTGTACTCCAAAATCATAGCCACAACAGGATGATAGGCACGAAGCTCCTCCAGCACCTCTGCATTAGTTGAGTAACCGCTTTTTGTCTTTTTCTTTGCAGGGAGAGCAAGTTTTTCAAAAAGTGCCACTCCAAGTTGCTTTGGAGAATTTATATTGAACTCGTAGCCTACGGAAGCATAGATTTCTTGCTCCAATAAGGAAATCCGCTCACCAATGTATTCACCGTATTGCTCAATGCCATCTTTATCAACAGCAAAACCGATGTTTTCCATTCTTGCAAGCACCCTTGCAAGAGGGAGTTCTATGGTATCAAGGAGGTTTTTCTGCTGTTTTTCTTCGATTTCCTTCTGAAGTTTCTTATAAATCAAGGGAAGAGAAGCAAAAGCAGGCTCAACCCCCTCACCCTCCACCAAAGCTTCGTCTATTCTGTATTCGGCACAAAGCCTTGGGGGCGAATAATCAGAAGATGATGGATTGAGAAGATATGCCGCTAAAGACACATCAAAAGATGCCTCGGGCATATCTATCCCCATTTTATCTGCATAAGAATAAACAGGTTTTGTATCGTAAAAATTTTTTTTACTATTATCTCTTAAAAACTCTTTAAATACATTCAGGTCATCAGTTACATAAGCTTCGTCCTCTGTATAAACACAAAGACGAGAAAATTCACCCTCGTGAAACTCTACATCCGCTACCGTATTTTCGGAAAGTTTAATCTGAGAAAAAGACTTTACTTCTGTAATCTTTACAGCTATCTTCTCTTTGGTTTCTTCCTGAAAAACTCCGCCTGCTGTATTAAGTCCCATTTTATCCATAAGCTTAAAGAGTTCAAGCCTTGCCATATATCTTGCAGCGGCTGCAGGGTCTTTCATCTCCACCTTATAATTTTCGGGATTTGTATCAATGGGAACTGTGCGGCAAATCTCGCCCAGCATTAAACTTAATAATGCATTTTCTTTATCTGCAATCAGTTTATTTCTTACAGAATCCTTAATCTGCTCAGAGTCGATATTATCATAAACCGCCTGAAGACTTCCGAATTTCAAAATAAGGTCGGTAGCACCCTTGGGACCAATACCCGAAACACCGGGGATGTTATCGGAGGTATCGCCCTGAATTGCCTTTATATCTATAAGTTTGCGAGGCTCAACGCAGTAGTCCTCCAAAACCTTCGCAGTATCATAGAGCACTGCTGTAGGTGTACCCTGCTTTGTGGCGGCGAGACGTACAGTAACCTTATCGCTCACAAGCTGCAGTGAATCTCTGTCTCCCGTTGCGATAACACACTCGTCACCACGCTCTTCGCAGGAAGCGGCAAAAGTGCCCAGAATATCGTCTGCCTCATAACCTTCCAAAGATACAAGCTTATAGCCAAGAAGCAAGAGAAGCTCTTTGAGAGGCTCAACCTGCTGTGCCAGCTCCTCCGGCATACCCTTACGCTGTGCCTTATAACCTGCATAAGCCTTGTGCCTGAAGGTAGGTGCACGAAGGTCAAAGGCAACTGCAACCGAGTCGGGATTTGTGTCTGCTTTAATTTTCTCAAGCATTGTCAGAAATCCGTATATAGCATGAGTAAACTGTCCGTCCTTTGTAGTAAGAGGACGAATTCCGTAATATGCACGGTTTAAAATACTGTTACCGTCAACTGCTAAAAGTCTCATAATTTATACATCACATCCACAACCTTGCCGTTTTCCATATACACTCTGGGTACACGCTTGGAAACGGCACAGATAATCTCGTAATTTATTGTATCAGCAAATTTTGCCAAGTCATTTACTGTAGGTGCTCCGTCATTTCCGTCAGAGAAAATTACAACCTCATCGCCGATTTTAACATCAGGAATATCGGTAACATCCACAACGGTCTGGTCCATACATATTCTGCCCAGAATCTTTGCAGATTTACCCTTAATGCCCATATAGCCGTCCTTGGATATTGCACGCAGATACCCGTCTGCATATCCGATGGGAACAGTAGCAACCACCATATCTCTGTCTGCAACAAAGGTTCTGCCATAACTTACAGAAGCACCTTTGCGAAGCTTCTTAACATGGGCAATCGTTGATTTTAAAGTCATTGCGGGCTTGAGAGGAATCTCATTATCAATTGCGGGATTGGGAGCAAGACCATAGAGAATAATACCTGCACGAACCATATTTCTGTGAGTATCTCTATAATATTCGATAGCACCGCTGTTTGCATGATGCACAAGCCGGAATGAAATTCCTCTGTCTGCAAGCAATTTAATAGCAGTATTAAACGCATCAAACTGAGCATTTGTAAATTCCTTGCCTGCTTCACCCTCGTCAGCAACCGCAAAATGAGCCATAACTCCTTGTATTTTAAGACAAGGCAGCTTGCAAGTTTTTTCTATATCATCAATAGACTGTGTATCTTCGGGGAAACTCTGACACATAAAGCCAAGTCTGCTCATACCCGTATCCAGTTTAATATGCACATCTATGGAAACTCCGCTCTTTTCACAAGCCTTTGAAAGCTCATTTGCATATTCAAGACTGTAAACCGTCTGCTCAATATTATATGCAGAAAGTTTTGCCGCAAGCTTTACAGGTGTGAATCCAAGCACCAGGATAGGCTCCTTGATTCCGCTTTCGCGAAGCTCCACAGCCTCGTCAATATTGGAAACTGCAAAGTGCTCCGCTCCAAGTTTTGAGTAAAGATTAGCCAATTTCTGTGCTCCGTGGCCATAGCCGTCAGCCTTTACAACACAGCAAACTTTTGAATTTCCTATATGTTTTTTTATAGCCTCAAAATTCATTCTTGCGGCAGTAAGGTCAATTTCTGCCCAAGTGCGTTTTATAGTATCAAGTTCCATATATTTTACCCCCATATCAGTCTGCAACAGCAAACGGGAATCAAAATTTTTGCATACAAATATACATTATAATTATATATCTACAGACTAAACAAATCAACCAAAATCATAAATTTATGCAAAGAAAAAGCCTTCTCCGAAAAGGAAAAGGCTAAATTACATCATTAAACTTTTTGTTTTCTTATTTTAGATACTATCAGATAAGCACTTACCCACAAAAGTGTGATAATGCTTATCCACTGAGATGTAGAAAAGATAAGGAAGCGTCCTCTTATTTCGTCACCACGGAAGAATTCAAGCACAAAGCGAAGCACTGCATAAATCAGCAGATATATAAATATAAGTCTGCCCTCTGCCTTTTTCTTCATAAAAAGCCAAAGAACAAAAAGGAATAAGCAAATAAGCATAAAAGCCTCAATAAGCTGTATCGGAATTCGCCTTGAACTCTCTTTGACATCTGCAGTAATAACTCTGCCAGATATACCCCAATGAGCTTTCACACCGTAGCAACAACCTGCAAAGAAGCATCCTATTCTGCCGAAGGTGTGAAAAAGTGGGATAAGCACCGAGAAAACATCTGCCATATCTTTTAAGGAATATTTCTTATGTTTTGACCATAAGGCTCCAAAAATCAAGCCTCCGTAAAGTCCTCCGTAAAATACCATACCGCCACAGATTGTATAGAGATATTCAATAAATTCCCAAAGAGAACCGTACTCGCCAAAAGATGCAAAGGCATCCAGAATATCCCCTATCCTTGTGAGTGCATAAAGAAAATTTGCTCCTGCAACAACTCCGAATCCTACGGCAATAGAAACAGAAAGAAAATCACCTTTTGATATATTTCGTTTGCCGATAAGCCAAAGCCCGAAAAATACGGCAACAATAAATCCGACAAAAGAAATCAGTCCGTAAGCAGGAAGGCTGATTCCTAAAACATTAAACTCGGGAAACATGCTTATCTCCTGCTGTCAAGAAAGCTCTGCAGAATTACAGTAGCCGCTACCTCATCAATAACAGCCTTACGCTTTTTGCCTCGGGTGTTGGTATCGTTAAGATAACCGTGAGCAGTTATGGTGGTACATCTCTCGTCCCAGAGCCTCACTTCTATAGAAAGTTCTTCGGAAATACGAGCTGCAAATTCTCTTGCATTTTGGGCACTCTCACCCTCAGATCCATCCATATTCTTCGGTAAGCCCACAACTATAAGCTCCGCCTTAATCTCCTTTGCGGTTTCGCAGATTTTTGCAAGAAGCTTTTCTTTGTTGTGCTCTGTGATAACCTTAACAGGAGAGGCAAGATATTCTGTTTTGTCTGATGCGGCAATACCTGTTCTGGCTTTGCCCAAATCCACAGCCATAATAATCATAGCTACCTCTTAATAGTAATATTCGACCTGAGAAAAATAAACACAAACAATATTTCTTTCGGGTATTTCAGCAATTTCTACAGAGCTGTCATCAATCTGTGTATAGTAAATCTGATTATTTGCTTTTTCTATACAATCAAAAATCAAAGGCTTATCCTCATCCTCAAAGAGCTTATCTATTGCGTTATCGTAAACAAGGGATGCAGGGTCAAGATAAAGATAAATAACTTCTTCACCCCTATCAAGAGATGATATAAGAGCCTGTGCAATTTTCTCAAGAGTAGCTTCGTCAAAATTCATAACTGCAATAGAATTCTTTGCATAATAGCTTGAGTCGTCATCACTGCACTCGGGAACAAAAATATTGAAGCTTTCGGCAAGCCCTGATGTACCGCCGCAGATTTCTTCCTCTGTAAGCTCCCAGAAGAAAGGTGAAAGAGTATGGTCCTGTGTAATTTCCTCTTCGGTCAGATTAAAATGATTGTAACGGATTCCGCTCTCGTTATCATTCCAGGTTACATCCAGATGGCTCCATACACCGTCAAGATTTACCACATTCCACATGTGCAGACCCTCGTTGCCCGTACCGAAAACATAATAGGTCTCGATACCTGCCATAGAAAGAAGTATCTGCATAGAACGAGAGTAACCCTCACAAACGGCATTGTTATCTACCAAGCCGCCTACGCTGGTGTAAACTCTGAAATCATCTATCCCTGCGGCATCAAGGTCTGCATATTCGCAACGAGAAGCGAATGCATCGTGAATAGCAAGCTCTCTCTCGTAGGGAGTAAGGTCACCGTCAATCTCATCAAAAATCTCTTCGATTTTTTCGCTCATATGCTTAGCGGTATCTCGGATCTCATCCGCACTCATACCGGAATTAAGCTGCAAGAAAGTAACTCCGTCCTGAGTATAGTAAGAGAACTTACTCTCGATCCAGAAAATCTGAGGATGATCCATTGTATAGGCAGAAATAACAAGATGAAGCTGTGCTTCAGAAAGCTCGATATTATTAAGGGTAACAGGTGCAATAGGATAAGAAGCATCCGAAGGCTCTTTAGAAACATACATCACGTTCTTGGCAATACCCTCATAGCATTTTTTCTGCTCTTCTGATTTCAGCGACTCGTAACCTTTGTTAAGAGAAACTCCTGTGTAAAGCGAGGTACGGAAATCCACAAGGCTTTTATCTATCATATCGTATTTTTCGGTATCAATAACCTCTTGTGTTACAGATGTATCGCTATCCCCGCCAAGGATTTCTTCGCTGACATTCTTTGCAAAATTACAACCGCAAAGTGACAGGACAAGAATCAAGCATAAAAGTAAAGATAAAACACGAAATTTCATAAGCACTCCAAAACTTTATTTGGCAACAAAGGGACAGCTGATGCTGTCCCTTCGGATTAAACTTAAATTACTTTGAGAGTCTCTCTTTGAGTGCGTCAAGCTGTGCCTTGAGCTCTGCAGGGAGTCTGTCGCCAAACTTCTCGTAGAATTCCTCAATGCCTGCTGTCTCGCCGAGCCACTTCTCGTTGTCAACCTCAAGGATGCTGCGCAGAACATCGATGTCCATATCAAGACCCTCAAGATTGATGTCCTCTGCTGCAGGAACGTAACCGATAGCTGTTTCTGTAGCATCTGCCTCGCCGTTACAACGCTTAACAATCCACTCAAGAACACGGAAGTTGTCGCCAAATCCGGGCCAGAGGAAGTTGCCCTCGTCATCAAGACGGAACCAGTTAACGTTAAAGATCTTGGGAGCCTTGTCGCCAAGAATTTCACCCATATCGAACCAATGCTTAAAGTAGTCACCCATGTGGTAGCCGCAGAAGGGAAGCATAGCCATAGGATCACGACGAACAACACCAACTGCACCTGTTGCTGCAGCAGTTGTCTCAGAAGCCATGATAGAACCTACGAATACACCGTTGTTCCAATCTCTTGACTGATAAACAAGGGGAGTTGTCTGTGCGCGTCTGCCGCCGAAGATGATAGCGGAAATCGGAACGCCCTGTGTGGAGTCAAACTCTGAGCTGATGCAGGGGCAGTTCTTTGCAGGAGCTGTGAAACGGCTGTTGGGATGTGCGCCCTTCTTGTCAGACTCTTTGCCGTTCCAGGGCTCGCCAATCCAATCCATTGCGTTTGTGGGAGGATTCTTATCAAGACCTTCCCACCAAACTGTATTGTCATCAAGGTTGTGAACTACATTTGTGAAGATTGTGCCTCTCTGAGTAGAAGCAAGAGCATTGGGATTAGACTTAACATTTGTACCGGGAGCAACACCGAAAAAGCCATTCTCGGGATTGATAGCATAAAGTCTGCCGTCAGGACCCTTACGCATCCAAGCAATGTCGTCGCCTACTGTCCAAACCTTGTAGCCCTTTGCTCTGTAGCCCTCGGGAGGAATAAGCATAGCCAGATTTGTCTTACCGCAAGCGGAGGGGAATGCAGCAGAAACATAAGTTACGTTGCCATCGGGATCTTCGATACCGAGGATGAGCATGTGCTCTGCCATCCACTCGTTGTTCTTGCCAAGGTAAGAAGCAATACGAAGAGCGAAGCACTTTTTGCCCAGAAGAACGTTACCGCCGTAACCGGAGTTAACGGAGATGATGTAGTTGTCCTCGGGGAAGTGACAGATGTATCTCTTCTCTTCGTCAATATCACAGCGTGAGTGAAGACCCTTAACCCAGTCCTCAGAGTCGCCGAGTGTGTCAAGTACAGCTTTACCTGTACGAGTCATAATATCCATATTGAGAACAACATAGATGGAGTCGGTTACCTCGATACCAATCTGAGAAAGAGGAGAACCGATGGGACCCATGGAGTAAGGAATGATGTACATTGTTCTGCCCTTGTAGCTGCCGCGAGCAATGTCAAAGAGCATCTCGTAAGCCTTCTTGGGATCCATCCAGTTGTTTGTGGGACCTGCATCCTTTTCATCTCTGGAGCAGATGAATGTTCTGCCCTCAACACGAGCAACATCATTAACTGCTGTGCGATGGAGATAACAATCAGGAAGCTTCTCCTGATTGAGTTTAATCATTTCGCCTGTTGCGCAAGCCTGAGCTCTGAGAGACTCTACCTGCTCACGACTGCCGTCAATCCATACAACCTCATCGGGAGTAAGGAGAGCTTTCATTTCATCAAGCCAAGCAAGTACTGATTTGTTGTTTGTCATATTAAAAAAACTCCTTTCGGTAATTTACCAGATTGTGTCCTATTATAGACATATACATATTACCATATATTAAGGAATATAGCAATATGTAAGTCTGTTAATTTATTAACTATTTTAATTGAATTATTTATAAACTTTTACATTCTTTTCATCTGTAGTCAATGGGAAGAGTTGCCACTGCATTAAGGTCGCTTTGGGCAATATTCCCGGAAATGAATTCGTAATAACCCTGGGAACCGACCATAGCCGCATTGTCACCGCAAAGGCTCAGCTGGGGAACGTAAAGGGCATATCCTTTTTCTTTACAAATTCTTTCAAGCTCTCGCCTTAAAAGTCTGTTAGCAGAAACGCCGCCTGCCGCAACAATGGTACTCACTCCCAAGTCCTCTGCGGCTTTAAAGAGGTTATCTGTAAGACAGCCTACAACTGCTTTGCGAAAAGACGCACAAAGGTCCTCACGGCTGAGTTTTTCGCCTTTTTGCTGTGCATTATGAATAAGGTTGATAACAGCGGTTTTAAGACCGGAAAAGCTGAAATCATACTCTGAACCTGCAACTGTGGGATGAGGCAGAGTGTATGCGCTGTCGTTACCTTCTTCTGCAATTTTGTCAAGTTCAATTCCGCCGGGATAAGGCATCCCCATTGTTCTTGCGGCTTTGTCAAAAGCCTCTCCTGCCGCATCATCACGGGTAGCGCCTATAACCTTCATCTTTGTGTAATCCTCGACCATTACAATATGGCTGTGACCGCCGGACACCACCAAGCACAAGAAAGGCGGCTTCAGGTCCGAATGAGAAATATAGTTTGCCGCAATATGAGAGCGAAGATGGTGCACGGGTATAAGAGGCTTTCCCGTAGAGAGTGCAAGACCCTTTGCAAAATTCACACCTACAAGAAGTGCTCCGATAAGCCCCGGTGCGAAGGTACAGGCAATTGCGTCAATATCCGAAAGAGACAGCTCTGCTTCTTCAAGTGCTTCTCTGACAACGCCTGTTATAGATTCTGCATGGCGTCTTGATGCAATCTCGGGTACAACACCGCCGTACAGCCTATGCTCTTCTACCTGAGAAGCAATTACTGATGATAAAACCTTTCTTCCGTCCTCAACTACTGCAGCAGCAGTTTCGTCGCAAGAAGATTCGATACTTAATATTTTCATATTTCCTCCAATGTGAAAATACATTACATTCTTTTATGCCAAAATTTCCGCATTATCGCATTATAATTATTATATCATATAATCTCTTTGTACACAAATAAAAAATACATGTTTATAAACAAAGTTTCAGTTTTGTAAATTTAGTAGATTTTCTTGAAATTAGGTGTTATAATTTTAAAAAGTTATTTTATAGCTTTATATTCAAGCAAAGGATGTGTTATTCTTATGAGTAAATTTACCGACAAGCTTACCAACAATAAAAACATAAAAAGAGAAATCGTTTTTGCAGACATCGGTCTTGTTGTACTGGGACTTCTTATGACGATTGTACCCACTCAATCCAACAACATCATCTGCACCACAGGAGGTATCCTCCTTGGTCTTTGGGGTCTTCTTAAACTGGTTGTTTATTTTGCCTCCACAAAGAATGCTCCCTTTACCTCTTTCGGTCTTGTTCAGGGTGCAACCTTGATTGTTTTTGCAATACTCCTTATTTTTTCTAACTACACCGTTGCAGAAACTCTCATAAAAGTAATGGCACTCATTCTTATTATCAGTGCAATCTTAAAAATACAGTACACAGTGGATTTTATCCGTCTTAAAGAAAAGCTCTGGTACGTATCTCTTATCGGTGCTGTGGTTTCTATCACAATGGGTCTTCTTGTACTCCTGCCCGTATTTGACTACGCAAAGCAGGGTGTGTGGCGTTTCCTTGGAATCTCTTTCCTCGTAGCAGGACTCTGGGATATTATTTCTGTTATTATGCTTTCCAACATCACAAAGAATTTAAGCCTTGATGAGGGAAAGAAAAAAGAAAAGCTTGAAACAGCCGACAGAAAAAGACTTCGCGATAAAAACTAAATAACTATCAAATAAAACCTAACGCCTTCTTGAGTGAAATGCTCAAGAAGGCGTTTTTGTTTCTGATTAACCGAAAATTTCCTTATAATCGGCTCTTGCCTTGCGGATAATCTCAAGGGCTTTTTCTCTGCCGCTTACTTCGTTTACAGCTGTATTCTTATTTTCAAGATTTTTGTAAACTTGGAAAAAGTGCTTCATTTCCTCAAAAATATGAGAAGGCAATTCGGAAATATCCTGATACTGATTGTATGTTGGCTCACTGAAGGGAATGGCAATAATCTTATCATCGCATCTGCCGTTGTCAATCATTGTGATAACACCGATAGGATAAGCCCTCACAAGTGTAAGCGGTGCCAGTGCCTCTGTGCAAAGCAGAAGAACATCAAGGGGGTCTTCATCCTCGCCGTAGGTTTTGGGAATAAATCCATAGTTAGCGGGATACTGGGTTGATGTATAAAGAATTCTGTCAAGCATTATAAAGCCTGTTTCTTTATCAAGTTCATATTTTGTTTTGCTACCCTTGGAGATTTCAATAACACAAACAAAGTCTTCGGGTTTAATTCTTTTTGCAGCAATGTCATGCCATATATTAGACATACTACATTCTCCTTCCAAAGAGTGATTTTTATGATTATAACACCTTATTCTAAAAATTGCAAGAAGAAAACCCAAAAGTTGCAAAATATATTACAAATTATATTTAGCTCAACTTATTTTGAAATATTGTCACCATAAGAATTCAGAATACAAAAAATCATAACACCTCTTGACACGCAATACTATGCGTGGTATAGTATTACGTGAAAGGAGGTATTATATGGATATTCAACTTAAAAGAGGACTTCTGGATATATGCGTGCTTTCTGCCATAAAAAACGAAGCTTCCTACGGATACCAAATAATTAAGGATATAAAGCCTTATGTAGAAATATCTGAATCCACCTTATATCCTATTCTTAGACGCCTGGAGAATAATGAGTATCTGACAGTTACCACATCTGAGCACAACGGCAGACTGAGAAAATACTACCATATAACACCACAGGGACGCAAAAAAATCGAGGACTTCAAAAACGAATGGAAAGAAATTATATCTGTTTATAAATTTATTACAAGGGAGGCTGATGTAAATGTCTAAAATAGAATTTCTGAATGCTCTGCGTAAAGAGCTTAAGGAACTTTCTGAAAATGATATAAACCAATATACTCAATACTATAGCGAAATGATAGACGATATGATAGAGGACGGTCTAAGCGAAGACAACGCTGTTGCAGCTATCGGCTCAATCGATGAAATAACAGCACAAATAACCGAAGAGGTATCCCGCTCAGTAACAAAAGAACCAATAGCCAAACGCAAGCTTAAGGCTTGGGAGATTGTTCTTCTGGCAGCAGGCTCACCTGTATGGTTCTCTCTGCTCGTTGCCGCTTTTGCTGTTGTGATTTCTTTGCTTGCCGCAGGCGGTTCGGTTATTATTTCCTTCTATGCGGCTTCGTTAGCTTTTGGTGTATCAGCTTTTGGAAGTATTCCCTATTCAATCTTTATGTTCACAAAAGGAAATACAGCAGGAGGAATATTCCTTTTGGGTGCAGGTCTTATATGTGCAGGTCTTGCAATATTTGCATTTGCTGGCACGAATAAACTTGCAAAGCTTTATATTAAGCTCTGCAAAAAGACTTTCACTTGGCTTACATCCTGCCTCAAAAGAAAGGAGAATGCAAAATGAAAAAAGCTCTGATTATTGCTTCTTGCCTTTTAACAGCAGGAACACTTGTTTGTTTTGCAACAATAGCCCTTATTGACTTTGATTTCAGAAAGTTGGATAACAATATGTATATTACAAACACCTATGAATTCACCGAAAAAATAAATAAGGTTTATATCGACACTTCCACTGCCGATATTGAAGTTCTACCCTCAGATGATGATACCGCAAAGATTGTGTGCTTTGAGCGCGAAAAAAGCACACACGCAGTAACCCTCTCCAATGAAACTCTTAAAATAGAAAGAGAAAGCCAAAAATGGTATGAAAACTTCAATTTCTTCAACTTCCGCACTCAGAAAATCACCCTTTATCTGCCACAAAAGGATGCTTTTTTATTCAAAAAGCACTACAGTTCACTCAACATAAATTGCACTACAGGTGATGTAGATATAAGCGATATTAACCACTTCGCCGATATTAACATTGACATCACAACAGGTGACACAAAGCTTAATAATGTTCATACCGTCAACCTCAACATAAAATCAACCACAGGTAAGATAAATCTTAACGAAGTAACCTCTACAAAAACAGAGCTTAAATCCACCACAGGCAAGGTAACACTTAAAGACACCTTTGCCCACAACCTTATAGAAATCAAGGTTACAACCGGTGACATTACCTTTGAAAACTGCGATGCTTCTACACTTAACTGCAAAACAACCACAGGCGATATAAAAGGAACTCTTCTTTCAAACAAGATCTTCTATACTGATACCACAACAGGAGATGTTCAGGTGCCCCACTCCACCGAAGGCGGGCTATGCGAACTCAAAACAACCACAGGCAGTATAAAAATTTCTGTTATATCCAAATAAAAGGAATACCACACAAGCATTTAGCGCTTGTGTGGTATTTTTATTTCACTATCTTTTTCTTAATTTTAAGCCAGTAAATGAGGAACAACGAAAAAATCAGAAGATTATGAGCTATCATACAGCCCCACGCAGATACAAGCCCCTTTGATAAAAGTTGAGTGCAGATATATGTACCCACGATTCTTATTCCCCACATTCCGAGAATATTGATAACAAAGGGTGCCATAGTTTTGCCCACACCCTGAAGCATACCCTCAACCACAATTGAAACCCCATAAAAAGGCTCTGATACAGCCACCATACGAAGCACAATAACACCGAGTAAAATAACACTGTTATCGCTTGTAAACAGACTCATCATCCAAGGTGCAAAAATAAACAGGAGTCCCCCTGTAATTATCATTAGAGCTACCTCTATAAGAATTATCATTCGGGTAAGGCTCTGGAGCTTATTTCTATCCTTTGCACCCAGAGCGTTTCCTGCCATAGTTGCCGCCGCTGCCTGCATACCGTAGCCGGGAATATAGAAAGCACTCTCCACCGTATTTGCAATGGTATGTGCCGCAGTTGATATTTCTCCTAAAGAATTTATCATTGTTGCAAAAGCCACATAACCGAAAGATGTAGCAAATCGCTGTGCCATATTGGGCAGTGCAACCTTAAGACAAGGCTTGAGTATCTTTACGTCAGGCTTTATGCTGTAGCCCTTGGGTGATACAAGCGGATGCTTAAACAGCTTTACTGTTATCATTATTCCGCCAAAAGCAAAAGCAACAGCACTTGCAAGAGCCGCACCCTCAATACCCAGATCGGCACCAAATAAGTTTATATCAAAAGAAAATATCCGAATCATTCGGGAAGGATAAATCAAAATAAAGTTCAGCAAAACATTGATAATATTGACAAAGACACCAACAATCATTGGAGTTCTGGTGTCACCTGCAGCACGTAGCACCGTACTGAAAATGATAATGGCAGTACGAAACAGCATAGGAGAATAAAGTATCAGAAAATACCTTGCCGCCAAGTCTTGAATATTCTCATCAACCTGCATCAAGCGAGGTACAAACGAGCTGAGAGAGTTGGTGATAATAGTAAAGAAAATACCCACAACCAATACAACAAACACCGATTGTGCCGAAGCCCTTGCCGCGTCATTTCTTTTTCCCGCACCTATAGACCTTGCAACAAAAGAAAGAAACCCGATACCAAGTGCCGATATACTCGTACTCACAAGCCAATTGACTGTGGTAGTTGAACCCACCGCTGCAGTAGCATCTGTACCCAGTGCTCCAACCATGGCGGTATCTATATACTGCACCGCTGTCTGCATAAGCTCCTGAAGCATAGTAGGCCAAGCTAATGTGAATATAGCTGCCACCATTCCCCATTCAATTTTAAATTTACGAAGTGCCACCATACTCACCACCCAAGCTTAAAACATACATATAAATTATACTCACAAATTTCAGACATTCAAGAAAAAAATACAAATCCCAACCCGAATTAACAGATTGGGATCGTTTATATATTAACTAAACAAACTCTGCACAGCACCCCAAAGGGTAAAATCATCTGCAAACTCAAAGCTAAATATTCCAATAAAGGATATTACAACAATTGCAGCAGGAAGCACATAAGTAAAGTAAGGCTTCATCCATCTTTTCAGCTTCATACCCTTACCTGCGTTTGCTTCCAAGAGGAAATTTTCAAAGCCCCATCCCTTTTTACTCACAGAGAAAAGCACATAACAAAGGGAACCTAAGGGAAGAAAACAATTGGAAACAATAAAATCCTCCAAATCCATCACAGATGAACCTGTTTTAAAGGGAGCGAAACCTGACCAAAGATTAAAGCCCAAAGCACAGGGTACAGACAATATAAGAACAACCGCACAACAAACAATACAAGCCTTTACTCGCTTCCAATTAAGAAGCTCCTGCACACAGGCAAGAATATTCTGGAACACTGCGATAATAGTAGACATCGCCGCAAAGAACATAAAGAGGAAGAATAAAGTACCCCACCATCTGCCTCCTTGCATATTGTTAAACACCTTTGCCATAGCCTCAAAAAGAAGACTCGGGCCAGCCGCAGGCTCCACATCGAAAGTAAAGCAAGCAGGAAAGATAATAAGACCTGCCACAATAGCTACAAAGGTATCAAGCACAAGAATATTTACAGACTCTCCAAGAAGTGATCGCTCTTTACCAATATAGCTTCCGAAAATTGCCATCGAGCCCATACCAAGGCTCAGAGTAAAGAAAGCCTGATTCATAGCTGCAACAATAACAGAGCCATTTATCTTTGTAAAATCGGGTTTAAGATAAAATTCAAGACCTTCCTTAGCTCCGGACAATGTAAAGCTGTTTACAGCAAGCACAATCATAAGCCCCAAGAGAGCTATCATCATAAACTTTGTAACTCTTTCTACGCCATTCTGGAGTCCAAAGGAAAGAATGAGAAATCCCAGTACCACAACCACAGCCATAAAGCCTACATTTATAGCGGGCGACTGAAGCATCTCTCCTTTAAAATACACCTGAGAAGCATTGTCGGTAATACCGGTCATACCTCCCGAAAAAAACTTTACAAAGTAATGGAGTATCCAGCCTGTAACTACACTGTAAAACATCACAAGAATAACATTGGCAACAAGTGCACCATAACCGTGAGCTCTCCATTTTGTCCGAGGTGAGCGAAGCTTCTGATAAAGTCTTACAGGACTCGTCTGACTTGCACGGCCCAAAGAAAACTCTATCACCATAACAGGAAGTCCCAGCAGCACCAAAAAGAAAAAATAAATAAATACAAAAACACCGCCGCCGTTTTGACCTGCCATCCAAGGAAACTTCCATACATTTCCCACTCCGATAGCACAGCCTGCACTGAGCAATATAAAGCCCAACCGACTGCCAAGTTTTTCTCGTTCCATAAAATCACCTATCTAAAAAACATACCCTGATTTTATCAAATTTTCAAAGCACAGTCAATGGAAAGTGTACTAAAATGAAATACAATATGATGGTAAGTTTCCAAAACAACTCTAAAAAAAAGAGAACACATCTATATGATATGCTCTCAAAATCAGTTACTTACATTTTACATTTGGATTCTTTTTAAGAATAAGAGTTTTGCAATCATCCCATGTTGTGTCAACAAACTTTGTCCTGTATAATCTTATATAAGCATACAACTTTAGTCTAAGATGAATGGAATCATCTTTTTCAATAATTTCTAAAATGTCAGAATAATCAAATCTTGATTCAGCCGTTTCTTCTTTAACTGTAAGACAATCATTTTCAAATATAATTGTGCGAATCCAAGAATCCTTGCCATAAGTTTTTGATAATCTTTTATACTGCCTTCGTGCAAATCTCGGATAAGTAATAAAAGCTCTATACAAACAAATCAAAGCACATAACATAAGACAAACGGTAAGATAAATGTTCAGACTTGCAATAATATAAAAAATAGAAAGAGCTAAAGTCATAACAAAAAGTGCACAAAATAAAATAAAAAGAACCAATCTCACACCTCTGAAACGACTTTCCATAGTCCACTTTTTTAGAAGTAAACGATCGACTGTATATTCATTACGCATAAAAATATCACCTCTATTTCATATTATAATAAATAATATATAAACACAAGTAAAATTTATCAAATAAGAAACAAACTCTACATCCTGTAATAAAAAAGAACACATCCAAACGGATGTGTTCTCTGTGGCTCCCCCAGTTGGACTCGAACCAACGACAACTCGGTTAACAGCCGAGTGCTCTACCGACTGAGCTATGGAGGAATATAAATGTTGGCATCTTCCTATCTTCCCGGGCCGTCACCAGCCAAGTATTGTCGGCACTATAGGGCTTAACTTCTGTGTTCGGAATGGGAACAGGTGGACCCCCTACGTCATCAACACCAACTATATGTAATTACTGCATATTATGCAGGAGTTACCCTCTATGGTGACTCGTGGGGGAATCGAACCCCCGTTACCGGCGTGAGAGGCCGGTGTCTTAACCGCTTGACCAACGAGCCATATGGTGCACCATCAGGGACTCGAACCCGGGACACCCTGATTAAGAGTCAGGTGCTCTACCAACTGAGCTAATGGTGCGTTTAAGAGATGCAACGTTAAACGCTATGCACCCTGAAAACTGAATAAAGAGGTAAGAGAAAAGAGAAAGAATAATTTTAATTTAAAGACCTAAGACTGACA
>SVQA01000003.1:0-141724 GCA_015065545.1 Oscillospiraceae bacterium
TACAATAGTAGACGAAAATTATTAAGGAGGTGCCTCCCATGGCATATATTATCAATGATGATTGCATTTCCTGCGGCGCATGCGTAGATGAGTGCCCCTGTGGTGCTATCTCCGAGGGCGACGGCAAGTACGTTATCGACGCTGATACATGCGCAGATTGCGGCGCTTGTGCTGATGTTTGCCCCGTAGGTGCTCCCAACGCGGAGTAATTCTCTTAAAGAGGAATGTAACTGCACCCCTTGGTTTCTGAGGGGTGCTGTTCTTCTATATACGGTATTTTTTTGTAAGGATGTGCAGTTGTGCTTAAAAATAACGAAAGATTCGAGCCACTCGGCAATGATATAGAAATCATTGTATGTGATGAGTTCCATTTTACAACCGATACAATACTTCTGGCTCACTTTGCAAATCACAGAAAGCGTGATAAAGCAGTAGACCTTTGTACAGGCTGTGGCACTATTCCCATGCTTTGGATGCGTAATAATCCGCCTCAAAAGGTATATGGAGTAGAGATATTCCCGGAGGGAGCAGATATGCTTTCCCGCTCTGCAAAGCACAATAATGTAAGCGATAGAGTAGAGGCAATTTGTGCAGATATTAAGGAGCTAAAAGGAGTTCTGCCCTTCGGTGCTTTTGATCTTGTTACCTGCAATCCTCCTTATAAGCTTTCAGGCGGCGGAATAAAGTCCGAGGAAGAGCATGAGCTTGTTGCCCGACACGAAGAAAACTGTACTCTTGAGGATGTAATATCTGTAGGAAGCAAGCTTTTGCAGTTTTCGGGCAGACTTTGTATATGTCAGCGACCCGAGCGACTGACCGATGCTATGAATCTTATGCGTAAATATGATGTGGAGCCAAAGCGTCTGCGACTTGTACAGGGAAAACGTGACAAAGCCCCCAAACTTTTTTTGCTTGAGGGCAAGCGCGGTTCTAAAGAAGGCAATCTTGTGATTATGCCTACTCTTATCGTTGAGAATGATGATGGCTCTTTTACCGATGAAATGAACAAAATCTATGGTACATACAAAGACGGAGCAGGGAGTAAGTAATATGGATAATAAGGGAATTTTATATGTGGTGGGAACACCAATCGGAAACCTCTCCGATTTAAGTCCCAGAGCGGCACAGACCCTCAGTGAAGTGGATTTTATCGCCGCCGAGGACACAAGAGTTACGGTTAAACTATTAAACCATCTTGGAATAAAGAAACCCATGGTAAGTTATTTTGAGCATAACAAACAGTTCAAAGGAGAGCTTATCTGCGATAGAATTCTTTCGGGCGAAAATTGTGCAGTTGTAACCGATGCGGGAATGCCTTGCATATCAGACCCGGGAGAAGAACTTATAAAACAATGTGCAGAGCGTGGTATAAAGACCGAGGTTGTGCCCGGTCCCTCTGCGGTTATTTCTGCCCTTTGTGTATCCGGTCTTTCTACAGGCAGATTTACCTTTGAGGGTTTTCTTTCTGTAAATAAAAAGAGCAGAAAAGAACATCTGGAATCATTGGCTTTTGAGAAACGTACAATGGTTTTCTACGAAGCACCCCATAAGCTTGCAAATACTCTCGCTGATTTTTATAAAGCTTTTCCTGACAGAAAGCTGACTATTGCAAGAGAGCTTACAAAGCTTCACGAGGAGATTATCCGCACCACTACCACAGAGGCTTTTGAGAAGTACTCCGACTCATCTCTTAAAGGCGAAATTGTCCTTGTGCTTGAAGGCTCAAGCGAAGAAAAGGTACAGGAATACACCCTTGAGGATGCTGTTGAGATTGCAAAGAAAATGATAGAAGAGGGAATAAAACCCACTCAGGCGGCAAAGGATGCGGCATCACTTACGGATATGAAGAAAAACGATATTTACAAGGAACTGATATAAATGGAATATTCTTCTGTTTTAGATAAAATACACAGCCTTAATAAATTCGGCTCCCGTCCGGGACTTGACAGAATAAATATGCTCCTCAAGTTGATGGGAAATCCTCAGAAAAGTCTTAAGTTTTTGCATGTTGCAGGTACTAACGGTAAAGGTTCTGTCTGTGCTGTGACCTCTTCTGTGCTTCGTGCATCGGGCTATAAAACAGGGCTTTTTATTTCTCCGTTTATTACGGACTTTTGCGAGAGAATACAGATAAATAACAAGCCTATTGATAGGGAAAATCTTTGCGTAATTGCAGAATATGTGTTTTGTTTGGTAGAAGAACTTAATAAAGAAGATATAATCATAACCGAGTTTGAGTTTGTTACCGCTGTTGCTTTTGAATATTTTAAAAGACAAGCTTGCCATATAGTGGTATTGGAGGTAGGGTTAGGCGGCAGACTTGACTCAACAAACACCATTGATTCATCTGAATGTGTTGCACTTACACGAATCGGACTTGACCATACAGACATACTGGGCGATACTGTTCGGAAAATCGCAAAGGAAAAGTGTGGTATTATAAAGGCAGGCTCAAGTGTAGTTTCTTCTCCTCAAACAGAAGAAGCAAGAGAGGTTATCGAGGATACCTGCAAGAGTCTTGGGAATTCTCTTGTTTTTTCCGATACTCTTGATGTAAATGTGATTTCTTACAGCATAGAGGGTACAACCTTTGTGTATAAGGATAAAGAAATTACACTTTCTCTTTTAGGCGAGCATCAGGTTGAGAATTTAAAAACTGCCCTTTGTGCTCTTGAGGAACTTTCTAATACAGGCTTCGAAAGGATAACGGCACAGAGCATCAAAGAGGGAGTGGAGAGTGCAGTAAACCCCGCAAGGTTTGAAGTTATTTGCAAATCCCCTTATGTTATTATCGACGGTGCTCATAATCCTGACGGGATGAGTACATTTGCATCGGCAGTAAAGAAGTTTTTTTCGGATAGAAAGGGGATACTCGTAATCGGTATGCTCAGGGATAAAGACAGCGTTTCTTCCCTTGAATATATAAAAGAGCTTTTCGAGGAAGTTTACACTGTTCCCATAAGCAACCCCCGTGCTATGAAGAGCGGGGAAATGGCAGAGCTTGCAAAGAATTATTTTTCTGATGTTACATCTTGTGAGAGTGTAGAGGAAGCTTTTTCACAGGCTCACTTGAAGGCAAAAGAAAAGGGCACGTTTATGTGTGTCTGCGGATCTCTTTATCTTGCAGGAGAAATCCGACCCTATGCCCTTGAATGTATAAAGAATACTGATTAAATTTTAAATTCCGACAACAGAATATCCGTAAAAACAGATGTCCATACCTTATAGAATAGGTATGGACATTTTTTTATTCAGGAGGTTTAAAATGCTTGAGATAAATACAGAAGATGATGTGATGGTGGTAAAACTCAGCGGAGAACTTGACCACCACAGATGCAGTAATATCCGTAAGAAAATTGATTCCAGAGCAGAGTCTCAAAGACCGAAAACCTTGGTGCTGGATTTTTCAAAGGTTTTGTTTTCTGACAGCTCTGGAGTTGGACTTGTAATGGGCAGATACAGACAGATGCTTTTGCTTGGAGGTAAACTGCAGGTTGTGAATGTGCCCGAAAATCTAAGAAAGGTATTCAAGCTTTCAGGGCTTGAAGGATTAGGAGTGATGAAATGAATACTACAAACGAAATGGATTTGAAATTTGCGGCAAAAAGCATAAACGAAGGCTTTGCAAGAGTGGCGGTGTCAGCTTTTGTTATGGGGCTTGACCCAACTATTGCAGAGCTTTCCGATATTAAAACTGCGGTGTCTGAGGCAGTTACAAACTGTATCGTGCACGCCTATCCCGATAAATCAGGACTTGTGTACATAAATGTAAAAATAACAGAAAAAGGTAAGGTTATTATCAAAGTCCGTGACAAAGGATGCGGAATAAGTGATGTCAAGAAGGCTATGGAACCGCTTTATACCACAGGCGGTGAAGAGAGGGCAGGCTTGGGTTTTGCGGTTATGCAGAGCTTTATGGATAAGATAACTGTGCGGTCAAGCTTAAATAAAGGAACTACTGTCACAATGGAAAAAGCTATAATACGCAGAGGCAAGAATGACCGAGAGAGATAAGCTGATTTGCGAGAACACGGGGCTTGTCCACTCTTGTGCAAAGAAATTTACAGGCAGAGGAATAGAGTACGAGGAGCTTTGCAGCTCAGGCTGTGTAGGACTTATTAAGGCGGCAAAAAGATTTGACGAGAGTTTGGGCTTTAAGTTTTCTACTTATGCGGTTCCTGTTATTCTGGGTGAGATTAAACAGCTTTTTCGGGATTCGGGAGCTGTGAAGGTAAGCCGAAGCATAAAAGAACTTTCTCTAAAAATTAACAGAGTGTGCGAGGACTATTATCGTGAATTTTGTGAAGAGCCATCTGTAACAAAAATTGCAGAGCTTTTAGACGAAAGTATTGAGAGCGTAGCTGAAGCTTTGTCGGCTATGCGTCTGCCTGTATCTCTCTCCTACGAAACTGAAGAGGATAGCCGTGAATGTGATATCCCCGTTGAGTCTGAGGAAGAAGAAATAACCGAAAGAATAACTTTGCATCAGCATCTTTCAGAACTGGAATGCAGGGACAGAGAACTTATAAATCTTCGCTATTTTAAAGGCAAAACTCAGAGCGATACTGCTAAGGTGTTGGGTATGACACAGGTACAGGTAAGCAGACGGGAAAAGAAGATACTCCTCACACTGCGACAAAAAATCGGCGGAGAATAAACTCCGCCGAAAAATAAACTTATTATGTTTATCAGATGTCAAGACCCTCTGTGGTTTTGAAGAAATCTGTAAGGTGAGAGTAAATAATCTCTACACCGCCCTCCTGATTACTCTCAATGTTGAGAGGCATAATGGGATCGTGAACAGAAAGACGGAGTAAAAACCAGCCGTCGCCGTTTTGTTTGTCAAAGGATACACGGATACCTTCACGGTTATCGTCAGCAACCTGCCAGCCTTCCGCTTTTTCTGCATACTCGGTGAGCTGTGCAATAACCTTCTCGCCCCTTGCTCTGAACTCGGGATCGGTGATTTTGATACGGATTTCCTTTTCTTCCTTAGCTTCTTTAAGAGAGCTTATAAGGTCGGAAATATCCTTACCTTCGCGTCTTAACTGTGCAGCCTTGATGATGATCTTTGTGCAGAGGTATGCACCGTCGTCGAGGAAGTAGTTTTCCTGCATAGCGGCATGGCCTGAGGTTTCAATTGCAAGAGGACAAGGAATACCCTGAGCATTTAGCTCGATTGCCTTGTCGATAACATTTTTATAGCCTCTGCGGTAGCGGTAGTGCTTACCGCCAAGTGTTTTTTCAATAAACTCCTTAAGTCCGTCAGAGGTGATGGAGTCGGTAACAATTGTACCGCCCTCGCAGTTTTCCAGTGCTATTGTTGATGCCAAAGCTACAAGGCGGTTGCGGTTAATTTCGTTACCCTTGCTGTCAACAACAGCACCGCGGTCAACGTCGGTATCAAAGATAACACCCAAATCGGAGCCGGACTCTATAACAGCTTCAGAGATTGCTTTCATAGCAACGGGACTTTCGGGATTGGGTACATGATTGGGGAACATTCCGTCAGGATCAAGGTATCTGCTGCCGCTTACATCAGCACCCAAGGGAGCAAGAACTTTATAGGCATAGAAACCGCCGACACCATTACCTGCATCAACTGCAATCTTAAACCCATCAAGAGGAAGGTCATAGTTTTCTGCGTTAACTTCCTTCTTGATAAGGTCTTTCAGGTTTTCGCAGTACTGTTCCATATAATTTATATACTCACAGGAGCCTTCGGTGGTGATTTCGGGAGTAACCTCGTCCTGTGCGTACTGGAGAATTGCAGTAATGTCACTGCCTTCAAGACCGCCCTGACGGGTAAAGAATTTAAGACCGTTGCGGTTAAAGGGATGGTGGCTTGCTGTAATCTGCACAGCACCGTCACAACCCAAATCAACGGTTGTCATAAACATAGAGGGTGTAGATGCATAGTCTGTGTAGATAACATTGCAACCAAGAGATACGAGAGTGTTCTTTACAACTTCTGCTATTCTCTCACCTGAAATTCGGCTGTCGCGACCGATGGAGATTTTAAGATCAGAAGCCTTTTTTGAGAGCTTCTGTGAGAGCCACATTGCAAATCCGCCTGCCATATTCTTAACAGCCTCGTTTGTAAGGTTCAGTACCTCACCCTCAACGCCGTCGCTGGCGATACCACGGATATCGGTACCGCTTTTGAATTGTTTATAGAAATCGTTAAGCATATAATATACCTCCGTTTTTTATTGTTTTTTCTATTATACATCATATTTTACGGCATCTCAACCTGCTTTTTTTCTATTTCGTATAATTTGTTAAAAAGCAGGGGATAGAACGCGGATTTTACGTGCAAGGTGCCGAGATGTTAAAAGAGCAGAAAATGGAGGAATGTCTTGTGCATAGCAAATATACACAAAAAGCAAGAGAATTTATAGGTTGTATTTATACAAACAATGTCAACTTGCACAATATGGAAGGCGATTAGTTGTTGACAATAACGAAAAAATGAATATAATAAATATTGTCAGGTCAAGTCCACCTGATTACCGACATACACAATCTCAAAACAGTCGGTATTTTTAGAAACATGCCAAATGGTAAATGGCAGCACGAATTTTTTAATTTAAAAGGAGGAGTAACACTATGACTACAGTCGTAAGTTTACACAACATCGATGTTTCGAAGTTCCTCGCCGTGCTTGACACTTGCAAGGGCAATGTCTATCTTGTAACCCGTGAGGGCGATCACCTCAACCTTAAAAGCAAGCTTTGTCAGCTCATCGGCTTAACACAGCTGATCGAGGGCGGTAGAATTGCAGAGGCATACATTCTCTGTGATAATCCCGAGGACGAGAGTAAACTGTTCAGATTCGGTCTGTTCGGTGAATCAGGAACAAAGACTGCGTAACTTTTAAAGCATCGATTTTTTCGATTCACGTTTAATTTCAAAAACCTAAAAAGCAGAAGCACCGCTATTAGTTTAGCGGTGTTTTTGCTTTTAAAATACTATTGCAAATGGTTTCAGAATATTGTAAAATGATTCGTAGCGCATAAGGCTGCGGTGCTTGGCCTTTTAAGGTTATGGTGCTCGGCGCTTATGTGTCACGCCTCGTTCACCTACGCAATTCTTAAAAAGTCCGCGTGCTCCCCAAAATCACCTGACTGCGAATATAAAATATCATTCACAGTCTGTTCGGTGATTTGCGGCATCGTACTCGACTTTTTAAGGCTACGGTGCTCGGCGCTTCTATGTCACGCATTCTTACAGCTCCGCTAATCCCCAAAACTTCTCACAGTCCTCTGATTTGCTTGTACGGATTTATTTATCGTTAAATCCGCACTGCTTAGCAAATCACTCGTCCCATGGAAGTTTTGTGGGCTTCGCTGAGAGTGCGCTTCTATGTCAGTTCGCAAAATCCTGACAGAGCTTAATGGCTCAAATCAAAACTACGGAGGAATTTAATATGAAAAGAAAGTCCTATGAGTCAACTCTGACCCTTGTGCAAGGGGCTTTGATTGCCGCTCTTTACGTTGCGGTAAATTATACTCAGGAGTTGGTTTTGCCCTCTACAACTACAGGTCCTGTCCAGTTTCGCATAAGCGAAATACTCTGCACTCTGGTGCTGTTTTATCCTGCGGCAATTCCGGGTGTAACAATCGGTTGCCTTTTGTCAAATTTAGTGGCTTTGGGAGTACTTCCTTTGGATATGGTACTCGGTACAACTGCCACACTTTTGGCGGCAATATGTGCTTACAGGCTCAGAAACATTAAGATGTTTAAAATTCCTATGCTCTCCCTTTTTATGCCCGTCATTTTCAATTCGGTTATTATCGGTCTGGAGCTGGAGATTTTTTATGTGAAGAGCGAGGTGTTCTTTACAGGTTTCCTTTTGCAGGCAGGATTAGTTGCTTTGGGTGAATTTGTTGTGTGTGTGTTGGGTGGAATTCCTTTTTACCTTCTTCTTTCAAAAACGGAAATAAAAAAGAATAAGTAATAAAAATGCTGTGACCCGAAGTGAATACCGAGTCACAGCATTATCTTTTATTTATATATCAGCTCAAAATTGTAACCATCCTCAAGACTGAGCTTTCTGTTTAATTCTTTTGAAGCAATAACCTTGTTATCCTTTGTAAGAATAACGTATTCAAACTCATCATATTTTTCACGGAGGCTGTAAGCATATTCACTTCCTCCGATAAACACAGCGGTGGAGAGTGCGTCACAGACAGTGCCATCCTTGCCTATGATTGTTACCGAAACTGCATCGGAGTCGGAGGGGTAACCTGTCCTTGGGTCTATAATATGATGATAAGTTTTACCGTTTTCAGTAAAGTTTCGCTGATATGCCCCTGATGTTATAACAGAGCCTTCACCTGTATTGATTACCGCAAAATAATTCTCACTTTCGGGATCCTGGATTCCAACTGTGAAATCCTCCCCGGAGGGTTTTGTGCCTACTGTACGCACATTACCGCCTAAGGTGATTATGCCGTACTCGATTCCTGCGTCCTTCATAGCCTGAGCCGCTTTGTCTGCCGCATATCCTTTTGCAATACCTCCTAAATCAATCTGAGCACCATATTCGAGGCAGGCAATATCTTTGTCAAGGAAGAATACGTTGCTACAGTTTACCTTTTCGAGTTCAGCCTCAATTTCATCTTGAGATGGAACTTTATAGGAGTCGGTTGTAAAGCCCCAGAGCTTCATAACGGGATAGATGGTGATGTCGAAATTTTGATTTGTCAGATAGTATATTTCTCTTGCTATTGTAAGCAGAGAATAGGTATCGCTATTAAGAAGGAGCAACTCGCCTTTTGCGTTGTTGAGTTTGTAAACATCACTCTTCTCGTTTGTAACGGAGAAGAGTTTGTCGAGGTTATTAATTACCTTTGCGGCTTCGTCGATAGCTTTCTGTGCTTTCTCGCCGTAAGCGGTAATGTCGATTACCGTATCCATAGCAAAAATTTGCGTGGTTTTCTTATCATCGTCGCTGTGAGCTTCACATCCGCATAAAACAACAGAAATCAGAGTTAGAATTAGTAATAGGAATGCTGTTATTGATTTTTTCATAATGGGATCCTTTTTAAAATAACTTTAGTTATTTTATGATAACACGAAATACAGAATATGACAATAGCTGATACTCTGAAACCAATGATTGACTTTGATTTTTCAGGATGATATACTTTTTTATGAGAATGAGTAGTGGGGGTGTGTAAATGTTCAGTAAAAAGCATACAGATTTGGCTAAAGGTGTGGCATGTCTTCTTTTGCTTTTGCACCACTTATTTTATAATTCTCCTGCAACCATAGCAAAATTTACTCCCTTTTTAATGGTCTGTGGAGTACCTCTTGCTTGTGTACTTTCCGGATTGGGTAAAGTGTGTGTTGCTATGTTTTTAATGCTTAGCGGATATGGAGTAGCAGTTTTGCTTAATAAACACACTTGTGATAACAATTTATTAAATAATGGTGTAAGAGTTTCTGTGAGAATGATATTGAAATTGTTGTTTTCTTTTTGGTTTGTGTTTGTATTGTTTGTGCCTTGGCAAGGTCTTATGGGGCATTGGACATATAAGAGTTGGTATCATATTATTATAGACTTTTTCGGAGTAGCGGATATTTTTGGGACTTCCACCATAAACAGAACATGGTGGTATGTAAGTATGGCTTTAATTTGCTACGCATTGACTCCTTTGATGTATATTTTACTTAAAAAGTTTCCTGCGTTCTCTGTTTCTTTAACTTTGTGTGCGTTTGTGATCTTGGACGGTCGTGTGTATAATGGAATGCGGTTTGAATACTTTTTCTGGCTATGTAACTATTTTGCAGGTATGCTTTTATATGAATATGGAGTTTTAAATCGTATTACAACTTTTGCAAGTAATAGGGTTTGGTATAAGTGGATGGTATGGATACCATTAGTTTTGACTGCGTTTTGGTTGAGGTATAACAAAGGGATAAGTGTTGATCCTTTGTTTTCTTTTATAATTATCTCATTTGCTGCAGTTTGTTTATATGAGATTCCGCTTTTAAGTCGTGGGCTTCAATTTGTGGGCAAGCACTCGGGTAATATCTTCTTTATGCATACTTTTATTTATCTGTATGATTTTGAAAATATAATATATTTTCCGAGATACACACCGCTGATTTATTTGTTATGCTTAGGAATATGTTTATTTGTATCAATGTTTATTGAATGGCTTAAGAATATATCAAAATATAATATTGTAACGAAAGCTTTGATTAAAAAGGTTTCGTAATAATGTAGTTGAAAGAAAAGGAGAATGTATATGATAAATGCCATAAAGCGAAGAAATATCGATATGGATAAAGTATGTAAGTATTTAACTTATGCTTTTTTGATATTAATGGTTGTTTGGAGAATTCCTTTTCTGAATAAGGGTATTGACTATACCGACACCGGATTTAATATGACAAAATACAGGGACTTGTTTGTTGATTCATCAGAGAATAGTATTGGTATATACTTTACTCAGTTTGTGGGTTCTTTGATTTACAATGCACTTCCTGCGTATCAACTTCTTGTTTTCAGAGTATTACATCTTGCTATATGGTCTGCGACGTTTTTGATAATTTTCTTCACATTCAGGAGACCCGAACCTTCGTATTATAATGTAGGGTTGTCATTACTTTTGCTTATTACATCTTCTTATCAGAAAATGGGGGAGGCTATATTTTCTTACTATCCGTTCTCTATGTTGATGGTTGCCATTGGAATATTTCTGATGTACACAGGTTTAATTAAAGATAAGAAAATACGACTGCTTGCAAGTGGTATAGTTTTGGGTGTCAACTTTGGTGTCAGATTACCAAATTTGCTGTTTTTTTCTTTGGTTGTAGTGGTTTTTTGGTATTATGTATGTAAGAAAGAAATAAAAATCGGATTTATTAGAAGTGGAATCATGCTTGGGGGTGTTGCTATCGGATTTGCAGCGATGGCTTGCTTCGAGGTTATTATGCTGGGGGCAGGCTCTGCCGGAGATTCATTGGGAGGATATGTAAATCTAGCAAGCGATTCCAATAAGAATCATGGAATATTTAATCAAATCATCCATATTTTTCAGCAGATTTTTCTTTCGATGCGTAGCATTGTGTTTTATATAGGACCTGTTGTCTTAGCGAGTTTGGTTTTTATTCTTGTATATAAAGCTGTGTTCAAGAAAAATATGCATAAAACTTATGTTAATATGCTTATGTATATAGTTGTTGCTTTGGCATCAATTTTTTGGTTCGAGTTGATTTTAGTTGATAGAGTTACAGTTTTTTCCTTTGTACATCATTTTGGTTTGATTTCACTTGTGTTAGCAGTTATCTCTGTATTTGCACTAGCAAACTCGCATCCGGAACTAAGCTCTGCATCTCTTATTGCTATCATTTCTGCCGGATGTATAATATTGGGAACAGATTTGGGTATTTCTCGTTTTGCTGATGTGTTGCCTCAGCTTTGTGTTTCACTTATGATTGCTGCAACATATATTAAACCGCAGAGTTCAAAGACTAAATTATGTTCTTTTGTTGGTCTGTATTTTAATAAGATATGTAAAGTAACTGTTGTTGTTTTAATTGGAATAACAACAATGATGTCAGTTGCTGTAATGGTTCCTGAAACATATAATGATGCATCTGTTGATAAGCTTACAGCAACTCCTTCTGAAAGTATTGTCACACTTAGGGGGATGAAAACCACTTCCGAAAGAGCACAGTCTTTAAGCAATCTTTATTATGCTATGCAGAATGAGAATATTAAGGATAAACCTGTTGCTGTTATTGGAATGTTTCCTCTTATTTACAATATTGCAGATAATGAGAAATATTTCAAACAGCCGTGTATCGACTATAACTCTGTTAGTGCAGATAATTTGGAAGAACAGTATGAATCAAAGAAGAGTGAGGGAATATATCCTGTAATTGTTTATTCAAGATTACATATGATACAAAACGGATTAAATGAGCTTTGCGATGATCCCCAGAAACTGGAACTTTTTGATAAAATGCGTAATGACTGTGAATATACATTGGTTTTCACAGACGAAAACTTTGATGTGTATGCACCTGTAGCTCAATAAAAGAAAACTGCTTATCATTTACGATAAGCAGTTTTTTATTTAACCGTTATGTAGTATCCTGCTCGATTGGAACAATCTGTGGTTTTTCCCAGATTCTCTTTTCTTATGTTGCTTATTCGAATAATAGATTCGGGATTTGTCGCTTTTATTTGTTCCAGTTTATCCAGGTCAGGATAGTCGAAGATAAAGTCAATCCTTGCCTGATTGTATATTGTACTGTTGGAGGTTAAATCAGGTTCTTTGCCACAGGCAATATCGATGATCATTTTAAGAAAGTCTTTGCCGGTAGAGAGGCATACAAGGTCAGAACCGATACATCCGCCACCCATTCGAGCTCCAATTTCAATTATTCCCATATTCCCGTTGGAGTCTATCTTAAATTCTGTGTGAGTGGCTCCGTAGGTAACTCCCAATGCGTCAAGGGAACTGAAAATTGTTTCTATGATTTTTTGTTTGTATTCCTCGGGAATATCATCAGGTTGGATATGACCTGTTTCTATATAGTCAGGAGCACCTGTTGTGAATTTCTTGGTAAATGCTAAAAAAGTATGATTTCCATTATAAGAGACACATTCGCAACTATACTCGTTTCCATCAATATAATCTTCGATGATCGCTTTACCGGAAGGTGAGAAAGCAGAGGATTCTTTGATAGCTGAAACTAACTCCTCCTCATTGATTGCCAGATGTATTCCTCGGCTACCGCTGCTGTCAGATGGTTTAACAATGACAGGGTAAGGAATCAATATGTTGTCAAAATTGCTGTTGATGTCAGCAAGCGTGAAGAAGGGAGTTTTTACTCCTGCTTCCTTCATTGCTTTTCTCATTTCGTATTTGTTTGTGCATCTTAAAGCAACCTCATAAGAGTTACAGCAAAGGTTGAGTTTTTCACAAATGTAGGCTACGGTGGGCATTGCAAGGTCAGAGCCTGCAGTGAGAACACCGCAGGGATTGATATCTTTGCAAATATTAAGGATAGCCTCTTTGTCGGTAATGTTTATAGGATAAAAGAAATCGGCTTCATCCTTTGCGACTGCCCCTGCCTCCCAAGCAAAGCAGTGTACTTCATAGCCCAAGGCTTTGGCTTTTTGAACAAGGGGAAGTTGGAATTCACCTGCACCGATAACAACTAATTTTTTACGACTCATTTTAAGAATCTCCCTGTGTTATTTGTTTTCATAAAAGCTGTGTACAGCTTTTGCTACAATATTTATATCTTCTTTGGTTAGATTGTAATACATAGGCAAACGGAGGAGTTTGTCACTTTCTTTCGTGGTGAATTTATCTTCGCCGTGGAATCTGCCAAACTCAAGGCCTGCAGGAGAGGAGTGCAGAGGAATATAGTGGAAAACAGCAGAAGCACCATTTTCCTTAAGATGCTTTATAAGTTTGGTGCGTTCTTCAATATCCTTTGCTTTTATGTAGAACATGTGTGCATTATGCTCACAGCCCTCGGGAATGAAGGGGAGCTCTATCATACCTTTATCTGCAAGGGGGTTAAGCAGTTCATAGTAAAGATTCCAACTTGCAAGTCGATTGTCGTTGATTTTTTCTTTTACTTCAAGCTGAGCAAAAAGATAAGCAGCATTGAGTTCAGAGGGGAGATAAGATGAGCCTAAGTCTACCCAGGTGTATTTATCAACCTGACCACGATGGAACTTGCTTCTGTTGGTGCCTTTTTCACGGATGATTTCTGCACGTTCAATATACTTTTCATTGTTTATGAGGATTGCACCGCCTTCGCCTGAGGAGTAGTTTTTTGTTTCATGGAAGCTGTAGCAACCAAATTCACCGAAGGTGCCCAGATGCTTGCCTTTGTAGGTGCTCATAACTGCCTGTGCTGCATCCTCAATAACATAGAGATTATGCTTTTTTGCAATCTCACATATCTTGTCCATTTCACAAGCAACACCTGCATAGTGAACAGGAACAATTGCTTTTGTCTTATCTGTGATTGCATCTTCAATGAGGTTTTCGTCAATGTTCATTGTGTCAGGGCGAATATCAACGAATACGATTTTTGCTCCTCGCATAACAAAAGCATCAGCTGTAGAGACGAAAGTAAATGAAGGCATAATCACCTCGTCACCGGGTTTGATATCTGCAAGTATTGCTGCCATTTCCAGAGCACTGGTGCAGGAAGTGGTGAGCAGAGCTTTCTTTGTTCCTGTCGTTTCTTCAAAAACTGTGTTACACTTTTTTGTGAATTCACCATCACCACATATTTTTCTGTTTGCAATCGCCTCGGCGATATATTCTGTTTCTTTGCCTATAAATGGAGGTTTATTAAAATTAATCAATTTTGAAGAACCCCTTCCGTCACCTTAAAAAGATGTTATTAAACTAATGTATAATTATCTATATGTTATCACTGAATTGTACAAAAAGCAACAAAAAGTTTTATGTGAAAGATGTTATGTCAATATAGTTTGTTGACTTTAAATTGGAATTATAATATACTAATGTTATGATGTGAAATCGTAATTAAGGCTTGGTGTCTATATGAAAAAAAAGATAATTGTTTTTGGAAATACAGAGTATTCGTATATGATTGCTGACTATATTCAAAGATTATGCGAAGCTGAAATTGCGGCCTTTTGTGTGAACGAAAAGTATATATCAAATCCTGCTTTTTATGGTATTCCTGTTGTACCTTTCGAGAGTGTGGAAGAAAGATTTTCTCCTGAGAGTGTTGAGTTTGTTTTGGGTCTTGGATATAAATCTATGAATACCATCAGAGAAAAGGTTTATAACATAATAAAAGAAAAAGGTTATCGTATAGCTTCTTTTGTTCATCCTACCGCAGTTGTTGAAACAGATGATTTGGGAGAAGGTAACATCATTCTGAGCGGTGCTTATATTGGTTACGGCACCAAAATCGGAAATGCCAATGTTTTTTGGAACGGATGTAATATAGCACATAATGTGCAAATTGGAGATTATAACTATTTTGCTCCTTCTGTAACTTTTGGTGGATTCACCGTGGTTGGAAATAACTGCTTTTTCGGTTTGGGTAGTACAGTGAAAAATCGCTTATATATTGCGGACAAAACACTTGTTGGAGCAGGTGCGTATCTGAACACCAGTACAGATACTTATGACGTATATGTACCGGCAAGGACAGTCAAGTTGGAACATAAAAGTACAGATATGGGCATCTGAATAATGTATAAGGAAAAGGTGAAATTATGCTTATTTCATATGTGATTCCCTGTTACAGATCGGGAGATAACATTGTAAAAGTTGTAAGTGAGATTAAAGGTGTTATGGCAGAGCATCAGGAGTATGATTATGAGATTATTCTTGTAAACGATTGTTCTCCTGATAATACATACGAAATACTCAAGAAACTATGTGCTGAAAACAAAATGGTAACATCCATTGATCTTGCAAAGAATAAGGGCCAGGCATCTGCAACAATATGTGGATTAAGACATGCCAAAGGAGACTATATTGTTTGTGGTGATGATGATGGTCAGACTCCTTTTGATATTATCTTTTCTTTGAAAGATAAGCTTGATAATGAGGATTTTGATGTTGTTTGCGGAAAATATGTAAAAAGAGATAGGTCTTCGCTATTTAGAAAGATCGGTACCAAAATCAATGAAATTATGACCCACAGTATAATGGGATATCCTAAGGGTTTATACATGTCAGCTTATTTTATAGCTAAGCGTTTTGTTATTGATGAACTGATCAAATACCCCAATCCTTATCCTTATATTACAGGTCTTTTGTTTCAGATAACATCAAAGATTGGTAATGTAGAAGTGCCTCAAAGAAAAAGATTAGAAGGTAAATCCGGCTATACTTTTAAGAAACTGTTGGCTCTTTGGATTAATGGATTTACAGCATTTTCAATAAAGCCTTTGAGAATCGCGACGATAACTGGTATTTTATTCTCAATACTTGGTTTTTTGATAACTATATTACTGGTTGTTGTGAAATTAGTTAATCCTAATGTTGCGATCGGATGGACATCTCTTACTGCGTTAATGTTTGTTATAGGTGGAGTAGTTCTTTTGGTTATCGGTATGATTGGTGAATATGTAGGAAGAATATACATCAGTTTGAATAAGTTCCCACAATATGTTGTCAGAGATGTTACAAAAGGATCGGATGAGGGAGCTGAAGGGTGATGAAATGAAAAAATTATTTAGTAAGTTAAGTGCATATAAGTATTACTTTTTTTTGCACTTGATTATTTTTCAGTTGTCCTTTGGTGGAGTACTGTCAAAGTTTGCCTCAAAAACTGCTTTTTTATCTATTGAATTTTGTCTACTGTATGGACTTATGCTGATAAATCTGGGTGTTTATGCAATCCTTTGGCAACAGATAATAAAAAAACTTCCTCTAACAAGCGCGTTTTGTAATAAGGCTGTCAGCATAATATGGGGAATGCTGTGGGGAGTAATGATTTTTGCTGAAACTATATCATGGAATATGATTGTTGGTGCGATTATAGTTTTGGTTGGAGTTGTGTTAGTGGTGAAGAGCGATGGATAGATTTATGCTTTTTTCAATACTTGTTTACCTTTTTGGAACTTTTATTTCAGCGGTTTCACAGATATTGTTGAAAAAAAGCAGTCAAAAAAATCACAAAAACAGGGTAGCTGAATATTTGAATCCGCATGTAATAATTGCTTACACCATTTTTTTTCTTGCGACCTTGTGTACTGTAATTGCCTATAAATACCTCCCACTTTCAATGGGTCCGATATTAGGTGCTATTGAGTACATATTTGTTGCACTTTTAAGTTTCTTTTTGCTCAAAGAGAAAATCTCAAGAAAAAAACTTTTAGGATTGCTTGTTATTGTTTTTGGTGTCTTTGTTTTTTCGTTTGATTTTACAATACTGTTTTAATTAATTTAACACCGCTATCCAAAATCTGGATTGCGGTGTTTTTTTGTTCAGAAGTGGTTTTTATAGTTTTAATACCTTAATTTGCTGGGCCGTCGAGGATTTTGCCAGCTTCACTGAATCTTGAGCCGTGGCATGGGCAGTCCCAGCTGTGCTCAGCTTTGTTGTATTTAAGAGCACAGCCCAGATGAGGACATCTCTTGGTGGTAGGGGTCAGAAGATTTTTGATTGATTCAAAGCTGTTTAGGAAAAGCTGTGGTTTTATAATACATCTGGAGGGAGAGAATACTTCGGCATATTCTTTTGGTTTGCCGAGAATATCCGAAGATATGATGTCAGCACTGAGCATTGAGTTTGTCATACCCCATTTGTTGAAGCCTGTTGCTACATATAAGTCAGGTGTGTTTTTTGAATAGTTGCCTATATATGCTACTGCGTCAAGGCTTATTGTGTCTTGAGCCGCCCAGCGAAAAACCTCTTTTGAGTGTGGGTAGTGCTTGTCTTTAAACTGACGAAGTTCGTTGTAGTTGCCGCCTTGTTTTCCGGTACGGTGACCGCCACTGCCAAGAAGCAGAAGTTCACCGAACGAACTGAAGGAGAGTCCTTTCTTATCGTTGTCAACAAACATTTCTTTGGGTGCTTCAGCGTTCGCAAGTGCGAGAATATAGGAGCGATGCTGATAGAGTTTAAGAAAGTAGCTTCCGTGCTTGTTGATAAAAGGAAAGTGTGTTGCAACTACCACCTTCTTTGCTTTGACTTTTCCTTTGTTTGTTTTAGCTGTGGTGCCGAGCATTTCCTCTACTTTTGTGTTTTCAAAAATTCTGAGCTTTTGCGATATGTGATTTATGAGTTCAAGGGGATTGAACTGAGCTTCGTTTGAAAATCCTATTGCACCTGCTGCTTTTACAGGAAGAGGTACGTTATCTTTATATAAATAAGGAACACCGATTTTGCTCAGAGCCTCAAGCTCCTTTTCGATTTTATACCTGTCATTGCTGTATACAAAGTTATCTTTAATCTCAATATTACATCCTGCTTCTGAGCATAAACTCATTAGCTTCTCGGCGGCTCTTTTGTGTGCTGTGTAATAAGCCTTTGCGTAATCTTTATCATAGGATTTTAAGATTTTGTGGTATATAAATCCGTGCTGTGCTGTTATTTTTGCTGTAGTATGAGCTGTGGTTTTCCTGCATATACGGTCCTTTTCCAAAAGAACACAGTTAATTCCTTTTTCACAAAGCTTGTAAGCGGTTAGAATTCCTGCAATGCCTCCGCCGATTATAAGCACATCGGTAGAAATATCGCCCTTAAGGGATTCAAAGGAGGGGAGTTTGCATTCATATTGCCATAAAGATTTCATTGAATTTAACCTTTAAAGTCTTGCATATCTGCGGCAGTAAGCCCCAGGTCGTTTGCTATGTTTTCTATTGCTGTGTCGCTTTCTGCTAAACCAAAAGGAATTCGTTTTGATGAGTGGATATCCGAGAATTTTATAAAGTCAGATGAGTTCAGCTTTGCTTTTTCTTTACCGCTTTTAACCTTACCCTGTAGTTCTTCTACAGGCTTTATCGCGTTTTTGTTTGTTTCATTGTAGTATCTTTTCATACCTTTTTTAGCCATAATATACACCTCTTTTTTAGTGTAGCCAAAAGCAAATTGTCTAGTCAGGAAAAAAGGGGAAGAGAAAAAGTTTTGTATTTTGCAAGACTTTTTTGTATATGTTAATAGGACAGTTTTTGGTTTCCACTTTTCGTAGAAACCAAAAGGTCTTTTTGTGTTAATCTATGAGTGTCAGGAGGATGTCCTGAAGGAATTTTACAAGGAAGTGTTCCTATGAACCGAGTTGCTTTGAAGTTCCGAATTATTGAAGTATAATTGAGAAAGGAGATTAGCATGAGAGGACTGAGGGCTATTAAGACGCAAAATATTAAATGCGAGGATTTGAACGGTGCTTACAGCGAGCTCGCTTCAATTCTCGGGGTTGATGCTGTGCTCAAAATCCACGATAAATATCGTGGAACACAGATTTCTTTCCCTGTGGAACTTTTTAGCCGAGAGTTTATCAAAGCACAGATTATCGAAGATTACAATGGTCGTAATATAAAGGAACTTGCATCTAAATTCGGGTACACAGAAAAATGGATTCGTAAAATTCTCAAGGATAACGCTGATAAATATTAAAGAAAAGGAGAACCATTATGGATTACAAAGAAAGAGAGAAAAGACAGGAATTATTGACTAAACAGCTGATGGAGCTTGATAAGGAGCTTGAAGAAATAAACGAGAAGGAAAAAGCCTTTAAGTTTTCAGACAAAGAATTTGGGGACTTGCAAAAACAATGGGTTGAAAATTATAAGAAGCAGATGGAAATTCTGGACGAAATGAGCCGACTTAACCATGAAATTCTGGAAGAAAGCAAACAGATTTATGCTCAAACCAAAGAAATGCACAAAGAACTTGAAGAGGCAGGCTTTTTTGAAAAAGCAGAGAGATATGACGAGATTCTTGAGAACCCTGAAAAATACACAAAGGAAGAAGTCGAAGAGGCAGAAAAATTTTATAACGGACTAAATGAAGCTTTCATAAAATATGCACAGGAGAATCCTGACGGTCCGATTAAAGTCGTTTTTGAAGACGAGGAGTAACATATATGCAAACAGTCGTAAATGACTATTTTACATTTTAATTTATATTGAGAGGGGGTTAGGAGATGGGCTTTTTAGGATCGGTATTTTCCTTTATTCTTGGTGAAGCTTTGAGCAGTAGTCCGAAAGCATCAGAGAAATATTCAAAATTCAGTGATAAACTTGAGTATGGAGATGCGGTATATAAGAAAAGAGTACTTACCGATGCAAAGCAAAAAGCACGTAGCACAGGGCGAACTGATGCGGTGGAAAAAATCGATAGCAAGATGAAAGATGTGGATGAAACTATAAATAGTAAGCGTCCGAAATACTAATATTGAAAGGAGGATATAAAATGCCAATAGCAAACAAAGATCTCAGAAAATGCTTAACCTGTCGCTACTGGACAGGAGAGGTGAGTGTAAAAAGCACCAATACAGTAGAATTTCCCAGCGGACAGAGAGCGAAGTGCAATCTGACAGGACAGCCTAAACCCGATTGGACAAGTTGCCCCAAATATCAGAGAAATCTTTTCTTCTGAGATGGGAAGTGATTGAACATATCATATAAAATATACCGCAACCTCAGATAATAGCTGAAGTTGCGGTATGTTTTTTATTCTGTAAAGATATATAGGTATTCTAAAGAAATATATAAACAGCAAAGGTGGTTCTGCATAAACAGAACCACCCCCTGATATATTAGCAGCCGAAGCCGAAAAGATTACAAAGAATCTGCCAGATGTAGTTACACATATTCCTAACCTCCTGATTGAAATTTTGTCTCGCGAGGACAACTTAATTGTAACAGGCTTGTAACTTTTTCGCAAATGTAAATAATGGCAGACAGCAACGGTAAGGCTGTAGGCGGACACTGTTTGTTTTCAAGTGTGGTTACTTTTGTTGTTACGTTGCTGTGTAAAGTTCTGATTCTATTCTCAAACGGTAAAATTCTTGCAACCACAAAGGTTGATTTGAAATATCTTCTTTAAGCTTTAGCAGAGTTCTCTTACCGATTCTTCTGTCCAGGATTGCAAACATTCTTATAATGGGATTTTGTGAATTGATACTATCATGTATATCTTGTGAACGGTATTCCTTGAGTGCGTCGCAAAATTCTTCTTCGGCATATTCTGTGCGCTCTGTTATCGGAATTTTCCAAAAACCGCCCCATTGGTCTATTTCACCATAGAGATTTTTGTCTATGTGAAATGAGTTTTTGTTGATATAAGTTTGTGCCGTTTCCCAAGAAAATTGCTTTACAAGTTTAGAATCAATATATACTTCAAAGAGATTGAAGTGATAGCTTTTACAGGCATAGCGTATACGACCATGCAAAGATGGTGCCAACATTTCTTGTTCTAAATATTTTCGCATTCCGCTCCAGGAAGAGAGAGCTTTACCCATAATATCACCTCGTACACATACTTTTTAATTCAAGTATATCCGTGGTTGAGAGTTGTGTCAATGTTAAGTTATAGTACTTTGAACTTGAGAACAGGTCAGTGGATAACTAAAAATAAAACTTTTAAAATTTTATAAAAAAGTTTAAATTTAATCTTGACAACTGTATGTATAAATGCTATAATAGTCGAGCGTTCGAAAGAGCGGGATAAAATGCGAGTGTGCTGGAATAGGCAGACAGGCACGTTTGAGGGGCGTGTGTGGAGACGCGTACGGGTTCAAGTCCCGTCACTCGCACCATAGGAATAAGGGATACCGTTTGGTATCCCTTTTTTCTATGCTTATTGTGAGCGTGGCGGGACTTGAACAGGCTGTGCCAAGGGTTAAGCGTAAGCGAAAACCGCAGGTAAAAACAGTCCGGTGGACTGTTTTTAAGCCGCTGCGTTGATGATACTTCTGACTATAAACACGCCGCAACATACGAGGCAGGTGGTTTTCTTTATTGCAACCACCGTCACTCGCACCATTGGAATGAGGGGTACCATTTGGTATCCCTTTTTTCTATGCCTTTGTGAGCATGAGGTTTATTCAGCGATTTTTATGCTTTTTTACTTTTGAAAATAATAATTTTTTTTAAAAAGTTTAGTGATTTATCTTGACAAAGTAATTTTATGGTGATAAAATGAACTCAAATTTTTAAGGAGACCAAAGTCATGAGCAGAAATTCTTTCGCAGTTAACTTTTATTACTTTTACTTTTTTAGCCAGGACTAAAATAGTAGAAGTGATTTAAGCTGCAAATTTTCTGAAAATGACATTCAGATTATAGATGGATTACACCGCAGTGAATAATCACTGCGGTGTTTTTTATTATCTGTGGCCTTTAAACTTTGGAGGTAATCTTATGATAGCAGTACTTAAAACAGGTGTTGAAGCAGCACAACAGGAAAATCTTATTAGTTGGCTTGAAGGTATGGGGCTTAAGGTCCATATCTCGGAGGGTGAATTTCATACGGTTCTCGGTTTGATAGGCGATACCAGCCGAGTGGATATGGATTTGCTTGAGGGACTTGAGATTGTTGAGAGCGTTCGCAGAATTTCCGAGCCCTACAAGAAGGCAAACCGTAAGTTCTTTCCCGACGATACCGTTGTTGATGTGTCCGGCGTAAAGATTGGTAAAGGGCATTTCGCTATGATTGCAGGTCCTTGCTCTGTTGAGAGTGAGGAACAGATTATTCTTGTTGCACAGCAGGTTAAAGCAGCAGGTGCAAATATTCTTCGCGGCGGTGCATTTAAGCCTCGCACATCACCATACGATTTCCAAGGTCTTAAAGCAGACGGCATAGAGCTTCTTCTTAAAGCAAAGGCTGTTACAGGACTTCCTATTGTCAGCGAGATTATGAATGCTAACCATCTGCCTCTTTTTGAGGAGGTTGATATGATTCAGGTTGGTGCTCGTAATATGCAGAACTTTGAGCTTCTCAAGGAGCTGGGCAAAACAAACAAGCCTATCCTCTTAAAGCGTGGCCTTGCAAACACACTCAAAGAGCTTCTTATGAGTGCGGAGTATATTATGGCAGGCGGTAACGAGAACGTTATCCTCTGCGAGCGAGGTATCCGTACCTTCGAAACCTACACAAGAAATACTCTTGATGTATCCGCAGTTCCTTCTCTTAAAGAGATGACCCATCTGCCTGTTATTATCGATCCGTCTCATGCTTGCGGTCATTCCAGAATGGTGCCTTCTCTGGCTTATGCGGCTACAGCCTGCGGTGCAGACGGACTTATTATCGAGGTGCATAACGACCCTAAACATGCAATGTGTGATGGGGCACAGTCTTTAACCTTTGAGCAATTTGAGAAGGTTACAAAAAAAGTTGAGGATATTCGTAAGGTGATGGCAGAATAACCTCTTGGAGTGGTATTTATGATTACAATTGGTATTGTGGGCTTGGGACTTATTGGTGCTTCGCTGGCAAAGTCTGCAAAGAAAAATACAGAGTACAAGGTGTTTGGTTTTGATAAGGACCACAGCGTTACCGAGTATGCACTTTTGTCCGGAATTATTGACGAGGAGCTTGCAAAGGATAACCTCAACAAGTGTGATGTGGTATTTATTTGCTTATATCCTTCAGCCTGTGTGAAATATGTTAAAGAGAATGCAGATTTCTTTAAAAAAGATTCTCTTGTTCTTGATTGTGCGGGTATAAAGAGAAGTGTGTGTGAACCCTGCTTTGAGGTTGCAGAAGAAAAAGGCTTTCATTTTATTGGCGGTCATCCTATGGCAGGTACCCAGCATAGCGGTATTAAGTATTCGAAAGACACAATGTTTTATAATGCCTGCTTTGTTCTTGTTCCAAAGCATTTTGAGGACATTGAGATTATCTCAAAAGCCAGAGAAACAGTACTTGCTGTAGGATTTTCAAGAGTTTCTGTTATGAATGCAGAGCGTCATGATGAGCTGATTGCTTATACCTCACAGCTTGCACACGTGGTATCAAATGCTTATGTTAAAAGTCCCTGTGCACTTTCTCACAAAGGTATATCTGCAGGCAGTTACAGAGATTTGACCAGAGTTGCTTATCTTAATGAAAATATGTGGACAGAGCTTTTTATGGATAATAAAGATAATCTGCTCAGAGAGGTTGAGGGAATAATCTCTTCCCTGAACGAGTATGCAGAGGCTTTGAGAAGCGGTGACGAAGTAAAGCTAAAAGCATTGCTTCTTGAGGGCAAAAAGGCAAAGGAGGCTGCAGAGGGATGAGAACAGTAAATGTAAATGCCTCTGAGAATTATAACGTATACATAGAGCAGGGAATTATTGATAACTGCGGAGAAATTGTGGGAGGACTTGTAAGGGGCCGCAGATGTGTAATTATATCTGATTCCAATGTTGCACCCTTGTATGCACAGAGAGTTGCAGATAGCCTTAAAGCTGCAGGATTCCGTACGGCTTTGTTTGAGATAGAAGCAGGCGAAAGCTCCAAAAATCCGGATAATCTGGTAAAAGCCGCAGAATTATGTGTGGAATACGGACTTACGAGAAGTGATGTTTTGGTGGCTCTCGGAGGCGGTGTGGTTACGGATTTGGGAGGACTTTGCGGAGCACTTTATCAGCGGGGAATCGCTGTGGTGCAGATTCCCACATCATTGCTTGCTATGGTAGATTCCTCTGTAGGCGGTAAAACCGCAGTAAACCTTACAAGCGGCAAAAATATGTTTGGTGTGTTTTATCAGCCAAGGGCTGTTCTTTGCGACAGTACATTGCTAAGGACTCTGAAAGAGGAGGAATTTGCAAACGGTATGGCAGAGGTTATCAAGTACGCAGCACTCAAAGGCGGCAGAATACTTGAGATTATTAAAGGAAATATGGAGAATAACCTTGACGAACTCATAGAGGAATGTGTTAAAATAAAGAGAGATTATGTGTGCGACGATGAATTTGATAAAGGTGTGAGACAGTTCCTCAATTTCGGTCACACGTTCGGTCACGCTATCGAGAGAATAAGCAATTTCTCTGTAGCTCACGGAAGTGCTGTGAGCATCGGTATGTGCATTATGGCAGAGTCTTGTGAAAAGAACTCTCTCTGCAGTAAAGAGGATAAGGAGTTACTTTTGAGTCTTTGTAAAAAGTATCGTCTTCCCACCTCTTGCAAATACTCATCGGATGATATATTTATGGCATCTATGAGCGACAAAAAACGAGAATCTTACGATATTAACATTGTGCTTTTTAAAGGATTCGGAGATTGTGAAATTAAAAAAATACTCCTTGATGATTTGGTAGTATATTTATATAAAGGTATGGGTGAAGAATAATGAAGGCTGTGGTTTATCCATCAAAGCCTGAGGGTGTTATTAACGCAATTGCTTCAAAGTCTATGGCACACAGACTTCTTATCTGTGCCGCACTTACTGAGGGAATTACAAGAATAAGATGTGCCTCCTCGTCCGAGGATATTGATGCAACCATCGGCTGTCTTCGGGCAATGGGAAGCAATATCGTTAAAATCGGAAATTACTACATTGTGCCGAAGATAACCGCAAAACCTTGCCAGAGCATTGTTTTTGATTGTAAGGAGAGCGGCACAACCCTGCGATTTATGATGTGCATAGCGGCAGGAATTGGACTTCGTGCGAAATTTAAGGGTAGTGACCGACTTTTTGAAAGACCTCTTTCTCCCTTGGAAGAGGTACTGACAGAACACGGTATTGTTATAAGCCGTGACGAAAGCGGCAGAATTATCCAGAGCGGCAAAGCTTTTGGTGAAAACTATAATATAAGCGGTAATGTGAGCTCCCAGTTTATAAGCGGACTTCTTATGATGCTTCCTCTTTGCAAGGGAGTGAGCGTCACCGTTACAGGTGAATTTGAATCAAAGCCCTATGTGGATTTAACCGTGGGAGCCTTAAAGCAGGCTGACCTCAATGTGTCGGTCGAGGACAGAAAGTATACAGTAACAGGACGCTATGATATGCGTGATACCTCGGTGGAGGGTGATTGGTCAAATTCCGCATTTTTCCTTTGTGCTTCTACTTTGGGGTTTGATGTGGCGGTGCAGGGACTTGATACAGAGTCTTTGCAGGGTGATAAAGAGCTCCTTTCTGTTCTTAAGGACTTTGGAGCAGATGTGCATATTGAAAGAAACAAGGTGTCTTGCGTTGCAAGGAAATTGAAGGGTATAGAAATTGATGCAAAAAACATTCCCGATTTAGTTCCTGTACTCTCTGTTGTTGCAGCTTTGGCAGAGGGTAAAACAACCATAAAGGGTGCCGCAAGGCTTAAATTTAAAGAAAGCGACAGACTCAGAACTGTATGTGATATGATAAATGCTTTGGGCGGTAATTGCGAAGTTTTTGATGACGGACTTGTTATCGAAGGTGTAAAGATGTTGACGGGCGGTATGGCAGATGCCTGCAACGACCACAGAATTGCTATGTCGGCGGCAATTGCGGCTTTGAAATGTGAAGGCCCTGTTGAAATTAAAGGAGCAGAGGCAGTTAATAAATCATATCCCAATTTCTTTGAAGATTTAAGGAGTCTGGGAGTAAAAGTTGAGGTGGAGGAATAACTATGTCGGCTACCTTTGGAAATAGAATTAAAGTAACTCTTTTCGGTCAATCCCATGCATCTGCAATCGGTGCAATTGTGGACGGAGTGCCTGCAGGACTTTTTATTGATGAAGAAAAGCTTTCGGCTTTTATGGACAGACGCCGTGCAAAGAATGCACTTGCAACGGCACGTCACGAGGCAGACAAGGTTATATTTAAGTCTGGCGTTGTGGATGGTCTTACTTGCGGTGCACCTATTTGTTTGATGATTGAGAATGGCGACACCAGGTCTCAGGATTACAAAAATGTGCAGAGTGTTATGCGTCCTTCTCATTCCGACTTGGCGGCTTTTATTAAATACGCAGGGCAAAACGATGTTCGCGGCGGAGGTCAGTTTTCGGGCAGACTCACAGCGGCTATGTGTGCCGCAGGTTTTATCTGTCTTGAGATACTTAAAGGAAAGGGTGTAGAGGTTGTATCTCATGTAAGCCGCATCGGGGATATTGAGGATACACCCCTTGATAATTTAAAATCTGATGAGTACCTAAATGGTATTCTCAAGGCTTCGGATTTTCCTGTAATAGATTCGGAAAAAGAGAGTAAAATGACAGACCTTATCCTTGAGGCAAAGGGTAGGGGTGATTCCGTAGGCGGCGAGATTGAGTGTGCTGTATATAATCTGCCGAAAGGTCTGGGCAGTGATTTCTTCGGCGGACTTGAAGCTCTCATAGCTTCGGCTGTTTTCTCTGTTCCTGCTGTTAAGGGTTTGGAGTTCGGTGCAGGCTTTGAGTATGCAAAGATGACAGGCTCCATTGCAAACGATCCCTTTGTTCTTAATGATAAGGGCGATGTTTTGACAGAAACCAACAACTGTGGCGGAATACTCGGCGGTATTTCCTTCGGTATGCCTCTTGTGTTCAGAGCAGCATTCAAGCCCACACCATCAATTGCAACTGCACAAAAAAGTGTAGATGTTATAGAAAACAAAGAGTGTGAACTCACAATAAAAGGCAGACACGACCCCTGTATTGTACCTCGTGCGGCGGCAGTTATTGAGGCGGTTACTGCAATAGCACTTGTCAACGCAGACGGTTTCGATACATAATGCATTCTAAAAAATATGAATTTGGAGAGATTAAAAATGTCAATTGAAAATTACAGACAGGAAATAGATAAAATCGACGAGGAGCTCGTCAGACTTTTTAACAAAAGAATGAGTGTTATCAAAGAGGTTGCAGAGTATAAGAAAGAAAGCAAAACCCCTCTTTATGACGGCGAGCGTGAGCGTCAGCTTATAGCCAGAGCGGCAGAACGCAGTAACGAAGACACAGAACTTTATACAAGAGTTTTGTTCTCAACCCTCACAAATGTAAGCCGTGCATACCAGAGCAGAGTTCTCAACAGCGATAAAAAGCTGGCTGAGACAATCAGCACTGCTTTAGATAATACTCCCAATCTTTTCCCCGAGAGAGCAATTGTTGCTTGTCAGGGTACAGAGGGTGCATACTCACAGCATGCTTGCGAAAAGATGTTCAAACTTCCTCAGATTATGTATATGCAGAGCTTTGAGGCGGTTTTCAAGGCTGTTGACTCGGGACTTTGCAAGTACGGAATTCTGCCTCTTGAGAATAGCAGTGCGGGCTCTGTTACAATGGTTTACGACCTTATGTCCCGATATAATTTTTATATTGTAAGAAGTGTTCGTTGCCGTATTAATCATGCACTTCTTTCAAAGGCGACAAGTCTTTCGCAGATTAAGGAGATATGGTCTCACGAACAGGCAATTGAACAGTGTTCACAATTTCTTGCAAACAATAAGGATATTAAGGTTGTGCCCTTCAGAAATACTGCGGCAGCAGCAAAAGAGATTGCGGAGTCGGGCAGAACAGATGTGGCTGTTATTGCATCGCCCGATTGCGGAGCACTTTACGGACTCACCGTGCTTCGTCACAATATCCGTGATAATGCCTCCAACGATACTCGTTTTATTTGCATTTCAAAGAATCTGGAGGTTTATCCCGGTGCAGACCGCACAAGTGTAAAGCTTACCTTACCTCACAGACCCGGTTCTCTTTATCACATTCTTGCAAAATTCTTTGCATCGGGTATAAATCTCGTAAAGCTTGAGAGCCGTCCCTTGCCCGGTTCTGACTTTGAATTTATGTTTTATTTTGATGTTTCTGAGTCGGTATATTCCCCTGTGCTCTCAACGCTTCTTTGCGAACTGGATGCAGAAACAGAGGATTTTGAATATCTTGGAAGTTATACAGAGCTTGTTTGATTATGAAGAATGTTGTAGGTTTTGAAAATAAAAAATATGGTCTTCTGGGTGAGCATCTTCCTCACAGCTTTTCTCCTTTAATTCATTCATATTTTGCACATTATCCTTATGAACTTTATGAAGTACAAAGAGATAAACTTGAAAAATGGGTGAAGAATAATGATCTTGCAGGTTACAACGTTACCATTCCATACAAAGCGGAGATAATGAAGTACTGTGACGAGCTGTCTGATACCGCAAAGAAAATCGGAGCGGTGAATACTGTTCTGAAACGTGCTGACGGTACACTCTTCGGCGATAATACAGACTACTTCGGCTTTTCTTGTATGATTGCAAAACTCGGCATTGATTTAAGAGGCAAAAAGGCTGTGGTGCTGGGTTCGGGCGGTGCATCAAAAACCGTACAGACAGTACTTTCGGAGCAGGGTGCAAAGGTAGTTGTTATCTTCCGTCAGGGTGATGACAATTACGATAACATCCAAAAGCACAAGGATGCTGTGCTTATTGTCAATGCTACTCCTGTAGGAATGTATCCTGATTGTCCCAAGTCACCCGTTGATTTGAAGGTGTTTGAGAGTTTGCAGGCGGTTTGCGACCTTATCTATAACCCTGCAAAAACAGCGCTCTTAATGCAGGCAGAGAGTATGGGCATTAAGACTTCAAACGGTCTTTTAATGCTTGTTGCACAGGCAAAAAGAGCAGTAGAAATTTTTAGATCTGTAGAAATAAATGATGGTTTAATAGATAATTTTACCGCAAAGATTGCCGATAGAGTGCTTAATATTGTTCTCATCGGTATGCCCGGTTGCGGAAAGTCAACAGTAGGCAAAATTTTGAGCGAGATAACAGGAAGAGCTTTTGCAGACAGTGACGAGGAGATTTTTAAAAAGACAGGTAAAACTCCTGCACAGATTATCGAGAATTTTGGTGTGGAGGAGTTTCGCAATATTGAAACCGAGGTTTTAAAAGAACTCTCAAAAGAGAGCGGAAGAATTTTAGCTACAGGCGGCGGTGCAGTTACTGTCAGCGAAAATTACCCACTGCTTGTACAAAACTCCAAAATTGTATTTATAGAAAGAGATTTGAGTTTACTGGCAACAGAGGGCAGACCTTTGTCACAAAATCTTTCAAAGCTTTACGAGGAAAGACTGCCTCTCTATAAAGCTTTTGCTGATGCAGTTGTTGACGGCAACAGGGATGCACGGGCTGTTGCAGAAGACATAATCGAAGTCTTTTAGGAGATAGTGTTATGAAGATAAAAGTTATAAACGGACCAAACCTTAATATGCTTGGTATCCGTGAACCGGATATTTATGGCAAAAATACATATAAAGATTTGTGTGAATTTATTGAAGACTTCTGCGACGAAAAGGAAGTGGACTTTGAAATCTTCCAGAGTAACTTTGAAGGTGCAATCGTGACGGAAATTCAGGAGTGTTTAGGTGAGTTTGATGCAATTGTAATCAATCCTGCGGCTTATACTCATACAAGTGTGGCAATTCTTGATGCACTCAAAGCAGTAGCGCTTCCTACAGTGGAGGTGCATCTTTCCGATATAGACGAGAGGGAGGCTTTCAGAAAATTCTCCTTCATTTCTCTTTATGCAGAAAAGGTTATAAAGGGTAAAGGCTTCGAAGGATACAAAGAAGCAATCGAATATCTTGTAAATAAATACTGAACAAGGTCGCAGCTCTGAGTTTCACAGCTGCGATTTTTATTAACTTTCTTTAAACTTAAATGGTAAAACTTGACTTAATAGTGGAGTAGGACTAAAATAGTAATATTGTTTTAAAGCTTTCGCAGGAGGTATATATTATGGCAATAAAACAGTTTAAAACGGAATCAAAAAAGATGCTCGATATGATGATAAACTCCGTTTACACAAACAAAGAGATTTTTCTTCGTGAGCTTATCTCCAATGCATCCGACGCAATCGACAAAAGATATTTCCGTTCTCTTACAGATTCTTCTTTGGGACTTGCACGTGAGGAATACGGCATCACAATTGCTGTTGATAAAGACAACCGCACAATCACTGTTTCCGACAACGGTTGCGGTATGACAGCAGAGGATCTTGAAAATAACTTAGGTACAATTGCTCACTCCGATTCAGGCGAGTTCAAGGGCGAGAATAAGGACGAGAATATTAGCATAATCGGTCAGTTCGGTGTTGGCTTCTATTCTGCATTTATGGTTAGCTCCAAGATTGTTGTTACCACAAAGGCACTTTTGGGAGATACCGCTTATAAGTGGGAGTCTGAGGGCGTAGAGGGCTATACAATCACAGAATGCGATAAGGATACAGTAGGAACAGAAATCGTAATGTATCTTAAAGAGGATGCAGAAAACGAGACCTACTCCGAGTTTATGGATGCTTTCCGTATTCAGAGCCTTATCCGTAAATACTCCGACTATATCCGCTATCCTATCCGTATGAATGTAGAGACAAGTGTGCCAAAAGAAAAGGCAGAGGGTGATAACTCTCAGCCGGAGTATGAGACAATTGTGGAGAACAGAACTCTCAACAGTATGGTTCCCTTGTGGCACAGAAAAGCCTCTGATGTTACAGATGAAGAGTATGCAGAATTTTATAAAGGTCGTTTCTACGACACAGCTCCTCCCGTGCGTACAATCCACGCAAAGATGGAGGGTAACGTTGAGTACGAAATGCTCCTTTTTATCCCTCAGAACGCACCTTATGATTATTATTCCAAAGACTACGAAAAGGGTCTTCAGCTTTACAGCGACGGTGTAATGATTATGGAGAAATGTGCTGATTTACTGCCGGATTACTTTAACTTTATCCGTGGTGTAGTAGACAGCTCCGATTTAACTCTCAATATTTCAAGAGAGACTCTTCAGCAAAATTATCAGGTTAAGACTATAGCAAAGAGCATCGAGAAAAAGATTAAGAACGAGCTTTTAAAGCTTCAGAAAGAAAACAGAGAAAAGTACGAGGATTTCTGGAAATCCTTTGGTGCACAGATTAAATTCGGTGTATACAACAACTATGGTATAAACAAAGAAGCTCTGCAGGATTTACTTGTATTCCGCTGTACTTCGGGGGAGAGATTTATTACTCTCAAGGAGTATGTAGAGGCTATGCCTGAGAGCCAGAAGGCTGTGTATTATGCATTTGCAGAGAGTGCAGAGCTGGCTATGAAGCTTCCTCGTACACAGGCTGTTTTGGAAAAAGGCTTCGATGTGTTTCTCCTCACAGATGATATTGACGAGTTTGCTCTTGGTGCTATCAATATGTATAGCGACAAGCCCTTTAAGAATGTAACCGCAGGCGACCTTGACATTTCAACAGAAGATGAAAAGGATGCTCTTAAAAAAGCAAACGAAGAGTATAACGAAATGTTTGTGGCTATGCAGGAAACTCTTGAGGGTAAGGTTAAGGCTGTCCGTTTCTCCGGCTCTTTGGGCGATAACCCCATAAGCCTTTCAAGCGAAGGCTACATTTCTGCAGAAATGGCTAAAATTTTGAGCCGTATGCCCGGAAACGAGATGTTTGCTCACGCTGATATGGCTCTGGAGATCAATTTAAACCACAAGCTTTCAGATACACTTAAAACTCTCTTTGCAGAGAATAAGGAAAAATTTGACCTTTACACAAAGATTCTTTATGCTCAGGCTCGCCAGATAAGCGGTCTGGAAACAGAGAATCCCGTAGACCTTACCAATATGATTTGTCAGTTAATGACAGATTAATTTGATCTTTGATTTGTTGTAAATTTTGAGAAAATCAAAGAAAAATTAAGAAAATCGAAGATATATAAAGAAAACTCCGTCAAAGTGTGCGTGCTTTGGCGGAGTTTGACTTTTACTGACTTTGACTTTCTCTGACTATTAGTGTAAAATAAAGTCAAGGTCAGGGAAGGTCAAAAAGATAATGACCGATTTCCTTAATTTTTTGGAGGTGACAGTATGCGACTAAGTGATATGCTGACGCAATATATAATGGAAATGATAGAGGCAGAGGGTAATGCAGAGATAAAAAGAAACGAGCTTGCAGACCGCTTCGGCTGTGTGCCCAGTCAGATTAACTATGTGCTTACATCCCGATTTACTCCCGAGCAGGGATATATTATTGAAAGCCGTCGAGGCGGCGGAGGCTATATCCGAATAACACGAGTTGTATCTGATAAAGCTACTACCCTAATGCATCTTATCAACTCAATCGGAGCAGAACTTGATAATATTACCTCAGAGGTAATGATTAAAAACCTGTGTGCAAGGTCAATAATCTCAAGTGAAGCCGCAAGGCTTATGCTCACCGCAGGTGCAGACCGCACACTGCAGGCAGTAATACCTGCACAGAGGGATAAGGTGCGAGCTTCGATTTATAAGAATATGCTTCTTGCGCTTGTATAAATAAAGGAGGAGTTTATATGAAATGTCAGAAATGTAAAGTAAACGATGCAACAACTCACATCAAACGAATTGTAAACGGAAAATACACCGAGTATATTTTGTGTGCCGATTGTGCTCACGAAATGGGATTTGATAATGTTTTTGATACCTCGATGCCAGATATGTTCGGTGGTTTACTGACCAGTATCTTCGGTGCGGCACTACCTTCTCGTTCGCAGGCAACCCGCTGTCCTGTCTGCTCAAGTACTTACGGTGATATTAAGAACACAGGCAAGGTAGGCTGTGCTTCTTGCTACGATATTTTTTTGCAGGAGCTTCTGCCCTCAATTAAGGGTATCCACGGAAACACACAGCATTGCGGCAAGGTTTCAGAGGGCGTATGTTCTGAGGTTAATGCTTCTGAGCAAAAGTCAACGGAGCTTACTGTTGAGGAGCTTAAAGCAGAGCTTCAGAATGCAATAAAGGAACAGAACTTTGAGCTTGCAGCAGAGCTTCGTGATAAAATTAAAGAAAGAGAGGGAGCATAAAATGGGCGAATCAGTAGTAATTTCCAGCCGTATAAGACTGGCACGTAATCTTCGTGAGTATCCCTTCCCCTGCAGACTTGATGAGCAAGGCCGTCTGGAAGTATTAGAGAAAATCAAGAAGGCGGTAGAAGGTCTTTCTGAAGAATTTATTTTTGTTAATATGGAAGATTTGCCTGAGTACGGGGCAGTTTCTATGGTGGAAAGACACCTTATAAGCCCTGAGTTTGCAAAACCTCTTGCCGGCAGAGCCTTGGCGGTTTCAAAAGACGAGAGCATAAGCATTATGATTAACGAAGAGGATCACCTTCGTATTCAGGTTATTAAGAGCGGTGCCGCTCTTAAAGAAGCTTATGAGATTGCAGATAAAATTGACAGAGAGCTCGATGCCGCACTTTCTTTTGCTTATGATAAAAAACTGGGTTACTTAACCCAGTGTCCCACTAATTTAGGCACAGGTATGAGAGCTTCTTTTATGATGCATCTTTGTGCACTTTCCGAGAGCAGAACTGTTCAGCGAATTGCAACCAATCTTACAAAGCTGGGCTTTGTAATAAGAGGAACCTACGGAGAGGGCTCTGAGTATTCAGGTGCACTCTATCAGATTAGCAATCAGATTACTCTTGGTATTTCCGAGGAGTCGGCAATTGACAATCTTATGAGTATCTGCGAACAGCTTTCCAACTCCGAGCTCCAGACAAGAGAAAAGCTTATGGAGAGTATGGAGTATCAGGACAGATTAAGTCGCAGTATGGGAATACTTATGACAGCAAGGCTTATCTCACATCAGGAGGCAATGAGGCTTCTTTCCAATGTGCGTGTAGGTATTTGTGAGGGTATTATTGAGGATATAAGTCTCAATACCATAGATAAACTGATGATAATTATTCAGCCCGCAAGTCTTATGAGTATAGAGGGTAAAAAGCTTACACCTCAGGAGAGGGATATTGCAAGAGCAAAGCTAATTAAAAATTCTTTAAGATAAATTCAATTCGGTGTTTTTCCCCATTGTTACAGACTATATGAAAAATAGGTTACACGGTAACCAAGGTTAATTTGGAAGGAATGATAAGTATGTACAATTTCAAAGGATTTACACAAAAAGCAAACGATGCCCTCAATCTTTCGATTGAGACGGCAGAAAATTTAGGCCACACATATATCGGTACAGAGCATCTTCTTCTGGGACTTTTTAAAGAGGGAACAGGGGTTGCGGCAACTGTGCTTTCAGAATGCGGATTTGACGGAGAAAAGTTCCTCAATAAAATTCGTGAAAGTATAGGAGTAGGCAGTAAAACAGTGCTTTCGCCGGATGATTTCACACCCCGAACAAAAAGGGTGATGCAGGCGGCGGTGCTGGCATCTGCTAAAATTGGGCATAATTTTGTAGGCAGTGAGCATCTGCTTATTGCAATCTTAGCTGAAAGCGACAGCTATGCCGTAAGGTTTATGGAGGAAATATCGGTACAGCCGGAAGCGGTGAAAGAAGTGCTCAGGCAAAGTCTGGGCGGTGACAAAGAAAGCAATTCTGATATACCTCGTTGTGACGCAAAGGATAAGAGTTCCAAGCATAAAAACCTTAATCAGTTTGGCAGAGATTTGGTTGAGCTTGCAAGGTCAGGCGGTATAGACCCTGTTATCGGCAGGGAGGATGAGATAAACAGGGTTGTGCAGATACTTTCCCGCAGAACAAAAAACAATCCTGTGCTGATTGGTGAACCCGGTGTGGGTAAAACTGCAGTAGCCGAGGGACTTGCTCTTAAAATTGCACAGGGCGAGGTGCCCGAAATACTCAAAGATAAACGGGTGGTAAGCCTTGACCTGACAGGTATGATTGCAGGCACAAAATACAGAGGTGACTTTGAAGAAAGGATAAAGGGTGTAATCGAAGAGCTGAGATCGGCTAAGGATATTATTCTCTTTATCGATGAGCTCCATACCATAGTTGGAGCAGGGTCAGCAGAAGGCTCTGCAGATGCGGCAAATATTTTGAAGCCCTCTCTTGCAAAGGGTGAGTTCAGAGTTATCGGTGCTACAACTCCTGCGGAGTATAGAAAATACATTGAAAAGGATGCAGCTCTTGAGCGAAGATTCCAGCCTGTGGATGTGTGCGAGCCTTCAAGGGATGAGGCGGTAGAAATTCTCAAAGGACTTCGTGACAGATACGAGGCTCATCACAAGGTAACAATTACAGACGACGCAATTGAGGCGGCTGTGGATTTATCTTCACGATATATTGCAGACAGATATTTGCCCGATAAGGCAATTGACCTTATTGATGAGGCAGCATCAAAGGTGCGTCTTGATTCAATGACTGCGCCCGTAGATTTAAAGGAACTTGAAGAACGCATAGAAAATCTTGAAAAAGAAAAAAGCGAGGCAGTAAACGAGCAGGATTTTGAGAGAGCGGCGAAAGTCCGTGATGAGCAAAAGACCCTTCGCGAAGAACTGTCACAGGCAAAGAGTGATTGGGAAGACAGTGTGTCTTCATCACACCTTCAGGTTACACGTCAGGAAATTTCAAAGACTGTTTCTGATTGGTCCAAAATACCTGTGTGTGAGCTTACAAAGGAAGAATCCGAACGACTTGTAAATTTAGAGGAGGAACTGCACAAACGTGTTATAGGTCAGCATGAGGCAGTAACTGCTGTGGCAAAGGCGGTAAGACGAAGCCGAGCTGGACTCAAAGATCCAAAGAGACCCATAGGCTCATTTATCTTTCTTGGCCCGACTGGTGTAGGAAAAACCGAGCTTTGCAAGGCTTTGGCGCAGGCGATGTTCTCTGACGAGAGTGCCATGCTCAGACTTGATATGAGCGAGTATATGGAGAAGCACACAACCTCTAAGCTTATCGGCTCTCCTCCCGGTTACGTAGGCTTTGATGAGGGCGGTCAGCTTACAGAACGTGTACGCAGAAATCCTTATTCCGTTATCCTTTTTGACGAAATAGAAAAAGCTCATCCCGATGTATTCAATATACTCCTTCAGATTCTGGAAGACGGCAGACTTACAGACTCAAAGGGACGCACTGTAAACTTCAAGAATACGGTTATTATTATGACCTCAAATGTAGGAGCAAGACTTATAACCGATAAAAAAGCGACTCTCGGCTTCTCAAATGACGAGGCAAAGGAACAAGAGAATATTAAAGAAAAAGTTATGGAGGAGCTGAAAAACCTGTTCCGTCCCGAGTTCCTTAACCGAGTTGATGAGATTATAGTTTTCTCAAAGCTTAGCCGAGAAGAAACCAAGGAGATTACCTCTTTAATGCTTAAAAATCTTTCAATCAGGCTGGAGGCTTTGGGTACAAAGCTTGAGTTTACCGATGCGGCACTTGAGAGAATAGCAGAGGTAGGCTACGATGAGTCTTATGGTGCAAGACCCTTACGCCGTGCAATCACCACGCTTATCGAGGATCCCTTATCCGAAAAACTTATAAGCTCAGAGCTTTTTGGTATCAGCACACTTTTGTGTGATTATAAAGACGGAGAGTTTGAATTTATATCCCGATAAAAAAAGACAGCAAGATCTTAGTCTTGCTGTCTTTAATTTTACTATTGCAAAATAATTAAAAACATAGTAAAATATATTTTAAAGTATTTTATAACATTTTGGAGTGCAGATTTATGAAAAGAATTTTAGCTTTATTATTTGTTTTACTTATGGTATTTTCTCTTGCGGCCTGCAAGAAGGTAGAGAATACTCCCAAGGGCCAGTACGATACCAATGACCTTGGCTCTAACGATAAGGGTGGCGACGATTATATTGTAGCAATTACAGCTTATGACAGAGCAAGATATTTCTACAGCGAGTATGAAAAGCTCTTTAAGAAATACGGCGAAGCAAAGCTTGAAGACGGCAACCTTAAGGGTGTTGCTGTTGTAAGACTTCTTGACTTTATGGGTAACGGCAACCTCAATATGTATATTGCTTATGCAGACGGAAGCAAGCCTTATGTAAACAAGCAGATGGTTTTCGGCTTTGATAACGGAGGTTCCGTTCTTGTTGGCGATCCTTATGTTAAGAAAGAGGGCGGTTCTGTAAGCGAAGATATCACATCTCTTGCTACCGCAGATGCGAAGAATCCTTCTGTTTGGCTTTATACTGCAACTACAGGCAGAGGATACATTGTCAGCGGTGACAATATGACAGAAGCTCCTTCCTTTAACACATACTTCCAGATGTACGAGGGCGAAAAGACCTATAACTTCAAAGAAGAAAAAGGTGCTGTTTCCGGCGGTACATTCGAGAAGATTGACCTTACAGGTCTTAATGACGAAGCCTTTGATACAATCGCAGAGCGTACACAGAAGGTTGTAGACAGTCTTAAAGTTACTGCACAGAATAAGCCCGCTAAATAATAATCTTAATAAAAGATAAGTCCCGAGAGTTTTAATTCTCGGGACTTTTTATATACTAATGTATTCGGTTTTGCCGTTTGTGAGGTAAGCAATTCGTTTGAATCCGCATTCTTTTATAAGATTTACGGTGCTTTCAAAAGCAAAGCCTAAATTATTTCTATTGTGGCAATCACTTGTCAGGATTACGTCACATCCCTTTTCGTTTATATATCGAAGCATCTGAGCTTCTGGGTAGGGGGTTGTACGATACCCTCTTGAGATTGCACCTGTGTTTACCTCAAAGAGTACATTTTCTTTTGCGAGCTTGTCGATTGCTCTCTTTGCTGCTTTAATATATCGGGGATGACCTGTGTCAAATAGTTGTTCATCTTCCTGAAATTTAAGGAGCAAATCAAAGTGTCCTATTATATCTGCATCTGTTTTGTTTTTTACATCTGCTACAAGACTATAATACTCTTCTGCAAGTAAAAGAGAATCTCCGCCAAAATGCTTTTCAATACCCTGTTTAAGTGAGGCGACGGTATCATCCATAAATACAAAACCATCAGAAACCTTTATTCCGTGCACAGAGCCGATTACATAGTCATAGTCGGATTTGCACAAAGGCTCGCTATAGTAGTCCTGCTCAAGCCCTAAAAGGATTTCGATTTTATCTTTATATTTTTCTTTAAGCCTTGTAATCTCCTTTTTATAGATTGCAAGGTTTTCTTTTGTCATACACCAGTATTCGCTGTAAAGAGGAGAATGACCAGAAAAGCCTATGGTAGAAAACCCCTTCTCTATAGCAGAGAGCACTATTTCTTCTGGTGAGTCTTTACCGTCACAGAGGTTTGTATGGATGTGATAATCTCTTTTTATCATACCATTTTTTCCTGTTTTACCTTGTGGTCGATAACGTGTCTTGAGCCAAGCTCTTTTCTGATGTCCTCAACAGAAATGCCCATCTCGACCATAAGTACCATTACGTGATAAGCAAGGTCTGCAATTTCGTAAACGGTTTCTGCTCTGTCCTCTTTGCAGGCACCGATGATAACCTCTGTACATTCCTCTCCAACCTTCTTGAGAATCTTATCAAGACCCTTCTGGAAGAGGTAGGTGGTATAGGAGCCTTCGGGGAGGTTTTCTTTTCTACCCATGAGAAGCTCGTAAAGGCTTTCGATTTTGAAGCCCTCTGCCTCGTCACCTTCAAATACAAGATTATTGAAGCAGGAGTCTGTGCCTGTGTGGCAGGCAGGACCGTCTTTTCTGACTCTTACGGTAAGTGCATCGTTGTCGCAGTCTGCGGTAATGGAAACGATATGCTGGTAGTTACCGCTTGTTTCACCCTTGAGCCAAAGCTCCTGTCGGGAGCGGCTATAAAAACAGGTAAGACCCTTCTCCATGGAAATCTGAAGGCTTTCGCGATTCATATATGCAAGGGTCAGAACCTTCTCTGTGTCTGCGTCCACAACGATTGCAGGAATAAGCCCCTTTTCGTCGAATTTAAGAGTGTTTATATCAAACATAATAATCATAACCTCACATTTATATTGTTGTCTCTGAGTACTTTTTTTAGGTCGGGAATCCTAACCTCGCCGAAGTGGAAGATTGAAGCCGCCAGACCTGCGTCAACCTTGGGCAGAGTGTTAAAAAGCTCTACAAAGTCATCTATCTTACCTGCACCACCCGAGGCAATAACAGGAACGTTTACCACATCGGAAACAGCTTTTAGCATCTCAAGGTCAAAGCCTCCCTTAACTCCGTCAGTATCGATAGAGTTAAGTACAACCTCGCCTGCACCTCGCTCAACACAGGATTTTATCCAGCTTATAGCCTCCATACCTGTGTTCTCTCTGCCACCTTTTGCGAATACACGGAACACTCCGTCTACTCGTTTTACATCAGCGGAAATTACAACACACTGGTCGCCGTATTTCTTGGCGGCTTCGGTAATAAGCTCGGGATTTCTTATAGCACCTGAGTTAACGGATACCTTGTCGGCACCACATTTGAGCACACGGTCAAAGTCGTCAAGAGTGTTGATGCCGCCGCCTACTGTAAGCGGAATGAAGATTGTTTTTGCAACCTCGCGGAGAATATCGGTGAAGAGGGCTCTGCCTTCGGCTGAAGCTGTAATGTCGTAGAATACAAGCTCGTCAGCACCGCATTCGCTGTAGTAACGTCCAAGCTCAACGGGGGAGGAAACATCAGAAAGTCCCTCGAAATTTACACCCTTTACAACTCGTCCGTTTTTAACATCAAGACAGGGAATAATTCTTTTTGTAATCATCTTGCTACCTCGATTGCTTCTTTAAGATCGATGGCTCCGATATAGTATGCTTTGCCGATAATTGCACCGTAAAGGTTCATTTCGCTGAGTGTCTTTATATCTTCGATAGAGGAAACACCGCCCGAAGCCACAAGGTCGATGCTGAATTTTTCACCCAGAGCTTTGTAGAGGGAGTTGTTACTGCCCTGCATAGCACCATCTCTGGAGATGTCTGTGCAAATAACGGTTTTAACACCGAGAGACTCCATCTTTGACATAAAATCATCGGCAGTGATGGCAGATTTTTCTGTCCAGCCCTTAATTGCCACAAAACCGTCTTTAAGGTCAACACCGACTGCAACCTTGTCGCCGAAAAGAGAGAGAGCTTCCTTGAGGAAATCCTCGTTTTCAACTGCGGCAGTACCAAGGATAATTCTGTCAACACCGATGTCAATATATGCTTTTGCGATTTCAATACTACGGATACCACCGCCGATTTCTGTGAAAAGGTCTGTGTTATCCACAATTTTCTTTATGGTTTCAAGGTTTGTAGGCTTACCTGCTTTTGCACCCTCAAGGTCTACAAGGTGGAGGTGACGAGCGCCTGCTTTCTCAAATTTACGAGCAACTTCCAAGGGCTCGTTACTGTAAACGGTCATCTGGTTGTAGTCGCCCTTGAAAAGCCTTACAGCCTTGCCGTCATACAAATCTATTGCAGGAAAAATATTCATAATAACCTCGTTTTAAGTTTATTTGCAAAGTGCAGAGAAGGAACTAAGAATCTTCATTCCAACCTCTCCGCTTTTTTCGGGATGGAATTGACAGCCGTAAACATTATCTTTGAATACTGCGGCAGTAAGCTCTTTGCCGTATTCTGTAGTAGCACACAGAGAATCATCGCAACCTTCTGCATAGTAGGAATGAACAAAGTAAACACAGTTATCTTTTCCGAGTTTTTCAAAGAGAGGACATTCCTTTGTAATGTGCAGGGCATTCCAACCGATGTGGGGAATTTTAAGCTCTGCAGGGATAGAGTGAAGCATAGGCACAACCTGACCATTTAAAAGTCCTAAGCCTTCGTGCTCGCCATACTCAAAGCTTTTTTCAAAGAGAAGCTGCATACCGAGGCAGATACCCATAAGAGGCTTACCCTTTGCGGCTTCTTCTTTTACAAACTCGTCCAGCTTGTTTTCTTTGAGTTTTGCGATTGCATCCTCAAATGCACCAACGCCGGGGAGAATAAGTCCATCAGCTTCTCTTAATTCTAATTTATTGCCCGAGACAAAAACTTCTTCACCGATGGCCTCGAAAGAGGATTTGAGCGAGAAGAGATTGCCCACGCCGTAATCAATAATACCAATCATCAGATAACACCTTTTGTAGAGGGAATTTCATCACCGAGAGCGGGGTCGATAGCAACCGCTGCTTTAAGTGTACGGGCAACAGATTTAAATACACCCTCTGCAATGTGGTGGGAATTGCTTCCTGCCATTTTTCTTATGTGCAGAGCCATAGGGCAGTTTCTTACGAATGCCTGAAAGAACTCCTCGATAAGTTCTGCGTCGAAGGTACCGATTTTTTCGGTAGGGTAATCAACATCGTAGCAAAGACAGCTTCTGCCGGAAATATCAACAGCTGTGAGAATAAGTGATTCGTCCATAGGCAGAGTTGTACTTGCATAGCGGTTGATGCCTCTTTTTGCACCGAGTGCCTCGCAGAGTGCTTGACCTAAACAAATGCCGATATCCTCAGCAGAGTGGTGGTCGTCAACCTGTATGTCACCCAGGCAGGTGAGTGTCAGATCGAATCTTGAGTGAGCGGCAAAGAGTGTCAGCATGTGGTCAAGAAAACCTACACCTGAACACACATTGGATTTACCTGTACCGTCAAGCTTTAATGTAAGAGTAATGTTGGTTTCCGCAGTTTTGCGTTCAATAACACTTGTTCTCATAATTCATTCTCCTTTGAGTATTTCCTTTATGGCGTCTATCATTGTGTCCATCTGCTTAAGTGTACCGATTGTGATACGGTTAAACTCACAGATGCGCTCTTTAGTAAAATGCCTTACAAGGATGCGGCGGCTTTTGAGCTCTGTGTAAAGCTTTTCGCCGCTTATTTTATTATGTTTTGCAAAGAGAAAGTTGGAGGAAGAGGAAAGTACCTCAAAACCTAATTCCTCAAGTTTTTCTTTAGTGTATTCTCTTACACTCATAATCTCTTTGCATTTTTCTGTGTAATAGTCCTCTGCATCAACGGTTGCCTCACCCAAAGCACAGGTTAAGCGGTTGATGTTATAGGGGTTTGTAGAGAATTTAATTCTCATAAGGTCTTCGACAAGACCCTTTGCTCCGATTGCGTAGCCAAGTCTTGCACCTGCCATAGAGCGGGATTTTGAGAAGGTACGTACTGTCAGCAGGTTGTCATATTTTTCTATAAGCTTGTAAGCGGAGTTTCCGCCAAAGTCAACATAAGCCTCGTCGATAACTACAACCGAGTCGGGATTGGATTTAATAATCTCCTCAATCTCCCATAAAGGTCTTGAGTCACCTGTGGGAGCATTGGGGTTTGCAATTACAATTAATTTGTTCCTGCCCAGGTAGTCCTTGTAGTCAACAGTAAAGTCCTCTCTTAAGGGTATTTCCTCATATTCAACACCGTGAAGCTCTGCAAATACTGTGTAGAATCCGTAGGTAATATCGGGGAACAAAGCGCCGTTATGACCAAATGCCATAAAGGCAAAGTTCAGAATATCGTCGGAGCCGTTGGAGAGAAAGATGTTTTCTTTTTCTACTCCGTATAGCTTTGCAAGCTTTTCTTTTAAGGTGCAAAGTGTTGGGTCGGAGTAAAGCCTAAGATTCTCCACATCCTGCTTTGTAAGTAAATCTACAACAGCAGGGGCAGGAGGGAAGGGAGATTCGTTTGTATTGAGCTTAATGTATTCTCCGTCCTTGGGCTGCTCACCGGGGGTGTAGACTTCAAGACTTTTATAATTTTCTTTTAAGAATCTGCTCATACATTTTCCTCGGTTCTGATGGTAACGCTTCTTGCGTGAGCGGTAAGTCCCTCTTTCTCTGCAAAAAATGCAACCTCGTCGCCGATTTTCTTAAGAGCATCCTCTGTGTAATAGGTGTACTGAATCTTCTTAATAAAGTCATCAACAGAGAGAGGACTGGAGAATCTGGCGGTGCCCGATGTGGGCAGGGTGTGGTTTGCACCTGCGTAGTAGTCACCCAAAGCCTCGGGACAATGTCTGCCCATAAATACAGAGCCTGCATTTTCGATAGCGTCAAGGTAGTCAAAGGGGTTGTCTACCATAATTTCAAGATGCTCGGGAGCAATCTCATTGGAGATTGCAATTACATCTCTAATGTTGTCGGCAATAATAATCTTGCCGTTATTATCAATTGAAGTTCTGGCAATTTCAGAGCGAAGCAGAAGGGGAATCTGTCTTTCAAGTTCATCTGATACTTTTTTGGCAAGTTCTTCACTGTCTGTAACAAGAACAGCACTTGCAAGTTTATCATGTTCTGCCTGAGAGAGAAGATCGGCCGCAACGTGAGCAGGATTTGATTTTGAGTCGGCAATAACAAGGATTTCACTGGGACCTGCAATCATATCGATGGATACCATACCGAAAACTTGTTTCTTTGCCTCTGCAACGAAGGCATTACCGGGGCCTACAATCTTGTCTACCTTTGGGATGCTCTCTGTACCAAAGGCAAGAGCGGCAACAGCCTGAGCACCGCCTACCTTGTAAATTTTGTCGACACCTGCAATCTTTGCGGCAGCAAGAATAACAGGATTAACCTTACCGTTTTTTGAAGGAGGAGTTACCATAACGATGGTCTTACAGCCTGCAATCTTTGCGGGAATACTGTCCATAAGAACAGTGGAAGGGTAAGCTGCTGTGCCGCCGGGGACATAAAGACCTACCTTTTCGATAGGAGTAATCTTCTGACCTGTTACCACACCTGCTTTTTCGTTCATAATAAAGCTTGTGCGTACTTGTTTCTGGTGGAAAGCTCTGATGTTTGCGGCGGCATTTCTGAGAATATCGAGGAATTTATCCTCAACGCTTTCGAAGGCTTCGTTGATTTCTTCTTCGGAAACCTCAAGACTCTCAAGCTCAGCACCATCAAATTTAAGATTATATGCGAGTACAGCCTTGTCGCCGTTTTCCTTTACATCCTCGATTATATCGGAAACGATTGAGGAAACATCCATGGTCGCTTCCTGTCTTGCAAAAATCTCGTCCTTTGAGATTTCGCCGTATTTCATAATTTTAATCATTTACGAGACCTCACTTCTTTTTCAAGTCCCTGACAAATCTTTAAGATTTCAGCGTTCTTGAATTTATACCCTGACTTGTTGGCAACAAGTCGGGCACTGATGGGAATAATTGTTTCCACAACCTCAAGGTCGTTTTCTTTGAGTGTGGTGCCTGTTTCAACAATATCCACAATAACATCGGAAAGGCCGAGTATCGGAGCAATCTCGATAGAGCCGTTAAGTTTGATAATATCAATATCTCTGCATTTTTCGCTATAGAAGGTTTCTGCGATGTTGGGGAATTTTGTAGCAACTTTCAGCGTTCTTGTATGAGGGTCACGAAAATCCTTTTTAGCGGCTACAGCCATACGGCATTTGCCCATTTCCATATCAAGAAGTTCATAAACATCGGGCTCATACTCAAGGAGAATATCTTTGCCTGCAACACCGATGTCAGCAGTACCTCTTTCAACATAGATTGCAACGTCAGAGGGCTTTACCCAAAAATAGCGTACACCCTTTTCTTCGTTTTCAAAAATAAGTTTTCTGTTTGTTTCTTCAATAGAGGGGCATTCAAAACCGGCACTCTTGAAGTAGTTATATACCTTTTCGCCGAGTCTGCCTTTGGGCAGAGCAACATTAACCATTGTTTTCAAGAGTTTCTAACCTCCCGTCTGTAAGTTTTACAAGTTTGCGGTATTTAAGTCTTGAGGGGATAGTTGTGCAAACTCTGATGCTCGTATCTTTTGCAAGTTCGTTTACTGCATCTGTGAGTGTAAGAGGATTGCAGTCAGCATCGTAAAGAAGGACGGTGTCTACATCGTAACCCTCTGCCATGTTATCAAATTGCTCCAGAAGGTCAAGGTAAAGGGCAAAGCCAATGGCACCGCTTGTGCGACTCATTTTCTTGAGTAACTTGTCGTATTGACCGCCGGAGAGAATGCTTGTGGGAATACCCTCAAGGTATCCCTTGAATACAACACCTGAATAATACTTCATATCGTTGCCGACGGAGAAATCTATGATAACTGACTTGGAGAATCCGCTGTTTTCAATAATATCGCAAAGGCTCTTGAGCTCTTCAAAAGCCTCTTTTTCTTTGTCGCTTGTGATGAAAGCAGAAATTTTCTCAAGGACTTCTTTGGGCTCACCGCAGAAGTCTACAAGTGCACAGAGCTTTTCTGTTTTAGCTTCGGGGATGTTTTCCTGCATGCAAACGGCACGAAGTTCATGGGAGTTTTTTTGATGCAGGAAAGAATGTGCGGCACCCTTGCCCTCGTAGCTTAATCCGCTGTCTTCAAGCATAGCGGCAACAAGACCTATATGAGAAAGGTCGAGCACAAAGTTGCGATGCATTAAAGAAAGACTCTTAACAGCAAGAAGCACAACCTCGGCGATTTCGTAGCTGTGAATATCACCGATGCATTCAAGACCTGCCTGCATTATTTCTTTGAAGCTGTGAGTGCCTTTTGAAACTCTGTAAACATTCTCGTTGTAGTAAACCTTCTGAATAAATCCGGGTTTATCAACGGTGTTTTTTATGATGGAAAGAGTTACGTCGGGCTTTAAAGCCATAAGACGTCCGTTTTTATCGGTAAAGGTGATAACTTCGTCGGAAACGAGAAAGTCCTTGTTTTTTACATAAAGGTCGTATTCTTCAAAACGGGACATTTTGAATCGGGAGTAGCCGTATTGACGGTAAAGCTCACGGAGTTCGAATACTGCTCGTTCATCGTTTTTGATGATGCTTTCGTTTATCATTGTTTTTCTTACCTTCCTTTTCTGCATTTAAAGAATGCAGAGTATAAAGTCGAAAGTGTATATTATAGATATATATACAAATATATGCTTGACATTTTACCACTATATCACGCTAAAGTCAAGCTGTTTTTACATAATGTATCTTTTGCACTATATTTGCAGAAACTTTGGATAAAAAAACATCAATCTGACAATAAATACAAGACTATTGTCAGATTGAATGTAGATTTTAAGAATTTACCAAGGGTGTAAGGTCAATGGGAACAGTCTTGTTTATAACCATACTGTCGGGTGTTACTATGCAGTCATAAGCAAGGATTTTTACGCCGGCGTTTTCGGCTTTGCGAAGGGCATCGCCGAAAGCTTTATGAGTGATGTCGTTAGGCTTCAGAACTGATATTTCCTGCATCTGTATTACAAAGAATAGGTAAGCCTCGTACCCGTCCTTTTTGAGCGTGATAAGCTCCTCGATATGCTTTACTCCTCGCTCTGTGGGAGCATCGGGGAATAGGGCAATCGAGTCTGTTTCCTGAGTAACACCTTTAACCTCCAAGAATGCTTTTGCGCCCTTGTCTTCAATGTAAAAATCAAACCTTGAATTGCCCTGTTTTACCTCTCGTCTGATTATTGTATCCTGAGAAAATATAGTACCTTTTCTGAGGAATTCTTCTGTAGCATCATTGGGTATCTGGGAGTCGATATTGATAAGCAGAGAAGGTAGATTTTTTCTATGTTTTTCTGCTGCGACAAGGTCATATTCGGTCTTTCGGTTCGGGTTGTCTGAACGGGTGAGATAGACCGTTGTGCCTTCCTTTAAAATCTCCCTACATCTGCCTGTGTTTTTTACGTGGACGCTGTGGATTTTACCCTCAATTTCCACCTCGGCGATAAACCTGTTGGGACGCTTTATAAAAACTCCTTTTGTGATGTTTTTGTACTTCATAAAACCTTCCTGCTTTGCATAATTGTATACAATTCATTTTATCGTATTATCTAAAATTAATCAACGATTTATAGTTGTATTTGTTATAAGTGAAGAAGATTGTTAAATTTTTGACAAATGTATTTGTAATGTATTGCAGAGGTAAATGTAATGTGTTATAATTTCAGTATCGTAAAATGAGGAGTATATTTGTTTTTACCAAATTTTACGTCGGATTTGTTTAGTATGAAAATTTCTTTTGAAGGAGAAACGGTTATGAATAAAATTACAGTTATAGGATCGGGTAATGTAGGAGCAACAATTGCCTACACTTTCACAGTGGCGGGTCTTTGCTCCGAAATTGTACTCATTGACATCAACAAGGAGAAAGCTTTGGGCGAGGCTCTTGATATTCGTCAGGGCACACCCTTTTGCCATTCCTGTTCTGTATATGCAGGTGATTTTCAGGATGCGGCAGGCTCAGATATTGTAGTGCTTACATCCGGTGTGGGCAGAGCTCCCGGACAGACAAGACTTGACCTTGCTCAGACCAATATCGAGATTACAAAGAGTATTATTCCTCAGATCACCCGTTATGCACCCGATGCTATCTATGTAATTGTAAGCAATCCCGTTGATGTACTTACCTATGCCTTCTGCAAGGAGTCAGGTCTTCCTCAGGAGAGGGTCATCGGTTCAGGTACAATTCTTGATACATCAAGACTCAGAGCAAGGCTTTCCGAGTATTACTTCCTCAATCAGCGTAATGTTCACGCTTATGTGCTTGGTGAGCATGGCAACTCAAGCTTTGTACCTTGGTCACTTTGTAATATCAGTAACGTTCCCATTGAGGAGTACAGAAAGAGCGTTCAGAGAAAAGATGTTGTTTATCCCGAGCTTAACTACGACGAGGTAGAGGAGTATATCAAGAAATCAGGAGCAGAGATTATTTCCCGTAAGGGTGCAACCTTCTATGCTGTTTCTGTTTCGGTTGCTCATCTTTGCAGATGCATTTTAAGCGGTGTTGATACCACACTTACAGTTTCCACAATGCTCAATGGTGAGTATGGCATTTCTGACGTTTGTCTGAGCCTTCTTAACGTTGTCGGAAACAATGGTGCACACAGCAAGGTTCTTCTTCCTCTTACAGACGAAGAAATTGTTAAACTCCGTGCAAGTGCAGATACACTCAAAGAAGTTATTAAAAGTGTTAATATTTAATTTTAGATAAGGTGAAGGGAGAATTTAAAATGGAATATCGTATTGAACATGATTCTATGGGTGAGGTTAAAGTACCTGCCGACAAATACTGGGCAGCACAGACCCAGCGTTCAAGTATGAATTTCCCCATTGGTGTGGGTATCGAAACAATGCCCGGTGAGGTTATAAATGCTTTTGCAATTCTTAAAAAAGCTGCAGCTATGACAAATGCTGCTTTAAAACCCGAGAAAATGACAGAAGAAAAGCTCGCCGCTATATCTGCTGCTTGCGACGAGGTGTCTGCAGGTAAGCTTGCTGGTAACTTCCCCTTGGTAGTGTGGCAGACAGGCTCAGGCACACAATCCAATATGAATATGAACGAGGTTGTTGCAAACCGCGGTAACGAAATCGCAGGCAAGAAGCTCCTTCATCCCAATGATGACATCAATATGAGCCAGTCCTCCAATGATACATTCCCCACAGCAATGCATATTGCCGCAGTGACAATGATTGAGGATAAACTTATTCCTGCAGCAGAAGTTCTTATTGAAACCTTCAAAAGACTCGAAAAAGAGAACGAAGGTATCGTTAAGAGCGGCCGTACACATCTTCAGGATGCAACTCCCATTACCTTTTCTCAGGAAATCAGCGGTTGGCGTTCAAGTTTAGAGCGTGATGTTGAAATACTCAAGCTTTCAGTTAAGCCTCTTTGTGAGCTGGCTCTTGGCGGTACTGCTGTTGGTACAGGTCTTAATACTCCTGCGGGCTTTGCAGAGCTTGTTGCAGAGAATGTAGCTAAACTTACAGGTAAGCCCTTTGTTACAGCTTCTAACAAATTCCATGCTTTAACATCCAAAGACGAGCTTGTGTTTGCACACGGCGCAATTAAAGCACTTGCCTGTGATATGATGAAGATTGCAAACGATGTTCGCTGGCTTGCAAGCGGTCCTCGTGATGGCCTTGGCGAAATCTTTATTCCTGAGAACGAGCCAGGTTCTTCCATTATGCCCGGTAAGGTTAATCCTACACAGTGCGAGGCTGTAACAATGGTTGCAGTTCAGATTATGGGTAACGACGTGGCTGTAGGTATGGCTGCATCTCAGGGTAACTTTGAGCTTAATGTGTTTATGCCTGTATGTATCTATAACTTCCTTCAGTCTGCAAGACTTCTTTCTGAGGCAATTCTTTCCTTTAACAAAAACTGTGCTGTTGGCATTGTTGCAAACCGCGAGAAGATGCACCACAACCTGCACAACTCCCTTATGCTTGTTACTGCTCTTAATCCCTATATTGGCTACGAGAATGCAGCTAAAACAGCAAAGAAGGCATACAAAGACAACATCTCTCTCAAAGAAGCTTGCGTAGAGCTTGGTTTCCTCACAGCAGAGAGATTCGATGAAGTTTTCCATCCCGAAGAGATGGTATAAAATTATTCGAGGTGTTTCTGATGAAAGTAAGTTATTTTCCCGGATGTACCCTTAAAAACAAGGCACGTGACCTTGACCTTTATGCACGCAGGTGTGCAGAGGTACTCGGAGTTACTCTGGAAGAAATAGAAAATTGGCAGTGTTGCGGCGGTGTGTTCACATCAAAGGATGAGCCTGTTTCAAAGCTTTCCTCTGTGAGAGCTCTCAAATGGGCAAAAGAGAACGAACAGCCTCTTGTATCCGTTTGTTCCGCTTGCCACAATGTACTCAAACAGACAAACTATCTTATGCAGACCGACGATGGCTTCTGCACAAAGGTTAATCGCTATATGGCAGAGCCTACCGCTTATGACGGAAGCACACAGGTTTACCATTACCTTGAGATGCTTCGTGACCTTGTAGGCTTTGATAAAATCAGAGAAGCGATTGTGAACCCCCTGAAGGGCAAGAAGATTGCCGCTTACTACGGATGCCTATTGCTTCGTCCTTCCAATATAATGCAGATGGACGATGCGGAGAATCCCACAATCTTTGAAGAGCTTATCAAGGCTATGGGTGCTGAGCCTGTGGCATATTCTATGCGTAACGAGTGTTGCGGCGGCTATGTAACAATGGAAAATCCCGAATTTGCAAAGCGCAAGAGCCTCGAGATTACAAAGAACGCACAGGCTCAGGGTGCAGACCTTATCGTTACCGCTTGCCCCCTTTGTAAATATAATCTTGAGAAGAATACCGATTCTATCCCTGTTGTTTACTTTACAGAGCTTCTTGCTGAGGCTCTGGGTGTAAAGGAGGAAACAGAGAGTGCATAATAACAATAGAAAAATCGCAGACGAGATTATCTTCAGAAGCGGTGTTAATGTAAGAAAATGTATGAAGTGCGGTAAATGCTCAGGTACTTGCCCCGCTTACGATGAGATGGAATATCATCCTCATCAGTTTGTATATATGGTTGAGACAGGGGATATAGAGCCTCTTATGAACTCCAAATCCCTTTATATGTGTCTTTCCTGCTTTGCTTGCGTAGAAAGATGCCCAAGAGGTGTTGAGCCTGCAAAGCTTATTGAGGCGGTTCGTAACGCACAGGTTAGACAGCAGGATAAAAATCATATGACAGCAAACGATGTACCCGCAAAGCTTGACGAGAACATTCCTCAGCAGGCTATTGTGAGTGCACTGAGAAAATACAGAAAGTAAGGAGGAAAAACAATATGCAGAGAATTGGCGTATTTGTATGCTGGTGCGGTAGCAACATTGCAGGTACTGTAGATGTACAGGCTGTGTCCGAAGCTCTCAAGTCAGAGCCCGGTGTTGTTTATTCCACCAACTATCAGTATATGTGCTCTCAGGCAGGTCAGGATATGATTATCGAAGCTGTTAAAGAGCACAATCTTTCAGGAATTGTAGTTTGTTCCTGTTCACCTCGTATGCACGAGGCTACATTCCGCAAAACTGCAGCTGCAGCAGGTCTTAATCCTTATATGGTAGAGATTGCAAACATTCGTGAGCAGTGCTCCTGGGTACATAAGGATATGCTCACAGGTACAGAGAAGGCAATTATCCTCGGTAAAGCGGCAGTTGCAAAAGTAAACCTCAATACACCCCTTATCCCCGGTGAGTCTCCCGTTACAAAGAGAGCTCTCGTTATCGGCGGCGGTATTGCAGGTATCCAGACAGCTCTTGATATTGCTGATGCAGGTTTTCCTGTTGATATTGTTGAGACAAAGCCTACAATCGGCGGTAAGATGGCTCAGCTTGACAAGACTTTCCCAACCCTTGACTGTGCGGCTTGTATCCTCACACCCAAGATGGTTGATGTAGCTCAGAATGATAAAATCAGAATCTTCTCATACAGCGAGATAGAGGAGATCAAGGGCTTCGTTGGCAACTTTGATGTTACTATCAAGAAGAAGGCTCGTTTTGTTAAGGAAGAGATCTGTACAGGTTGCGGCGCTTGTGTTGAGAAGTGTCCTATGAAGAAGATTCCCAACGAGTTCAATCTCGGTATGGATAACCGCCGTGCTATCTATATTCCTTTTGCACAGGCAGTTCCCAAGGTTGCAACAATCGACCCCTCTGCTTGTAATATGCTAAAGAACGGCAAGTGCGGTATATGCTCCAAGGTTTGTGCCGCAGGTGCTATTGACTATACACAGAAGGACGAGTTTGTAAACGAAAAGTACGGTGCAATTGTTGTAGCAACAGGCTTCAATCCTATCAGTATGGATAAGTTTGACGAGTACGCTTACAATCAGTCCAAGGATGTTATCACATCTCTTGAGTTTGAGCGTCTTACAAATGCTGCAGGTCCTACTGCAGGTAAGTTACTGCGTCCTTCCGATTTGGAGCATCCCCACACAATTGTATTTGTACAGTGTGTAGGTTCCCGTTGTGCTTCCTGTGCCGAAAAAGGCAAGGAATACTGCTCAAAAATCTGCTGTATGTACACAGCAAAGCACGCAATGCTTGTTCGTGATAAATACCCCGACACCGAGGTTTATGTATTCTATATCGATGTAAGAACTCCCGGTAAGAATTTCGATGAGTTCTATCGCAGAGCTGTTGAGGAATACGGCGTTAAGTATATTAAGGGTATGGTAGGCAAGGTTACTCCCGAGGGTAATAAGCTTAAAGTAAGAGCATCCGACCTTATCGCAGGCAAACAGCTCAATATTGACGCAGATTTAGTTGTTCTTGCAGCAGCCATCGAGCCCGATAAATCTGCTCGTCCTCTTGCAACAATGCTTACTGCAAGTATGGATACAAACGATTTCTTCACCGAGGCTCATCCCAAGCTCAGACCCGTAGAGAGCCCAACAGCAGGTGTGTTCCTCTCGGGTGCTTGTCAGGGTCCCAAGGATATTCCCGAAACCGTATCTCAGGCTTCTGCGGCAGCTTCCAAGGTTATCGGTCTTCTTTGCAAGGATAAGCTTACAGGTAACCCCTGTATTGCTTCACCCAACGAGCTTATGTGTAATGGCTGTTCAACTTGCGAGAATGTATGTCCCTATGGTGCTATCACTTATATAGATAAAGAATTTATGAATCACGACAGAACTAAGAGCCTCCGTCGTGTGGCACAGGTTAATCCTGCGGTTTGTCAGGGTTGCGGTGCTTGTACTGTAGCTTGTATGTCAGGTGCTATGGATTTGAGAGGCTTTATGAATACTCAGATTTGTGCGGAGGTGGATGCAATATGCAGGTAAATGAATACAAACCCTTAATCGTAGCATTCTGCTGTAACTGGTGTTCTTATGCAGGTGCAGACCTTGCAGGTAATAATCGTCTTAACTATCCTGCAGATGTTAAGATTATCCGTGTGCCTTGCTCCTGCCGTGTTAATCCTATGTTTATCCTCCGTGCTTTTCAGCGCGGTGCAGACGGTGTAATTATCTGCGGTTGCCATCCCGGTGACTGCCACTATACATCAGGTAACTACTACACAAGACGTAGAATGGCTCTTCTTTTCTCAATGCTCGATTACCTGGGCATTGAGCGTGAGAGAACCCGTCTTGAGTGGGTATCTGCGGCTGAGGGTGCAAAGTTTGCGGCTACTATGAATGATTTTGTGCAGACCGTTGCGGCTCTCGGCGAAAACAAGAGATTGGAGGATCTGAGATGCAAAAAATAACTCGTGACGTGATTTTGGAAAAAGCAATCTCTATGCTCCAGAGCGGCGAAGTGTCTGCTGTGCTCGGTCACAGAACAGGTGAATTTTCCTACGACGTAACTCCTTCTGTTTTCACAGATGCCCAGGATCTAAAAGCAAACTTCGTTTGGAACGATTTTTGTGGTGCTAATTTTTCCAAATATCTTATTTCTAAAACAAAGAAGCTTGAGGGTAAAATCCTCGTTTTCCTCAAGCCCTGCGATACTTACAGCTTCAATCAGCTCCTTACAGAGCACAGATTTGAGCGTGAAAAGGTTTATGCAGTAGGTATTCCTTGCGAGGGTATGGTTGACATCGCAAAGGTTAAAGCGGAGATCGGCGACGGTATTCTCTCTATCGAGAGCACAGATGCAGGTGTAGTTGTTGAGACTCTCTACGACGGCACAAAAACAATCGCATTCGAAGATGTACTTCTTGAGCGTTGTGCAAACTGCAAGAGCAAAAAGCACGTTGCTTACGATGAACTTTTAGGCGATGAGGGAGAGGTTATCGACTCCAATCGTTTCGACGAGGTTGAAAGACTCGAGGCTATGACTCCTGACGAGCGCTTCGCATTCTGGCAGGGTGAACTTTCCAGATGTATCCGCTGTAATGCTTGCAGAGATGTATGTCCTGCTTGTACTTGCGAAAAGTGCGTGTTTGATAACCCCAACTCCGGTGTTGAGAATAAAGCACCCACCACAAGCTTCGAAGAAAAAATGTTCCATATCATCCGTGCTTTCCACGTAGCCGGCAGATGTACCGACTGTGGTGAGTGCTCCAGAGTTTGTCCTCAGAACATTCCTCTGCACCTGCTCAACAGAAAGTTTATCAAGGATATAAACACCTTCTACGGCGAATATCAGGCAGGCGAGGTTGAGGGCTCAAGAGCTCCTCTTGTAGACTATACTCTCGAGGATTTGGAAGCTGAAGATGTGTTTAAAAAGGAGGGTGAATAAGCTATGCGTAAAATTTCACTTGCAAATCTTGACACCCTCTTTAAAAAGATAAATGAAAACGCAGCACTTTACATTCCTGCAACAGATAACGCAGGCGGTGCTGTATATACAAAATACGCAGACGGCGTAGAGTACCTTGACACACTCAATACTGTAAGAAGCCCTAAGGATTTCTTCTTCCCCCAGAGCGAAAATCTTATGGAGTTCAAGGTAACAGGCAAGAATATCGAGCTTTTTGACATCAGAGAAGAATCTGAGGATTTTGTAGTTTTCGGTGTTCGTGCTTGTGATGTTAAGAGCTTTGAAGTTCTTGACAGAGTGTTCCTCACCGAGCCTGTGGACAGCTACTATGCTAACCGCAGAGCACACGGTGTGATTATCTCTCTTGCTTGTACAAGACCTGCAGAAACTTGCTTCTGCACCACATTCGGTATTGATGCTTCAGCTCCCGCAGGTGATGTTTCTGCTTGGAAAACTGCAGATACACTTTATCTTGAAGCAAATACAGAAAAGGGCAAGAAGCTTCTTGAGACTCTTTCCGATATTCTTGAAGATGCTGATAACTCCGAGGTTACAGCACAGCAGGAAAGCACAAGAGAGATTATGAAGAAGCTTCCTCTTGCAAATCTTACAACAGATGCTTTTGGCGGTAATAAGACAAAGGATTACTTTGATTCTCCTCTTTGGGAGGAACTCTCCGAGACTTGTCTTGGTTGCGGTACTTGTACCTTTGTTTGTCCCACTTGTCAGTGCTACGATATCAAGGATTTCAATACAGGTAATGGAGTTATTCGATATCGCTGCTGGGATTCCTGTATGTATTCCGAGTTTACAAAGATGGCACACGGCAACTCCCGAAACACTCAGGTTGAGCGTTTTCGTCAGCGCTTTATGCACAAGCTTGTTTACTATCCCGAGAACAACGAGGGACTCTTCAGTTGTGTAGGTTGCGGCAGATGCCTCTCAAAGTGTCCCATCTCTATGAATATTGTTAAAGTTATGAAAAGACTGGGAGGAGAGAACTGATGGCTAATATAAACGATACTCTTATTCCCGCAATTGGTGTTATCACCGATGTAAGAATAGACACCCCCGATGTAAAAACTTTCCGTGTTGTAACACCCGATGGCAAAAAGGCTTTCGACCACAAGCCCGGTCAGTGTGCAATGCTTTCAATCCCCGGTGTAGGCGAGGCAATGTTCTCCATTACATCCTCACCCACAAATACCGAGTTTATGGAGTTTTCTATCAAGAAATGCGGTTGCGTTACAGACTGGCTCCATCAGGCAGAGGTTGGTCAGCAGATTACAATCCGCGGACCCTACGGCAGACCTTTCCCTGTTGATACAGAGTTTAAGGGCAAAGACCTTCTCTTTATCGCAGGTGGTATCGGTCTTGCACCTCTTCGCTCCGTTATCAATTATTGTCGCGATAATCGTGCAGATTACGGCACAATCGATATCGTTTACGGCTCAAGAAGTATGGATGATCTGGTTGACTACAACGAGATTATCGAGGAATGGACAAAGGATACAGACGTGCATGTTCACCTTACAATCGACAGAGAGCAGGAAGGCTGGGACGGTCACGTTGGCTTTGTTCCTGCATACGTTAAAGAACTGGGCTTTGATACAAATAAGACTGCAATCATCTGCGGTCCCCCCATTATGATCAAGTTCACTCTGGAGGCTATGATAGAGCTTGGCTTTGACAAAACTCAGGTTTACACTACCATGGAGCTTCGTATGAAGTGCGGTGTAGGCAAGTGCGGCAGATGTAACATCGGCGCAAAGTATGTTTGTAAAGACGGTCCTGTATTCCGTTGCGACGAGCTGGACGAACTTCCTGATGAATACTGATAAAAGGAGAGAATAGAAATGGATAATATGGTTAATATTTTTCTGTTTGGTAAGAAATACGAAGTACCTTCCAATCTGACAATTATGCGTGCTATGGAGTACGCAGGCTACGAGCTTGTTCGTGGTTGCGGTTGCAGAAACGGCTTCTGCGGTGCTTGTGCAACAATCTATCGTATCGCAGGTGACAGAGAACTCAAGGCTTGTCTTGCTTGTCAGACAAAGGTAGAGGACAATATGTATATCGCAACTCTGCCTTTCTTTCCCCTCGTTAAAGCAGTTTACGATATCGAGAAGGTTTCTACAACCGAGCAGGTTATGATGCAGCTTTATCCCGAGATTTATGCTTGTGTAGGCTGTAACGCTTGTACAAAGGCTTGTACTCAGGGTCTTAATGTAATGCAGTATATCGCATACGCACAGCGCGGTGACTTTGAAGCTTGTGCAGAAGAGTCCTTTGACTGCGTAATGTGCGGTGTTTGTTCTTCCCGTTGCCCTGCAGGTATTTCTCATCCTCAGGTTGCAATGCTTGCTCGCAGAATCAACGGCAAGTACCTTGCTCCCAAGTGTGCACATCTCGAAAACAGAGTCCAGGAGATCAAGGACGGCACCTTCGCAGAGCTTATCGAGGCTCTTATGCAGAAGCCTCTGGAAGAAATGAAAGAACTTTACAATACACGCGAAATCGAAAAGTAAGGAGGGCAAAGTTATGTATTCAGAACAGTTTCAGAAATCTTTAAAAGCAGTTGAGGCTGCAAGAGAAGCAAATATTGCCCTTGAACCAGCAAGAATGACTGCACAGCAGAAGGAAGAACTCCTTGCTGCATACCATCCTGATTATAAAAAGGATGAATTTACAGAGCTTAAAATCGGTCCCAACAAGGGCGATAAGGTTCCTCACGAGCTTGCTCAGACTCTTCAGGCTCACGCAAGAATCAAGGCTGAGGATATAGACCTCACAGCACCCGATTACGATGTAGATGTACTTATCATCGGTGGTGGCGGTGCAGGTGCATCTGCGGCTGTTGAAGCACACGAGGCAGGTGCTAACGTTATGATCGTTACAAAGCTTCGTATCGGTGATGCCAACACAATGATGGCAGAAGGCGGTATTCAGGCTGCTGACAAAGAGAATGACAGCCCTGCAATCCACTTTGTAGATGCTTTCGGCGGCGGTCACTTTGCCGCAAAGAGAGAGCTTCTCCGTAAACTCGTTTGCGATGCTCCCGATGCTATCAACTGGCTTTCCGAGCTTGGTGTTGAGTTCGATAAGGATGCAGAGGGTAATATGATTACCACCCACGGCGGCGGTACCTCCAGAAAGCGTATGCACGCTGCAAAGGATTACTCCGGTGCAGAGATTATGCGTACTCTCCGTGACGAGGTTTTAAACAGACAGATTCCCGTTGTGGACTTTACATCTGCTGTTGAGCTTATCCTTGATGACAAGGGCAGAGCCGCAGGTGCAGTACTTATGAATATGGAAACAGGCGAGCTCCTTGTAGCTCGTGCAAAGACTGTTATCATCGCAACAGGCGGTGCAGGCAGAATGCACTATCAGGGCTTTCCCACATCCAACCACTATGGCGCTACTGCTGACGGTCTGGTGCTTGGTTACAGAGTTGGTGCAAAGCTCCTTTACGCAGAAACTCTCCAGTATCATCCCACCGGTGCCGCATATCCCGAGCAGATTTTCGGCGCACTTGTTACCGAGAAGGTTCGTTCTCTCGGTGCAAAGCTCGTAAACGAGAAGGGCGAGGTATTTATGCATCCCCTTGAGACACGTGACGTTGCCGCTGCTTCCATTATCCGCGAATGTTCCACTCGTGAGAATGGTGTAAGCACAGGTGAAGGTCAGGGTGTTTGGCTTGATACTCCCATGATCGAGGCAATCGGCGGCGAGGGCACTATTATGAAGAGAATCCCTGCTATGTGGAGAATGTTCGATAAATACGGCATTGATATTCGTAAAGAGCCTATCCTCGTATATCCCACACTTCACTATCAGAACGGCGGTCTTGATATTACCGAGGACTGCATGACAACTAATGTAGAGAACCTCTATGTTGCAGGTGAGGCTGTTGGAGGTATTCACGGCAGAAATCGTCTTATGGGTAACTCTCTGCTCGACATCATCGTATTTGGCAGAAGTGCAGGTAAGAATGCGGCAGAGCGTGCAAAGAGCGTAGAACTTGGTGCTCTTACCCTTGAGCATATAGAAAAGTTTGAGCAGGAGATTACAGATGCAGGTATCGTAACAGATACAGTTTCTCCCAAACTCCTGCCTAAATATACAAGAGAAGTATAATCGGTACTTCCATTTTATTGATTACATTTAAGATTATTTAAGGAGATGACGAAATGTCTTTATTCGGAGGAGTAATTTCTCTGCAGGGAGTTTCTTTTTTCCTCTTCTGTGTTTTTTCTGTTCTGGTGACAGGCTATCTGCTTGGCAGAATTACCTTTAAGGGTGTGTCTTTGGGTGATGCAGGTGTGTTTATTATTGCACTTCTTTTTGGTGCACTTTTCTGTTCCAGCGTTGCAACAGACACATTCGGTATGAAACCTCTTGAATTTAACGGCGAATGGCTTGAGCTTTTAGAGAGCTTCGGTCTTATCCTGTTTGTAACAAGCGTTGGCTTTATTGCAGGCCCCAAGTTCTTTGCAAATATGAAGAAGAACTTTAAGTCCTATGTGCTTTTAGGTCTTATTATCATTCTTGCAGGCGGTCTTGCCGCTTTGGGCTGTATTTTCCTTGGTGCTAATGTATTCGGCTATGGTGCAGATACAATCACCGATATTGACGGCTTTGTTGCTATGATTGTAGGTCTGCTTTCAGGCTCACTTACATCAACACCTGCATTCTCTGCCGCAAAGGCAACTGTTGCACCCGAGTATCAGAGTTTAGTTTCTGTTGGTCACGGTATTGCTTACATCTTCGGTGTTGTAGGCGTTGTGCTCTTTGTTCAGCTTATTCCCAAGCTAACAAAGGCAGATATGGCAAAAGAGCGTGCAGCCATTGCTATCAAGGCAAAGGACGAAACAAAAGCAAAGAGAGAGCGTACCTTTCACTTTGACCACATGGGTATATGTGTATTCTCACTTGCGGCTATTCTCGGTACAGTAGTTGGTAAAATTAAGATTCCTATGAGTGCAGAGGGCCTTGATGGCACTTGCTTCTCTCTGACTACCACAGGCGGATGCTTACTTGTTTCTCTTATTATCGGTCATTTCGGAGGTGCAGGTAAGGTAAGCCTTATGCCTCACGACACCACCCTCAAGCTCTTCCGTGAACTTGGTCTTGTACTTTTCCTTGTAGGTGCAGGTATTCCCGGCGGTGCAGATTTTGTTGCGAACTTTAACGGTATGTATTTTGTATATGGTATCATTATGACAATAGTTCCCATGATTCTCGGTTTCCTCTTTGCAAAGTATATACTCAAGCTCAAGCTTCTCAATAACTTAGGTTCACTCACAGGCGGTATGACAAGTACACCTGCACTGGGAACACTTATCGGTGTTGCAGGTACAGAGGACGTAGCAGCAGCTTATGCAGCTACATATCCCATTGCACTTATTGCAGTTGTGCTTGTTTCCCAGTTCCTTATTCTTATGTTTTAATTGAATACTAATGTGTATAAAAAGCCCTTGCGGTTATTCTTCCGCAAGGGCTTTTTGTGCCATCATTACTGAGGAGGGTGGCACAGCGTAAGCTGTGACGGGAGGAGTGTGTGAAAGCGTATTTATACTTTGTCTTGTTTGTTATTTTTTAACACAAGAACTCCCCAAAGTGAAAATACTTTGGGGAGTTCTTCGTTTGTATTATTTATGATGTTTGATAAGTCCAAGAGCTTTTGAAATTTCCATTACTACAGTAGGAATAAGGATAAGACCCAATGCGATAAGGTAGAGCTCTATGGGCAAATATATGAGCTTGAATGCAACCTGCAAAGGAGTGAAGAGTACAAGGAGCACAAGAAGCAGTGAACCGAGCACTGCAAGGTTTAGCTTCTTGTTTGTGAATATACCGATTTTAAAGATAGAGTGTTCACTTCTCATATTAAAGGATTGAAGCACCTGAGAGAGTGAGAGAGTCATAAATGCCATTGTCTGACCGCCTGCAACATCACCTGTCCAATTAGAACCGATGTAGTAGGCGATAAGAGTCAGAATACCAAACATAAGACCCTGCAGTACAATTCGTATACCAAGACCGTTTGCGAAGATTCCTTCGTCCTTGGGCTTGGGTTTTCTGTCCATTACGTCCGCCTCAACGGGTTCCATACCAAGAGCGATTGCGGGCAGTGAGTCGGTTACAAGGTTAATCCAGAGAAGCTGCATAGAGAGCAGGGGAGATACGTGCCAGAGCATCATAGCCACAAATACAGCCACAACCTCGCCGATGTTAGTACCCAGCAGGAAGCCGACAACCTTTTTGATGTTTGCGTAAATGCCTCTGCCTTCTCTTACCGCTTCGACGATTGTTGAGAAGTTGTCGTCGGTTAAGGTCATATCTGCGGCACCCTTTGCAACGTCTGTGCCCGTAATACCCATAGCACAGCCGATGTCGGCGGCTTTCAGAGCAGGAGCATCGTTAACGCCGTCACCTGTCATAGAAACAACCTGACCTTTTCTTTGCCAAGCCTTAACGATTCTGATTTTATTCTCGGGAGATACTCGGGCATAAACAGAGATTTTCTCAACCTGAGCATCTAATTCTTCATCGCTCATAGCGTCAAGCTCTGTGCCTGTGATGGCTAAGTCACCCTCGTTTAAGATGCCGAGCTCTTTTGCAATGGCAGAAGCAGTGATAACGTGGTCACCTGTAATCATAACAGGCTTGATGCCTGCCTTTTTGCAGGTTTCAACAGCTACCTTTGCCTCGGGTCTTGGTGGGTCAATCATACCCACAAGACCCATAAAGGTAAGGTCTGATTCGATTTCTTCGGGAATAAGCTCTTGCGGGATTGTGTCAATAATCTTATATCCCACAGCAAGCACTCGCAGAGCCTGTGCACTGAGAGCATCGGTGATCTCTTTTGCTTTTTTTATGTTACCGCTTGTGCAGCGGCTTGCCATAACATCAAAGGCACCCTTGACAATAACCACATTTTTGCCGTCAATATTGTTAATTGAGGTCATAAGCTTTCTGTCAGAGTCAAAGGGAATTCCTGCCACGCGGGGATAGGTTTTATTTATCTCATCTTTTAAGATTCCATTCTTGTAAGCGGCAAGCACAATGGCAGTTTCTGTGGGGTCACCAAGGTGCTGTTCTTCGCCGTCAGTAAATACAACCGAACCGTCACAGCAGAGTGTACCGTAGGTGAGGAGCTTTTTTATACTATCATTAGAGCTGTCGTTTACATCAGAAGCATCATTGTCGCCATCCACATAAGCCTTCATAACGGTCATCTTGTTCTGGGTAAGAGTACCTGTTTTGTCCGAGCAGATAACAGATGCACTGCCCAGAGTTTCAACAGCAGGAAGACGTCTTATAAGGGCATTTCTCTTAACCATTCGTTGTACACCGATGGAAAGTACAATGGTAACGATAGCGGGCAGACCTTCGGGAATTGCAGATACCGCAAGAGAAACTGCAGTCATAAAGATGTGTATGGGGTCAAGCCCGTTTAAGAGTCCCACCACAAATACAATTGCACAGGCACCGAGTGCCACAAAGCCCAAGTACTTACCAAGCTGAGCGAGTTTTTTCTGCAGGGGTGTCTGGGATTCGCCTTCTCCTGCAAGGAGGTTTGCGATTTTGCCCATTTCTGTGTCCATTCCCGTTGCGGTAACTATTGCTGTTGCTGTGCCGTAGGTGATACTGCAACCTGAGAATACCATATTCTTTCTGTCGCCTAAGGGAGCTTTTTCTTCAACCTCTGCTTCTGCATCCTTCTCGGAAGGTACAGACTCACCCGTAAGAGCAGATTCTTCGGATTTAAGGCTTGTGCTTTTAAGGAGCCTTGCATCTGCTGGCACAAAGTCGCCTGCTTCAAGGAAGATAATATCACCGGGGACTAAGTCTGAGGCATCAATAATCTTTTCTTCGCCATCTCGCAGTACCCTTGCATGAGGTGCTGACATATTGTTAAGGGCATCCAGAGCTTTTTCCGCTTTACTTTCCTGTACAACACCCATAATTGCATTGAGAATAACAATCACAAGAATAAGAGCAGGCTCAAAGAGTTCACCCCAGTTCTTTTCAACACAAACTATGGTGAAAGAAACAATAGCGGCAATAATCAGGATAAGTATCATAATATCCTTGAACTGATCGCAGAACCTTTGGAAATTAGTTTTCTTTTTCTTTTCCTTCAGTTTGTTTTTACCATATTGTTCCTTTGCTTTTGCAAGCTGTAAAGCGTTAAGACCTTTTTGTGCATCAACAGAATACTTCTTTAAAACTTCTTCTTTTGATATATTGTGTGAAGCCAAAAATATCTACCTCCCGGTTACACTGTTATGTAAAAATTTACACTTCTATTATTATAGCAAAATTTATTTCAATTACAACACAACGATTAAAATATACATTTACAAGTGTGTTAAAGTTTTGTAAATTTAATTGCTTTTATAAAAATATAGTGACCTGCACGGAAGTTTGTGATATAATATTCACCGATATTCACTTAAGGAGATATATATGCAGATTAAGGCGGTTTTATTTGATTTGGACGGTTCACTTCTTCCTATGGATCAGGATGAATTTATAAAGGCTTACTTTACACATCTCTCAATGCGAATGGCGAAGTTCGGATACGACCCGAAGGAGCTTGTTTCAACTATTTGGGCAGGAACAAAAAATATGATGAAAAATAACGGTACTTGTTCCAACGAGGATGTTTTTTGGAAGGCTTTTTCAGAAACTTACGGCGAAAAATATCTTAAGGACAGAACCTTGTTTGACGATTATTATCATAACGAGTTTTTAAAAGTAAAGGATGTATGCGGATATAACGCAAAGGCAAAAGAAGCGGTTGAAAGGATAAAGCAGGCAGGCTACAGGGTAGTGCTTGCAACTCAGCCCATTTTCCCGAGCATTGCAACAAAACACCGTACCAATTGGGCAGGATTGGACGTTTCTGATTTCGAATTTTTCACAGCATTTGAGAATATCGGCTACTGCAAGCCCAATCTCAAATATTACGAAGAAATCTGCAATCGTCTCGGAGTTTCTCCCTCGGAGTGTCTTATGGTCGGCAACGATACCGGCGACGATATGGTGGCAGAAAAACTGGGTATGCAGGTATTTTTGCTTACCGATTGTCTAATTAATCAAAGTGGCGAGGATATAGAGAAATACCGCCATGGTAGCTTTGCTGAACTTCTTGAATTCCTTAATATATAAAGAAACACCGTCAGTTTTTTGCTGACGGTGTAGTTTTATTATTCAGAAGTTTCCAGTGTTTCATCATTGAGTTTTGAGAAAATGAAATTCTGTTTTGAGTAAAGACTTGCTTTGCCAGAGAGGATAAAGCTTATTGAGGAGCTTATTGCAAAGAAGAGGATTCCCTCACCTGTAAAAAGTTCCACACAAAGCACCAGCGTGCCAAGAGGGCAGTTTGTAACTCCGCAGAAAAGAGCTGCAATTTCCACAGCGGCACCAAAGCCGGGATTAAGTCCGAGAAGATGTGCAAGGCTTCCGCCCAGTGTTGCACCTATAAACATTGTGGGAACGATCTCTCCGCCTTTGTAGCCCGCCGCAACAGTTATGGCTGTAAATAGAATTTTAAGCAGGAAGGCTTCATATTTGACTTCGCCTTTTTCGAAGATATTGTTTATAATGTTTATTCCGCCGCCGTTATAGTCAGTTGTTCTGAGGATTATAGGAAGCAATACAAGAAGTGAACCTCCTGCAAGGATTCGCAGAAATTCGTTCTTAAGATATTTTTTTGCAAGGTGTTCCGAAAGATGTAAAGCTTTGCAGAAAAGCATACTGACCAAAGCTCCGGCAACACCTATGAGAGCAACCTTCCATAATGTGTTAAGATTTAACTGGGGGATAGAAGTGATTGTGAATCGTTCGGCATGAGCACCCAATGAGTGAGCAACAAGGTAAGCAGATACACTTGAAATCAGGCATGGAAAAATCGCCGCAGAGCAAATATATCCGACACTGATAACCTCAATGGCAAATACGGCGGCACCCAGAGGTGTGCCGAAAAGTGCTGAAAATAAAGCTGCCATTCCGCACATTGTAAGGATATGCTTTGATTTTTCGTCAAGTTTAAGTGTTTTGCAGAAAAGGGAAGAGATGCTTCCGCCAAGCTGGAGTGCGGCACCCTCTCTGCCTGCTGATGCACCAAAGGTATGGCTGAGTACTGTTCCTGCAAATACTGCAGGGCCGAGGAGTATAGGAACTTTATTCTTGCTTCTTGCACTTTCAAGAACTCTGTTTGTACCAATATCACTTACCCTTAAGAGCTTGTATATGAGTACAGAGAGCATACCAGCAACAGGCAAAAGATAAAGAAGCCAGCCGTGTTCTTGACGCATACCTGTACCAAATTCGATTGCTTCTGCAAAAGCGTATCCGATAACACCGCACAGAGAACCAAGCACTGAACCGAGAATCAGCCAACAGATAAATGCAAAAAGATAACTTTTGATTTTTTGAAGTAAATCTTTTGTTTTCTCTTTCATAGAATTACACTTCTTTTTATTGTTCTTTCGACAGATTATAACACAATTTTCTGAATTGAGCAATATAATCGTATATATAAATGCTTTTTCTTGAAAATTTTGATGTTTTATGATAATATATATGTGTATTTGTATTTTATAAGGATGTGACCTTTTTGCTTAGTAAGTTAGAAAAGGATTTCATAGTACCCATCAGCAGCTGCGACCATAATGCACAGCTTTCTTTTGTGGGAATTTTCAATGCTTTTATGGATATAGCTACCGACCATGCCTGTATGCTCGGTATAGGGAACAATTCCCTTGCAAAAGATGGGATATTCTGGGTTGCAGCTAAAACAAAAATCAAAGTAAAAAGAAGACCTTGTATGCAGGAAGAAACAAAGCTTGCCACCTGGCCCGAAAAACCCGGCAATATTCGTTGCAACCGCTATTGTACTATAAGTGACGGGGAAGGGATTATTGTCGAGGGTAAAACCGAATGGACGATTGTTGGTGCCGCAAGCGGCAGACCTCAGAAGACAAAGGAGATTTATCCTAAAGAGCTTGTGCACCTTGAGGATGTGGTATGCGAAGAGCCTTTTCTCCGCATTAAAACAGATTTTAGTACCTGCGAGGAATTTGCAACTCATATAGTTAAATCTTCAGATATTGATATGAGTCACCACATGAATAATGTGGCTTATGTAAGAGCGGTGTTGTCCTCATTTGCTACAGCTGAGCTTGATGATCTGAATATTTCTGAGATCGAGATTGCATACAAGGCTCAGTGCTTTGAGGGTGAAAGGCTTTCAATCCGAAGGCTTAAAACCGAAAACAACTTGGAAATCGGTGTTCTTAAAGAAGACGGTACCTGTGCTGCAGTTTTGAATTTACGATAAACTTATAAGGAGTGGGATTTATGTCAGAGATTAAATCAGTTGAGTCTTGGCGCAATAATATAAAGAGAGTTCTTATTACAGAAGAAGAAATCAAAGAAGCCATAAAAAAAGCAGGTAAGGAAATCAGCGATTCCTATGACGGCAGACCGATTCTTCTTGTCAGCATTTTAAAGGGTGCTTTTGTGTTTATGGCAGACCTTTGCCGTGCAATTACAGTACCCTGCGAAATCGGATTTATGTGTGCCAAAAGCTATTACAGCGGTACGGTATCCAGCGGTATTGTGCAAATTACAATGGATTTAGATCAGGATGTAAGCAATTATCACGTTATTATTGTTGAGGATATTATCGACACAGGCAGAACCTTGAATGATGTGGCAGATTTGCTCCGTGCCCGCAATCCTCTTTCTCTGCGTATTGTCACCCTCCTTGACAAGCCCTCAAGACGTCTTGTGGATATCAAGGCAGATATTACCCTTTTTACAATCGAAGATTTATTTGTTATCGGTTATGGCCTCGATTGCGGTGAAATGTACAGAAATCTCCCTTACATCGCAGAATTTGAAGAAAATAAGTAAGCAAAAAAGAGTCTGTTATACACAGACTTCTTTTTATATTGTTATGATATGTTATTAAGGTTTGAGGTGTTAAATGTGATTAAAAAAGCTTATCTTGAGATAACTAACGTTTGCAATCTTTCCTGCACATTTTGTCATCTTACAAAGCGTGAACCGAGATTTATTAAGGTTGATGAATTTAAAACAGCTGCAGGTAATCTGCGTTCTGTTACAGAGTATCTGTATTTTCATCTTATGGGAGAGCCTTTGCTGCATCCTGATTTAGATGAGTTCTTTAATATTTCACAGGACTTGGGCTTTAAAGTAAATATCACCACAAACGGTACACTGCTCAAAGAAAAAGAGAGCGTACTACTTAATGCAAAAGCGTTGCGAAAAGTAAGCATTTCACTCCATTGCTTTGAGGTCAACACTATCGGTATGAGCCTTTCACAGTATCTTGAGATTTGCTTTGACTTTTGCAAAAAAGCGGCAGACAAAGGTATAATTGCTGTAATGCGGCTTTGGAACAAAGGTGGTGCAGACTGTATGAACGAGGAAATACTTAAACGTATGCATGAACGTTTTGACGGAGAATGGCAGGAGCTTCACTCGGGATATAAACTTCGGGAATACGTGTTTTTAGAGTGGGGAGAGTTTTTTGAATGGCCCGACAAAGAGGCACAGGATTTCGGCTCAAATCATTCCTGCTACGGACTTCGGGATCAGGTGGGTGTACTTGTTGACGGTACGGTTGTTCCTTGTTGTCTTGACAGCGAAGGTACGATAAATCTCGGCAATATTTATAAAGAAAATATTGAGGATATTCTGGCATCAGAGATGGCGGTTGCCCTCAAAAAATCCTTTCAGCAAAGATGTATTAAAGAGGAATTATGCCGCAGATGCGGATATGCTGCAAAATTCAGAGTGTGAAAGGGGAGATAAGCATGACTAAAAAGTATAATCTATGTTACGATGTACTTACTATTCTGGCTTGTCTTATGGTTGTGTTTTTTCACTGTAATTCGGTAATATATAATTATTCGGATACAATAAGCTGGAAAATAAGTGTTATAGAGCGTTGCGTAGTTTACAGTGCAATTCCGATTTTCTTTATGCTTACGGGCGCAAAGCTTATGAATTATAGGCAAAGATATACCACAAAGGAATATGCAAAGAAGCGGCTTTTAAGAGTGGGAGTGCCTTATCTTTTTTGGAATCTGTTTTATGTGGTTTATGGTATTGTGATGCCAAATGGAACAAAGTTTAGTGGTATTACGGATTTTATATCTAAATTCCTTAATTCCGAGTTTCAAGGCAGATATTGGTTTTTCTGGCCGTTGTTTATGGTGTATCTGGTAATTCCTGTAATTTCACTTGTATTGCAAGCAGAGAATCATAGAAAATACCTTTGGTATCTGGTGTATCTTACCTTTGGGTTGTGTTGGGTAGCAAATCCCGTAATGAAGATTTTAGGTATAAAGCCTAACAGTTATATGATTGTTCCTGTATGTGCAGGCTTTATGATGTATGTGGTGTTTGGATATCTTGTCAGCACGGAGGTGTGGAGCAGAAAAAAGAGATTTGTTCTTTATATTCTTGCTTTTGTAAGTGGAATGTTTGCAGTTGTTTATACAATTCATCGGTCCGGAAGTGCTGGTAACGATATGCTTGGCATACTCTCTTATGAATATTTCCCCTCAGGACTTACAGGTGCCGCTATATTCGTATTTTTGAAGCACTTGTTTGAAAATTCAAAAAAGCTATCCTCACTAAAGGAGGATAGCAAAGCAGTAAAGCTTATCAGAAATGTATCAGGTGCCTGTATGGGAGTATGGCTTACTCATTCTTTAGGAATACTTTTTGTTGAGTATTTCTTTAATATGGGAATTAATTCCTATGTGTTCCGCTTTACATACCCACCTGTTGTATTCCTGATTTGTGTGGTGGCTGTACTGGTTTTGAAGAAAATCCCGGTTTTAAAGTATATAGTATAAAGTTGATATGTAAACAAAAACACAGTCTGTGCACAGCACAGATTGTTTTTTTTGTAGGTTGTTTTATGAAGCAAAAAGACAAATACTTGAGTTTTACTTCTTTTGTCGACAAAATACTTGTGATTTGAAGAGGTATGTGATATAATTTATTAAATATGTGTGAACAAGGTAATACGTAAATTATCTGGTTGTACACAATGAATTCAAAGGGGTGGGAAAATGAAAGAGTATGTGATTTTAGCTGATGTAACCTGTGACTTATCACAGGAAATCAGAGATTACTTTGGCATAGAAACTTATATCCCGGGTCACATTCATTTCAGCGACGGCAGAGATTTTCCAACTACTCTCGATTGGTCAAATATCAGCCGAGAGGAATTTTATAAAGCATTATCAGATAAGAAAATGGAGGTAAGTACTGCACCTCCCAGTCCAGAAGAGTATTTTGAAGCTTTCGAAAAATACGCCCAAAAGGGAATAAGTGTTCTGAGTATGTCTATCTCTTCTAAAATAAGCTCCACATATAATGTAGCTTCTATGGCGGCAGAGCGTGTTAAAGAAAAATACCCAGATTTTAACATCTATTGTTTTGATTCCTTCAGAATGTCAGGCAATTTTGGCTTGCTTGTTATGTATGCTCATACGCTTAAAGCACAGGGCAAAAGCTTTGAAGAAGTTATAGATTGGCTTGAAAATAATAAGCAGAAGGTACATCAGATGGGTCCCATCGATGACCTTATCTTTGTTGCAAGACGAGGCAGACTCACTATGGGCAAGGCTATTATGGGAAGCTTTGCAGGCGTTAAGCCCATGGGAGATTGCTCTGATGAGGGATATGTTTCCGTACTCTCTAAGGTTAAGGGAATAAACAAAGCCCTTGATTTAACAGTTAAATATATTGAGCGTATGGCGGTTAATGTAAAAGACCAGTATATTCTGGTTTCTCACAGCAATCGTGCTGAGTATGCAGAAAAGCTTAGACAAATGATTGAGGACAGGTTATCTCCAAAAAAAGTATTTCTCAGCGATGTTTTCTCAGGATGCGGTACCAATATCGGACCCGGTATGATTGGTGCTTACTTCTTGGGCGAAAAAATCTCAGAAGGTCTGAGTGTAGAAAAAGAAGTTATGAACGAGCTTATGAACAGGTGATTGATTTATGAAGATGATTGATGGCCTGTGTTTCAGAAATATGGTTGACTATGCTGTTCGTAACCTTAATATGCATGTTAAACTGGTAAATCAGCTCAACGTGTTTCCTGTACCTGACGGTGATACAGGCACCAATATGGTAACAACAATACATAAGGGTTTGTCGTCAGTTGACGAAACAATTGTTGACTTGCCTTCTGTATCCAAAAAATTTGCCCGTTCCGTAGTATTTGAGGCACGAGGAAATTCGGGTGTTATTGTATCTCAGTTTTTAAAGGGTATATCAGAGAAATTTTACGATGCAGATGCGGCAGATTCCGAGCTGTTTGTAAAGGCCTTGGAAAAGGGCGTTTTGTATGCATACTCGTCTGTTGCTGCTCCTGTTGAGGGAACTATGCTTACTGTTATGAAGGATGCAACAAATGCCGTAAAGCAGGAGTATAACCAACAGCAAAGTATTAGCGATGTTATAAATGGGTTTGTGATTCACGCAAAAAAATCCTTAGAAAACACTCCCGAGCTTCTGCCTGTGCTGAAGGATTCAGGTGTTGTAGACAGCGGCGGAGCAGGAATTGTTTATCTTTTTGAGGGTATGAAAAAATATCTTGACGGAGAGCCTTTGGACACTTTCGAGGATAATTTAGCAGTACCTTCGGTTGATTATGATTCCTTTAGTACAGACAGTAAGTTTGAGTTTGGTTATTGTACCGAGCTTCTTGTACAGCTTTTAAACGTCAAAGAGGCTTTCGATTACGATACCTTTAAAAGCGAACTCTCTTCTTTCGGTAACTCCTTGGTTATCTCACAGGAAAAGGATAAGGTGAGAGTGCACATCCACACTCACTTTCCCGAAAAGGTTTTTGCACTTTGCCATAAATACGGCGAGTTCCTTTCGTCTAAAATTGAGAATATGACAGTACAGCATACCGAACTTACAAAGCGTATTATATGTTCAGAGTCAAAGAATAACGGCGTTTTTTCTATTGTAGCGGTAGCCTTCGACCCGGAGATTCAGAAGTTGTTTCTTAATATGGGTGCAGATGTGGTTATCTGTTGTCATGAGAGTGTTTCCACAAAGGATTATCTTGATGCTTTTGATAAAACCGAAACAGAGAACATCTTTGTTTTTCCGAACAGCTCAGATGCTATTCTTTCAGCTATGCAAGCAAAGAAGCTTTATCAGAAAGCAAAGGTGTATGTGCTTAACAGCCGTACAGTAGCGGAATGTTATTCTGCACTTCCTGCAATAGATTTCGAAGAAACCAATATTGAAAAGGTGTCAGATGATATTACGGAGATAATAAATAACCTTTATGTTGTTTCAATTGCCAGAAGGAAAAACTCCATCAGATACGGCAATCAGGATATATATCAGAACGAGTATTACTCATTCTCGGGCAAGGAGCTTATTGTTATTAACGAGAGCCTTACTCAGACAGCGGTTAAAACAATCAAGAAAATCGTGAAGAGTAAAGAGAAAGAGATAGTTACCGTTTTTTATCGTTCCTCTGTTTCTGAGGAAAAGGTAAATGCCATTGTAGAGCTTGCAGAGAAGCAGGGCGTATGTGCTGAATTTTTTATAGTGTATACAGAAAACCTGCCTTGCGAACTTACAATATCCTTTGAATAAAGAGTAAAGGAAAGAGAAAATGAAACCATTAAAAAAGAAATCAAGTGTTATTCTTTATGCTTGCTCAGGTCTGGGAGTTAATATGCTCAATGTTATTGTAGGCTCCTATCTTTGCAGTGCTTTGCTTGTAGGCGGCTTTGAAAAACATGTTGAGAACTGGACCTATCTCAATAAAGACTTGGTAGTAGCAGGGCTCTGGGCAGTGCTCATTGTTGTTGCAAAGATTATGGACGGACTTATTGACCTTCCTCTGTCACACTTTGTAGATAATCTTCAAAGTAAGTGGGGCAAGAGAAAGACTGCAATCGTTATGGGTTTCTTCCCGATGATTACAGCTTATTGCCTTTTCTTGATCCCAATTAATACCACGGCAACTTATCTCAATACTATTTGGTTTGGTTTTTTGCTTTTGGTTTATTACACATCCTATACACTCACAATGATTACATACTATGCAACCTTTGCAGAAGTTTCAAAAGGTCCCGAAGATATTGTGCTGCTTTCTAACACAAAATCTATCTGTGATGTAGTATATTTCAGCTTAGGCTTTGCACTTGTGCCTGCTTTTGTAAGTATGGGCTTAAATATAAGAATCGTTGCTTTAATGTTTTTGCCTTTGGCTCTTACGATGATGATTCCTATTTTCCTTCTCAAAGAAAACAGCGAAAATGCCGACAAAAAGGCTAAAGCAGACAGAACAAAGTTCAAAGATTCTCTTATGTTCACGCTTAAGGATAAGCCCTATATTCTCTGGCTGTGCACCTTGTTTGTAATGAACATTGGTCTTCAGCTTTTCCTTTCGGGCATTAATGAATATTTCTCAACCTCAGGTCTTAATATGACCTTTGTAATGGCGTCCTGTTTTGTGCCTGTGCCTGCTACAATTATTCTTTATAATAAGATTCTCAAAAAGCATGGTCTCGGTTTTGCCTTCCGCTATATCCTTATTGTTTTCTCTGTGGGTATGGCGCTTATGGGTCTTATTGAGTTTATTCCTGAAAATCTTATGTATCCTTATGCAATCGGTTGCAGTATTATTGTGTCTTTCTCAATTGGTGCATTTTTCTCAATTACTTATACAGTTCCTTCTGCAAGAGCGGCTACTCGTAAAGAGCTTAATAGCGATACTGCATCTTCTATGTATTATGCAATACAGGGACTTTTTGAGGGTACATCTGCAGGTATTGCTTCGGGTGTAATCCTTGTAACTTTTAAGCAAAACGGTTTAGTTCCAATTATGACAGTATGTGTTGCAGCGGTTTGTATGGCAGCATTCTGTATGTCTTTTATGCTTCCCAATGCAATTTCAAAAATCGGCAAGGCAGATGAGTTGTAATGGCTGTTGTCTATGATATTTGCAGGTGGATTGGAGTTATTACCGGTTATCCTTTTCGTTGGATTGTATTTAAAACCAAGTTTTACTACGAAAACGAAAAAGCAAAACGCAAAGTTAAAGGCGGAGCTTTGATAATTTCCAATCACTTCAACACCTTCGATTTTGTTCATAATGTTTTTGTGTTTTTTCCCAGAAAGCTCTATGTAGTGGCTTCCGAACACGCTTTCAAGAATTTTATAATAAGACTTGGTATGAAGTTCTGGGGCGGCATTAAAGCTGACCGTACAACAAAGAGTACTAAATTTATTTTTGAAAGCATAAGGGAATTAAAGAAGGGTCATCTTGTTCAGATATTTCCGGAAGGGCATAACACGGACGATGGTAATATCCAGTCCTTTTACCCAAGCTACATTCTGATTGCACTGAAAGCAAATGTGCCTATTGTACCGCTTATTATGGACGGACATTATGGGCTTTTTAAACGGGTGCATCAGATGATTGGTGAACCGATTTACCTTTCCGAATATGTTAGAGAAGGCAAGGTAACAAAGGGAGAAATCGAAAGATTAAATGAGATAGTTCACGCAAAGGCTCTTAAACTTCGGGAAGAAATAGATTTGAGAATACAGGCACATAAAAATAAAAGGGGTGGAAAGAAGAATTGAACTGGGATATAGTGCTTTATATTGTAATCGGTTTTCTAGCTTTTTCTATTCTCTTTTACTGTGTTATGATTGCGGTTGCATCAAATCGCATATACATTCTTACTCTTAAGAGGAGAAGTAAAGAGCAGTGGGGCAGACAGGTGTCTATTATAACTGACCAGACTCTTGCTATGGATGCAGAAGGTCTTAAGTGGCAAAGCGAACACGATGAGTTTAAAAGGGAAGTTCACATAGTAAATAGCGGACTTAACCTCTATGGCGAGTATTACGATATGGGTCACGACAAAGCCGCAATTATTCTTTCCGGCAGAACAGAGAGCCTTCGCTACGGCTACTACTTTGCAAAGCCATACAGCGATGCGGACTTCAATGTTCTTGTGGTTGATCCGAGAGCTCACGGATTCAGTGATGGTGAGTTTAATACAGTCGGCTTTGAAGAGAGTAAAGATGCTCTTGCTTGGGTTCGATTTTTACACGAAGAGCATAATGTGAAAAACATTGTTTATCACGGTATCTGCATTGGTGCGGCAACAGGAATATTGGGAATAACCTCTGAGGAATGTCCATCTTATCTCAGGGCAATCGTTACCGAAGGAATGTTTCCTAACTTCAACCAGTCTATGAGGAATAACCTTAAAGACCGAAAAAAACTTATGTTCCCTGTTTTGCAGTGCATTGACCTTTGGATGAAGAAGTACACAGGCCACTCAATGAAGTGTGGACCCATAGATGTAATCGGGAAAATGGATAAACCGATTTTAATGCTTCAGAGTAAGGTTGATAGAGCTTCTAAGGTTGAGAATGCCATAAAGATGTATAATATGTGTCCGAGCAAAGAAAAGGAACTTGTGCTTTTTGAAACAGGTGCCCATTCAATGCTTAGGATAACACACACAGAAAAGTACGATAAATCAATATCGGACTTCTTACAAAGGATTGTATCAACCTTTTAAAAGAGGTTGAATAATTAGTAATAAATTTTGGAGGTTTAATTATGGATCAGAACAATTTTAACGGTCAGGGCGTACAGAACGAACAGACAAGAGAGCCGCTGCCTACTTTTGATTATCAGCAGCCTACATACCAGCAGCCTACATACCAGCAGCCTACATACCAGCAGCCTACATACCAGCAGCCTACATACCAGCAGCCTGTATATCAGCAACCGGTATACCAGCAGCCCTATCAGCCTGTTGCTTATGCTCAGCCTACTAATCAGACTCCCCAGGAGATTACAGAGAAGGCTGGCAGTGCATTCGGTAAATCTCTTGCGGCAACAATTATGGCTTGGTTTCCAATTACATCAATTATCGCAATCATTATGGGTGCTATTGGACTTAAGCTTGCAAACTCAAACAACGAGCATGCATCCCGTTTGGGTGTATCTGCAGGTGGCAAGAATGTTGCAGCAAAGATTCTCGGTATTGTCGGCCTTGTTGGTGGTATTGTAATGACAATCTTCTGGCCGGTTTATATTATTGCTATGGTTGAATTCTTTGAAGAATTCAGCAGAGAATTAAATACCGGCTTAACCCGATTTTAACTCACGTTATTATTGATTGAAGGATTTGTTTAGGAATGGAACAAGCATTTTCCAAATGGCTGGATGATAACGGACTTGTAAAGGCTTTTACAACCAACGCAGGCGACTCCTTTTATGTGAATCGTGAAAAGAAGTATGGTGTTATCAGAAACGGTGCAGGATATTCGGTGCAGTCTTTTTATTTTGAGGATGTCCTTGGGATTAAAACCTTTGATGACGAGAATCTGCTTTGCGAGTGGAGCTTATATATGCCCACTCTGAGAAATATGCCGAAAAGCAATCGTTATTCAACCAACGAGATTAAGTTAATACTTCAGCTCGATAATGGAATGGAACTGAAAATTCAGATTTTCCGTGCAACTAACGGCAACGTAGTCCGCGAATCCCAAACCCATGTTGACCTTGCAAACTATGCGGCATGCATTACGCAGTTGCTTTATGAGTACATAAGAGGTATAAAGCATTGAGCCCTGCTATCAATAATAGTAAAAATCAAAAGCTTGCTATCCAAAAGGGTAGCAAGCTTTTTGCATAAAGAAAACAAAGAGCTACCACTTGATTTTCATCAAATGGTGGTCTGGAATGGTGGAGGCGAGGAGAATCGAACTCCTGTCCGAAAACCGCTTACCGCAGCTTTCTACGGGTGTAGTTGATGTATTGGCCTTTCCCGATTATAACTCCCAGCAACAGGATTTATAATGGGGCAGCTCCTTGTTGATGACAAAGACCGGAGCATTTCTCTGTTCACCTTTACCGCTAATCGACGCCCTGTCCAAGGTCGCGGTACTCCTCGGCAGAACGAGCAGCATTAAGCTGCTAAAGCGACTTTATTGTTGTCGTTTATTTTAAAGTTTGCGATGATTAAAGTGGGTCGCACCACTACCCGCTTACTAAGGCTTACAGTCCCCGTCGAAACCATTGCGCCCCCATGTTTAAGCCTGATGTTTGTCAGGCTTTGTGATATTATTGTATGCGAAAATTTCATTGCTATTCGCAATTTTTAAAGAAATTATTGGTAATTTTATATTAGTGATTTCTTTCTTTCATAGCTCTGTCAATGTCACGCCTTGCACTGCGTTCTGCTTCGGTAGCACGCTTATCGTGAAGCTTCTTACCCTTGCAAAGACCAATCTCAAGTTTAACCTTGCTGCCTACAAAATATACAGAGAGGGGGATGAGGGTGTATCCGTCCTGCTTTGTAAGCGAAAAAAGCTTGATAATCTCCCGCTTGTGCATCAAGAGTTTTCGGACTCTCAGCGGATCGCGGTTAAAGATATTACCTTGCTCATAAGGGCTTACATGCATACCGTTTACGAAAATCTCTCCCTCTACAATTGAACACCAACTGTCTTTAAGGTTAAGATTTCCGCTTCGGATTGACTTAACTTCTGTGCCGAAGAGTTCAATGCCTGCTTCGTATTTGTCGTCTACAAAGTAATCGTGAAGAGCCTTTTTATTCTGTGCAACTATGCGAATGTTATCGGCCTTGTTCACAGTTCATTCCTGCCTTCCAAAGCTCGGGCAAGAGTAACCTCGTCCGAGTATTCAAGGTCGCTGCCAACGGGAAGTCCGTAGGCAAGGCGAGTGGTTTTAATGCCAAGTGGTTTGAGAATTCGGGAGATGTACATAGCTGTAGCCTCACCTTCAACGGTGGCGTTTGTTGCCATAATAACTTCTTTTACGGTGTCGTCACCAAGACGGGCAAGCAGCTCCTTGATATAAATATCGTCAGGACCAATATTGTTGAGAGGGGAGATAGCTCCGTGGAGTACATGGTAAGTACCACTGAATTCTTTTGTGCTCTCAATAGCCATAGCATCTCTGGGAGATTCTACAACACAGATTACGGATTTATCCCTTGCATCATTTTTGCAGATGGGGCACATATCCTCTTGTGAGAAATTACAGCACACAGAGCAGTACTTGATTTTTTCGTGAGCATCTGTGATTGCTTTTGCAAAATCCGCAGCCTGCGAGTCTGACATATTGAGAACAAAGTATGCCAGTCTTTGTGCGGTTTTGCTGCCGATGCCGGGCAAACTTTCGAATTTATCGATGAGCTTTGCCAGCGCAGGTACGTTATAGCTTGCCATATCAGAAAAGACCGGGGATGTTCATACCGCCGAAGCCGCCGGAAAGAGATTCCATGGTCTTTTCCTTATCGCTTGCTGCTGCACGAAGAGCCTCATTTACAGCTGCCATAACAAGGTCAGAGAGCATCTCTACATCCTCGGGATCAACAACATCCTGGGAAATGTCGATAGATTTAACTTCCATTTTTCCTGTAACAGTAACCTTTACTGCACCGCCGCCGGACTGTGCTTCGTATTCTTTTACTTCAAGCTCTGCAGAAGCAGATTCCATATCTGCCTGCATCTTCTGTGCCTGTCTTGCGAGTTGCTGAAGGTTAGCGGCACCGCCGCCACCGTAACCCTGAGGTAATCTTGCTTTCATATTGGTAAACTCCTTTGTAAGTATTTTTTCGCATTATTCTTCGATAACATCTATTCCTGATTTTTTCATATCAGAAGCAAATGCATCGAGAGGATCTGTTTCTTCTTCTTTTTTTGCCTCGGTGGGTTTGTAAGGACCGAGGATGTATCGTTTGCCTGTGATTTCCTGTACTGATTTACGCAGGTTATCCCTCTGTGCAGAGTTTTGCAGGAGCTTAAAGGGAATATCACTCTTTGCGTCAATCAGCAGGTAATCTCCGCTTTCATAGGCTGTTGTGCCTTCAAAAGAGGAGGCAATGATTCTGGAATACTGTTTAAGATTTGCTACAACCTCAGGCCAGGAGATAAGGGGTTTTGCTGCCGCCATAATGCTTTCCATATCCACAGGCGCTTTAGGTTTTTGTTGTACAACAGGAGGATGTTGTGTGGGAACTTCTACAGGAGCTTCCTCTTTTGTAACAAGTGTAGTTTTTGTTTCTTCAGCTTTTACAGGCTCGGGCTTTTTCTCTTCAGAAACAGCAGGACTTGGTTTAGCTTCTTTTGCAACAGTTGTTGCTTTGGCAGGAGCCGAAACCGAAGAAGCAGGGGCGGCAGGAATACCGCACTTAACAGCTTTCTCTAAGGCTGAAATTCGTGCGAGAAGAGAGTCGATAGAAGCATCAAGCTGAGGTGCACTGAGTTTTACCAGAGCGATCTCAAGCTCTATTCTGTTATCAGAGCCTCTTGCCATCCGCTCGTAAGCTGTCTGGAGAATATCCATAGCATAAACTATGTCGGCAAGAGAAAGTATCTGTGCTTGGTCAAAAGCCGTGTCAAACTCATCGTCAGACATTACAACAAGCTCTCTTGGATTTCTCACAGTTTTAATAAGCATAAGGCTGCGATAGTAGTTAATGAGTTCGTCACAAAGGCGAGCCATATCCTTTGAGTCATTGTAAAGCTTATTGAGAATGGAGACTGCTTTCTCGCTGTTTTTGTTTACACAAGCGGATGCAATATCCATAAGATAATCCTTTTGAGCAAGACCTGCGGCCTTCCTCACAGTTTCTGCATCCACACTTGCAGAGAGTGCAAGACAGCGGTCAAGCAGTGACAGGGCATCACGCACAGCACCATCAGCGATAACTGCAATGAGCAGTGCGGCTTCGTCGGTGATTTCTGCCTTTTCGCAGTCGCACACATACTTGATTCTTTGAGCCATATCCTGAGGATTGATGCGGTGAAAATCAAATCTCTGACAACGGGAGAGGATAGTAGCAGGAAGCTTGTGTACCTCTGTTGTGGCGAGAATAAAGATGACGTGAGAGGGAGGCTCTTCTAAAGTTTTAAGAAGGGCATTGAATGCCTCTGTGGTGAGCATGTGAACCTCGTCGATAATAAATACGCGATACTTACCTCTCTGAGGTGTAAAGGTTACTTTTTCGGATATATCGCGGATATCGTCGATTCGTCTGTTAGAAGCGGCATCCATTTCTACAACATCAAAGATTTCTCCGTTGTCAATACCTTTGCAAATCTCACATTCACAGCAAGGCTCACCGTCTATGGGGTTTAGGCAATTTACAGCCTTTGAAAGAATCTTTGCACAGGAGGTTTTACCTGTACCTCTTGTGCCTGTAAAGAGATAGGCGTGGTTGAGTCTGCCGGCTTTAAGCTCGTTTTTAAGAGTTATTGTTACCTGAGGCTGACCAACAACATCCGAGAAGGTTTTGGGTCTGTATTTACGATATAGCACCTGATAGGTTGACAAGGGCTTCACCTCATTTCTCATATACTAAAAAATGCAAGCATTCAGTCATTTACATAATCGAACGACAGACTTACTATATCGCATCAAGAAAACTGCTTAATGCTGCTCGGTTCCCCGCCTGACATGGTTCACAGGCCTCAATCGTACAGGGCCTGCCGCTCGATTATATAAACGAAAGCAGTACAGCTTGCATTCACAGATGGATTATACCACAAATAAAAGATAAATGCAATAGAAAAAATACAGAATAAACAGAGGAATAATAAAGAAAAATCAGAGATTGCAGAAGATAGGGGAGTCGATGAAACTTTGACTCCCCTTTATTCTTTCAGTGGTGATGATGGTGTGTGTGGTCGTGATGACCTTTGCAAGCTTCACAGCTTATTTGATTACAGTTTTCATTAGTGCTTTCAAGCTCCAGAGTAGTGTGGCTTATATTGTACATTCTGAGCTTTTCTTTGACAGCTTCTTTTACTGAAACAGGATTGGAGTCTGTTACGATGTGCATTGTTGCATAGTTGTTGTTGCCATCCATACTCCAAAGGTGAATGTGGTGTACATCGCAGATTCCTTCGATTTCAGACAATTCAGCTTTGATTTCTGCAATATTTATTTCTTTCGGTGTCTTTTCAAGGAATACAGACAGTGCCGAGACAAGTGTTTTTAAAGCACTGATAAATACAAACAACGAAACAGCAATAGAAAGAATAGGATCTATTATGGTTATGTCTGTAAACTTCATTACAACTGCACCAATAAGGACTATTACCCAGCCCAACACATCCTCAAGCATATGAAGATTAACAGCTTTCTGATTAAGTGATTCACCTTTGTGAGTAACAATGGCTGCAATAAGATTAACACAGGTACCGACTACAGCAAGAAATATCATACCGTTATAGTTGATTTCAGCCGGATTGAGCAGCTTGATAACTGCATTGTAAATTATTGCAAAAGAGCCGAAAATTAGAATCAAGGTCATTACAAGACTACCCATAACAGAATATCTTGTGTAGCCGTAGGTGTAGTTATCGTCGGGTTTTTGCATACTTTTCTTTTCGAACAAAAAAGAAATTCCGATACCTGCAGCATCGCCTAAATCATGAAGAGAATCGGAGATTATTGCAAAGCTGCCGGTAAAGAGTCCGCCGATAAACTCGAAAACAGCAAAGAAAAGATTGAGAAGAAATGCTATGAATATATTTCTTTGACTTTTCAAATTACCACCTCATTCTTTATGGTTGATGTGTGTAAGGCTGATTGCAAAGATAGAGCTTATATGTTCGTCGTCGAGAGAGTAGTAGACCTCTTTACCGTTTCTTCGGCATTTAACTACTCCTGCTTCACGCATTTTTGAAAGCTGATGAGATATAGAGGATTTGGTCATAGACAGCACGTTGGAAAGGTCACAGACACACATCTCGTTGAGTGACAGAGAATAAATAATCTTACATCTTGTGTCATTACCGATTATTTTGTAAAAGTTTGCAAGTGCCTCAAAGGTATGGTTATCGGGCATTGCTTTTATTGTGTTCTTGACTAATTCTTCATTTAAAGCATTGCAGTCACAATGAAAGTTATTGCTTGTCATAGGCATGCTCCTTTCGGTTGAACAAATGCTCAACTATGAATATTATAGTTGAGAAAATACTCAATTGTCAAGTCTTTTTTAAAAATATCTAACAAAAATGTGCCTCGGCTTTTAAACCGAAGCACATTAGTAAATTATATGATATTGTTGTGAGCTTATGCCCAACGGAGAGTGTCCTCATAAACTACGATGTAGTCGTTTGCACTTCTGTCCCAAGAGTTGTTGCTCATCATTGCACGCCACATAAGCGAGTGCCAGCCGTGGTCATCCTGAATACCCCAGAGAGCACGTCTTACAGCGTGAGCCATATCGTCGGCTGTGTAGTTCTTGAAGGTGAAGCCGTTGCCGTAATTGTCTGCGGAGTCGAAAACAGAGTCCTTAAGACCGCCAACCTCACGAACTACAGGGATTGTACCATAGCGCAGTGCAATCATCTGTGCAAGACCGCAGGGTTCGGACTTGGAGGGCATAAGGAATATATCGGCGCCTGAATAAATCTTCCTTGCAAGCTCGGGAATGAAGCCTTGACAGAAGCAAACTCTGCCCGGATATTTCCACTGCATATCACGGAAAAAGTTTTCGTATTCCTCGTCGCCTGTACCAAGTACAACAAACTGCATATTTTCTGTGTTGAGAAGGTTTTCAAGAGCACCCTTTACAAGATCAAGACCCTTGTGAGAAACAAGTCTTGTAACCATAGCAACCATGGGAATATCCCATCTCTGTTCAAGACCAAGACGCTCCTGCAAAGCTCTCTTACATTCTCCCTTACCCGACATATCGTCCATTGTGTAGTTTCTGTAAAGATGATAGTCGGTAGCAGGATCCCAATCAAGGGGTTCAATGCCGTTGAGTATTCCGCATAGCTTGTAGTGATTGTTGATGAGGGGATGATGGAGTCCGTGGCTGTACCAGGGGTCTTTAATCTCAAGAGCGTAGCTGGGAGATACGGTGGTAACTCTTACAGCGGTCTGGATAGCACCCTTAACCATATTGAGCTTGCCGTCCATCTCCAGAATCTTCTGCTCAGATTCGGGAATACCGACACACTCTGTATTAACATCCCAGCCGTACTTGCCCTGGTACTGAATGTTGTGGATTGTAAAGATATTCTTGATGTTGTAGTACCAAGGATTCTTGGAGTAGAAGAGATAGTAGTAGGTGGGAACAAGGGCTGTCTGCCAGTCGTTTGTATGAATGATGTCGGGGTGAAAGTCAATGTGGGGGAGCATCTCGAGGATTGCTCTTGAGAAGAATGCAAATCTCTCGGCATCATCATAGAAGCCGTAGAGCTTGTCGCGTTTAAAGTAGTACTCGTTGTCGATGAAGTAGTATGTGCAGTCATGGTGTCTTGCCCAGAAGAGACCGCAGTACATCTGACGCCAAGCAACAGGTACAGTAAAGTTTGTGATAAAGTTAAGCTGGCACTTCAGTTCATAGGGGATTGTGCCGTAAAGAGGCATAACAATACGGCAATCCTGACCCTTTCTGCAGAGTGTATGGGGCAGACTGCCTGCAACATCGGCAAGACCGCCTGAGCCTGCAAAGGGATTAGCCTCGGAAGTGCAATAAAGTATTTTCATATATAAATCCTTCCTTTCGCTTTTATACTGTTGATTGTTTTGCTATATAAACGGGATAGGTATCTGTGCCGCAAATATTATGGCCTTTTGTTACAACAACATCCTTATCAACGATTACATTGCAAAGCTCTGCATTTTCGCCTATAACTGTGTCCTGCATAATGATACAGTTTTTGACAACTGCACCCTTGCCAATGCGAACACCCTTAGAGAGAATGGAGTTTTCAACCTCGCCATCAATAAGACATCCCTGAGAAACAAGAGAGCCTTTGACTTTGCTTGTAAGACCATAGCGGCAAGGTGCATCGTCACGAACCTTTGTGTAAATAGGACGGCTGGGATTGAAGATTTCATCACGGATTTCTTTCTGCATAAGCTTCATATTTTCTTCGAAGTAATCCTCAACACAGTGAACAAGAGAAATATGACCTGTGTATCTATAGCCCTGCATATTAAGCTTTGAGAGATTATCCTGAAGGAAATTCCTTCTGAAGTTGAGTTCGTTTGCACTCATACATTCGTTGACGATTTTTATAAGAAGGTCTCTCTTAATAATAAGTGAGCCTGTAGAGAACTTGCATTTGCCTTCTATCTGAGGATTTACAAGGAGCTTCTGGATTCTGCCTTCATCATCTGTTGAAAGGACAAGCGGATCATCAGCTTTCCTTGGGATCTCCATTTCTTTGTACATAAGAGTGATGTCCGCACCTGTCAGAAGATGCTGCTCAAACATTTTTTTGTAGTCAATGTTTGCGGCATAATTGCTGTTGGTCAGAAGCAGATACTCTTCTTTCAAATCCTTGAAATAACCCTGAAGGTGATACATAGCTTCGATTCTGTGAAGGAATGCGTGGCCTTTGTAGGGGGCAAGAATTGAAAGACCTGAATGCCTCTTTGAAAGGTCCCAGGCAATACCTGAGCCTACGTGATCTGTAAGGGAATGAAAGTGGTTACGAACAATAACGGCAACATTGTCAACACCTGCGTTTGACATATTGGAAAGAGGAAAGTCGATCATTCGGTATTTACCGCCGAAGGGTACGCTTGCCATAGTTCTTTTTGATGTAAGTTCGGGCAGATTAACTTCGCCAACATTGGCAAAAATTACGCCGGCAAGATTGATTCCCATAATTACACCTCCACATCTGTGTCTATCATTGCTTTTGGCAGAACTTTTGCACCATCAGCAATTTTGAGTCCGTCGCCGATAACAGCAACACCCCACTCATCTCTGTCGGGATAATCCTCGGGTCTGCCACCGATAACAGCACCCTTACCAATGTGTGCGTTTTCGGAAACGATAGAATAGAGAACCTTGGCACCTTCCTCAATAACAGCACCGGGCATAATTATTGAGGAATTGATTTCAGCATTCTTGCCTACCTTAACGCCCGAGAAAAGAATGGAAAACTCAAGATTTCCGTCAACCTCGCAACCATCGGCAATGAGAGAATTCTGAACTTCTGCATTTTCACCTAAGTACTGAGGAGGAAGCATGCGATTGCGGGAATAGATACCTTTAAGGTCAAGAGGAACACTGGGATTGAGAATATCCATATTTGCGTCCCAGAGGCTGTCGATAGTACCAACATCCTTCCAGTAACCCTCAAAGTTATATGCAAACATTCTCTCGCCGCAGGAAAGCATAAGAGGAAGAACGTTTTTGCCAAAATCGTGGTCAGAATCGGGGTTTTGCTCATCGTCAATCAGATACTTTTTGAGTTTATCCCAGCTGAATACATAGATACCCATTGAAGCATTGGTGCTCTTGGGAACAGCAGGCTTTTCATCGAACTCGTAAATTTCGCCGTTTTCGTGAGTGTTGAGAATACCGAAGCGGGAAGCCTCCTCGATAGATACATCAATAACTGCAATTGTGCAGGCGGCATTGTTCTTCTTGTGTGCGGCAATCATCTTGGAATAGTCCATTTTGTAAATGTGGTCGCCCGAGAGAATAACAACGTATTCGGGATTGTATCTGTCTATGTAGTCAATGTTCTGATAAATTGCGTTTGCAGTACCTGAGTACCAGTCAGCACCGTCTACTGCCTGATAGGGACTAAGGCAGGTAACACCTGAGTTCATACCGTCAAGGTCCCAGGGTTGACCATTGCCGATGTACTCATTGAGTACAAGGGGCTGATACTGAGTCAGTACGCCAACAGCCTCAATGCCTGAGTTAATGCAGTTGGAAAGGGGAAAATCGATAATCCTGTATTTGCCGCCAAAGGGAACAGCGGGCTTTGCAAGCTTTTTGGTCAGTACACCAAGTCGGGAACCCTGACCTCCGGCAAGCAGCATAGCTACGACTTCCTTTTTAGGATACATAGCAATACCTCCGTTTTTTATTATTATGTTAAAACAAGTGAAAATACTTGTCAGGGATTTCTAAGTTAGGGAGAATTATAACATAGGGCGAAGTACTTGTATACTCCGCCCGTATGTTTAGTTAATTCAGATTATTTTTTGTCGGAAGAAGTAGTTTTCTTTGTAGTTGTTTTCTTAGCAGGAGCTTTTTTCTCTGCAGGCTCTGCTTTTTTAGCAGCAGTCTTCTTTGCAGGAGCTTTCTTTGCAGTTGTTTTCTTTTCTGCAGGCTTCTCCTCTGTAGCGGCTGCCTTCTTTGCAGGAGCTTTCTTAGCTGTAGCTTTCTTTTCGGCGGGCTTTGCTGCTTCTTCCTTTACTTCTGCTTTTGCAGCAGTTTTCTTTGTGGTAGTTGTTTTCTTTGCTGTTGTGGTCTTCTTTGCAGTGGAAGCAGTTTTCTTTGTTGTAGTTTTCTTTGTGGTCTTCTTGGGCTCTTCCACAGGAGCGGGAACAGGCTTCTCCATAGGCTTTGTGCACTTAAAGAACATAGCACTCATAGGAGGAATGTTGATAACAATGGACTGTTCCTGACCGTGACAGCCTTCAACATCTGTCATAATATCAGCAGGGTTGTTTGCACAGTGATAACCGCCGTACTGATCGTCGTCAGTATTGAACACTGTGTTGTAAATACCATACTGAGGAACACCGATGCGATAATCGTGTCTGAACATAGGCTGGAAGTTACATACTACCACAACATCGTTGCCGTCTTTGTCGATTCTTCGGAATGCAATGATACTTTGTGTGTAGTCATCGTGATGGATCCAGTTAAAGCCTTCCCAGTTAAAGTCAACCTGATGCATACAATCGTTGTCACGATAGAATTTGTTCATATCAGCGAAGAAGTGGTTGAGCTTCTGATGCTTCTCGTACTGGAGAAGACCCCACTGGAGCTCTTCGTTACAGTTCCACTCGTCGAACTGACCAAGCTCTGTACCCATGAAAGTAAGCTTCTTGCCGGGATGAGCCATCATGTAGGAATAGAATACTCTTACACCTGCAAATTTGGTGTCATAGTCACCGGGCATCTTGTTGATGAGAGAACCCTTGCCGTAAACAACCTCATCGTGAGAGATAGGAAGCAGGAATTTCTCAGAGAATGCGTAGAGGAAGCTGAAGGTGAGGTTGTCGTGGTGGAAGGGTCTCCAAAGGGGATCAATGCTCATATAGTGAAGCATATCGTTCATCCAACCCATATTCCACTTGTAGTCAAAGCCAAGACCGCCATCGTAAACAGGGCTTGTAACCATAGGCCATGATGTGCTCTCTTCAGCAATCATCATAACAGTGGGATGATACATGTGAACAGCTGTGTTAAGTCTCTTGAGGAACTCAACAGCCTCGTGATGCTCTCTGCCGCCGAAGCAGTTAGCAACCCACTCGCCATCCTTACGGTTGTAGTCAAGGTAAAGCATAGAAGCAACAGCGTCAACACGGATACCGTCAACATGATATTTATCAATCCAGAACATAGCAGAAGAGATAAGGAAGCTGATTACTTCGTTACGAGCGTAGTCAAATACATAAGTACCCCATTCCTTGTGCTCGCCCTTACGGGAATCTTCGTACTCATAGCAATGGATACCGTCAAATCTGCCGAGACCGTGTGCGTCCTTGGGGAAGTGAGCAGGAACCCAGTCGATGATTACACCGATGCCTTCCTGGTGGCAACGGTCGATGAATGCCATAAGCTCGTCAGGGTTGCCGTAACGGGAGGTGGGAGCAAAGTAACCTGTTACCTGATAGCCCCATGAGCCGTCAAAGGGATACTCGGTGATAGGCATAAACTCAAGATGAGTGTAGCCCATTTCCTTGATGTAGGGGATAAGTTCGTCAGCAAGCTTTTCGTAAGAGAAAACGTTGCCGTCTGAATATTTACGCCAAGAGCCTGCGTGCATCTCGTAGATGTTAAGAGGCTGCTCAAAATGATTTACACTGTTTTTGTGCTCAAACCATTCCTGATCCTGCCACTGATGATTGCCGAGAGAGAATACCCTGGAAGCATTATCGGGTCTTGTCTGGCAGTGGAATGCATAGGGGTCAGTCTTGAGGAGCTTTTCACCCCAAGGAGTTTCAACGCAGAACTTATAGATTGCGTATTCGCCAACGCCTTCAATAAATACTTCCCAGATGCCGCCTTCAGCAATTTTGTACATGTGGTTAGCATCCTGATCCCAGCCGTTGAAGTCGCCGACAACGGAAACGGATTTTGCATTGGGAGCCCATACTCTGAACACAGCACCCTGTTTGCCGTCCCAGTTTTCTACATGAGAGCCGAAGAATTCGTAAGCACGAATTGCGTCGCCGTCATAGAACAACTGAATGTGGTCTCTTTCTTCGTTAAAAGAATAATTCATTTATCTTTCCTCCTACTTTTGGAAATAATATACTTATATGTACATACTTGTACCTCTATATTATAGCAAATACCTTTCGATAATGCAATAAAAATGGAAATAATGATGTACAAACTTTGATTATTTGTGTTGTGTAAAATGCACAATAACACATTTAATTTGATATGTGTTTTTTATCATTAGTGCCATAGTAATTTTGTTGACAAAGTTTTTTGACAGAATATAATAAATTGTATCAACTAAAAATTGGAAGAGTATTTTTGGGGAGGTGATGCTGTGGAGAAAAGTAAAAATACATATATGCTGAAAGGCTCAATAAGTCGGGGTATTATCAGGTTTGCAGTACCTCTGTTTTTTGGTAATTTATTTCAGCAGCTATATAACACAGCGGATTCTCTTATTGTTGGCAATAAACTTGGTGACGGTGCTTTGGCGGCAGTCAGTTCCACGGGAACACTCATATTCCTGCTTGTCGGCTTCTTTCAGGGAGTAGGACTTGGAGCAGGTGTAGTCATTGCTCAGTTCTTCGGAGCAAAAGATAAGAAGAACCTGCGTTCATCCATTCATACTTTTTTATCACTCTCCGTTATTATAGGAGCTTTTTTAACATTAGCGGCAAGCCTGCTTGCTCCGCAGATTCTTGTCTGGATGGGAACGCCCGCAGATGTTATGCCCGATGCGGTTGAGTATATAAGGGTATACTTCCTTGGAAGCTTGGGACTTGTACTGTATAACTCCTGTATGGGAATTATGCAGGCGGTAGGTGACAGCAAGCATCCGCTTTATTATCTCATTGTATCTTCTGTGATAAATGTAGCTCTTGACCTTATACTTGTTGCCGGCTTCGGCTTTGGTGTCTGGGCGGCAGCTTTGGCTACCATAGTTTCTCAATTTGTCAGCGTTTTCCTTTGTATGCATAAGTTGATGACTTCGAAAGAAGACTACAGCATCAGAGTAAAAGAGCTTAAACTTGAGGGCCGCATGGTCAAGATGATACTCAGAATCGGACTTCCCACAGGTGTTCAGAATTCTATTATAGCTTTTGCAAATGTTGTTGTTCAATCAAATATAAACTATTTTGGCAAAACCGCAATGGCAGGCTGTGGTGCATATTCAAAAATCGAAGGTTTTGCATTTCTTCCCATAACAAGCTTTACTGCGGCTATCACCACTTTTGTAGGACAGAATCTGGGAGCAGGACAAAAGGCGAGAGTAAAGAAAGGTGCAACCTTCGGAATACTCAGCTCAATGGTACTTGCAGAAATAATCGGACTTATTTTCTTTATTTCGGCACCTTTGCTGATTTCTGCTTTTACACAGGAGAAAGATGCAATAGAATATGGAGTGCTTAAAGCTCGAACCTGCTCACTTTTTTACTGTTTACTTGCGGCAACCCACAGCTTTTCTGCTGTTTTGCGAGGAGCAGGCAAGAGTATGGTGCCAATGTTTACCATGCTTGCTTTCTGGTGTGTGATAAGAGTCAGTTTTTTATGGATTATGGTACCGTTAACCGAATCTATTGACGTTGTAAACTGGGTTTATCCTTTGACTTGGACTTTGAGTTCGATTACACTTTTTATCTATTATATTCTTGTGGATTGGTTAAACAGCAGTATAATTTCTAAAAAGAGATAATTGCTTAGTAAATAAAGGCATAAAAAACAGGCGATCAGAAATGACCGCCTGTAATTTTTTTAGGTATTAAGAGAATTAAAGCTCTGCGAAGTACTTGATTGTTCTAACCATCTGGGATGTGTAAGAATTCTCGTTATCGTACCAAGAAACAACCTGAACCTGAGTTGTGTCTGTCTCGGGCATATAAGTTGCCATTGTCTGAGTAGCATCGAAGAGTGAACCGTATCTCATACCAACGATATCAGAAGAAACGATCTCGTCCTCGTTGTAGCCGAAGCTCTCGCTTGCAGCAGCCTTCATAGCAGCGTTGATCTGCTCTTTTGTAACGTTACCCTTAACAACTGCGAAGAGAAGAGTTGTAGAACCTGTGGGAACGGGAACTCTCTGTGCAGCACCGATGAGCTTGCCGTTGAGCTCGGGGATAACAAGACCGATAGCCTTAGCAGCACCTGTGGAGTTGGGAACGATGTTAACAGCGCCAGCTCTTGCTCTTCTGAGGTCGCCCTTTCTGTGAGGACCGTCGAGGATCATCTGATCGCCTGTGTAAGCGTGGATAGTAGCCATGATACCGCTCTGGATAGGAGCAAGGTCGTTAAGAGCCTTTGCCATGGGAGCGAGGCAGTTTGTTGTGCAGGATGCAGCAGAGATGATCTGATCATCAGCTGTAAGAGTGTTCTCGTTTACGGAGAATACAACTGTCTTGAGGTCGTTGCCTGCGGGAGCAGAAATAACAACCTTCTTAGCACCTGCATTGATGTGAGCCATAGACTTCTCCTTGGAGCAGTAGAAACCTGTGCACTCAAGAACTACGTCAACGCCGAGCTCACCCCAGGGGATGTTGTTAGCGTCTTTTTCTGCGTAGATTGTGATCTCTTTGCCATCAACTGTGATGGAAGTGTCTGTGCAAGTTACTGTGTCTGCAAGAGCATAGCGACCCTGAGCAGAATCGTACTTGAGAAGATGAGCGAGCATCTTGGGGCTTGTAAGATCGTTGATTGCAACAACCTCATAACCTTCTGCACCGAACATCTGTCTGAATGCAAGACGGCCGATACGACCGAAACCATTAATACCAACTTTTACTGACATATTAATACTTCCTCCTGTATTTTATTGGTAAATAGATTATATAACTTTTTTTTGATAAATTCAAGAGTTTGTGAAGAATTTAACTGATTTTGTGTAATGTTTTTTTAAATTGGATATATGCCGTATAATTTTTATGCAAATAATACATTTAAAAATTTTCGAGCAATTACGGGGAATAGGAAAGTCAGATGTAAAATTTTATGGAAATAATATATAATATTTTGCTTGTGCAATAGTAATATGTATAAAAATAAACAAATTATTCTTGACAAAAATAATAAATTGATTTATCATACTATTAGACATAATATTTATTTTTATGTCTTGCTGTATTTTTTAGTGAAAATCAGCATTATACTTTTTTAATTGGACTCTTAGATGAGCCGTTATTTTATAGATATCCTAATTCTGTTAATTTCCCTTATTTATATATTTTCGGGCGGATATCTTATTTTTCCGCAATTGCATATCTTTTTAGAGAATACAGCTATTCTATGCTATAGTTGTATCTTTTTGCAATTGCTTTTGTATCCGACCCGATTTTTGTATTTTTACGGTAAATTCCATAAGTAGCATATCTAAATATTAACGGCACCGTGAGTTGAATCTGAAAAAGATCAATCAAGGAGGTGTCAAACTATGGAACTTTGGCTTGCACTGGTTATTGCAGGTGTAACCCTTATTGTTGGCATTGGTGCCGGATTTGTTGCCGGCGGAATGCACAGAAAAAAGGTTGCCGAGCAGGAAATCGGAAGTGCTGAGCAGGAGGCAAAGCGTATTATTTCTGATGCTATGAAGACTGCTGAGTCAAAGAAAAAAGAAGCTATTATCGAAGGTAAGGACGAAGTCCATCGCCTGAGAAACGAAGCAGAAAAAGACATTAACGAACGCCGCAAGGAAGTTCAGCGTCAGGAGAGAAGACTCCAGCAGAAAGAGGAAACTCTGGATAAAAAACTGGATAATCTCGAGAAAAAAGAAGAAGTTGTTGCAGGAAAGCTCAAGGATGCAGACAAGAAACTGGAAGAAGTTGAAACAATCAAAAAGAGCCAGTTTGAGATGCTTGAGAGAATTTCCGGCTACTCTGTAGAGCAGGCAAAGAATTATCTGCTCGAACAGCTTGACGGAGAGCTTGCTCACGAAAAATCAGTTAAGATTATGGAGTATGAGCAGCAGCTCAAGGATGAGTCTGACAAAAAAGCAAGAAACATTATCTCTCTTGCTATTCAGCGTCTTGCTGCAGACCATGTTACAGAAGCTACAGTTTCTGTTGTTGCATTGCCCAATGACGAAATGAAGGGCAGAATTATCGGCAGAGAGGGTAGAAATATCCGTGCTATCGAAACTCTCACAGGTTGCGACCTGATTATTGACGACACACCCGAGGCAATCACACTCTCTTGTTTTGAACCTGTAAGAAGAGAAATTGCCCGTGTAGCACTGGAGAAGCTTATCTCCGACGGCAGAATTCACCCTGCAAGAATTGAGGAAATGGTTGACAAGTCAAGACGTGAGGTTGAGGCTACAATCAAGAGTGCAGGTGAACACGCTGTTATTGATGCAGGTGTGGGAAGTCTCCATCCCGAGCTTGTTAAGCTCCTCGGCAGACTTCGTTACCGTACAAGCTACGGTCAGAATGTACTTAACCACTCTCTTGAGGTTTCTTACATTGCAGGTATGATGGCAACAGAGCTGGGACTTGACCCTGCTGTTGCAAAGCGTGCAGGCCTTCTTCACGACATCGGTAAGGCTCTTGACCACGAGATGGACGGAAGCCATATTGAGCTCGGTGTTGATGTTGCAAGAAAGTACAAAGAGAGCGATGCAGTTATTCACGCAATTCACGCTCACCACGGCGACGTTGAGGCAAAGACTATCGTTGCTTGTCTTGTACAGGCTGCTGATGCTATCTCTGCTGCCCGTCCCGGTGCAAGACGTGAGAATCTTGAAAACTACATCAAGCGTCTTGAGAAACTCGAGAGTGTTGCTTCTTCCTTTGAAGGTGTTGATAATACCTTCGCAATTCAGGCAGGCCGTGAGATTCGTATTATGGTTAAGCCCGAGGTTGTAAGTGACGATAAGATGGCTGTTCTTGTCCGCGATATTTGTCAGAAGATTGAGTCTGAGCTTGAATATCCCGGTCACATCAAGGTTCACATCATCCGTGAATCCAGAGCTATTGACTTTGCAAAATAATCGAAAGATTTATATATTGCACTTTGACCCCACGGTTTTCCGTGGGGTTTATTTTTTGAAAAATTTAATTTTCTTTTGCACAAAATCCGGAATTTGGATTGTATTAATAGGTGAAAGGAGGAGACAGGCTATAAACGGTACCGAAAAAAACAAGGAACAAAATATTTATCTTGAAAAGATAATAAGAGAATATGCTGATATGATATATAGAATTGCATACCAGTACACAGGAAACTTCAGCGACGCAGAGGATATTCTTCAGGATGTGTCTATGGCACTTGTTACTCAAAATCCCCCCTTGGAAGATAAAACGCATCTTAAGTATTGGATTTGCAGAGTAACGATAAATAAGTGCAAAAATCTTTATAAAAGGAAGAAGATTTTTGACTGGCAGGAGCTTAAAGAGGACAGTGCCGTGTATGAGCCGCAGTTTCCTTATATTAAAGAGGAGCTTTTTAAACTGCCGACAAAGTACAGAACCGTGCTATATCTGTATTATTTTGAGGAATATTCTATAGAAGAAATATCAAAGATACTGAAATTAAGTCCGAATACAGTTGGCTCTCAGCTTCGTCGCGGAAGAGAAAGGCTCAAAAAATTATTAGAAGGAGAATGATTCGTGTATAAAGAATATTTTAAAGATTTTGATAAAATCAAAGCACCCGAAAGTTCTGTGAACAAAGCGGTAAATACAGCACTTTCAAAAGATATAACAAATGGAAATGATAATGTTAGAACCATAAATTTTAGAAAAAAATTTGTACCTTTACTGGCGGCTTGTCTTTTGCTTGTGTTTGCAGGTACATTGGCGTTTGGGCTTTGCCCTGATTTTTTTATAGGGAATAACAAGTCAGAAAATCTTGTTTCAGAGGAAATTAATTACGGATTTGTTATTAAAGCCAATTCTGCAAAATCAAAGGATAAGGCAGCAATCGGTGCATATTCGGGTACAGTTTCAGGCGGTTGGGTGATGTTTGAGAATTTTGAAAAGGGAAAAGGCTTTTCTCCGAATTATTTTCAAAGTTACGGTTTTTCCCATTTCAGTATTGAAGGAGAGGGGATAAAGTCCGTTACATTCAAGACCGATACAGAGGGTGTATACTTTGCTATATCTCCTGCGGGATATTATATGAATACCGACGAAGGAACTGCGGCACAAAAGATAAATGAGGAATCTGAAAACTACTATGATATCTATCTCACAAAGTCACAATATACCGCAGAAGAACTAAAAGAATACTCTGACGGATTATCTTATGGTGATATGTACTGTGATACCTTTAAGTACGCAAATGTCTCAAATGAAAATATAATTTCTTTTTCAAACAAATTGGAGCTTGTGATTGAGAGTAACCATAAGAATAAGAAGATTTCCGAAAAACTTGACCGCATCTGGCAGTGTGAGCAGGAGCTTATAGAAATAAGATCACATCATATTGCGGAAAGCGGTGCACTTACAGAGAGGGAAGAAGCTTTATATGAAGAATTGGAGATATTATCCCAAGAAATAAGAAAGCTTGTGCTTGAGGATGCAACGATGGAAGTTTTGGTAGAATTTGAGGATGGTACAGTACAGGCAAAAACTTTAAAACTGGGACTTGAAGTCAGAGAAGAATACGGAATGTGGCTTACAATAAGTGAATAAAAATCACCCCGATTGTGTGTTTCAGTCGGGGTGATTTTCTATATAATGCTGCAATTTCATTTTTGTAATTTGTACTTCTAAAATTTAATTTGACACAGAAAATCGGGGAGTGATATACTATAATCACAGAGTTAAAAATATATTTGGGGGCGTTTTTATGAAGAGATTTTTCTGCGTTGTTTTTGTTTTGATTATTGCGTTGTTTTTAGTTTCTTGTTCAGATAAAACCGATGATAAATCGGATACTACATTGGTATCTTCAACTGCACCCGAAGAAATATATACTACAAAGGATGTAATTTCTTCTGGAAATGAAACAAATCTTATTGGGGGTGATAATTTTTCTAGAGAAGAATTTTATCGTGAGCATCAGAATTTGACTTCAGAAACATCGGAGTTCAATCCCGACACTATGCTTCGTGTTGATTTATCTCAGGTTGGTCTTGAGAATGTATATATCAAGCAGATAAGCGAGTCTCTTTTGCTTGATTCGGATACATACGGTAAAGTTTATTTGCTTGCTGATGACAGATATGGCGGTGCTATGAGTACCTCCGACCATTATCTGCTTGTTACTGTAAGTCAAAAAGAAACAGTAAATGGTAAGATGTATATTAAGGATTTATCACCCGAGTATCTTACTTTTTCTTCTGCCAGAGGCATTGCTTTGTCTTATGCCGATTTGGATGGTGACAAGGATAAGGAGATAATACTCCACGAGTGTAAGGATATTGCAGGCGGTGCAGGTCAGTATCTTGCCCGTATTTATGATTTTAAAGATGGAATCGAAGAAATTTTTACCTCTTACGACCCAGATAATAATATTTATGAGACAGGTTTTTCTTGTACACTTCTAAAGGATAATATAATGAGAATTGATAACTCCTTCACAGGCTATACTCTGAAATTTGAAGTTAAAAGAGAGAATGAGGAGTATTTTACTACCTGGTGGTATGATGAAGAGGGCAATCCCAAAGAGCAAAAATTGTGGGTAGATAGTTTTAATAGCTTTGAACCTTGTGATATAGACGATGATGGGATAAGTGAGATTATGTGCAGACAGTACACTTGTCTTGTTGACCATACCGATTATGTCGGCAGTGCTATATCGGTTCTTAAATACAACACAGAAACAAAAGAGTTCTATGTATTCGACGCATCCTTTGAGCCTGATGTGCGAAATATAGATTGAAATTCGAATGACAAAACCTCCCGAGTAAAGTTTACTTCGGGAGGTTATTTTTATTTATAATCCCACAAAGGGATGAAGCTTTCGTCTGCAGATTTAAGCTCCTGTGCAAAGCCGTCAATACCAAGGTCTAAAAGATGAGAGAGCACCTTATCGTATTCCCGCTTTGTTATTTTACGACAGAGCTTGGGGTGATTAAGTGCATTGCCGTGGGGAGTGTATTGACCCATAAGGCTCAAAGTAAGGTTGTTGCCAAAATTCTCTTTAAGAATATTGAGCACGCCTATACTGTTCTTTGTATGATTCGGCAGTACAAGGTGCCGCACAAGAACACCCTTTTGAGCAATACCTTGGCTGTCAAGAGTCAGAGCACCTGTTTGTCTGAACATTTCTTTAATTGCATCAAGGGCTGCTTCAACATAACCCTCTGCATCTGAGTATTCCTTTGCAAGAGCATTGTCGGAGTACTTAAAGTCAGGCAAATAAATATCAACTATACCTTCTAAAGCCTTCAGGGTTTCGATTCGCTCGTATCCTCCGCAGTTATACACTATAGGTATATTTGGCTTATAAATATCAAAAGCCTTTAAAATGCTCGGTAAAAACTGGGTGGCACTTATAAGGTCTACGTTATGAACACCTGATTCTTCAAGCTTTTTGAATTCATCTGCAAGTATTTGCGGTGTGATTTCCACACCCTGCAGATCCTTTGAAATTTCGCTGTTCTGACAGTAGATACACTTCATTGTGCAACCGCTGAAGAATACAGCACCCGAGCCTTTTTCGCCACTGAGTACGGGTTCTTCCCAGAAATGAGGAGCGATTCTTGCTACTTTTATATTAGAAGAAACACCGCATTTGCCGCTATAAGTGCTTGTGTCTTTATAGACAGAGCATTTTTGGGGACATAGTTTGCATATCATATTTTATCACCAAAGACAGTATATCATATACCGAAGATTATGCAAACTAAAATATGACCATAAATCCTTGTAATTTGTCAATCTTGTTTATTGACACTATTTCTCGGTGGTTTTATAATAAACTTATGCTGATCACGAGGAAGTATCAGCAGTGGCTTCGGATTCTGACCTTTCTGAAGCTTGCCGCTTTTCACGAGGATGAGTACTGTATTCAGCATTCGTGAACTTTAAGTTACCCAAAGTTTGCGAAACAGTGCTTTCTGCCGTTATTAAAGCAGAATAGAATTCTCTGTCTGCCGTGAGGACGGGTTTTATCTATTTTGCAAAAAGGAGTGAAAATGTGAATAATAATGAAATTATGATTAAGGTTTGTAACCTTAAAAAAGAATTCAGAAAAGCTGTGAAGGAGCCCGGTCTTAAGGGCAGCTTCAAGGCTTTGTTTAAGCCGAAGTACGATACGGTCAAAGCTGTTGACGGTATCAGCTTTGATGTAAAAAAAGGCGAGATAATCGGATTTATAGGTCCTAACGGAGCAGGTAAATCCACAGTTATCAAAATGCTTACGGGTATTCTGACACCGACAGAGGGTGTGTGTACAATCGGCGGAAAAATACCTACAAAAAACCGAAAGGAATATGTTAAGGAAATCGGTGTTGTTTTCGGTCAGAGAACTCAGCTTTGGTGGGATCTGGCACTTCGTGAAACCTATATGGTTTTAAAAGAAATTTACGAGATTCCGGATAAAGAGTACAAAGAGAGAATGGCTTTTTTAAACGAGGTACTGGAGCTTGACAGCTTTATCACAAGCCCTGTAAGAACTCTGTCTCTCGGCCAGCGTATGCGTGCGGATATTGCTGCATCGCTTCTGCATAATCCCAAGGTGCTTTTTCTTGACGAACCAACTATCGGACTTGACGTTGTGGTTAAGGATAATATCCGAAAAGCAATACAGAAAATAAGCGAAGAAAGCGGAACTACTGTTATCCTGACAACTCACGATTTAGAGGATATTGAGCTTCTTTGCAGGCGTATTGTTATGATTGATAAAGGAAAGAAAGTATTTGATGGCGAGCTTTCTGAGCTTCGCCGTAAATACGGACAAATGCGTGAGCTTGCATTTGAACTTAAAAATGCAGAGGACTCTTCTAAACTTACATACGACAAAGACTTTTCTTTTGAAGAAGGCGATTTGTCCGTTGAGATGAACGGCTCTGCTGTAAAAGTTAGATTTAACAGCGACACAGTTTCTGTTGAGAATATGCTTTCCTATACATTATCCAAGGTTCATGTTAAGGATATTAATGTTAAGGATGCAGATATTGAGGAGATTATCCGCAGGCTCTATGTAGAGGGAGGCGAGGCAGATGAAGCGTCAACTTAGAATCTATAAGCCTTTTACCCGTGCAGGTCTTCTGGAAATGGTAGCATACAGAGTTAACTTTATATTCTTTCTTTTGGGCGAGATTATGCAGTGCTTTGTAATGTTCTTTGTATGGAAGGCTGTGTTTGACAGCTCATCACAGGAGACTCTCTACGGTTTCAGCTACGATAATATGGTTGTTTATCTGTTCATCACCTTTTTGTGCGGCTACATTACATATTCCGACGGCACTTATGTTATTGGTAAAGAAATCCTTGACGGCTCAATTGCTATGCGAATGATAAAGCCGGTAAACTTTGATATGTGCTTTCTTTTTCAGGAGCTGGGCGGCAAGATTTTTCAGCTTCTTATAGTATTCCTGCCCATAACGGTGGGTGTTGAGGGTTACAGATGGATAGTAAACGGTGCATTTATGATGGATGTACCAATGTTTTTACTGTTCATTGTCAGTATGATTCTGGCTTATGGAATCAATTTCTTCTTTAATGTTTGCTACGGCTTCCTTGCTTTTTATCTCAAAAACCTTTGGGGTACTGATATTATCAAGGGTGTTATTGTAGGTTTTCTTTCAGGAGCTACTGTACCCCTTGCTTTTATGGGTACATTCGGTCAGGTGCTGGGCTTTCTGCCTTTTGCATCCCTTTCTTATACTCCCGTAATGATTTATATGGGAATGTACTCCGGAGCACAGATTATTTTCTATATGTCGCTTCAGCTTGTGTGGCTTGTAGCCTTTGTGCTCCTTTCCAGACTTATTCTTCGCAGTGCTATGAAGCGATTAGTGGTACACGGAGGTTAAGATATGAGAAGATATTTAAAACTCCATTCCATATTTATAAAGCAGGACCTTAAGAAGCTTATGGAGTACAAGGTCGATTTTCTTCTTGGGGCATTAGGCTTCTTACTCGGTCAGGCAGTCCAGATTTTCTGTCTGGGAGTAATTTTTAGTACCATACCTGCTCTGTGCTATACTGTTGGCGGTAAGGTTGTAGACTTCTGGACCTTCGAAGAGGTGCTTTTCATCTACGGTTTTTCTCTTATCCCCAAGGGTATAGACCATCTTTTCTTTGATAACCTGTGGGGACTTGGATACTGGATTGTTGATAAGGGCGATTTCGATAAATACCTTACCCGTCCCATTAACTCTTGGTTCTATGTGTTATGCGAAAAATTCTGTGTAGATGCATTGGGCGAGATAGTAGTGGGTATAGCTCTAATTATTTACAGCACTCTTTCAATGCCCGCAAATATTGCAGGTGCAATCAATTGGTGGCGAGTACTTCCTATTATAGCTATATTGCCTTTTGCTATAATGCTTTTTACTTCAATCAAAACTGCAACAGCAGCTATATCCTTCTGGACAAAACGCAGTGGCCATGTAACTCACATGTGCTATATGACGAACGAATTTGCGAAATATCCGGTTAAGATATATAATAAGGTTGTAAAAACAGCAATCACCTATATTTTGCCTTTTGCACTTACAGCATATTATCCTGCAATCTATATTCTCCGAGGAGAGAGTGCATGGAGCTTGCCTGTAACTGTAGCTGTATCTTTGGCGTTTTTTGCTATTTCACAGTTTATCTGGCACAGAGGACTTAAAGCCTACGAATCTGCAGGCAGTTGATATTTTTGAAAAGGAGTGTGTCTTGTGAAAAATCCTTTCATTTTTTATGATGAAAATAAGAAAACCGAATATATTGACCACTCCTGCTCTATAAACAGAGTACGCCTGATGAAGCTTCCTCTCTATGGCATAGATGACAGTATTGAAGGCTTGCGTGCCAACGAGATTATTTCTGCAAGGATTATAAGCGAAGATGTACTTGCTACTGCACAGAAGCTTCATGTTGATGTATCAGATTACTCCTTCCGAGAGCTTCCGAGACTTCTTTCTGATGAAATTATGTCCGAGGATGTTCTCAGAAGGAGGATTGCAACCTCCTTGTCTGCAAAGTACGGAAACCGCTTGGGACTTATATTGCTTGCTCTTCGTTTAGGTCAGGAGGAAAACAGAAAAATCCGAGAAGATTGGAATACAGAACATTGGCAGTATTGGGCAAACGTTAAGAACGTGGTGCTCACAGGCGGTCTTGCCGGCGGACTTTTGGGAAAAAGATTTAAAGAGCAGATACATTATATATTTGATATGGCTGGAGAAAAGCCATACAATCTATCTCTTTTTGAAAATTCCTCTTATGTTGGTGCAATGGGCTGTACACATCTTGTGGATGACAGTCACAAAACTTTTGCTGTGCTTGATATGGGACAGACAAATATCAAGAGGTGTATAGTAAGAAAACGCTCCGGTGAGCTTGCCAGCATAACAACGCTTAACACAGAGCCTTCTATGAATATGGAGCTTAAGTTTGAGAAAAGCAAGGCAAATTACGACAAAGCCCTTGAGCTTCACAGGTATCTTCTTAAGGTTATCTGCGATACCTGTAAAAATCTTGATTTGGCAGACGGCGAGAGGGGAGAGGTTATCATCAGCATTGCAAATTACGTAATCGGCGGTGAACTCAATTCCCACAGAGGCGGCTATGCCAAGCTTCATCTGCTTTGTGAAGACTATGCGACTCTTTTAAGCGATGAATTGTCCTCAAGAATGCACAGACCCTACAGAGTAAGGCTTGTCCATGACGGAACGGCAATGGCTCTGAATTTTAAAGGTATGGAAGACACCGTATGCCTTTCTCTGGGCACCGCCTTTGGTGTAGGCTTCCCCGAAATAAAGCTTGGTTTTAACAACTGAATATGGTAACTTATTAAACAGGCAATCCGAATTTTTGGAATGCCTGTTTTATGTTTCTTTTTCAGATGATGGTTTGTGATTTAAAAGCCGTTATCAATATATACAAATTAACTGTAAAATTCTTGTGCATTTCGTGGGCAAAATTTAAGAGTAAAACTGTGGAATTTTTTATGCCTCTATGCTATAATATATGGTGCAATAAAGTGCAAATCTTAAGCACTAAGAAGGAGAGGATTTTTTTGAAATTGCGCAGATTGTTTTCACTGCTCCTGAGCGTACTGATTATCGCATCCACAGCAAGTGTTTGCCTTATCACTACAACAAGTGCAGCAGAAACAGAAACAGTTGAAACCGGTGCTAAGCTTGGTACCTACTACAATGTAGATTACCTTGAGGCAGAGGCTAAGGCATATCTTGACACACAGAAAGATATGTCCGAGACCAATCTGGGTGCAACCTACACACCTCAGGCAACAACCTGGAGAGTATGGTCCCCTACAGCTACTAAGGTTCAGCTGAAGCTGTACACCACAGGTTCCGATATGGAAAGTGGTGCAGCTCTCATCGGTAAGTACGAGATGACTAAAGATGCTAAGACAAGCGTTTGGTCTTACACACTTAACGGTGATCAGAAGGATGTATACTATACATACCTCATTACAAACCCCAACGGTACAAAAGAGACTTTTGACATTTATGCAAAAGCAGCAGGCGTTAACGGCGATCGTTCAATGGTTGTTGACCTCGATTCTACCGACCCCGATGGTTGGAACAACGACAAGCATGTATTCCCCGAGAATATGACCGACGAGGCTCTCTGGGAGGTTCACGTTGCTGACCTTACATCCAACGACAACTCCGGCGTTGACAAGAACTACCAGGGCAAGTTCCTCGGCTTTGCAGAGGGCGGTCTTACTCTCAATGGTAAGAGCGTTGGTATCGACTATCTTGTAGAGCAGGGCATCAAGGCTGTTCACATTCAGTGTCCCTTTGACTTTGCTTCCGGCGACGAGACTAACCCCCTCTCTTACAACTGGGGTTACGATCCTAAGAACTACAACCTTCCCGAAGGTATGTATTCTACAAACCCCTATGACGGTAACGTAAGAATCAACGAGTTCAAGCAGCTCATTCAGGCTCTCCACGACAGAGGCATCACAGTTATTATGGGTGTTGTTTACAACCACACTTATGTAACTGAGCAGTCTGCTTTCTCTTACACAGTTCCCGGCTACTACTACAGAATGTCCTCCGGCACATTCTATATCAACGGTACAGGTTGTGGTAACACACTTGCTTCCGATAAGGCTATGTTCCGTAGCTATATGCTCAACTCCCTCAAATACTGGGTAGAAGAGTACCACATCGACGGCTTCCGTTTTGACCTTATGGCTTGTCACGATACAGAAACTATGAACATGATTCGTGATATGTTCAATGGTATGCTCGATGGCGAAGGCAAGAAGATCATCATGTACGGTGAGCCTTGGACAGGCGGTGCTTCCTCCGGTCTTACAGGCACATACGAATCTTCTACACCTAACTTCGGTAAGCTCTCTGCTAATATCGCAGGCTTCTCCGATCAGGTTAGAAACTCCATCCAGTCTGTATTTACAGGCTCAGGCAGCATCAGCGCCTCTAAGGATGGTATCAAGGGCGGTTCAATGGGTAAATATCCCAACCAGTCCATCAACTACTTTGACTGTCATGACGGTGCAACATGGTGGGATAGAATCGTAGGTAAAGACTTCGATTCCACATCTGCTACAAACACAGCAAAGCTCAGAACATCCTTCACATTCCTCTGGACATCACAGGGTATTCCCTTCACACTTGCAGGTACAGAGTTTGCTCGTACAAAGTACGGTCACACAGACTCCTACAATCTCGGTGATGTTAACGCATTCGACTGGGAGAGAATTCATACTTATGCAAACGAAGTTGCTTATGCAAAGGGTATGAGAGAGATCCGTTCCGCATTCAGTCCCTTCAGAGAGGCTGACACAAGAAACGTTCCCGAGTACCTCACAACTTCAAATGCTACAAACATTCTTGCTTATACACGCAACAATACTAAGGCAGGCGAGTGGTCCAAGGCAGTAGTTGTTCTTAACAACGGCTCCGCTGCAGGTACAGTTACACTTCCCGCAGGCACTTGGACAATCGTTGCTAACGGAGATAAGGCTGGTCTTACATCCCTCGGCACAGCAACAGGCACATACAACGTAGGCGCTTATGGTTCTGCTGTACTTGTTCAGGGCACAACTTCTGCAAAGACTGCAGAGTTTGAGACAATCACAGTTAACCACTATGTTGGCGAGGAGCTCCTCAAGTCTTCCGAGATTAAATACGAAGTAGGTACAACCTGGAGAGCAACTCCCGATGCATATACAATCTTTGACCACTCTGTTACAAAGATTGAGAACAACGCAGGTACTAAGGACGGCAACTGCGTTTACGGCACAGTTGAAAAGGGTCAGGATGTAGTTGTTAGCTTCTACTACAAGCAGGAAACAACATCCGGCTACCTTACAGTTAAGTATGTAAACGAAGCAGGCGAGAGCATCTCTTCTGACGTTACATACAGACTTAAGAACGGTTCCGAGTACAATGTTCCCTTCGAGAATATCGCTGGCTTTGAGCTCGTTTCCGCTAAGTATCCCAACAACTTCAAGGGTACATTTGATGCAGCTAATCCTGCAACAATCAGCTTTGTTTACAAGCAGATTGCTTCCGATAAGATTACCGTTTACTACTATGATGCTCTCGGCGCAGGCAACGGTCTTAACCTCAGAATGTATGCTTACACAGAGCAGATGGACGAGTCTACAGGTGACGTAGAGAAGCCCATTGGTAACTGGAACGTTAAGGGCCAGAACATGAAGAAGGTTACAGACGTCAGCGAGCTTCCCGAAGGCGAAGAGCTTGGTAATTGGTACAAGTATGTTATCGATGACAGCACAGTTGTTATGAAGGACGAGAATGGTAACCCCAGAAAGTTCGCAAGCTGTAAGGTTATGTTCCTCCTCTCCAACAACTCCAAGCAGGAGCCCCTCAACGGTGAGGCTGGTTACGATGCATCCGGTACTATCTATGTAAAGAACAAGATCGTTACATTCGACTCCAAGATCATCACATCTCACATTGATGCTGAAACAGGTAAGAAGCTCGGCGACGATGTTGTAAAGGAATATAACAACGTTACAAGTAACGAAGTATACCTTACAAGCCCCATAGCAAAGTACGGCAAGGCTGAAACTCCTACAAACGCTTCCGGTAACCTCACAGCAGGTACAACTTGCGTTGTTTATATGTACAAAGAGAATGGCGAAGTTACAGGTGTTTTCGGTAGCGTAGACGGCGACGATGTTGTAAATGTTAAGGACGCAACAGCAATTCAGAAGGCAGTTGCAGGTCTTGATCTTGCATATTATGACGAGTCTCTTGCAGACGTAGACGAGAACGGCACAGTTAACGTTAAGGATGCAACATATATTCAGAAGTGGGTTGCAGGTATTATTACAGATGATAATATCGGTAAAGGCACAACCGGTGGCGACCAGGGCGGCGATGACGATACCAAAACTAAGCTCACAACTCTCTACACAGAGGCAAGTGCACTTCTTAAGGAAAAGGCTGACTATGTAACTGAGAACGTTCTCGGTGCAGACGAGCTTGCACTTAAGAAAGAATTTGGTTTTGTTATTGCTGATGAAGACAGCACAAAGAACGAGTATCAGAAGTTCAATGCAGTTCTTACATCTGTATCCTTCTACGTTGTAAACGGCGGTACAGATGAAGAAATCAAGGCAGCTCTCGAGACTCTTGAGAAGGCTAATGATTGGTTCAAGCACTATGTAACAGAGGTTCACCCCGAGCCTGTTGGCGATGTAGATCCCTATGCTATTGATGTATCCAACGGTCAGTATCCCATCATTGATGGCTACTACACAGTTGTATTCTCTACAACATGGAACACAGCAAGCATCTACTCCTGGGGCGGTTCCGCAGGCGAGACAGCAGGCTGGCCCGGTGTTGCTATGAAGTATGCTCTTACAAACGATTATGGCGAGAAGCAGTACGTAGGTTATGTTCCCTCCGGCTGTACAAATTACATTATCAGCGGTGACGGCGGTCAGACAGTTGACCTCGAGCTTACAGGCAACGTTGGTATGTATATGGATAAGATGTCCGCTGGCAAGTACACAATCGGTACTTGGGAGCCCAACTTCTACGAGTATAAGTAATTTATACTTTAAAAGATTTTAAGTTTAAGCACAATCTCGCTTTTAACTTAATATAAAACCTAAGGCACACAGCATACGCTGTGTGCCTTTTCTTGTGCTTTTCTCATTAAATTTGTATGTATATGAATATAACCCTGATAATTGCTTTGGACGCAAATATCAGGGCTTTATAGGTATATTAAGAGTGATAGTAATATTAGTTCTGTTTTCTGACTATCTTGTACTCATCGTCCGGCTCGAAGTAATGACATTCAAAGTTACTTCCTCGCAGAAACTTCTCCATTTCGTCTTCGTCAAGGTTTATTTCACAGGTATAGCATTGACTATAATAATCAAAGGTATAGTGAACACACATCTCGCAGTTATCTTTTGCCATAATAACACCTCACATTGTTAGTTATATTATAATGTCAAAGGAAGGAGTTTTCAATATAAATGGAGTTAATTTATAAATAAAAAACGCCTCTGTGTAAGAGGCGTTTTGATTTAACTACAGTCCGTCTTCAAGGTCTGTGATGATTTCATTAGTTTCTTGTTCAATAGATTCCTCAAAATCAGTCTTGTATACAGGCTCTGCCGCTGTAACAGGAACCTCGTGGTCAACCTCTTCTTCCTTGTTTCGAATGATATTTATCAGGTTGATAAGCTCTGCACTAAAAGCAATCAGCATAACAGCGGCAAAAGCAATCAGACCGAAGGGTTTACTGAAGAAATCATAAAGAGTACCAAGAAGGGGGATTTTGTATTTAACTTCTCCAAAAAGCTGTGAGTCATCGAACTCAGGATCGGGGAGGGTGTTACGTAATCCTTTTGTAATGAAATAGTACTTTCCGTTTTCTTCTCTTGGTTCTTCGTAAATCTGGTGAGTTACCAGAGAACCCTTAACGGGAGTTTCTTGACCGTAATAGGTGATAACATCCCCTTTTTTAAGGGTTGAAGGATCTTCAATCTTTTGGACCAATAGAATGTTTCCAACCTTTAGTTCGGGCTCCATACTACCCGTTTCAACGCGCAGCAGACTGTATCCAAACAGGGAAGGGGTAGTTCCTGATATTCTTGCGAACAACACAAAAACTAACGCAATTATAAAAAGAACTAATATAGTTGTACCTATAATCTTTCTGATTTTGCGAAACATAAGCTATTGATCTCCCTTGATCAAAATAAGATAAACTAGTTGTTAGTTAATATAATATCAGAAATATGGAATGCTCCATTGTTACTGTCTTCTGATACTGCATTATAGAAAACAGACCATTCAACTTTAACCGAAGCAGCTCCGGTATCTGCTGCCGCCGGGATTTCGTATTGAGAAACAACAGGCACAAAATCAAAATATCTTAAACCTGTTGTGATGTCATAAAATGATTCAGGATATCCGCCGCTTTTGGTAATTGGTGTGGAAACACCCAGCATAGCTGCTGATTTATTGGCGGTATATCCGCTTATAAATAAAGAAACGTTTGTATTAACTTTAGCTGTATTTGTAATTACAGTCTTAAAGTAGTGTACCTCACCTTTTGTAAGATCGTCATCTGTAAAGGATGTAACAGCAACAGGAGTGTTACCTTCAATTTCGTCATCGTAAGTAATTTCGCCTGTTTCTTCGTTACGAGTACCCTTATATGTAACAGCAGTACAGCTGTTGCCGTTTACATAGTAGTTAGGAGTTACGAGCTTAATGGCTGCATAGTCATCGTCGGCATTGCTCATAAAGCCGCCACCCTTTACAGCAGGACGGTTAGCCCACGAGAATGTACTGCCGATAATCGTTACAGCAAGTAATAATACAAATATTATTTGAAGTTTAAAAAATCTTTTGATTGTCATAGGCTCACCGTCCTTTCTGTGTAGTGTTTAACTATTAGTTAAGTGAAGAAGCAGAGAGAGCAGAGTTGCTACAATTTGCTTTATTTTGGCTGCTACTCCAAGAACTGAACTTGAAGACTCTCATATCTGTTGTATGGTTAGAGGTAAGGTCAACTGTTTGCTTGGTTGATCCATTCTCAAGACCATTGAAGATGATAAGTCCTGCGTCTGTGGGTACAAGATAACAGTAAAGGGGACTGCTGTTGTATGTTCTGCCCAGATCTATCATAGCGTTACCACGCCATGCAGGAGCATCAGTACCTGTGTAATAGATACGCATATCTGACCAGTTGTAGTTTCTCTCAAGGTAGATTCTTGCATAGTTTGCAGTCTTTCTAAGCTCAAACTGGTTATTATCAAGAGCGTAACAGTAAGGTGTGTTTGAATTGTTAGCATTAATAGTCCATGTGCGTGTACCATCTGAATACTTAACTGATGTTGCATTGTCGGGGATGTTGGTTGAGTTTGTACTCCAAGTTTTGTTGTCAGAACCCTTAGTAAGACTGTAGGAGAAGGGAACACCCTCTGATGTCACGAAGGATACTGTCATAGCTGTTGTAGCTGTGTTGTAATGCTTGAAGTAGTAAATGGTACCGGAACCGCTGGAAGGTGTAAGTTTATTTCTCCAACCTGTGGAATTACCATTTGTGTCCTTAGCATAGAAGTATTTTCTGAGAGAGCTTCGTGCTGTAGTACCGGGGTCGGTCCATGTCTTGCCGTTGCTGTCGGTGAACTTGATGTTTGTTACACCGGAGTTAGGCATTGCTCTGGTAGTCCATGTTCTGCCGGTTGTGTCTGTGGGATCCTTTGTCATATCCATAGTCCATTCTGTATTGTCGTATGTGAATGTAACCCTAACCAAGTCGACATTGGATGTATGAATGAATGTGGAATCGAATGTACCCTGAGTGGGAGCAGAAAGCTCGCCCCATACACCTGTACCTACATCGCCCTCGGGATTTATGTTACCGCCTGCACCGGAGCCGTCACTGCTCATGGTACCAAGAAGAGCGAAGTTATTGCTTGCACCATTTGATGTAAGTGCCTGAGCCGCAGTTATAGTGATTTTGTTATAGTTCGTACCATCTTCGAAGAGGTAGAACACACCGAAGCACATATCACTGTCAACATCGTTAAAGTTGTTAGCACCGCTTCGGCTCCAAACGGTTACATAAGTACCGACGGTGGGCTTCTCACTAAAGGTCATATACCAGGTGTTGGTATTGCCTATACGTGTAAGCTCGGATTCACCGTTAGGCCATGTATCCTGATTAGGTTTATAATTAAATCTGCTGATAGTTGTTTTGTCGGAGGTTCCGTCCCACAACGTTCTGTTAGCAACACCTGTGAATGAGATTGCAGGATTCTTGCCTCTATTGTAGTTATAGAAAGCATCAGCAACCGCGGCGTCTATTTCTACATACAGAGTATAAGGTCCGTTATTACTATCACCGCCCACTGTACCGCCGTTTCCGCCTGTTGCACGGTAAACAGTTTCACCGTTTCTGTCGGTGCCATACCATCTGTTGAATTCAACATAGTTGTTTTCTGACTTATATCCACGACGGCTGAAGTCGACCTGATTAATAGTATTGGGAATCCAGCATGACCAGGAGTTCTTACCGTATTGATCCTGAGTAGGAGTATCTGACATACTATAGTCGAGAATTCTGCCGTCATACCTGATTTCAACATCTATATCGACATCATTGCCAAGATCATCTTTATTGATAATCCAGGAAGTGCTTGTATAATCTCGGAAATCAATTTTAATAAGGTCTTCAGGCATAAGACCCCAAACGCAAGCTTCATCCTTACCAAGCATGGTGATGGTATCATCATTGCCTCTGTTGACAGCGTTGAATGTTGCCCATGTTTCTGTAAGCTTGTTATTGGTATCAACTTTACCCCAAAGGAATTCACAGTTCTGCAAAGCTATGGGTATATTGCCCGTCCACTTGTGATTGTTTGCATCGTAAGTGAACTCATACAGACGATTGTCGGAGTTGCCGTCTGCATTGCGTACAAAGAGGGAAGTGGGTCTGTTTGCATCAACATCTTTAATCCACTGCTCAGCGGTGTAGTCATACACAGTAATTGTTCTGTTAATAGACCAGGAAGAACAAAGCTTAATGTCAAAGGATATTTCCTGACCTGCCACGGGCATATATTCTGTGTTATTTATGCATTCATAATCCAAAGCTTCAAGCCATACAGAAACGGTAATAGTTTTGGTTTCGCCTTTTTGAAGATGGAACAGAGGTTTGATTGAAGTATCAGTACCCCAACCATCAGAGTCAGGCGCTGATACCAGTGTACTGTGGTCTGTGTAGTATGCATATTCCTGAGGACGACTAAGAGTACCTGTAGCTGTTACTGCAGTATCATCATCATTAAGAGAAGCTACTGCAGACTGGTTATTATTTGCAAGTTCACTGCCAGTATTCATCTCAGTGCTATTTCTGAAGATAAAAGTGTTAGTGCCATCGCTGAAAGCAAATCTGAAGGGGCTTGATTCTCTATTCTCGTAAGTATTTTCCCAGTCAGTATTAACAATAGGAAGGGCTTCTGTAAAATAAAAATCAGTAGCACCATGAGGAGCAGAAATGTTGAACGAGAACTGAATGATATTTGAGTTTACATCATCTTTATTCAGCTTGCGATATTTATCGTCTTCAATGTTGCTGGAGGTATTATTGTTATCGTATACTGCGTAAAAGTTTTTTGCATCCGCACTGGAAACAGGGGAGAACCGAACTTCTTTTTGAGTATCAAAGAATGTTGTAAGATCGATAACATTATTGTATGTTGTGTCTTTAGAGGAGCTGTTTTCGCCAACCTCTATGTGAGAGTTTAGAACAGAGGCTGTTTGAAAGTCGTAACCCTCAAGTTCCAGAGATGAGAGCGGCTCAAACCAAGAGAATGTCATTGAAGTAACAAGGAGTATAAGCTCCATAAGTGCAACGATAGAGAGCACAATACTCTTGGTGCGTTTAGTATTTTTTTCTTTTATTGCAAAATGCTTACCTGCCATATTGCACTCTCCTTTCGTTATAGTTTAGTAATTAATCGATGTTTGATGTGGTTTGCCATGTACCAGTTACTTTGTTACTGCCATCAAAACCGCTAACCTTATACAGATTGTTTGTACCGAAGGTTAAGTCATTGGTCTGGTTGTAAACAGCATCCCAACCAAAGTATCCTGCATATTCGGTATATCTGCAGAAGATTACCTGTGTAGCACCCTCGGGTACACCTGCCATGTATCTGCCACCGGTAGTCTTACCGTTCATAGCAGTCCAGCCGATTTCAGTGTTACCATCAAAGAAGTATGCAACCCAGATAGTACCATCTCCGACATCTGCCCATCCGCCGTTGGAACTGTCAACAAGGAGTACCTTGTTACTCCAGTAACCGCCGCCGTAATCGTTAGCAGAGAAGTAGGTGTTATTGCCTCTGTCGGTAGTCTCATAGTAGAGCCAAGGCTCTGCACCGGTTGTATCTTCACTTGCACACCACTTGAATGTGAGATCGTTTACATCAGAGGGAATAACTACTCGCCATCTCTTCTCATTCCACTGATTACTCATCTTGTAGGTGTAGTCTATATCGTTACCATTGCCATCTTGAGCTGTGAAGCATACGAGCATTTCTGTATCTGAACTTTGTTCAAGAATGGGATGATCAGTCATAGCATCAAAGAATGTGATTGTGTCGCCTGTGAAGTTATTATCCCAGATACCTGTGTTATGTGCAAAGGCATTATATGTTGTGCAAGAACCCGGATCTCCGGATTCCCAGATGTTCCATTCTTGAGGCGAATTTTCCTGGAGTTCTGGATTATATCTTGCAAACTGGACGGGTTTCTTACTTCCTGCAAGTTCTACAATCCAAGTGTGATCTGTTTCATAATTATCAGACTTTCTCATAGGTTGCATCTTGCCTGTTGCATCGATTGCGAAAACGTAGCAATCGTCATCATCAACCCACTGTTCAAGAGTATGGTCAATGAAGTAGTAGGGTTTAAGATCTTCGCTGGTAGTAGAGAATTTAATGAAAATATCAAGGTCCTCGAGACCAGCAATAGAATCTGTGCACTGCAAATCTGTTCCCTCAAGCCAGATATTAACAGTAATTTTCTTTTCAACTCCTGCCTTGAGTTCAAATAGAGCATTTTCACCATTATTGGCATCAAAGGTGTATGATTCGATAGAGTTGCACTCGTATTTTAAAGTCGAAGTAACAGCACCGATTTTGACATCACTGCCATCATCATTGTCTGTTTCTGACCTAGCAATTTTGTTTATACCGGTGTATTCTTCACCATAACCCTGTGTACTATTATCAAAAATAACAGTTTTACCATTTGGTTCATTTTCGATAAAAGCAATTCTGATTGCATCAGCTATACCGATATTGGTATCCGGATCATTGTCTTGGTCCGTAGTGTCCTCAATATAAGAATCGTTGGATAGCCATATTGGTGTATCAGTCTTTGCAAGAAGAGAAAGGTCAACAGAGATGTACTTTGAGTTTTTATCGTTGACAGTTGCAGGACGGAAAAGAAAATCTTTTGTATTAGCATTGCTTACAAATTCACCATCTGAAACATCTTGTTTAACTGAATTGTATCCGGAAAGAGGGAAGAAGATATTTTTGCCGTCAACACTGGAGCATTCATAAAGTGCAAAACCTTCTTTAACAACATTGTTGATGTTAATGGTGCTTTCGTTCATATCTTCGTCACCATAGTTCATCTCAAGTCCTGCGTCAGCATCAATGGTTATGTACTTATCTGCAGAATTCATAGTAGCTTTTTTTGTGTTACTAAGCCACGAATAAGTTGCGGCTAATGACAAGAGAACTATAAGGGATAGTACGACAATGGGGTAGATAAGCTTATTAAGTTTTACTTTTTTTGTTTTCAATTGCAATATTGTCGCACCTCCTTTTATAAATTTAAGAAATAATTATGCAGAAGAGATTATTCTGCATATCATATATGTTAGTTTACATCTGAAGCGATAAAGTCAAAAGTAATATTGTATTTACCGCCTGAGAGAAGACGGGTAACCTCAGGGTCGCAACCCTCAAGCCAGATGTTGATGGTTGCAGTTCCTTCATAACCTATTTTGCCATCACGAACAACTTCATTTAAAGTTGTTGTAATCAGTTGTGAACCGTCAAAACCTGTGATAGCATCGTAAGAATCTACGGGAGCACCGGTTGTCTGATATGAAGAATCATAGTAAGAGTGGATTGAAGTATCATCGGAAACTGCTGAACCTGTATGTACTGTGACTGCATCACCATTTCTTACAAGTTCAATGTCGCTTCTTGGGATACATACAAAGCGACAAGGGTTTCCTTGTGCTGATGTATCAATAGCCGAAATTCTGAGAGCACCGACTATGCAGTCGTTAGAGAAATTACCTGCACTGCTTTTGTTGCCGATTTCATTTGAATTGTCAGAAACAAGCTTTTTCTTTTCATTTTCAGAGAATGTAGTAATCTTTGTGCCTGAGCCCATATAAATGTTGCAAGGGTCATCTGTTCTGAAAACAATATCCTGAGAGATATAAGCACGGTTTTTGGTGGCATAATCCCAGTTTTCGCTTGTATCAGGAATACTCTTACCGTCTGTCTCATTAAACTTGGGACGATAGAAGGTCATACCATCAGAGGTAATATCCTGCATAGAGAGCAAAAATTCACCTTCGCTGTTGATGATTTTGTTAGACTCAGAGATGTACTGCTGGTCTTCAGGCTTAAGAAGGTCTATTCCGCTGACAAAATTTTCACCGCCATCAAGCGAGATGAGCATAGTATCGCTAGCACCCATAGCAATGCTGAGACCATCGGCATCAGCTTCACCGGCATTTAAGCTAAACCATGCAAATACCACCATTACAAACATCATAAGCAGTGCAATAAGCAATGCCATGTGCTTAATAACGGTATGATTTTTATTCAATTTTATATTTTTAATAAAACTGAATTTGGTCATTTAAAAATCTCTCACTTCTTATGGAAATAGAAACCGAATTTTTTGCCGCCGATATGTTTGGAAACACTCTGGAGGTTTTCGTCTGTTGCTATGCGATTTCTCTCTTTTTCGAGAGCACGCTTGATCTCTTCCTGAGTTTTCTTTTCAGCCTCACGGCGAATTCTGTCAATTTCAGCCTGAGCTTCCTTGCGGATACGCTCTGCCTGTTTATCATATTCCTTTTGCTTTTTGTCAAGTTCCTTATCGAATCTTGTACGCTCGCTTGCAACCTTCTTTTCGATTTCCTTGTCTTTGTCTGCAAGCTGGTTTTTGTAGCTTGTGCGCTCGGTATCGAAGCTCTCTTGAAGCTTGGAAACTTCCTTAGAGTGCTGTGCATCGCGAGAGGAGAGGGACTTCTGGAAATTCTGAGTTTCCAAAGCAAGCTTTGCGTCAAATGCGGCAGCCGCCTGAGCAAGCTTATCCTGATTCTCCTGTGTTAATGTATTTATCTTTGTGTCGTAATCAGCACGGATAGATGAAACCTCTGCGGTGTGAGCCTTTTGTGCTGATTCGATTTGAGATTTGTAGTCACTGTGGAGCTTTGAGGTCTCCTGCTCATATTTAGAGGTAAGGCTATGAATCTCACCCTTGTGTGCAGAGTTAAGATTATTTACCTGCTCTTCGTGAGCTGTATTAAGGTTTGTAATCTCTGCATTATGAGCAGCTTTAGTTTCCTCTGTTTGCTTCTTGAAGTTGAGGTAAAGACCTTCTTTTTCTTCTTCGTGGGCTTTCTTGAGTGCAGCAGTTTCCTGAGCAAACTGAACCTTTGTGTCTTCAAACTGAGTTTTTACACTGCAAAGTTCAGTTGAGAGGGAAGAAATCTCTGCATTGTTTTTCTCAATGGTTGCATCTCTCTCTGCAACTGTATTTTTAAGAAGTCCGATTTCCTCTGCGTTTTTGTAGAGGGTTTCTCTTGCTTCTTCCAGCTCTTTTGTAAGTGTAGCAATTGTGGCGGTCTGTGTGGCAACAGTTTCTTTAAGAGTAGTGTTCTCTGTTGTGAGACGCTCCACCTCAGCCTTGAGTGCTTCAACAGCGGCTTTTGCCTGAGCAATAGTTTCAAGATGCTTTGCAATTTCGGCATCTTTTGCTGCAATTTGAGATTTGAGGCTTTCAATTTCTGCAGCTTGTGCAGTAATTGTAGCTGCTTGAGTTTCGGTGAGAGCAGTAAGCTCTTCAACCTTATCAGCAAGGACTTTCTTCTCTTTATCCAGTTCGAATACCTGATCCTTGAGTTGCTGGATAGTGGTTTCGTGAAGATTGATGAGTCCTTTCATTTCCGTCATTTTTGTTTCATACTGACGGAGTGTAAATTTAGCGTGATTAAGCTGAGAGTTAAGTTCGTTAATCTGCTTCTCACGGTCTCTGATTTCTTCAAGTCTTATCTGTGCTTCTTCAGCACGAACCTCTGCAATTCGTTTTTCTGTTTCTGCAAGAATCTGCTCTTCGGGACGAAGTGCCTCAGTTTCAAGACGTTTGTTTTCTTCAAGATATTTTTCGTGGAGAAGACGTCTTAAAGCAGGGTTGGTTGCAATGCTGATAACGAAATGCTGATAAGACATTACGTTGTACATAGCAAGCTGAACCTCTTGGTCCATCTGACCTGTGTACTCTTTGCCCACAATTTCAAAACCGGTCTTTTTGTAGGATGTAATGAAGAGGTAAAGGTCAAGAGCTTTTTTGAAGTTGGGGTTTTTGGTCATAAGGTTGGTACGCTGAATAGGGGGACGTACCATTTCTGTATTTGTAAGAGCACGAATAAGAGATGATGCAGAGAAGTCTGCAAGAACACGGCGAAGTCTTCTTACACGCTGGTAGTCAGTCAGTGTAGAAACATCTGCGTTAATATCGAACTCTTTTGCTTCGTGGCTCTCGTTAGCATAAGTAAGCTCAAAATCAAGCTTCTGATGATTAAGAGAAATACTACGGGCAATATGGATTTTTTGGAAAGAGTCATTGGGAGCATGCTTCATCTCCTTGTATCTGTCATCAACGAAACGTGATGCGTGAACAAGGAGAGTACGGAGGAAGCGGTTTTCGTAAATAGCAAAGCTTTCCTCACGCTGAATGTCAAGGATTCTCTCGGGTGTAACATCGTCACCTTCAACTCTTGCGATGAGGTTTGTATGCTGTGCAAGATGACGTACAGATTCAGAGGTTATCTTTCTTGCTTTTTCAATAGGCACAATATCCTCGTTCTGAATGATGAATCGACGCTGTTCACGGATAGCCTTGTCGATGTAGGGGATAGCATCTTCGATAGCTTCAACCCAGTCCATATCGATAACACGGCTGTAGTTTTTACCTGAAAGCTCATCGCGACCTTCATCTCCGTCAGCCAATGTGCTGTTTATGTAACTATGAGTGAAATCCCCTTTTAGAGTCTCTTGCATGAGGACAAATGCACGATAATATTTATTAAAATCAGCCATTTAGGATTTCCTCACCTCTTTCAAAAAATCTTTGTGGGGCAGGACTGTGCCTGCCCGCAAGTTAATGTTGTAGTTAATTAGTTAGTATATTTAATAGTAAAAGCAATAATTAAACGAGCTTCTGGAGTCTTCTGAGGTACTCTTTACACTCAAGCATATTAGCCTCACCGAAGAGGAAGTCGAGGTAGTCTACAAGACCATCGATTTCGTCACGGATGAAGGAAAGGTTAAGGGACTCGAACTTACGGAGAACCTTTCTTGCGAGAACATAGTCAAGACCGTCAAGCTCTGTACCGCCGCAACCAACAAAAGCAGGAACATACTCACGCAGCTGCTTAACAATACGGTTACCGAAAGCAAGTCTGAAGTGCTCGATAACATAGTCGTCGAGAAGCTCAATCTTGTGGAGGTTTTCTTCAGAAACTTTGTTGTGCTCTTTGCAGTAGTCGAGCATAGCCTCAAGGTGTTTGTAAGAAAGGTTGAGGGGCTCTGTCTGGGGAGCATCAAAGGGAACACCCTTTGTATTGATGTCGATAGGCATAGCACGGTCGTATACCTTATCGGTGATAGCAAATGTAGAGTCGTCGTTATTAGCGGTACCGATATACCACATATTCTGGGGAAGGTGGAGCTTACCGTTATCAAGATGCTTGGGGTCTGACTCCCATACATTAGGAACAAGGTCAACAATCCACTCATCTCTGGAGGGCATTTCAAGGATAGAGAGCATTTCTGCGAAGTAGTACTCAACACGGGCGATGTTCATCTCGTCGAGGATTGTGAGGTAAATGTTCTCGTTGTAAGTAGCCTCGTACATAGCACGGAGAAGCTCTGTTTCGTTATATCTCTTTGTAAATTCGTTGAAGTAGCCGAAAAGCTCGCTACGGTCTCTCCAAGAAGGCTGGATAGATGTAATGATAGCGTCGTTCTGGAGGAACTTACCGAAAGCATAGGGGAGTGATGTTTTACCTGTACCGGAGATACCCTGTAAGATAATAAGTCTTGTAGATGCAAAGGAAGCAAGGAAAAGACGGATAATTTTGATATCGTAGTAAAGACCCAGCTTAGAGCAAGCAAAGTTGCGGAATCTTTCGCAGATTTCGGGGAGTGTGATCTCGTTGTCGTATACAGGAGGAACATAGTCAGCCCAGAGTGCGTCAACCTGTGACAGCTTGAAGAAACGGCTTTCGCCTTCTTCGAGGGGAGTGTCCTGCTTATTAAGGGTTTCAAGCTCGTCGCCTGTAAGTTCTGAGATTTCGTTGGGATTAAGACCAATCTGAGAAACCTTCATAGAAAGAATCTTGTCTTTCTCAAGGTTAAGACGCATAACCTCACGGTTGAGTGCATTAACCTCTTCAATAAGGTCGTTGGTGTCTTTTACCTTTTTCTTGAATCGGATGAACTTCTTTAAGAACATAACAATAAGGAATACAAGAAGAACAAGCACGCCGATAATAAGAAGCATACCGATTACAGCATAAAGCCAAGCAACACCGCCAAGCTCACCTGTGTGATTGTTAACAATCTCAATATACTTGGGGAAGTTGAACATCTCCTTGATACCTACAAAAATATTGGAGAAGGCAGTCCACAGTCCTGAGAGGAACTGTCCAAAGAACTCATAGAAAAATTTTAAAATGCCATCCATAATATTTAGTCTCCTTTTCAAGAACATAAAAGATTGGTTAAGTATAAATAATACATATTTGAGGCTCCCTTGTGTAAAGGGAGCTGGCAATAATCGTAGATTTTTGCCTGAGGGATTTTAGCACACTGCTCTATGTATCTAATTTATACTTGGCAATCTGAAGAATACACAAAAGTTTTTATAGCCTTCTCCTTGAGGAGAAGGGGGACCGCTTGCGGTGGATGAGGTGGAGCTGACTTGTCAACGCCATTGAGAGTTTTACTAACATCCTGCGGGCGATTTGTGAATCGCCCCTACAAATGCTGTTTGTAGTTTGAGTACTTTTGTATATTATTCAAATTGTCAAACTTCACGGACATCAATAGTTCCTTGATACTCTGCTGACGCATCAAAGAACTATTGGTAGTCTGTAAAAATCATAATAAATAAGCTTCCTCGCTTCTTTATTATTTACTCGTCGTCGGCAGTACTTGCCTTACCGAAAAAAATTATTCGGCAGGAGTTTCCTCCTCGACAGAAATTGCTTCGTCGGCAGGAGCTTCGTCCGTCGACGGCGTAGCTTTTGAGTCTGAAGTATTTAACTGCTTCAGGTATTCTTCGGCAATCAGTTTCTTCTGCTCGTCTGTAAGCTCACCGCTTGCAACTGCTGTAGCAGCCTTCTGAGCCTTGTAAGCAATAAAGTTGCGTATTACACGAATTGTCTGGATGATTACAAAGATAAGGATGGGGAGTACTATGCAAAGGAAGAAACCAAGACCTGACTGAACAAAGTCGATAGCCTTACCAACACCGCCGATACGCTTTCCGTTGTATTTTGCAACGAATTCGTCGGCTGTTTTTGCGAGGAGATCTTCCTCGAAGTTGGTTTTGCGGTTAAGTCCCTGTGTGTAGTAGAGTATAGTACCGTCCTCTTTAACCTCTGTTCTCACAATTTCGTGTGTAACAAGAACTTTAGTAGTATATATCTGATTACTACACTGCTGATTGTGAGCATCAAGAGGCATCCAGAACATTACTGCATCGCCTATTTTAAAGGAATCGTTATCGTCTGTTAATTTGCAGAAGATAATGTCGCCCTTGTAGAATGCATTGTCTGATTCATACTTGGTACCATCTTCGTTGTAAGGCTCCATAGATTCGGATTGTACGCTTCTGATTGATGTGCCGAACAGATGGGAGGGTTCACCACCGGGTTCTTCTGCTTTTTGTGAAAGAGAAATCACAAGTGTTACAGCAGCAAATACCAAAAACAGTACTATAAGAACATCAAGAGCGATGTTAAGTATGCTTTTTAATTTTTTATTCAATGGAGAACGCCTCCCAAAATGTTAGTTAATTACTTAATATCAAATTCAGTTATGTAGACTGCTTTGAATTAGATAGCGAATGCGAGGTCGAGCTTGAAGTTAGCACCGGAGTTGAGGTTGTAGCACTCTGCATCCTGACCCTCGAACCACATGTAAACATAGAAGCACTTAGCTGTGTCGAGCTTGCCTGTGTATGTCTGTGCACCGAAAGTCTCAGTTGTAATCTCTTCTACAGCACCTGCCTGGCTTGTGAATGCTTCATATGTCTCTTCAGCATTGCTCATAATTACAGCACCGTTATCGTCAACGATAGCGATTCTCTCGTAACCCTTCATAGCCTTGCCTTCACCTTCGCCAGCAGCAACTGTGGGAGTGATTGTAAGAGTTACTTCGTCAGATGTATCAGCCTTAACCCAGATCTTCTTAACGATGAAGTCTGTGTTAGCGTTTGCAGCGGAGATAGCGTCTGTGCCGTTCCATGTACCGTCAGCATTGTCAGTAGATGTCTTGAAGAAAGCTGTGGGAGCGGAAGCATTACCGGAAACAGCGGGCATAGAATCAACGTTGTCTGTCCAAGTGATCTTGGAGCTCCAACCTGTCTCAGGAGCTGTGCCTTCGAGAGCTGTCTCAGCGATGTAGAGACCGCTTGCAGATGTAGCTGTCATCTCAAGTGTGCCAGCTGTTGCAGAGTTGTTTGTTGAGAACCATGCGAATGTTGCGCCACCAAGTGCTACGATAGCAACGAGGAGAAGAGCTACGGATGTGATGAGTGAACTTTTTCTAAATGTTTTCATTAGAAATTCCTCCAATAAAATAAATTTGTTGCCGAATTGCCCCTCGGCTTTGGGGTTAATGTATAATCCAAATGGATCAGGATACTATGGTGTTACAAAAGACTTAATTTTCTTCGAGTTCAGCAGCCTCGAAGTTCATTGCCAGTCTCATGTGTCCGCCCATAATATCATTGATACATTCTGAATCCTCGCCTTCAAACCAGATAACAACAGAATACTTGTCTACATCACCGGGGGAGAAATCAGGAAGTGTTTCTGTGTAAACTGTATCGTTATCATAGAAGAGTACAGCCTTGTCGCTCTTATCGTGAGATACGAATTCGGCGTCGTCGGTAGTACCGAGCTTCGGTTTGGCATAAATTGTAGGTTCGCCGTTTTTGTAAACCATAATTCTTGCGGCTTCGTCACAGCTCTTTGCTACACCCGTTACTTCAAGGGTTGCGTTGTAGTCAAAGGTTTCTGTGCCGTTATTCTGAATATAAAATGTATAAGCAAAGTAATCTTTACCATTGTGGGAGCCGTCGATGTTATCAAGCTCATCAAGCACTCCGCGGGATTCAAACCAATCGTAAGTGAAATGGTAAACATCCTTAACACTACCGCCGTCAAGGGTGACAGAAGGATTTTCAAATCCCGGTGTTTCCGAAAGAATAACACCCTTACCCTCAAGGTTTTTGTCAACGGATACAACCAAGTCACCATATTGAGTGGAACAATAGGAGAGTAGCCAAAGAATGATGATGATAGCGATAATGATGACTATGAGCCATCGGGCAGTTCGCCTTCGCTTCTGATCTTTGGTCATCTCCTTGGCATCTCGTTTTATGCCTCGGCTGTTATGCCAGCCTTTTGCATTAAGAGCGTCTAAATCTCTCGGGGTAAAAGGCTCAGGTGTTTTATTCTGTTTTTTGTTAAACAAATTGTATCCCTCCGTTCCCGAAATAAATCGGATAGAGATTAAATTTTATCAGTTAACGGGAATGTTGTTTTCGTCTGTGCCTTCAAAATTAAACTGCATCTGAAGGTTTGCCTTCTGAACATCGTCGTCACACTGGGGGTCTTCGCCTTCAATCCAGATTCTTACTGTGATGTTTTTTGGGGAAAGAGGATCAAGATGGAAAAGACGTGTAGCGTTACTGAAGTTACCTGTTAAATCAAATGTATTCTGGTCGGCAACCATTGTACCCTTGTTGGGTTCATAAATAACTGTTGTACCTGCTTCTTCATCAGTAAAGCTTACACGAACACAGTTTACAATGTCTGCCTGTACGCCTGTGCTGGAGGTGAATACCATTGTACCGTCCTCTGCACCGGGCTCACTTTCGTTGGGAGTAAGGTGAACCCACATATCCTCGGTTGCAATAAAGAAAAGCTCAAACTCAAGGAATGTGTTTTTGTTTGCTTCAACAGGAATATTGCCATGTTCTGTAAAGAGGTTAACACCATCGGATGAGGTAAGGGGATCAAGCTCCATATCATCCATAGAGGTGTCATAAACTGCAAGTTGCTTGTTGATTTCAACCTCAGTAACAGCGTTGGTATACTCAGCGAGTACGTCGCCGTGGTTTTCGTCGGAGATAAGAAGCTGAACACCTGTGCCGATTGTAATCTCCATATTGTGAACAGAAGAGATACTGGAGATAGTAAACCAAGCAAATGTTGTTGTTACCATTGAGATAAGGAGCAGGATAAGCAGGAAGACAGAAAGTCTTGTTCTTGTCTGTTTAATGCGCTGTCGCTCTATTTTTAGTTGTGCGATTTCTTTTTTCAGCATTTCGTTCTGGCGTTGGAGCTGAACATTCTCATCTGCAGGAGAGAGGAAGTTATCTGTATCGGGTGTAGCAGATACAAAATCACTATTTTCCATAAAACGATGCTCCTTTTCTAAAAATTCTTCGTTTGAGAAGTGCAAATATAAAATGTAATATATATATACAAATAAATATAATGACACATAATACATTTATGATACACCATATTATAGTATATTTTAGTGAATAAAGCAACAAAATTTAACGCAATTGTTACTAAAATATTGTACAAAGTTTGCCACTTTTTTTCGGCAAATGCGATGTTTAATTATTCGTGAATTGTTATTTATTACTAAAATGATTGAGCACAATTGGTAAAAGTAAACAATAAATTTATGTTGATAATGTCAAAAGACATTTATGGGGAAAGTGGAGTTATCCTAAAAATACAACAAAACGGTAACAGAAAATCTGCTACCGTTTATAAATTTGATGAATTTTAGTATGCGGCTAAAAGAGGATTGACATTTACAGATGAGTTGTTCTCTGCATCAGCAATATACTCGATTGCCATACCGCAACCCTTCACAACGCAGTCTGCGGCATTTTCTGCAAGTCGCACATCAACCTTTGTGTAGTGAGAGATAAGCTCAGGGAAGCCCTCAAGCTGAGCCAGACCGCCGGTTATTGTAATTCCATCTGTATAAATATCACCGATAAGCTCGGGAGGGGTTTTCTCCAGAACTTCCATAATTCCCTTAACAATACCCAAAGCAGTTTCAATGATAGCTTCGTAGATTTCCGAGGATTTCATATCAACAAAGCGGGGCAGACCACGCATTGAGTCACGGCCTTTAACTCTGAACACTTTTTCTTCTTTTGGTTTAACAACACAGCCGATTGCCATTTTGCACTGTTCTGCAGTGGTGTTACCGATTATCAGTCCGTATTTGCGGCGAATATATCTTATTATTTCTTCATCCATCTGCTTGCCCACATCTTTGAGTGTTTTGCAGATAGAGATACCGCTGAGTGAAAGTACGGCAATATCTGCAGTACCGCCGCCAATGTCAACAATCATTGAGCCGTGAGGTCCTGTTATATCAAGTCCTGCACCCATTGCGGCTGCCTTTGAGGCTTCGATAAGATATACTCTTCTGACGCCGAAGCTGGAGATTGCATTTACTACTGCACGCTTTTCAACTTCTGTAATTTCGCCTGGAATGCAGGCAACAACTCTGGGCATGATTACCTTGCTGTTGCTAACCTGAGAGAGAAACATACCTATCATTTCTTCTACAAGGTCAAGCTCTGCAATAACACCACCCTCAAGAGGATAAACAGCTTTGATTCTTGTGGGAGTTTTGCCCAGCATACGATAGGCTTCGCTGCCCGCTGTGAGTATTTCGTTATCAATTGTATCGTAAGTGATTACAGAAGGTTCATCTAAAACTTTACCTTTTTCATTTGTATATATTCTGGTGTTACAGGTGCCTAAATCAAGTGCAATATCCATTTTTATAATCCTTTCGAGGAATTTTATTTATACATTTTATTATATTATAGGTTCTTATGCATTTCAAGTCGTTTTTACAACACTTATTGCAAAAGCTGCACAATAAATTTCGCGGGCATTGGCTGATACAAGAGTTTTGGCACATTCGCCCAAAGTGCTGCCGGTGGTGATAATATCGTCAATTAGCAGAATAACTTTATCAGCAACGAGGATTTTGTCTGTTACTCTGTAAGCACCTTTTACATTTTCTCTGCGTTTTGATGCTTTCAGCTCATGCTGAGGCAGATTGTTTCTGGTCTTTTTCAGGCTGTTCACAATCGGAATATTCAAAAGCGCGGATAATTCCTTTGCAAGCAGCTCGCTTTGATTATAGCCTCTTGATTTGAATCTCTTTTGGTGAAGGGGTACAAAGGTGATAAAATCAAAGTCTATGTCGCTGTAATTCTTTTTTACTGCTTCTGCCATAAGAGTTGCAAGCTGCCTTGAATACTGCTTTCTGCCGCTAAATTTGAATTTAAGAATTGCTCTGGCAAATACCCCTTTGTAAGCAACAGCGCTGACGCAGGTATAACCGCCTTGAGCGTAATTTTTATAGTTGATACCCTTATATTCCTCCATACATTCCGAGCAGAATAACTCCTCTTTGTGTATAACCTTTTCACAGCCCGGACACCTTTGTGGATAAAAGATAATGAGGAAATTTTTTATAAATTCTTTGATCTTCATAATATTACATTTAAGATTGGTAATCATTTTGCAGCATACTTTTGAGTCCGCTAAAGCGAAGTGTACGCAGGTTGTTGTCAACCATATACTTGATGCTTTCTCTGGTTCCTGTGAGTATCAGGAGTTTTTTTGCTCGAGTAACACCTGTGTACAGCAGATTACGATAAAAAAGATAGGGTGAATTTTTGATTACGGGGATGATAACTGCATCAAACTCGTTACCCTGGCTTTTGTGTACTGTGCAAGCATAACTCAGTTCAAGGTCCTGAGTACTGTCGCTTTCGTAAACCGCAAGCCTTTCATCAAAGCGGATGAGCATTTTTCTTGTAACCTTGTCGATTTTTTCAACAATGCCTATATCTCCGTTAAAAATTCCTTCGCCGTATTCACCGGTGCTGTCTTTGATCCACGTTATGTTATAATTATTTTTTACCTGCATAACCTTGTCGCCGGTTCTGAAGGTCGAAAAGCCGAAGGTTATCTCATCTTTTGCTTTTGATGGTGGATTGAGTGCTTCACGTAGAGCTTTGTTAAGCTCGTAAGTTCCGAGAATACCCTTTCTTCCCGGACATAACACTTGTATATTGTCAACAGGTGAAAAACCATAGCTTCTTGGTAAACGCTCGCTGCAAAGGGAAACGATAAGTTCTCTTGTATCTGTAGGATTCTGGCAGGGAAGATAGAAGAAATCGTTATCTCTGACATTCAGGTCAGGCATTTCTCCGCTGACAATCTTGTGAGCGTTGGTAACAATAAGGCTTTGCTGAGATTGCCTGAAGATTTCATTGAGAGCAACCACTGGGATAACACCCGAGGTTACAAGGTCAGAAAGTACGTTTCCTGCACCTACCGAGGGAAGCTGGTTGCTGTCGCCCACAAGTATGATTCTGCATCCTAAAGGGATGGCTCTGAGTACACATTCAAATATGTAGACATCCACCATAGAAAGCTCGTCTATAATCAGAGCATCACAGTTGAGCATATTCAGCTCGTTTTTTTTGAATTCGGGCTGGTCGTTTTGCGTCCATTGTACTTCAAGAAGTCTGTGGAGGGTTTTAGCTTCGCAACCTGTAACCTCGCTCATACGTTGTGCGGCTCTGCCTGTGGGAGCAGCGAGAAGCACGGTTTGACCCATAGATTTAAGAATAGATATTATGCCGTTCAGAGTTGTGGTTTTGCCTGTACCGGGACCGCCTGTGAGTACAAGCAGACCCTTTAATAGAGCCTCGTTTATTGCTTTTTTTTGAAGCTCTGCATAAGCTATGCCTGTGCGGATTTCAACATCTTCAATCAGTTTATCAATTTTTTTGGCAGGGGCAACAGGACATCTGAGAAGCATCTTGAGCCTTGCGGCGATATATGTTTCACTTCTATGTAAATCTGGCAGAAAAATGAACGTCTTGCTATTAAAACTGTCTCTTATAAGAGTGCCGTCTAAAACCATATCATCCATGGCAATCTGAGCCTTGAAATCTTCAACCTCAAGGAAATCAGCTGTGGTTTTTAAGAGCTTGTCTTCAGGCAGACAGGTGTGTCCTGTGCGGCGGTTGTGATTCAAAACATAAGAAAGTCCTGCTCGGATTCTTAAGTTGCTGTCGTTTTCGAAATCCTTGCTTTTTGCTATTGAGTCTGCGGTTTCAAAGGGAATGGAGCTTCCGTCAAAGCATAGCGTATAAGGATTGCTTTCAATAATTTGTATGGTCTCATTACCGAATCTTTTCCATAATGTGAGTGCATCCTGAGCTGTTATGCCGAAACTTCCGAGATAGGCAAGCAAATCTCGTATGCTGGAGTTTGCTTTCATTTGTTTGCTGAAGTCTTTTGCTTTGTCGATAGATATGCCTTTGAGCTTAGCTACTCTTTCGGGGTCGTTTTCTAAAACATCAAGGGCTTTTTCGCCGAATTCCTTTAAAAGTCTTGCGGCTGTTGAAGGTCCGATTCCTTTAATTGCACCCGACGAAAGATATTTTAAAATACCAATTGTGGATTTAGGGATGCTTCTCTCAAAAGCTGATACAACAAATTGTTCTCCGTAAGCAGGGTGGCTTTTGAAAGTGCCGATCAGCTTCAGCTCTTCGCCTTCGTAGACAAGGGGCATTGTACCGGTTGCGGTGATACTTTCTTCATCGCAACCGATTTCTATAACAGTATATTCGTTTTCTTCGTTGCGATATAGGATTCGCTGAACCTCACCGCATACCTCAAAAAGTTCTTCTTTGCTCATTTTTGTCCTCTTAATTAGAATATATATTTATTCTAATATAAAAAGGGGAATGTATTGTTCTTAAATGGAATTTTATCTTTGATTTATTTTTATTGTATAGTCGTAAAATTCATCTTTGTTCATCAGTTCTATAAATCCATACTCTTTACATATAATCTCACAGGTTTTTCTTTGGGATTCGGAAAGTCCACAGTCAAGACAGATAACCTTTTGGGGTGTGAAATTTCCTGTCCATCTTATTTTTGCAGCAATGCTTCTCAAGGTGTATTCAATATTTTCTGTTGCTTCGTTAATTGGAAAAATGATGATAATCGGGTTGCTGTTTTGACCTTTGTAAGCCTTCTGGACGATTTGTTTAATTAACTCGGTGATACCTAAAATGAGTAAAATAATTACAAATAAAAATAAAAATATGTTAAAAACTGTATGTAACATATAAACACCTCCTTATATGATATTCCAAAGTTTTGAACTTGTGATTTGAATATATAAAGAAAGTTTGATAATAATAATACCGAGGTGAGAATTTATGATGGAAAACAACGTGAACAAAAGCATTCATTGTTCAGTTCAGAGCTGTGCCTTCAATAATATTGAACAGGGCTATTGCAAGCTGGACTCTATCAAAGTTGGTACTCATGAGGCAAATCCCACAGAAAAAAAGTGTACAGATTGCGAAAGCTTTAAGCTGAAAAACTGTTCTTCTTGTATGTAAAGAGCAGTAAAAGCGGACAGGGGAATACCTGTCCGCTTTGCTTTTGAGAGGAGAAATCTCTTTAGATCAGATTAAATTAGTGGATAAATTTCGGGAACAAATATAAGCAAATATAAGTGTTTAAATAAAAAAATAAAAAAATGACAAATTTACTTGTTTTTGTAAAATTGTTGTGTTATTATATTATAGGTAAAATAAGATAATGTCGTAGTATTGCGTTTTTTTCACAGTTACTACCTCGTTTGATACAGATATGATAAGGAGAATTGGGAATGAAAAAAGATACCTCAAACAAGCAGGACAGACAAGAATACTTTGTCATTGACTTTGTACATATTTTCAAGTCTGTATGGCACAGGATCTGGGTTGTTATTCTTGCCGGCATTATTGCAGGTGGTCTTGGGTTTTCTTACGCAAGATTTATTGTTACACCGATGTACTCATCCTCGCTTATGCTGTATGTAAACAACAGCTCCTCTATCACCGGCGGTAAGTTCAGCTTTAACGCTTCCGAACTGACCGCAGCTCAGGAACTTGTTGAAACATACACAGTAGTCCTTACCAGTAGAACTACTCTTACTCAAATTGCAGAGGATGCAGGTGTAGCTGATAAATACACTTACCCCGAGCTTTACTCTATGATTAAAGCAGGCTCAGTAAACGATACCGAGGTTCTTCGTGTTACAGTTACCAGCTCTGATTACGAGGAAGCCGCAAGAATAGCAGAGAGTATAACCGAGTGCTTCCCGGGTATTCTGGCAGACGTAATCAACGGTTGCGATATGACGGTTGTTGATTATCCTATCGAGAATTCCCAGAAGGTTTCGCCTTACATCACAAGATACACCGCAGTTGCTATGATTATCGGTGCGTTGGCTGCACTTATTGTTCTTGTTGTTCTTGCTCTACTTGATGATACAATTCACGATGAAGATTATCTGCTTAAAACCTACGATTATCCCATACTTGCAAAGGTACCCAATCTTGTCGGCGGTACAGAAAAACAGTATGCGTATTATTACCAGAAAAAGAATGTTACTAAGGAGTGATGGCAGGTATGGCAATGCTTAAAAATAAAAAGGGTTCCACAATCTTTGATGCAACAGCAAATAAGAAAACCCTTCACAAAAACCTTTCTTTTACTGCTATTGAGCAGTACAAACTCTTAAGAACAAACTTAAGCTTTACTCTTCCCGTTGACGTAAAATGTCCTATCATTGGTGTTACTAGCTCGATGAGAGGCGAGGGTAAGAGTACAACCGCTATTAACCTTGCTTATGTTCTTGCAGAGAGCGGTAAGAAGGTTCTCCTTATCGACGGAGACCTTCGTATTCCCAGTATTGCAAAGAAAATGGGTCTCAAAAGCTCTCCCGGTCTTACTAATCTGCTTATGGGCTACGAGTCTCAGCAGATGAGTGCTTTTAAGACTGATATTCTTGAGAACTGGTATGTAATTCCTTCCGGCGATCTTCCTCCCAATCCTTCTGAGCTTCTCGGCTCTCGCAGAATGGAATCAATTCTAAACCTTATGTCTGAAAAATTCGATTACATTGTTGTAGATTTACCTCCCGTCAATATTGTTTCCGATGCCCTGGCAATCTCCAATCTCATCACCGGAATGGTTATCGTTATCCGTGAGGACTATACCGAAAAGAAAGAGCTTGAAAACTGCTTCAGACTTCTTAATCTTTCCAATGTAAATGTTCTCGGTACTGTTCTTAACGAGGCTGAAAATTCCGGCGGTTCCCGTAACAAGTACAAGAGATATTCAAAGTATTATCGCAAGTACTATTACTCAGGTTACGGCAGCAGCTACGGAAATAACCCCAAACAATGATTGATTTCCACAGCCACATTTTGCCGGCTTTGGACGACGGAAGTAAGAATATAGAAGAAAGCCTTGCTTTGCTTAATATGCTCTCACAGCAAGGTGTAGATACAGTCGTTGCGACGCCTCATTTTTCTCCCGATAAAGAATCCGTTGATGATTTTCTTCTCAGAAGACGCGAGTCTTTCGAGTCGCTCTCATCATCTTTGAGTGAAGAACATCCGAAGATTATTATGGGTGCAGAGGTGTTGTATTACGATGGGATAAGCAGTTTGCAGGGGCTCGAAAAACTCTGCATAGGAGATACAAATCTTCTGCTTCTTGAAATGCCGATGTGTAAATGGTCTGCATACGCATACGAGGAGCTCAAGACTTTATCTTACATAAAGGGTTTCACCGTTATACTGGCTCACATCGAGCGTTATATGCGGTATCAGCCTCAATCCCAATGGGCAAAGCTTAAAGACCTGGGAATACTCAATCAGGTTAACGCAAGCTTCTTTATCCGCCCGCTTACAAGAAGAAAGGCTTTATCAATGCTCCTTTCGGGTAATATACACGCTATAGGTTCCGATTGCCATGGTGTAGAGACAAGGCCTCCTCTTATGGATACCGCTTTTGAATATATCAAAAGCAAAACAGGAAGAACATTTTTAAAGGATTTTACCGAATATAACAAAGAACTTCTCTTTGAAAATTGATTCGGTTTATCATAATTATTTTGAACATTTTTGAAAGGATGATCATACATGAAAAAATTATTCACAACCTTACTTGCACTCGTAATGGTGCTCTCACTCAGCCTGAGCGTAATGGCTGCTCCCAACAACTTCGTTGAAAGCCCTTCCAACAACCGTGCTCCTATCATCATTGATTGCGAAAACGAAGACGAAGATTGTACTGCTAATGTTGTAGTTATTCCTTTTGGCGATCGTGACAAGCTTTCTGATGAGCACAGACAGGAAATTCAGGATGCTTACGACCAGATTATAGGTTCCTCTGATCTTTCTGATCTTTTCAGCGGTCTTGATTCTGTTCTTACACCCGGTACCATTACTTCCGACCTTTCTGTTAGTGACCTTTTCAATATGCATTACACAGATTGTGACCTTCACAATAACCACGGTAAATTCAAAATTGAGCTTTCCACAGAGACTCTCAAGGGTTTTGTAGGTCTTGTTCAGATTGTTGACGGCAAGTGGCAGTTAGTTACAGATGCAAAGGTTGAGGACGGCAAGTATCTTTCCTTCACAGTTAAGGATCTTTCTACTTTTGCAATCGTTGTTGACCGCACAAAGGCAGAGTCAATTTCTCCTATAACAGGTGCTCCTGTTTCCTCCTACGTAGCAGGTATAGTAGCATTTGCTGTTATCTTAGCTGCAATGACATCTGTTGTAGTTATCAAGAGAAAGAATGAAAAAGCATAATAACGTAAGCGAAAAAAAGCAGTTTAAAATTAACCTGATTAAATATGGTGCAATTGCCTTGGCGATTGTGATTGTGTTTGTTGCTGTTATTGCAGTTTTAAAAAATTGGGAGAACAACAGCAAGACACCCGATTCGGTAGTTGCACCTCATGTATCTCATAACATTAAGACTTATAACGGAAAAGAATATTCGCTCAAAAAGAATGTAGATATTTATCTTATGATGGGTCTTGACGAAATGAGCGGGAACATTGTTACCGATGATGATGCTCTTAACAATAATCAGGAAGCTGACTTTTTGATGCTCTTTATACTCGACAACAACGCATCAACAATTACCGCGCTGCATATTAATCGTGATACTATGGTCAATATGGATAAGTTTGGTGTTGACGGCAGCGTTGTTGAGAGACCCTACCAGCAAATAGCTCTTGCCCATACATACGGCAAAGATCGTGCCGATGGTTGTAAGAATACTGTTAATGCGGCAAAAGAGTTGCTGGGGAATATTGACATTGAAGGCTATGTTTCTGTTCCTATGGACGCAGTCGGAGAAATCAACGACATTCTCGGCGGTATAGAAGTAGATGTACTTCAGGACCTTACTTATGCCGATGCTAAGCTTGTTAAGGGACAGACTGTACGACTTCAGGGCAGTCAGGCTCTGACTTATGTCCGTACAAGATACGGACTTGATGACAGCTCCAACAAAGCCCGAATGGAAAGGCAAAGGCAGTATGTAGAAAATCTCTTTGATGTTTTCTATTCTTCAGTTAAGAATGATGACACTATTATTGATAAGTTGATTAACTCAAATACTGTCAATAATATGGAAGCTAGATATTCCGGCAGTCTGGATAATTTGGCAAGAAAGCTTATGGAGTATGAATTCTGTGGTATTTACTCTATAGATGGTAAGTACGAAACTCCCGTTAACGACAAGGATAAGATAAATATGGAGTTTTATCCTTTTGAGGAGTCCATAGATGAGGTGCTTGTAAGCATATTGTACGACCCTGTAGATAATCATAAGGAATAATCAATAGTTTAAGGAGTTTGGACTATGAGTGAAAATACGAAAGTTTCTCCAAAGCCCCATGGGGTTTCGGCTGAATCTTCTAATGAAAAATTAATATCCATAGTGCCAAAACCGGTGTACTCTTTTTTTAAGAGGTTTTTCGACATTTTAGTTTCTTTTATTACACTTTCTGTTTTGATTGTTCCGATGCTTATTCTTGCACTTGTGATTATCATCGACAGTCCCGGTGCTTCTCCTATCTATTATCAGGAGAGAGTAGGTAAAAACGGCAAGCGCTTTAAGTTCTATAAGTTCCGCTCTATGATTCCCAATGCAGACGAGATGCTTGATGAGCTTATAGATAAGAACGAAATGGATGGGCCGGCATTTAAGATTAAGAATGACCCCAGAATTACCCGTGTAGGTAGATTTATCCGTTCTTCCAGTATCGATGAATTACCTCAGTTCTGGAATGTTCTTAAAGGTGATATGAGTATTGTAGGTCCTCGTCCTCCGCTTCCCAGAGAAGTTGAGGAATACACCGAGTATCAGATGCAGCGTCTGCTTGTTACTCCCGGTATTACAGGATATTGGCAGATTCAGCCAAAACGTAACGATTTATCCTTTGAGCGTTGGATTGAGCTTGACCTTAAATACATAGAAGAACGCAGTCTTAAAACTGATTTTGTAGTTTTAGTTAAAACTGTAAAAGCTGTTTGCGGTCTGGAGGGTGTATAATGCCCAAAAAGAAAAATAAACTCCTCAGAGTTGCGATGCTTGGCCATAAACGAATACCATCCCGAGAGGGTGGAGTTGAGATAGTTGTTTGTGAGCTTTCTCAGAGAATGGCAGAAAAAGGCATAGATGTGACCTGTTTTAACAGAAAAGGTCATCACGTTGGCGGCTCTTCCTTCGACACCGCATCTCTTAAAGAGTACAAGGGTGTTAAACTAAAAAATGTTTTTACAATTGATAAAAAAGGTCTTGCTGCTATGACTTCATCCTTTTTTGCAACTTTCAAAGCTGCATTCGGAAGGTATGATGTTGTGCATTTTCACGCAGAAGGACCTTGTGCTATGCTCTGGCTTCCCAGACTTTTCGGCAAACGCTGTATTGCAACCATACATGGACTTGACCATCAGCGTGCAAAATGGGGTGGATTTGCTTCCCGATATATTAAAGCAGGCGAAAAGTGTGCGGTAAAAAGAGCCCACGAAATAATAGTTCTCAGCGAAAATGTAAAGAACTATTTTGCAGATGTTTATAAAAGGAATACTGTGTTTATACCTAACGGTGTCAATCGACCCGAACCTCTTGAGGCTCGAGAAATTACCGAAAAGTATGGTCTTAAAAAAGATGATTATATATTGTTTCTTGGTCGATTGGTGCCGGAAAAGGGTATAACATACCTCATTGACGCTTTCAAAAACGTTGATACAGATAAAAAACTCTTGATTGCCGGCGGTTCTTCCGATACAAGCGAGTTTGAAAAAGAGCTTCGTAAGCTTGCAAATGACGACCCGAGAATAATCTTTACCGGATTTGTTCAGGGCAGAATCCTTGAAGAGCTTTACAGCAATGCATATATATATGTTTTACCCTCGGATTTAGAGGGGATGCCTTTGAGTCTTCTGGAAGCAATGAGCTATTCTAACTGCTGTCTAACCTCTGATATTCCGGAATGTGCCGAGGTTATAGGGGAGAATGGCGTTACATTTAAGAAGAGCGATGTTTTTGATTTGACAGAGAAGCTTCAGATGCTTTGCCATAATTCCGATAAAGTAATCGAGCTTAAATCAACTGCTTGCGATTATATATGTTCACGATACAACTGGGACGATGTTACAGAAAAAACTCTGAAGCTTTATGAGAAGTAAACTTCTTTATTCTTACAGAGAAACAAAAACTTCTGACGGAGGAAAATATGAGAATACTACTGGTTAATAAGTTCCTTTATCAGAAGGGCGGAGCAGAAACCTACGTTTTTAAGTTGGGCGAAATGCTTACAAAGCATGGTCATCAAGTAGAATATTTCGGACTTGAAAACGAAAAGAATATTGTTGGCAATAACGCAGGTTCCTACGTTTCCGACATAGATTTCAGCACAGGGGTGGGTAAAAATCTCAAGGCTCCTTTCAGAATCATCTATTCCGGCGAAGCCAGAAAGAAACTCAAAAAGGTTCTCTATGATTTTAAACCTGATATTATTCATCTTAACAATATTCAGTTTCATCTGACTCCCAGTATTATTTTAGAAGCAAATAAGTTTCGCAAAAAAACAAAAAGCGATTTAAAAATTATATACACAGCCCACGACTATCAATTAATATGTCCCAGCCACGGGTTATTTGATACAGATATTCGTGTGTGCGAAAAATGTCTTGGTGGCAATTACACCCATTGCTTAAGAACAAAATGTGTAAAAGGCTCCTTGATGAAAAGTTTTCTTGGTATGATGGATGCTTATACCTGGAAAATCAGCAAGGCTTATTCTTACATTGATAAGATAATCTGTCCTTCTCATTTTCTTAAGGGAAAGCTTGATACTCAGAAGCGATTCGCTGATAAGACAGTAGCACTTCATAATTTTATCGAAGATAAAAAAATCGAAACCGTAGTCAAGGATGACTATGTTCTTGAATTTGGTCACCTTTCACGCGATAAAGGGACCAACACACTCCTCGCTGTTGCAAAGCGGATTCCCGATGTAAGATTCCTTTTTGCCGGTTATGGTGTTGCTGTTGACGATATGAAGGATATAGACAATGCCCAGTATGTAGGCTTCAAGACAGGCGAGGAGCTTGTTTCTCTTATAAGCCGTGCGAAGTGCAGTATTTATCCTTCTGAGTGGTATGAGAATTGTCCCTTCTCGGTTATCGAATCCCAGATGTTCAGAACTCCTGTTATCTGTTCACGAATGGGCGGTATTCCTGAGCTTGTTAAGGATAAACAAACAGGTCTTCTCTTCGAGGCAGGTAATGCAGATGACCTTGAAGAAAAGCTACGATATTTCCTTTATACTGACGGAATTGCCGAAGAATATACTGAAAATTGCAAGGACGTTTCCTTTGAAACTCCCGAGACATACTATAGTAAGTTAATTAAGATTTACGAGGAATAAATTATTATGAAAATATACGAGATTGGTACAGGATATACCCCTATTCCTGCACAAATGGGTGCGGCAACAGAAATTATTGTTGAAGAACTTACTACGTCATTTATGAAGATGGGTGAGGATGTTGAGATTATCGACATTGCCGCAGACTGCAGAGCAGAGAATAGTTTGCCTATTACGGAGGTTAAAGTTCCTTCGGCTTTTCGTAAAAACGATGTCAGTCTCGGAATTGTGCATAAGCTCAAAAGAGTAGTTTATTCCGTAAAGCTTGCATCAAAGCTTAAGAAGATATTAAAGAAAACAGACGAGAAGGTTGTTCTTCATTTTCATAATCAGTATAATATGTTCTTTTTTCTCAAGCTTTCTTCAAAGAAGCTCAGAAAAAAAGCTCTTCTAGCGTATACCGTCCACTCTTATATCTGGGGTACTCAGTGGGAGAAGATAGAAGGTACGATTAAGAAAAAGTATTTTCAGGAAGTTTCCTGTGTTCAAAATGCAGATATGGTTCTTGTTCTTAACGACATAACCACAGACCATTTTGTAAAGCATCTTTCTGTTGATAAGAATCGTATTGTCAAGGTTAATAACGGTGTAAACATAGATAAGTATTCTCCTCTTTCAAAAGAGAAGATTGAAGAAATAAAAAAATCAATGAAGCTTCAGGACAAGAAGATTATTTTTCAGGTTGGTTCTGTGTGCGACAGAAAGAATCAGCTTGGCTCTGTCAGAATGCTCTGCGATTACCTGAAGTCTCACAAAGATGTTATTTATATGTATGCAGGCGGTATCATTGATAGCGAGTATAAGAACTCAATTGATAGCCTTGCGGCAGATAATAATATTTCCGAACAGGTTATTTATGCAGGAGAACTCGCTCCCGGAAAACAGCTTAACGAGTACTATAATATTGCAGATTGCAGTGTGTTTACCTCTAATCTTGAGGCATTTGGTCTTGTTATTATCGAGGCTATTTCTTCAGGTACACCGGTGGTGCTCAGCAATAATCTGATGTTTAACTTGTCTTCAGGCTACAACATCTATCATAGCGATGAGGAATTTGTTTCTCTGGTAGATAAGGTGCTTGGCGGCGAGAAAAGTATAAGTTCCGACAACAAGGACGTCCTTGACACATTCAGCTGGGATACTGTTGCAAAGGATTATTTGGAAAAATTTAAGTCAGCAATCTGATTTTATGGTGATTAAATGATAAAGAAAAGAGAACTATGGGTAGACAATTTAAAAATATTTGCTTGTGTGCTGGTGGTTCTCGGTCATCTTTTTCAAAGTATGGTTTCTGCCGGTATAATGAGTGAGAGCTTTCTTTATACTTGGTTTGATAAAACTATATATTATTTTCATGTGCCTCTGTTTTTTATATGCAGCGGCTATCTGTATCAAAAATATACAGATACAAGTACATTTGCAAAATGGGGAAGGAATGTAGCCAATAAAGCAGTTGCCCTTATGATTCCTTATTTTGTGTTCAGTGTTATTACCTGGGTGCTTAAAAACGTCTTTGCCGATTCGGTAAATCAGGAGACAGACGGACTTTTCACTTCTCTCTTCTTAAATCCGATTTCTCCTTATTGGTATCTTTTTGCACTTTTCTTTATCTTTGTGCTTATCCCCGTTATGAAGGATAAGGCTTCTACTGCATTTGTTTTGATTTTTGCAGCTTTAGCAAAGATTTTTACTTTTATTCCCATAGGAGTAGATATTTACATTCTGAATATTATTTTAGGAAACATCATCTGGTTTGTGCTGGGAATGTGCCTTGTTAAATTCAGCATTGCTACTCTTTTCAAGAAAAAGCTTTTTCTGTTTTTTGCTCTTTTTGTAGCATTACTCTTTGATGTTTTCAGTTTTGTTTTAGCAAAAATTCAGGGATATAATGCACTTCTAAGCTTTTTTATGGGACTTGCAGCTTGCTTTGTTTTTGTTGTTCTGGCAATTCAGATTGAAGACTTTAAGCTCAGCGAAAAGCTTGCGTCCGTGTTTGCAAGGTACACCTTGCCCGTGTTCCTTATGCATACTATTTTTGCGGCTGCAATGAGGAGTGTTCTCAATAAACTAGGTGTTACCAATAGCTTTCTGCATATTATGATAGGTCTCCTTATCAGCTTTGCAGGACCTGTTGTTACATATATGATTGCTTCAAGAATCAAGTTCCTTGATTTCTTTTTAAGCCCCAATAAGTATATCAAAATTTCAAAGAAGAACTGAGGATAAATATGGCTAAAAAACTTAACGGTACAGTTATTGTTACATACAGATGTAATGCTAAATGTACAATGTGTAACAGATATAAGGTTCCCTCAAAGCCCGAGGAAGAAATTTCAATTGAAACAATAAAAAAGCTCCCCGAGATGTATTTTACCAACATCACAGGCGGCGAACCTTTTATCCGTGAAGATTTAAAGGATATTGTTAGAGAACTGTACAAAAAGAGCGAGCGTATAGTTATTTCTACCAACGGCTTCTTTACCGACAGAATTGTTGATCTCTGCAAAGAATTTCCTCAGGTTGGCATTAGAATTTCTATCGAAGGTCTTGAGCAGACAAATAATGAAATAAGAGGCCTTGATGATGGATACCAGAAGGGCTACAAAACCCTTAAAACTCTTGTTGAGATGGGGATGAAGGATGTAGGCTTCGGTATGACAGTTCAGGATAAGAATGCTCCTGACCTCTGTGCTCTCTACGATATTTCTGATGAAATGAATATGGAGTTTGCTACTGCTTCACTTCATAATAGTTTTTACTTCGTTGAGTCCAACAATATTATCCACGACAGAATGATGGTTGCTCAAAATTTTGAGGATCTTATCAATAAGCTCCTCAAATCCAACAGCCCTAAAAAGTGGTTCAGAGCATATTTCAATCACGGTCTTATCAATTACATATTCTCTCAGAAGCGACTGCTTCCTTGTGATATGAGCTTTGATACCTTCTTCATCGACCCTTACGGCGATGTAATGCCCTGTAACGGTACTAAAGAAAAAGAGGTTATGGGTAATCTCAATACTCAGACTTGGGATGAACTCTGGTCAAGCGAAGCTGCAGAGAAGGTTCGCAAGAAGGTTCGCTCATGTGACAGAAACTGCTGGATGATCGGCTCTGTTTCTCCTGCTATGCACAAGTACATTCACAAGCCTTTCTTCTGGGTTTTGAAGCACAAGTTCCTCTTTTCCTTTAAAAAGAAAAAGTACAGTATGTTTGAAAATAAAATTGTCCGTGATTTCCGTGACGGCAAGGTTACAAAGGAAGAGCTTGATAAATGCTCTACCTGCGAGAATTGCAGAGGTTGTTGATAAAACGCAACCTGCTATACATTATATATAAGGATGTGTTAAGATTGTCAGATTTAGTTTCAATAGTTGTACCTATATATAATGTAGAGCGTTTCCTTACAAAGTGTGTAAACAGTATTGTTAATCAGACCTATAAGAATTTGGAGATTATTCTTGTGGATGATGGATCTCCCGACAATTGTCCCAAGATGTGTGACGAATGGGCGAGTAAGGATTCCCGCATCAAAGTTGTTCACAAAGAAAACCAAGGACTCGGCTTTGCAAGAAATACGGGAATAGAAAACGCAAGCGGTAAATACATCTTGTTTTTTGACAGCGATGATTATGTAGATACAACTCTTGTAGAGGAATGTATTGCAGCAAAGAACGAGAATAATGCTCAACTTGTATGGTATTCAATGTCTGATGTAAATGAAGAGGGGCAGGTGCTATCCTCTGCAAAGGGTAACGGTACAAGGCTTTATAGTGATAATAAGCAAGTGACAGGGGAGTTGCTCCCGAAGCTTATGTCTCACGATTATCGTTTGGGTGAGCCTGCAAACTTCGCTTTCAGTGCTTGGTCTGGTATGTTTTCTATGGATATTATCCGAGAGCACAACCTTACCTTTCCCTCCGAGCGTCAGATAATTTCTGAGGATACATATTTTCTTCTTAAGTATTTCAGATTTGCAGAAAGGGTAGTTACCCTTGATAGAATCCTCTATTTTCATTATATAAATACATCTTCGCTTACTACTACCTACAAACCCGACAGACAGGAAAAACTCAATTTCTTTTTTAAGGTTACAAGTGAGCTTATTGAAAAACTCGGTTACGATGACGAAATCAAAACCCGCCTTTGTATGCTGTATCATTCCTTTACATTGGCAGCACTTAAAATGATTTTCACGTCTTCTCTTACCCAGCAAGAAAAGAATAAGCTTGCAAAAGGAATACTGCAAGAGGATATTCTGCAAAGCAGTATTAGTACAAATGCACTTAATAGAGAGAAAAAGACAGTTCGTCTTTTCTATAGATTTGCTTCATTAAAACAGTTTTGGGTATGCAACCTGATTCTCAGATTTAAGAAATAAAGATTTTCTGGTGTTATAAATGCAAAAAACCACGATTAGTATTAGAAAATTTTATATTAAAAACAGAACGGTACCCGAATGGCTTATCTTCTTTATTTTGATTACACCATTTGCCTTCGGTTTGCTTATCGATATGGCAGGTCTGCCCACATTTGTCAGGTTTACCCTTGACTTTGCGTTGGTGGCTCTGATTGGCATAATGATGGCACGTGCTGATAAAAGAATAAAACGTAGATTACTTCCTTTGATTCTTTTATTTACTGTTTTTACGCTTTTCCTTTTTGTAAGCTATCTTTTCACTTATCAATCGGTATTCTATTTTATCTGGGGTTTCAGAAATAATTTCAGATTTATATTTGCTTTTTTTGCATTTATCACCTTTATGGACTATGATGATGCAGAACAGTATCTGAAAATTTTTGATATATTATTTTGGGTGAATCTGCCTATTTGCCTTATTCAGTTCTATCTTTTGGGATATAAGCAGGATTACCTCGGAGGCTTGTTTGGTACATCTGTAGGCTGTAATGTTTACCTCAATGTTTTCCTTTGCACAGTTTGTGCAAAGTCACTTATTTATTTTCTTAGTAAAAAAGAAAAGCTTGTTTCTCTTTTATTAAAGCTTTTTGCTTCCTTTTTTATAGGTGCACTTTCAGAGCTTAAGTTTTTTTATATAGAATTCATTGTAATTCTTTGTATTGTAACACTTATTACCAAATTCTCTTGGAAAAAGGTTCTTGTTATTGTTTTGGGACTTATAGGTATGGTTATCGGTGTTTCCATACTTATCCGTATTTTTCCCGAGTATGTGGGACAGTTTACTTTGGAGCTTCTCTATGAGAGTGCGGCTTCTGACAAGGGCTACACCTCAAGCGGTGATATTAACCGATTGTCTGCAATCAGTACAATTTCAAAGCATTTATTCTCGGAAAAATATCACTATTTTATCGGCTATGGTCTTGGTAACTGTGACCTTTCATCTATCTCTGTATTTAATACACCCTTCTACGAGAGTCATTCAGATGTTAACTACAACTGGTTCTCTCATGCGTTTATGTATCTTGAAACCGGTTATATTGGTCTGATACTTTACCTTGGATTATTTATACTGTTTTTTGTATGTGCAAGAAAGAGCCTTAAAGACGGATATGCAGATGTACTCCATTGTCAGCTTGCAATGACTGTTTCACTTTTGTGTTTGTTGTTTGCGGTTTACAATGCGTCACTCAGAACAGATGCTGCATATATGATTTTCTTTATTCTGGCTTTACCTTTTATCAAAAAGGGAAGTAGCGAAGAATCCCCTCTTCTTGATTAAATATTATTTTTAGTTGTATATAATAGGCTGAAACTTTTAACCTTATACTTTGAAAAACGGTTTGAAAGCAAAGTCTTTAATTATATAAATTTTTTGTATTGGAGGATGAGAAATGATCACAAAATTCGGAAAACGACTTTTTGCCGGTTTGCTGGTTATGTTAATGCTTCTCACAATGTTGCCTATGTCTGCACTTGCAGCTGCAACAGATGACGAAGCAACACACGACCATGTACATTCCGAAGAAGTCGTAAATGAGTCAGAAGTCACTCAAGACGCTGACGCAGAATTGAGTGACGACACTCTCGCAGGCCCAACCGAGCTTTTACAGCAGGTTAAAGCCCAGATGGACGAACTTCTTATCAAGCATCTTGGTAAGACAGTTATGACTGAGGCTGAAATCTACAATGCTATGAATAGCGTTGACCTGTGGAATGCTTGGCTTGAGTCCGACGCACTTGTAGCTACTATGAGTACTATGAGTGAGGTTGAATTCAAACTTCTTGAGCTCTATGAGAGTATGCCCACATTTGCATTTTTCTACGATTTACTTTATTCGATTGCGAATCCGCCTATTATGGCAATCACAACCGTTGAAGTACTCGATGGAAAGGTGTCTGTAACAGACAGTGCAAATTCAAACAAGGTTTCAAATGGTACAGTAACTATTACTGTTAAAGGTAGTCTTTTGAGTAAGAAGACTAACAATATTACTGTTACCAATGAAACAGATAGCACAGCATCCTTGTCTTTTGACTATACTGCAGACAAGGCAAGCTCATTCAAGATTGCAGGTGCAACAGCTGCTACATCAGGTACTTATACAGCAGTACTTGAGCCCGGCGCATCTGTAGCAATCACACTTGTTTCAAACAGTGGTTTCAGCAACTTAACTGCTACACTTACACTGAGCAACATCTCTCTTGTTGTTGCTTCTTCATCTTCAAATGTAACATTTGATTATGATGCTAACAATGGTAGCGTTACTGTTAATGGTACTGCAGTTGAGGCAGGCACAACTCAGGAAGTTAGCCTCACAGAAGGTGCAACTCTTGTGGCTACACCTGCGAGTGGTTCAACTTTCCTTGGTTGGATTGATGCTGCAACCGGTGCTATCCTTTCAAAGGATGCAACCTATGCAATCAAGCCTGCAGCTGATGTTACAGTTAAGGCTGTATTTATCAGCGCAAACTCTGCACCTTATTTTTATCTTGGTGCAGCAACATCCAAGTCCCAGAGTTCAGGTCTGCTTGGTTTGGGTAAGCTCAATTTCCATCAGGTAAATGCTACTCACATTTTCAGTGACTTGAACGCAGCAGCAAATGCTGCGGTTAGTTCTACCAGCAAGGCTATCGTTCTTGCTAACAACGGTACGCTTGCAGCAGGAACTTATACAATTCCCGCAGGTGTAACCCTCCTTATTCCTTTTGATGCTGCTAACACAATGTACACCACTCAGGCAGTTGGTGTAGAGGAGCCTGCTTCTTCTGCAGGCGGTTGGGTAGCACCTTATGAGTATCGCAAGCTGACACTCGCAGAGGGTGCAAATATCATTATCAATGGTGCAATGAGCCTTTCTGCAAAGCATAATTATGCACAGGGAAGTAAATTCCATGGCGGTTCTCCTACAGGTGCATGTTCTTATGTTTATATGAATCAGGGCAGTACTATTACTGTTAATAACGGTGCTACACTTTATGCATACGGTTATGTTTACGGTAACGGTTCAGTAACTGCTAAGAGTGGTTCAAAGGTTTATGAAAATTTCCAGATTGCTGACTTCCGTGGTGGTACTCAGTCAACCGATATGGATAACGGCGTATTCCCGCTTTCTCAGTACTATGTTCAGAACATCGAAGTTCCTATGACTATTGAGTACGGTGCAAAGGAATACTCTTACACAACAGTATTTATGTCAAGCTCTGACTTTGGTTCTGCTGTGGAGTTTTTCGGAACAGGCAGTGCTATGTTCAACCTTTCATCAGGTTATGTTGTTAAGCGTTATGATGGAACAACCGACAGACTTATTGTTGACCTTAATGGTAATATGTCCATTAACTCTATCAATATGACCGTTGGTACATCCAGTATTAACTCTAAAAACTATGAGCTTCCCGTAAACAGCAACATTACAGTTAATGTTAACAGCGGAAGTAACATTTCTATTAGCCAGGACATTTCACTTCTTCCCGGATCTCAGATTAATATTGATAACGGTGCAACTTGTACTTTAGGTTCCGGTTACAACATCTATGCATACGATGCAGACGAGTGGGGCGGTTATGCAAGCCCCGGTAATCTGAAGCTTATACCTGTAGCTTATGCTCCCGGTCGAGTTTATACTCGTACAGAGGCTGACATTACCGATGCTACTATCAGAGTAGATGGTTACTTTGATGCAAGCAAGGGTTATGTTTATACTACAGCCGGCGGTGCAAATGTATACAGCACAGGTACCGGTAAGGGCGAGGTTCGTCCCGGTACTCAGACTGCAACATACCAGCTTGTTCAGGCAAAGGATGCTGCCCAGTCTCAGTATATTTCAATTCCCCTTACATCTGCAAAGCTTAAGAATGCAGACGGTACATATACCGAAACAAACAAAACCGCAGGTACTTATGAGTATCAGAATGGTTCTTGGGAACAGACAGTTTGTATCCACGAGTATCAGGAAACAGTTACAAAGCCTGCAACTTGTACAGAAGCAGGTCTTATGACTTATACTTGTCCTTGTGGCGATACATACACAGAGGAAATTGCTGTAGCAGGTCACACACCTGTAACAGATGCAGCAGTTGACGCAACCTGTACAGAGACAGGTCTTACAGAGGGTAGTCATTGTGATGTTTGCGGTACTACACTTGTGGCACAGGAGGTTGTTCCTGCAAAGGGTCATACTCCCGGTGCAGATGCAACTTGCACAGATGCACAGACATGTACAGTATGTGGTACTGAACTTGAAGCATCTCTCGGTCACGACTATGTTTCAACTGTAATCAAGCCCACTTGTACAGAAGACGGCTACACATCTTACACATGTTCACGTTGCGGTGATACATACACAGATACTCCTGTAACAGCAGTAGGTCACACTCCTGTTATTGATAAGGCAGTAGAGCCTGATTGTGAAAACACAGGTCTTACAGAGGGTAGTCATTGTGATGTTTGCGGTGTTACAATCGTAGCACAGGAAGTTATTCCTGCAAATGGTCATACTCCCGTAACAGACGCAGCTGTAGAGCCTGATTGTGAAAACACAGGTCTTACAGAAGGCAGCCATTGTGATGTTTGCGGAACTACACTTGTAGCACAGGAAGTTGTTCCTGCAAATGGTCATAATGTAGTTATCGATGTTGCAGTAGCTCCTACATGTACAGAGACAGGTCTTACTGAAGGTAAGCATTGTATTACTTGTAGTGAAGTTCTTGTAGCACAGGAAGTTGTTCCTGCTACAGGTCATACTCCCGGTGCAGACGCAACCTGTACAGATGCACAGACATGTACAGTATGCGGTACTACACTTGAGGCAGCTCTTGACCACAATTATATTGGTACAGTAACAGAACCTACATGTACCGAAGATGGTTATACAACTTATGTATGTTCACGTTGTGGCGACACATACGTAGACGATGTAGTAGAGGCAAAGGGTCATACTCTTGGTGAGGATGCTGACTGTACAAATGCACAGACATGTACAGTTTGCGGTACCGAACTTGAGGCGGCTCTTGGCCACGACCACAAAGCAACAGTTACAGCACCCACTTGTACAGAGGAAGGTTTTACAACCTATAAATGTACACGTTGCGGTGATACATACACAGCAGATGTGATTCCTGCAAAGGGTCATACAGCAGTTACAGATTCAGCAGTAGATGCAACCTGTACAGAAACAGGTCTTACAGAGGGTAGCCATTGCTCAGTTTGCGGTACTACTCTCGTAGCACAGGAGGTTGTTTCTGCAAAGGGTCATACACCTGTTACAGATGCAGCTGTGGAGCCTACATGTACAGAAACAGGTCTTACAGAGGGTAGCCACTGTGAAATCTGTGGCACTACACTCGTAGCACAGGAGGTTGTTTCTGCAAAGGGCCACACAGCAGTTACAGATGCAGCTGTGGAGCCTACATGTACAGAAACAGGTCTTACAGAGGGTAGCCACTGTGAAATCTGTGGCACTACACTCGTAGCACAGGAGGTTGTTTCTGCAAAGGG
>SVQA01000003.1:141734-220226 GCA_015065545.1 Oscillospiraceae bacterium
ACAGGTCTTACAGAGGGTAGCCACTGTGAAATCTGTGGCACTACACTCGTAGCACAGGAGGTTGTTTCTGCAAAGGGACATACACCTGTTACAGATAAGGCAGTAGAGCCCACATGTACAGAAACAGGTCTTACAGAGGGTAGCCACTGTGAAATCTGTGGCACTACACTCGTAGCACAGAACGTTGTTCCCGTAAAGGGCCACACAGTTGCTATTGATAAGGCAGTAGAGCCTGATTGTATCAATACAGGTCTTACAGAGGGTAGCCACTGCTCAGTTTGCGGTACTACACTTGTAAAACAGAATGTTGTTCCCGCAAAGGGTCACACATCAGTTACTATTCCTGCAGTTGAGGCTACATGTACATCTACAGGTCTCACAGAAGGTAAGTACTGCTCCGTTTGCGAGAAGATACTTGTAGAGCAGACAGTTACAGAGAAGGCTGCTCATGAAATCGAGTATCGCGAAGCAAAGCCTCCTTCATATACCGAAAACGGTTGGGAAGCATTTGAATTCTGTGTAAATTGTGATTATACAACATTTAAGTCTATTCCTGCACTTGGTGAGGCAGAAATCAAGTCTTACGATGAATTTATGTATAATCTCGCACTTCTCGAAGAACTTGCTTCTGTTTATGTTAAACAGAATCCCGGTAAGGATGCAACAGGTCTTGTTATCAAGTACATCCGTACAGGTGTTGACCGTTATAACTCAGCATCCTGGGGTATTATGGCAGGTTACGAGGATGCAGATTTTGCTAAATTCGTAACAGAGACAGAAGCTCAGATTAACTCTGAACTCACACAGGAAGAGTATATCAAGGTTTCCGGTCTCAAGAATATTTATCAGTTTAATCTTCCCACTGGCGACAGAACAGACTTCGGTCATATGTTTGGTGCAATGGATATTACCTATCACAACAAGGGTAGTGTAAACCATGCAGACGTATCCGGTTGGGCAGGTGACCTGGTTGATCTTCTCAGCGTTACAGATAAGTATTCTGTAAGCGGAGAAATCGAAGAGATGGTTACCGATATTTACAACAACTATCTCTGCTCTTACAAAGTAACAGATGACGGTGCATTCGGTCCTACCGATATGTTTGCTGACCTTGATGCATTCTACATCATGGAAACACTCTACAAGACCGAGTACACATCTTCTGTTCTTACAGACATTTGTCTTGAGTACTTTACAGAAGATCTCACTATGGAAGAACGTTGTGAATACTTCCTTAAGAACAGACTTGACGGCGTAAGCACACGTACTCAGGTTAGAAATGCGGTTTATAACGCATACACAGGTAATAAGGTTGTATCTACACTTGAAGGAACAAGAGAATTCAACTCTGACAATCTTGATGACCTCAGAATCGCTTGCTGCTACGCATTTGCAGATTTTATCTGCCGTCGTGCAGGTGACTTCGTAGAGGTTACAGAAAATCCCTACTACTCAAACTTCAGCACATCTACATCTATCCTTGCTCCCGGTGTAACTCAGGAGATCAACTATGCAACTTCTGCTGACGGTAAGCAGATGGTTTACTACCTTGCAACAGCTGATATAACAAGAGATGATGTACACGTATTTGCAAACTATAGCGATAACGATCCTACAAAGTGGAAGATGCAGAGAGTTCTTGATCAGGCTAATGCAGCACAGAAGAAGTACGGCGATCCTGATAGCGACCTCTACATCGAAAACTACAACGTAATCGCCAGCACAAACGGTGACGGTTACAATATGTCAACAGGTGAGCCCGGTGGTCTTCTTGTTATGAAGGGCATTGAGTATCATCCCATTGATAAGGGCGGATTCTTTGCAATTCTTGATGACGGTACAGCTATCATCGGTACACAGGAAGAATGGGCTACCTATAAGGATCAGGTTCAGGAAGCTATCGGTGGTTTCGGTACCAGACTTGTTAAGGATGGCGAAATCTGCGTTACAAGAACAGAATCCTATTACGTAGACCGTGCTCCCAGAACTGCTGTTGGTATCACAAGAACCGGTAAGGTTGTTCTTATGGTACTCGACGGCAGACAGGAACCCTTCTCCTGCGGCGGTAGTATGGAAGAGATCGCACAGATCATGCGTGAAGCAGGCTGTGTAGATGCTATTAATCTGGATGGCGGCGGATCTTCTACATTCGTTGCAAGACAGGAAGGTGCTGAAGAGCTTACAGTAATGAACAGCCCCTCTGATGGTTCTGCTCGTTCCGTAAGTACTTCTCTTATGATTGTTTCTACAGCTCCCAGCTCAACAGCATTTGACCATGCAAGAATTGATAGCGATTACAGCTACTCTACAATCGGTACAGAAGTTCAGCTTACTCCCGTAGGCATCAGTGCTACAGGTAACATTGCAGAGCTTCCCGAGGGTCTTACATGGGAAGTTTCTGACAGCAGATGGGCTACAGTTTCCGAAGACGGTGTATTCACAGGTCTCAGAAACGGTGAGGTTGAAGTGTATCTTATGAATGGCGAAACCGTTGTTGGTTCCAAGACAATGTACATCGTTATTCCCGAGAACATTTACTTCGCAAAAGATAGAATGGATGCAGTTTACGGTTCAACCGTAACTCTTCCTGTTTCAGGTCTCTACGAGGGTAAACCCGTTGCAATTAATGTGAACGATGCAGTTATTACTCTCGATCGTCCTGAAGCAGCCAATGTTTCCGGTTTTGATTTCACTGCTATTGAAGGCACAGGAATCAAGGTTGTAAAAGCAACAGCAGCACTTGTTTCTGACGCAGAAGTTAACGGTATAATCACAATTAACCTCTATCGTCAGGGCGAAAACACATTCGACTTTGACAAAGCAACAGGCGGTAACCGCCTCCTTGCTTGGGACAGAGTTGTTTCCAATTCCAATACAACTGACAATATTACTTATACTGCAATAGACACTAACGAGGATATGGTTACATCTTACATATTCGCTATGGATATGACTCAGATTCCGATTCCTCAGCGTCTTGCAGACCTTACTTATATGCTTCCCGGTGCTGACGCAGAGGATGCTTCCGCATGGAACTTCCTTCTCCAGCTTGCAGAGCGTGTAAGCGTTCTCACAGAAGTTCGTCCTGCAATCACCTTCGATTCTGATTTCGATGTTGATTACAGCGAACTCAAGATCATGACTGATTACTTTACACTCACAAGCACAGAGTTTGACGAAGAAACAAATACTCTTACTCTGATACTTAACTGGATTGATCGCACAGCTGCAATTGATCCTGCAACAGCTAACCCCATTTGCCTTGTAAACGGTGTCAAGCTGACACCTAAAGACAATGCAAGCTGGGATGCAAAGAACAGACTTTCTATTGTTAACGAAGGTGTTATCAGCTACGATATTTATCTGAGAGCAAATGCACTCTATTCCTTCGCAAGCAAGCCTGAGAATCAGGAAATCTATGGTCTTAAGCCCTTTATTAATCCCAACGATGCTAAGGAGTCAGGTGCATCCTTCGGCGATGTTTATGCAGAGTTTGAAGATAGCTACACACTCGTGAATGCTCTTAAGGATGGTTGGTACAACGAGGATGGCGGCTTTGCTTTCTATGCTCAGGGCTCTAAGTTCTATGGTGTAAGAGCAGTTGCAGGTCTTTACTACGACTTCGGTGACAACGGTATCAACGCAGGTAAGACAGTTTACACCGGTATCTTCTTCGATTCCAAGCTTGGTAATTATTGCTATGCTAAGGCAGGCGTACTTACAACAGGTTGGGTACTTGTTGACGGTAACTGGCATTACTTCGATCCCAAGACTACAGGTGCAGTAAGCGGTAACCAGAAGGTTGGCGGCGTTTACTATGACTTTGATGCAAGAGGTAAGGTTCTTACCGGTGCATGGATTTCTACACTTGAGGGTGTGCGTTATTACTACGGTCCCTCTTACTACATGTCTCGTTGGTACGAAATCGACGGTAACTGGTTCTACTTCCGTAACGGTTATCGTGTAACAGGTATCTCCGAGGTTGTTTCACGTAACGATTCTACAATTTCCGAGTGGCATAACTTCGGTGTTGACGGTGTTGACCGTGGCTTTGTTCCCGACGGTATGCTCGAAGCAAATGGCAAGGTTTACAACATTAAAGACGGCAGACACGTTCCCGGTCTTGCTAAGTATGGCGAGGATTACTACTTCTTCAATTACTCCGGTGACTATGTAAGGGATCAGTTGTTCTATGCTTGGGCAACAAGCTGTGACCTGCCTTGCGGTAACTACGAGTTCGGTCCTGACGGTAAGATGCTTAACGGTATCGTAGAGAAGGACGGTACACTTTACTACTACGAGAATGGTTTAACCGGTACTTGCGGTCTCATCGAGTACGAGGGTGACTATTACTATGTATACTGGGGCGGCAAGATTTTGACCGGCAAACAGTATGTAAACATTTCTTATTGTGATCTTCCTGCAAACAAGAACTACGAGTTCGGCGAAGATGGTAAGATGCTCCAGGGCGTTGTATATCATGACGACGGCTCTATCATCTACTACGAAAACGGTGTAACCGGTACTTGCGGTCTCGTTGAATGGGAAGGCGACTATTACTATGTATACTGGGGCGGCGTTGTTAAGACAGGCGAACAGTATGTATCAATCACATATTGTGACCTCCCCGCAAACAAGTCCTACAAGTTCGGAGCAGATGGTAAGATGCTCCAGGGCGTTGTTTACCACGACGATGGTTCTATCATCTACTACGAGAACGGTATCACAGGTACTTGCGGTCTCGTAGAGTGGGAAGGCGATTACTATTATGTATACTGGGGCGGCGTTGTTAAGACCGGCAAACAGTATGTATCTATTTCTTATTGCGATCTCCCCGCAAATAAGGAATATGAATTTGCTGCAGACGGTAAGATGCTCCAGGGCGTTGTTGAGAAGGATGGCACACTTTACTTCTACGAGAATGGTGTAACAGCTACTTGTGGTCTTGTAGAGTGGAACGGCGGTTACTACTACTCCTACTGGGGTGGCGTAATCAAGACAGGTTCTCAGTATGTATCTATCACTCGTTGTGATCTCCCTGCAAACAAGACTTACGAGTTTGGTGCAGACGGTAAGATGCTTGATGGTATCGTAGAGAAGGACGGCGTTCTTTACTACTACGAGGACGGTGTAACAGGTACTTGCGGACTTATCGAGATTGATGGCGACTACTACTATGTATATTGGGGTGGCATAATCAAGACCGGCACTCAGTATGTATCTGTTTCTTACTGTGACCTTCCTGCAAACAAGACTTACGAGTTTGGTGCAGATGGTAAGATGCTTAACGGTATCGTAGAAAAAGACGGTCAGAAGATTTACTATGTAAATGGTATTACCGGTGATTGCGGTCTCACAGTTATTGATGGAGATTACTACTACGTATATTGGGGCGGTGTAATCAAGACAGGTAAACATTATGTTTCTGTTTCCTTCTGTGATCTTCCCGCTTACAAGGAATACGAATTCGATGCAGACGGTAAGATCCTCAACGGCTTTGTTCAGAAGTCCGACGGTCTCTATTACTATGTAAATGGTAGAGCAGAGACACTTGGTGTTATCCAGCTTGACGGTTATTTCTACTTCATTACTACAAACGGACGTGTTATCACTAACCAGTCCTACTATGTATGGAAGACAAATAACCTCATTCTTGAATCAACATATAAGTTCAACGAGCTTGGACAGATTGTTGGCTAATTAACAAAAATACAGAGTCTCCCTCCTTGTGAGGGAGGCTCTGTAACAACTTTATGAAGATAGTGGGGGAATAAGATGTTCAAAAAAATACTTCGAAATCTTTTACTTAAAGAAAAGGCAAGTCCCGAAAAATACGCAGATTATCTGAGGGCTCAGGGTGTTGAGCTCGGAAGGAACGTGCGTTTTTATTCTCCCTCAAATACTTTTGTTGATATATCAGCCCCCTGGCTTATTACTATCGGAGATAATTCAAAAATAACACACGGAGTAATTATTCTTACTCACGACTATTCATGGGCTGTACTAAAAAAGTTGCCTAATAAAGAGGGAAGGGTGCTTGGTGCCCAAAGCCCTGTAATAATTGGCAAAAATGTATTTATCGGTATGAATGCAATTATCACCCGCGGAGTTACAATCGGAGATAATGTGGTTATCGGAGCAGGAAGCGTGGTAACTCGTGATTGCGAGCCTAACAGTGTCTATGCAGGCAACCCTGCAAAAAGAATTATGTCAATAGACGAATTTTATGAAAAGCGAGTATCAAAACAATTTGACGAAGCAAAAAAACTCGCGGTTCACTATAAAAATAAATTTAAGAAAAATCCTCCAAAAGAGGTTTTCTCAGAATATTTTATGTTGTTTTGTTCCAAGGAAGAAGCTATGAATACTCCCACATTTATGGCACAGATGAAAACAAACGATAACTTGGACAAGACTATTAATTATATGGAAAATAACAGACCTTTATTCGAAAGCTTCGAGGATTTTCTCAAAGCTTGTTTTGAAGAATAATTGTTTTTTATATATTATCGGTCTTATAGCTTAAAGGAGCATTTTGTTTTATGGCAGAAAAACGCAGAGTTCTAAACAATGCAAAGTGGATAATAGTATGCAAGATAGTACAGGCTCTGTTACAGTTTGTAATAGGCATGCTTTGTGCTCGTTATCTTGGACCTTCTAACTATGGACTTATCAGCTATGCAGAATCGATAGTTGCGTTTGTACTGCCTCTTATGCAGCTTGGACTTCCTTCAACTCTTGTTCAGGAGTTTACCGAATCTCCTGAAAATGAAGGCAAGATTATGGGAACATCACTTGTAATGAATCTGGTTTCAGGCCTTGCAAGTATTATGCTTGTAGGCGGTTTTGTAGCTCTTACCAATGCGTCGGATGCAGAGAAGATTATAGTATGCCTTCTCTTTAGTGTTTCCTTGCTTTTCAGAGCCTTTGAGCTTTTTCAGTGTTGGTTTCAATTTAAATTGCTTTCAAAGCTTCCATCAATTGTAATGCTCATTTCTTATGTCATAGTTTCTGCATATCGTGTGTTTTTGCTTGTAACAGCAAAGAATATTTTTTGGTTTGCAGTAGTTAATTCTATTGACTATGGCATTATTGGATTTTCGCTCCTTTATCTTTTTGGCAAAAATTCAGAGCATAAACTCAGCTTTGACATAAAGTACGTAAAGCTCCTTTTTAGTCGCAGTAAGTTTTATATTATTGCGGCAATGATGGTTACAATATTCCAGAATACTGACCATATTATGCTGACCAATATGGTTGGAGAAGGAGAGAACGGCTTTTATAAAGCTGCTGTGACCTGTGCTACCATAGCTCAGTTTGTTTATGTTGCAATCATTGATTCTATGCGGCCTGTTATACTTGCTCATAAGAAAGATAACGATGAAAGTTACGAAAAGAATCTTTCCAGACTTTATTGTATTATAATCTATCTTGCGTTGGCACAAGCTGTAGGGTTTACATTGTTCTCCAATCTGATTATCAATATCCTTTATGGAGAGAGTTATTTAGCTTCTGTGCCTGTGCTTCAGATATTAGTCTGGTATATGGTCTTTGCTTGCATAGGTTCTGTCAGAAATGTATGGATCCTTGCAGAGAATAAACAGAGTATGCTGTGGAAGATAAACCTTGCAGGAGCACTTCTGAATATTCTGATAAATTCAATTCTTATTCCGTTCTGGGGGGCAGCAGGTGCAGCCTTTGCAACCCTTACAACCCAGATTTTCACAAACCTTATTTTAGGATTTATAGTAAAGCCCTTGCGAGCTAATAATAAGATTCTTATAAGGGGGCTTAATCCAAAGCTTCTTTTGGATATTTTCAAAAAATAAGAACTTGTTTATATAGAAGGAGAGAGGTTAATGGATAGCCGATTTCAGATAGATATTGTTGTGCCTTGGGTGGATGATACCGACCCTGTATGGCGTAAGAAAAAAGCAGAATATACAGGTGTTGCAGAAATTGAAGGCAACTCTGATGTAAGATACAGAGATTGGGATACCCTTAAATATTGGTTTCGCTCTGTAGAGAAGTTTGCTCCTTGGGTAAGATATGTTTTCTTTGTTACCGATAACCAGAAGCCAGAGTGGCTTAATATGGAGCATCCTAAGCTAAAATGGATAAAGCACACCGATTATATTCCCAAGGAATATTTGCCTACCTTTAACTCCAGCGTTATTCTTTGGAATCTAAACAGAATTTCTGAGTTATCAGAACATTTTATTCTTTTTAACGATGATGTGTTCCTGATTGATAAAACAGAGCCGGAGGATTTCTTTGTTGACGGTAAGCCCTGTGATTTGCCTGATATTGGACCTCTTTATCCCGAGGGCTTTTTCTCTCACCTTGTTTTCAACAATATATGTCTTATAAACAGACACTTTTCTCTTAAAGAAAGTATTAAGAAAAACAAGAAGCTCTGGACTGCAAAGCAGGGAATAGCAGGCAGACTCAAACTTCTTTTATATGGCAGAAAGGATCTGCTTCCCGGCAGTACGGCTTATCATATTCAGAACTCTTACAAGAAAAGCACTTTTGATAAGCTGTGGCAAAATGAATATGATGTTATTCATCAGACTTGCCTCAATAAAGTAAGAACAGTAACCGATGTAACAACCTGGTCTGTTCGTGATTGGCGTCTGCTTGAAGGAGATTTTTATCCTAAAAAGCCAATAGGAAGAAACTTCCATACATATACTATGAAGTATAGTAACGAGGCAATAGAGTACCTTAAAAACAGAAAAGGGAAGACTATCTGCCTTAACGATACCGAGGATGAAACAGATTTCGAAGTACATAAAAAGATGATTATCGATGAGTTTGAAAAAATTTTTCCTGAAAAATCATCATTTGAGTTTTAATTGTTTTTTATTTCAGGTCGGCAGTGAAAAAACATTGCCGACCTAATTGCTTTTTTAGAATATTGTGTTATAATATATTGTGCAATAATAAATTTATAAAAATTGAAAGTTGGGATGAATATGTCCATCCTTATTACCGGCGGTGCCGGCTTTATCGGAAGTCACACTTGTGTGGAGCTTTTGGAATCGGGTTACGATTGCGTTGTGATTGATAATCTCTCTAATAGCAGTGAAGAAGCTGTCAGAAGAGTTGAGAAAATCACAGGCAAAACAGTAAAGTTCTATGAAGCGGATGTTCGTGATAAAAAAGCATTACATAAGATATTTGAAGATAATTCTATAGAAGCAGTTATTCATTTTGCAGGTTATAAGGCAGTAGGCGAGTCTGTTGAGAAGCCTCTTATGTATTACGAGAATAACCTGACAAACACCTTAGTTTTGTTGGAGATTATGAAGGGATTTGATGTCAAACGCATAGTTTTTTCTTCTTCTGCTACAGTTTACGGTTCTGATAACAAAGCTCCCCTTAATGAAACTATGCCGGTTTCCGCTATCAATCCTTACGGCAGAACAAAACTGTTTATAGAGGAAATTCTTAAAGATGTTTATTCTTCTGATAATTCTTGGTCTGTAGCACTCCTTCGATACTTTAATCCTGTTGGCGCACACAAGAGCGGTCTTATCGGTGAAGCTCCCAAGGGAATTCCAAATAATCTGATGCCCTATATTTCACAGGTTGCAGTCGGAAAGAGAACACACCTTAATGTGTTTGGTAATGATTATAAAACTGCGGACGGTACAGGAAGCCGTGACTATATCCACGTTGTTGATCTTGCAAAGGGTCATGTGAAGGCAATAGAGTGGGTGCTTTCAACTGCAGGCTGTGAAGCCTTTAACCTTGGTACAGGCAAGGGTACAACTGTGCTTGAGCTCCGTCGGGCTTTTGTTGATGCAACAGGGGTAGAGGTGCCTTTTAAGATTGCTCCCAGACGAGCAGGTGATTGCGACGAAGTATATGCTTCTGCAGATAAGGCAAAAAAAGAGCTTAATTGGAGTGCTGAACTCGGTATTGAAGATATGTGTAAAGACACTTGGAATTGGCAAAAAAATAACCCTGAGGGTTACGATAAATAACTTTTAGTTTTATTTAAATTTAAAACCGGTCTGTATTAGCGAGTTATCCATAACAGAGAACTCGCATCGAGTCGACGTAGTTGACATATCGACAGAAGAAAAAACAAGAGCAAGAATAGAAGGAGCGTCTCCTTTTACTCTTGCTCTTTTCTGTTTGCCGGTGGTTTTGGGCTATCATCAAACTTCACAAATGGATGCTGGTTCTTAACAGAAGTTAAAGAATTTTCACTTTTTTCTGATAAGAACAATACAGCTTTGCAGATTTGCTTTTTGTTGGCTAAAATCTATAAAAAAACTTCAAATATTCTAATAAAAATATTCAAAAATCATTGAAAAAGGATATGATTTGTGTTAAAATTTATTATGTATTAATATGTACAATTATGTTCTTTTTTGAACTGTGCAAATCAGGTTTATAGGAGGATGTTTATGAAGCTTCGTTTCCTAAAAAGAGTGATGGTATTGGTTTTAACCTTATGTATGGTTTTAACTATGCTTCCTCTGAATTTCGCTCACAATGATGTTGAAGCGGTCAGCGGTATCGATAGCCTTACTTGCTCGAGCTTTATCTCGAATTCAATCGCAAGGAACTATATTGATAAGATGATGCGTTACTACATCAACAACAATTCCAGTCTTAGGACTTCGCTCGATAACGGACAATCTATTGTCTTTATGTTTGAGGGCGGTTCTGATAATTACTGGAGCGGCAGTGACTATACAAAAAGCGATTATGACGTTCGTAATCAGGCGGTTTGTATTGTAGTCAAGAAGAACACTTCAGGTAATGCTTACATAGCTTTCTATAATGAAGCAAGTTGTTCTATTCCCGGTGATCCTTCCTGGTGTACCGGTGCAGCATATTCAGGTTCAACAACACTTATGGATGGAACCTACGGCTTCTATACCACCAACCATACAGGTCCTTATGCTGCTTTTCAGGTTGATCTGTATTCAACAGGCGGTAACTGCTACTATACTCCTCCTGCAAGCCCCAACGGTTATAAGAACGGTGCAAGCGGTATCAATATCCACACTCGTTCTACAAATATCGCAGGCGGTCAATCTCTCGGTTGGGTTTGGTCGGCAGGCTGTCAGCTTATAAGCTACGGTAACGATACCGGTAACGAATTCAACAGCTTTATGAAGGCTGTTTGCGGAATTACATGGAATGCTTGGATCAATTATTCTTCCAAGGTTTTCAATACCTGGTCTGCTGCCAATATGGGTGTCTATAAAGGCTACTATGTTGTAGACCGTCAGCTTGGTCTTATGAATTCTTCCGGTACAAAATACGGCTCAGGCTCCCTTATAAACCTTTATAATAAAACAGCTCTTACAAATATTACAGCAAAGTCTACTGCTGCAGCATCAGCAGCAGGTGCAGATAAGGTAGATTATCTCTCCCAGTGCACCTACTATCCTGCTTACGGTACAGTTAAGATTACAGGTGTTGATGTATGGACAAGAAATCTTCCTTGTTATAGCTCCACAGATTCGTCAGCAGCAACAGTCTCTGTTTTTGAAACAGGGCAGACAACAACCATAACGGGTCTTTATAAAAACACCGTTGGCGAGTATTGGTATCGAACCACGTCACCATCGGGTTCTACGGTGTATTTTAACGGAGCTTATGCTGACTTTATAGATGATAATCTGACGGATATTAAATTCACGGGACATAATCCGCCAAATGGACACGTTAAGGGTACGGGTTATGCTATTGACGGTGACCTTTCTACTCAATATAACCGAATCACCAATATCGCAGCCTATGTTTACAAAGGCTTGGGAACAAGCGGCGAGAACCTTACCGGTACAAGTGCTACTGTTTCAACAACATCCTATAAATTAGCAGGAAGTGCTGTTGATGAAGCTGTTTGGATGAGTGTACCGGATAACGGTCCTCATACCCTTCAGATTACAATGAAATACATAAACTATTATGTTGCAGGCGGTACCCTTAAATCCAACACGGGTACAATAGTGCTGGCTACAGATTACTTTATGGTAATTCCTTCTGCTGTTTCTCAAAGCAGTTGCAGTCATACTTACAAGAAATACACACTTATAGAAGGTACCTGTACAGTTAAGGGCGAAAGCATAGAGGGCTGTACAACCTGCGGTCATATGAAAGCAAAGGTTACAACGAATGCCAGCCATTCCTATGGAAACTGGGAAGTTGTTACTGACTCTACCTGTACTACCGAGGGTGTGAAGATTCGTACCTGTACAAAGTGCGGTAATAAAGAATCCCAGACAATTCCTTTTGGCGGTCATAATTACACATCCAAGGCTTTGGATGCAACCTGTGTAGACTACAAGCGGATTCAGTATACCTGCTCCAATTGCGGTGATACATATTCCGAATATGCAGACAGCCTTCTCTATTGGACAGAAACCAAACCGGCTGAAGAAGAGGGAAGAATAATAGAGGAAAAAACTCAGTATCGTTATTCCGATTACAGCTCTTTAACCTCATACAACTCTACTCTTGAAGGCTATAGTGTAGAGAAGAGCGAGTGGGTTAAAGACCAGTCAGGCTCTATAAAATATGTTAAGTCCTGGCCTTCAGGTTTCAATACCTCAAACAGCCTCTACAGCACATACAATAAAACTCCCAAAAAGGCTGTAACAAATACAAACGATAAAACAACTATCGATTCCGATAAGGTTGCAGGCTACCTTTATTATCACTGGTGCTATACTGATTCCTATTATTCGGTAGCAAACAAGTCAGGTGATTACACAACCTTCCATGCTTATTACAGCACAACACCACCAAGCTCTTATCAGTGTGATACAAGCGATATGAGCTACCGCACAAATAATACCTCTTGTTGTACCAATACCGAATGGTACTTTGTAGCAGAGGTTAATCAGCAGAACTACACAACCTACAAGAAGCTTTACACTCATTCCAGATGGTCCGATTGGTCCCCGTGGAGCGACACTGAAATTACTGCTTCAAATACAAGAAAAGTAGAAGCACGAACCCTGTATCGAAGTGTTAAGCCTTCTGATTTAGGCTCTCACGTTTATGTAAACGGAATCTGTACCGAGTGCGGAAGAACACAGCCTGATTTTTACCTCTTCGGCTTTATCAACGGTGCAGATTACGCTTGTGAGTCAGATGCAGAGAATATCGGTATCTATAAATTCGAAGACGGTAAGCTCACAGCTACATTCACAGAAAACAGCTATGTTGCTTTTAAAACAGGTGATAACCTGGAGTGGTTTATGACCGACGGCTATCCGGGAGACAGTGCTCGTTCTGCTGTGTTCTACAATACAAACAAGGGTATCAATGCAGATAAACTCTTTGTTCCAAAGGGTGTAGAAGTTGACTTTACACTTGTTGACAATGGCGATGGTTCCTTTACTCTCAGCTATGACCTGAGTAAGTGCGACCATAAAAACCATAATACAAACGGAAACTGTACAGTATGTGGTACCGAGGTTTCTCATACCTTCGAAAGCGGAGTATGTTCAGTCTGCGGTAAGCCTGCTCCCGTTTATTATCTTTATGGATTTATAAATGGTGCAGACTATGATGATATGGAGTATCGCTTTGTAAACGGCACGCTTAAAACCAAGTTTACCGAGAACTCCTATGTAGCACTTAAACTGGCAGACGGCTCTGCAAGATATATGACAAACACATATCTTGGCGAAGATGCAACATCTGCTGTTCTTTACGATAGCACAATATTGGGTGATAGTGCAGATAAACTCTTTATTCCCGGTGGTAAGAACATCACCTTCACTCTTGTGGATAACGGAGATAATACCTTTACCCTCTCTTATGAGGTAGCAGGCTGTGCACATACAAAACACGATATTCAGGGAGTATGTACTGCTTGCGGTGAGATAACAGAGCATTCCTTCGTAGACGGTGATTGCGTTGTTTGCGGATTTGCTTGCTCACACCCGGAGTATGACGAGAATAATCTCTGCACAGTATGTAAAAAAGAAAAACCCAGCTATTATCTTTTCGGCTTTATTAACGGTGAAGATTATAGCGGACTTGACTATCCCTTTGTAAACGGAAAGCTTGTTGTAACCTTCACAGATACAACCTATATTGCTGTAAGAACAAAGGATAACTCAAACTGGTATATGACAGATACCTATCAGGGCGACGATGCCACTATGGTACAGCTTTATAACACAAAAACACTTGATGGCAGGGGAGATAAACTCTTTATCCCTAAGGGCAGAGAGATTACATTCCTTCTTGTCGACAATGGTGACGATACCTTCACTCTGAGTTACGCCGCCGCTAAATGTATGCACGAAGTTCATAATGTAAATGGTGTTTGCCTCTCTTGCGGTGAAATTGTAGAGCACACTCTTGTTGACGGTAACTGTACTATATGCGGCAATAATTGTCAGCATATTTATGAAAACGGCTTCTGTACCGAGTGTCAGAAAGCAGAGCCTACATATCACCTTAACGGTTTTATGAATGGCGGAGATTATTATGGTGATGAGTTTACCTTTGAAAACGGAATCCTTGTTACAACCTTCTCCACAGACAGCTATATTTATGTAGTTTCAAGTGATCATATGAATTATATGACAGATGGTTACTTAGGCGAAGACACAACCTCGGCTCTTCTCTACAATTCAGCAGAGCTTGGTGAGTCAGCTGATAAACTTTTTGTTCCCGCTAATCGTCAGGTTATCATTGTTCTTGTGGATAACGGAAATAATACCCTTACAATTGCTTACAATCTGGGTGAATGTAAGCACACCTCTCATAACGAAGAGGGTGTTTGTATAGATTGTGATGAGGCAGTAATCCATAACTTCTTCGACGGATTCTGTACAGTTTGTAACCGTCAGTGCGAACATAATTACGAAAACAGAAGATGTACAGTTTGCGGTATGAGAGAACCAGATTATTACCTTTTCGGTACAATCAACGGCTCGACTTATGCCTGCGATGAAGATTCAGAGAACAGAGGCGTTTACAGATTTGTAGACGGAAAACTCAATGTTCTTTTTGCAACCGACAGCTTTGTTGGTGTTAAAACCTCAGATAATCTTAATTGGTATATGACGGATTCTTATCTGGGTGATAAAGTAACATCTGCTCTCCTTTATAACACAAAGCTTGGAATCAATGCGGATAAGCTTTTTGTTCCGGGAGGAAGACTTGTAACACTTTATCTTGTAAATAACAATGACGGAACACTCTCTATCACTTGTGAGATTGCTCCCTGCAGTCACACAAGCCATGATAAAGACGGCGTTTGCTATGTATGTAAAGAAACCATAGATCATTCCTTTAACAGCGGAATGTGCACTGTATGTTCGAAGATTTGCGAACATAGCTTTACAGACGGAGTATGTTCTGTTTGTCAGCTTGTTTGCAGCCATGTATGGCTTGACGGCGAGTGTACAAGATGTGATGCTGTTTGCAGTCATAATTTCGAAAACGGTATCTGCTCAAATTGTAAGCACGAATGCATCCACAATTTTGTAGGTGGTGTATGTGCATCGTGCGGCGTTGTGTGCATTCACAATTGGATAGGCGGAAATTGCTTTAACTGCAATGAGGTTTGCGAGCATACATATCTGAATGGCAAATGCACAATTTGTTCAGGAAGATGCAATCATAATTATGTAAATGGTATCTGTACCGTATGCGCAGTGGTATGTACTCATAAATTTCACAAGGGTATGTGTCTTGTGTGTGCAGAGCCTTGCGTACATACCTTCAAAAATGGTGTATGCACAGTATGTGATTATGTTTGTGAGCACAACTGGTCAGCTGGAGAGTGTATAACCTGTTCTGCTTCTTGTGGCCATAAGTGGACAGACGGAGTTTGTGATTTTTGTTCTTTTAACTGTTCCCATAATTTTGTAAACAGCAAATGTGACACTTGTGGTGTGACTTGTGTACATAATTATGAAAACGATACCTGTATCATCTGCTCAAAGAAAACAGATTTCTATCTTGTGGGTAGTATTAATGGAAGCAATGTAGGCTACGAGGATGATTATCAGAACCTTGGCTCATATAAGTTTGTAAATGGTACATTGACAGTTACATTTGCACAGGATAGCTTTGTGTGTCTGAAGTCTGCCGATAACCTTGATTGGTATATGGCAGAAGAAACTTCCACAGATACAACAGCATATCTCTATAATACAAGGAGCGGTGCAGGTGAGCTTATCTTTATTCCTGCAGGAGTGAAAGCACAGTTTACTCTTACTCCTTACGAGAATGATTGCTTTAAGCTTTCATATTTGGTAGCAAGCTGTACTCATTCGCATCACGATGTAAAGGGTAAGTGCCTTGTTTGCAGTCAGTCTGTGGAGCATACCTTTGTTGGCGAAACCTGTACAGAATGTTCTGCAAAGAAACCTATGAAGGATATGTACCTCTTCGGTATTATCAATGGTGTAGATTACGGCTATAACGCAGATGCAGGTTCTATCGGAACATATAAGTTTACAGATAAGAGACTCACTGCTACATTTGCAGAAGATAGCTTTGTTGCTGTAAAGACATCTGACAATAAAGATTGGTATATGACAGAAGATATGTATATCACAGGCACATCTGCTGTTATGTACAATACTACGAGCGGTCTTGCAGGTGACCTTATGTTTGTTCCCGGCGGAGTTGAGGTTCGTTTCACACTCAAAAACAATGGCGATGGTTCCTTTGTGCTTGCTTATGAGGTTGTTGACAACACAGAGCCTCAGCTTCTCATTAAGTATGCAACTCTCGATGTAGAAGAGCTCAGATACAGCGTTTACTTCACTACAAAGGGAATAGATGCTTCAAAAGATCAGATGGGTCTGGTTGCATCTTATAAGAATACAGAAAATGCTACTTTAGAGAATGCAGATATGGTTATTAGTGCTGTAACTGCAGATAAGAACGGCTTTATAGTTAACACAGATTCTATTGCTCCTCAGTATCTTGCAGACACAGTTTATATGAGGATGTTCGTAATTCTCTCTGACGGCACGGTTGTTTATAGCGAAGCAATCAGCTATGATGCTGTAAGATACGCAAATGGCATACTCCGGAGTAAATACAGCACAGAGAGTGACAAGGCTATGGCGGTATCACTGCTTAACTTTATCTCTGCAGCCCAGAAGTACAAAAATTACAATACAGAGAGTCTTGCAAACGCAGGACTCTCTCAGGAGCAAAAGCTCTTAAATAAAGCGGTTGCCGCAAATTCCACAGGAAAGGAGAACATCTGAATATTAGTTCGGATGTAAGTGATTAACATGAAAATCTTAAAGAAATGTTTATGTTTTGCACTTGTGCTTTTGTCACTTGTGTCTTATATCTCCATAGCTCCTGAGACCCACACCCACGCGGCTTCTGCTTCTGATTACATCTCCCAGAGCTATCCTTCAAGTCTGAGCGTTAAGACTACCAAAACAGTAAGTCTGATGAGTTTTCCGACTACTGCAAGCGGTTCTGTAGCAAAGTACACCTTACCCAAAGACACAGTTCTTACAGTTAAGGCTTTGCACAAAAACAATGATGGGAAGTATTTCTACGAGGTTCTCTATTATAACCTTACACTATATGTAGATGCTACTGCCACCACAATGCTTGACCATTTAACAGGTGATGTAACCTTTACAAACGGTTATTCACCTTCGAGCCTAACTCTAGGTAACGGCTTTCCTATTCAGGGCAATATTAAGTCCACCCTGAATAACATTGGTAAGGTTACAGCTTCTATGTACAACGGTACTAATCTTACAAGAACTCCTGCTATAAGCTCAAGTGATACTGTAAATGGTAAATCATATAACCTTACAAACAGTACAGTTGACAAAAATCTTATTTTCAGCGATCTTCCCAAGGGTTCCTATTCTTATGTGGTAACTGCCGAAGCGGTGAGTTATTACATCGATAATTCCGGTGCACTGAAAACCTCAGTAACTCCCGTAGTTCTTGAAAATCAGATTTGTGCAGTAACCAATGGTTCAAGCCCTAACCCTGTACTCCACAACGGTATCGATGTTTCTACATGGAACGGCAATATTGATTGGGCAACGGTTAAAACTCAGGTCGATTTTGCAATTATTCGTGCTTCATGGGAAGAAACAGCAGATAACAAGTTTACAACCAATGCAAACGGATGCCGTGACAATGGAATTCCCTTCGGTGTTTATGTTTATTCCTATGCAGAAAACGCTGCCGAAGCAATAGGAGAGGCTGAATATGTATTGAGCCTCGTTGACGGCTACGATATGGACCTTCCCATTTTCTTCGATTTCGAAGATGAATGTCAGATGAACCTTACAGCCGCAAAGCAGCAAGAAATCGTAAAAGCATTCTGCGATACTATTTACGCAGGCGGTAAACAGCCCGGTCTTTATACTTACGTTTGGTTGCTTCGAAGTGTATTTACAGACACTTATTACAAGACTATTCCTATCTGGACAGCAGAAATCAACGGTGCAAGCTATACCTCCTACAAAGGCGGTCTGTGGCTCTGGCAGTGGTCTTGGGTTGGTCGGTTCAACGGAATGAGCGGCGATGTTGACTGCAATAAGATGTATGTTGACCTTCCTGATAAGAATAAGAGTGATACAAGCTATCTAAGCAAGTGTACTTATTATCCTTCTAACTTAAACGCTACTACCACTCAGGCTTGTAACCTCCGCCAATATCCCAGCACCGACTATTCTGTGCTTACTACACTTACTGCAGGTACAAATGTTCATATCACAGGTCTTTATAAGAATGCCTATGGTAACTATTGGTATCAGGCAGAATATGGCGGTAAAACCGGATATATAGACAGCAACTATGTAACTGTTAACGAATATCTTTACAACGATGTTGCAATTGCAAATCCTAAGATGGCATCAAATCTTGCTGTTGGTAAAGGCTTCTATATTCAGGGTGAGCTCTCCTCAATATACAATCAGCTCTCTACAGTCAACGCAAAGATTTATGCAGGAGAAAACACACTTGCTACACCTACTCTCAAGAGCAGTTACAATCTGAGCAAAAAGGACTATAACCTTTACAAGAGCTCGGTTGACTATGGTCTTAACTTCGGACTTCTCTCAGAAGGTTATTATACCTACGAGATTTCCGCAGATGTTAAGAACTACTATGTAAGCGGCGGTACCCTTACTAACAAAACCGAGAATGTTGTAGTATGGAAATCTCCTTTGACCATAGGTAATGCAACTATTACTCCTCCTGAATCCAATGTATGTGTACACAACATTGTAACTGAGGAGGGTAAACTTCCTACCTGTACTGAAGCAGGTTACACAATGAGTTCTAAGTGTACACTCTGCGGTGAGGTGGTTTCAAAGAAAGAAACCATTCCCGCAACGGGTCACGACTATGTTGTGAAGCTCATAGAAGCAACCTGTGTTACCACAGCCCACAATCTCTATACCTGCTCCAACTGTCAGGCACAGTATAAGGAGTATCTTGATGAGGGCGAGTGGCTGGAAACCCCACCCGAGGGAGTTACCGAAAATCAGCTTGAAACAAAGACTCAGTACCGTACTTCAACTTATAAAGAAGTTAAAAACTACGAGGCTTCTATCTCAAACGGTACGCAGATTAAAAAAGAATGGGAGGATGCAGGCAATACAACAATTACCTATGCAAAAACATGGCCTGCAGGCTTTGACACTTCCAATTCACTTTATAAGAAATATAACATAACCCCAAAAACGAACTCAGAGAGCGGTAACACAAAATATCAGATAGTAACTGCAGAGAAATCTGCAGGTGCTTGGGTTTATTGGCACTGGTGCCGTAACTATCAATACGGACCCATTAACCGAACAACCTCCTTAGTAAGAACAGATGAATATCACACTTTCCACGCATTCTATAGCACAGACGACCCTGCAACAAAGCCTAAGGGAAATGCCACGGACGGTAGTGTTATTTTCGAGAATGCCAGTGCTTGTAAAGATGCTTATTGGTTCTACAACGTACCCCTCTATACACAAACCTATAAGACCTACAAGGCTCTTTATACCCATGCAACCTGGTCTGATTGGTCAGAGTGGTCAGATACCCCTGCAACTGCTAGCGATACTTTGAAGGTGGAAACCCGAGAGGTGTATCGTATTAAGGCTTTGGGTGACCACCGATTCAGCCGAGGCAGATGCCTTGTTTGTGACTATGTTTGCACTCACGAGTGGGAAGACGGCAAGTGCAAATTCTGTCTTATGAGTTGTATGCACAGATGGTCAAACGGCGAATGCATAATTTGTAAACAGCCCTGTGTACACAGCTGGCAGAACGGAGTATGTACAAACTGCGGTAATGTCTGTGTTCATTCTTGGTGCGAAGGTGTTTGCGAATATTGCGGACTTGGTTGTGCTCATAACTGGGAAGACGGCGGCTGTACAATATGCGGTCACAATTGTTATCCCCACGTTTATATCGACGGTAAATGCGGTATATGTTCAATTCCTTGTCCCGGTCACGTATGGTCAGGCGATACTTGTGAAATCTGCTTTATGACTTGTGAGCATCAGTGGGTTGACGGCATTTGTCAGGTTTGTTCAAGTGTATGTACACATAACTTCAAAAACGGAGTGTGTAGTTTCTGCGGTGAGGAATGTGACCATAACTTCGTAAATGGTAAGTGTACTGTTTGCGAATATGTCTGTCGCCATAATTACGTAGACGGCATTTGCTCAGATTGCACTTCTGTCTGCACACATAGCTGGCACAATGGAATCTGTACCACCTGTAGTATGAGATGTAATCATAGCTGGCAGAATGGTATGTGTGAAAATTGTAAAATGATTTGTCAGCATACTTTCAGGAACGGCGTTTGTACTATCTGTTCTTTTGAATGTACACATAGTTGGAGAAACGGCGTATGTAAGGTATGCAACAGTGTATGCTCTCACGAATGGGAAGAGGGCGAATGTACAATCTGTCTCAAAGAGTGTAAACACGTCTTCTATGATGAAAAGTGTCAGATTTGTAAGCTTCCCTGCACCCATAATTTTGAAAATTCAATTTGTACTCTTTGTAAGAAAGAGTGTATGCACGAATGGAGCTTAGGTATCTGCACTGTTTGCGAAGCAAAATGTGAGCATAATTTCGCATACGGATATTGCAGAATTTGCCTCTGTGATTGCAGTCATACCTTCGAAAACGGAGCTTGTACCATTTGCTACAAGGTTTGCGATCCTCATAATTTCAAGGATGGCAAGTGTATTATCTGTGAAACCTTAGAGCCGGAGTACTATCTTGTCGGCTTTATTAACGGAGCCGATTACGGCACAGGCGAGGATTCAGATAATATCGGTGTATATAAATTTGTAGACGGTCAGCTTAAAGTCAAATTCACCCAAGACAGCTTCGTGTTTATCAAAACAGGGTACAATGCTCTTCGGTATATGACTAACACCTATCTTGGCGATAAGGTAAGTACTGCAATCCTCTATAATGCAGAGCTTCTTTACGATAAGGCAGATAAGCTTTTTGTTCCCAAGGGCAGAGAAATTACCTTCACCCTTGTAAACAATAACGACTCAACGCTCACCCTCTCTTATGTAGCGGCTGTTTGTGAGCACAAAATTCACGATACAGACGGCAACTGTATTGAGTGCTCAGTTGCAGTTGAACACAATTTCTTCTGCGGCAGCTGTACAGTATGCGAAAAGCCCTGTGAACATACCTTTAAAAACGGTAAATGTACTATTTGTACTGCAGTTTGTGAGCATAACTTTGTTGATGACTTGTGTACAATCTGCTCCTTCGTATGTACCCATAGCTTTATTGATGGCGAATGTGTAATCTGCCAGAAGGAATGTTCTCACACTTGGGTTGACGGCGGATGCAGTCTCTGTGGTTTAAACTGCGAGCATAAGTTCATAGAGGGCAAGTGCGATGTTTGTGCATACATCTGCTACCACAGCTTCACAGACGGTGTATGTACAGAGTGCTTTAAAGAGTGCGACCATATATGGAAGAACGGATATTGTAAATACTGCTCTTTAATATGTACTCATAACTTTATTGAGGGCGTATGTGCAAAATGCTCCTTGGAATGTGAACATACATACAATAAAGACGAGTGTACCAATTGCCATATTTCCAAGTATTATCTGGTTGGTTATATCAATAACGAAACAGTCGGATTTAACGAAAATTTCGCTGAGCTCGGACGTTATGCCCTTACTGACGGAACCATTACAGTAAACGTTAAGCACGATAGCTACTTCTTTGTTAAAACCTCTGATAATAAAAACTGGTATATGGCAACAGACGAAGCTTTAGGTATGTTTGCACTTCTGGAGAATACAGCTCTCGGCGAAGCCTGTGAGATGATTTACATTCCCGGCGGTGTTACAGCAGAGTTCTCTGTTTACGCAGGCAAGAACGATACAGTAGGCTTTATTTATACAATCGAGAATTGCATCCATAAATTCCATACCGCAGAAGGTATCTGCCTTGCTTGTGAAGAAGAAACAGAGCATACCTACGAGCAGGGCCTTTGCACAGGCTGTATGGCACCAAAACCCGAGCAGGATATGTACCTTTTCGGTATTATAAACGGCGAAGAATACGGCTATAACTACGATGCAGAGAATATCGGAGAATATCTTTTTGTTGAGAAAAGCCTCACTGTTAAGTTCAAAGAGGATAGCTTTGTCGGTGTCAAATCAAAGGATAACCGCGATTGGTATATGACAAACGGTAAATTACCGGAGGGTACCGAAACAGCAATTCTTACAAATACCCGAGAAGAAATTGACGCTGAGCTTCTCTTTATTCCCGGTAATACAGAGGTACTCATTACTATTGTGAATAACGGCAACGATACCTTCACACTTTCTTATAAGTCCACAGCAATACCCGATTGTGAGCTTAAAATTAAGCATTCCGAGCTTGTGACAGAAGATGAGTTCAGATACAAGGTAAGCTTTACTGCAAAGGGTCTTGAGGACTTCCCTGCAGAAGATATGGGACTTCTCATATTTGAGCGCAACGTAGCAGAACCCACTGTTGAGAATGCCGAAAGGGTAGTGAACGGTGCAAGGCGAGAGGGCAACTACATTGTTGTGGAAACCGATGCTTTAGAGTCACACAGGCTTGTAGATACAATCTATTTCAGAGTGTATGCAAAGGTTGCAGACAATACCTATGTGTATAGCGATATTGTAAGCTATAGTGTGGTAAGGTATGCTAATTCGGTAATAAACAGCAAGTATGCACCTTCAGCCGAAAAAGCCCAAATGACAGCTTTGCTGAATTTTATTGCAGCGGCTCAGAAATATCACGGCTATAAAACAGAAAACCTTGCAAACGCAGGTCTTACTAAATAAAATCTTAGTTACAAAGCATCCTTTCCAAATCAGGAGGGGATGCTTTTGCTTTGCCCCTTAAGGTGTAGTAGGGGCGGATATCATCCGCCCGCAACAAGACTTCTCCTCAATGAGAAGCCTTAAAGCCTCCTTCCCCGAGGGAGGTGGCAAAATCTCTGATTTTGACGGAGGGAGTAACTACAAATCCCCGGTCACAAAACAAACTCCCTATATTGTAGGGGTGATTTCCGAATGCTGAATTTATTTGTAATTAAGAATTGTGCTCTTTTGAACTGCTCCTTTGTAAAAAAATTGAATTATACCCAATTTATTTTAATAAAACACTTGAAAATAACTGCATTTGGCAGTATAATTATTGTGTATTATTAGATGCGATTGGAGTATTAGAATGATTAAGAAAATCTCTGCAATATTTTTAGCACTTATTTTAATAATGTCTTGTACAGTTGTTATTTTCGCAATAGGCGACGAAACCGAAATTTTGCTTGGAAATGGCTTTGCACTTGGCGATGTTAATATGGACAAATCCGTAAATGTCAAGGATGCAACTGCTGTGCAGAAGCATCTTGCAGATATTGATTATTTAAGCGAAGAGCAGTTGTTTCTTGCAGACGCCGACCAGAATGGCAGTGTCAATATTAAAGATGCCACATATATCCAGAAGCAAGTGGCAGGCTTGGTACCCCCCGCAGTTATTAAGCCTCCCGTTGCAACTACATCAGAAACTATCACATCTACTCCTGCTTCTACAGGATCAGAAACATCGGCTGTAACATCTTCCGAGAATTACACATCTACTCCTGTAACAACAGAAGTACCTTCATCCTCAATATCTGAAACAACAATTCCACCAGAGACAACTACTTCGTCACAGCCCACTGAGGCTACAACCGAAACTCCCACGTCTGCTCCCGAAATATCTACAACTATCACAGAAATCCCTACTACAGAAATTCCCACACAAATTACAACAACAGAAGCTCCTACCGAGAAACCTACCCGTGACCCTAATAAACCCATCGAGCTTCCCTTTGTTCCCGCAAAGTAAATCTTTAAAACTAATTAAATAAGGTATTGCAAAAGTGCAAAAGTTTTATAACCTCAAACACTTTTGTTAATATAAAATTTTTTACAGGAGGTAAAAAACATGAAAAAACTTTTGTCAATTCTTTTGACAATGCTGATGCTTATTAGTGTAATTTGTATTGCACCTGTAAGCGCAGCAGAGGTTGAGATTGCTCAGACAGGTGCGCCTGAGACACTCTACCTTAATGCAGGCGTTTGGGACCAGGCCGGTGCTATCTTCAGAGCATGGGTTTGGGGCGGTAGTGATGCTGACAAGTGGATCTACTTCTCAGACGCAGATGGCGACGGTATCTACGAGGCTCCCCTCGGCGGTACTTATACCGGTATGAAGGTTCTCCGTTCTGCTCCCGGTTCAACCGAATGGACATCCTGGAACGATTCCGGTGACCAGACAATTCCCACAGACGGAAAGAACATGCTCGTAGTTGAAGACTGGAGCAAGTTCTCTTGGAGCACATACGTAGCTCCCACACCCGTACAGCCCGGTGATGCATCCGCATACTATCTGATGGGTACACTCACAGACTGGGCAACAGGTCAGAACATGGTATATGCTGAGGATACAGGTGTTGTTACAACAACACTCGAACTCGAAGCAGACAACTATGAGCTGAAGATTAAGAAAGACAGTAACTGGATGGGCGTTGGCGCACTTACCACAACAATTACCGGTGGTGGTGTTCTTGGCGGTACAGACAACGTAACTCTTGCAGCTGATGGCGGTACATATACCTTCAACTTCACAATCGCTACTAAAGCTCTTGAGATTGTTTACACAGCTCCCGTAGTTGAGGAACCCACAACTACAACAGTAACAGAAACTCCCGAAGAGCCCACAACCACAACTGTAGCACAGACTCCCGCAGAGCCCACAACTACAACTCAGTCTTCCGAAGTTCCCGCAGAGTCAATGACTGTTTACTTCTCTAACAACTGGCGTTGGACAGGTACAATCAATGCTTATATCTGGAATGCTGATGGTGTTCTTAATGGCGAGTGGCCCGGTACAGCAATGACTTATGTAGAAACCAACGATTATGGTGAGGATATCTACAGTGTTGTTGTTCCTGCAGATGCTGAAAACATCATCTTCAACGATGGAGCAAACCAGACTAAAGACATTCCTGCAACTGCTCTTTATGACGGTGTAGGTATATACGTAATGGATAACGAAGAGGGCTTCGGTACATACACTTATGTAGAAGCTCCCGCAGAGTCCGAGACAACCACAACAGTAGCAGCTGCAACAACCACAACTGTAGCAGAAACTACTGCAGAGCCCACAACTACAACTCAGGCCCCTGCAGTAGAGCCCACAACTACAACTCAGGCTTCCGCAGTAGAGCCTGTAGAAACAATCACAGTTTACTTCTCTAACGCTTGGAAGTGGACAGAAGTTGCAATCTACTACTGGAACGCAGACGGTGAGCAGGTAGCATGGCCCGGCGTTGCAATGGATTATGTAGAGACAAATGACCTCGGTCAGGATATCTACAAGGCAACAATTCCTGCAGATGTAACAGGTATGCTCTTCACAGGTAAGGACAACGGTGCTGATACTCAGTCTCCTGACATCACAGACATCAAGGATGGCTACGGCTATTACATGGATTGGAACGAGACAGACGGCAACCACGTAGGTTCTTACGAGTACGTTCCCACAGTTAAGCCCGTTACAACTACAACAGTTGCAGCTACAACAACACAGGCTCCCGAAACTCCCGAAGAGCCTGCAGATCCTAAAACAGTTTACTTTGTAGACTATGCAGATAACTTCACAGAAGTTTATGCTTATGCTTGGTCAGTGACTACAATTTCAGACTCTACAGATGATGAAGTATCAGAAGTAGCAGCTGCATGGCCCGGTGTTAAGATGGAGCTTACAGGCGAGGCTCTCTCTGAGAATGCAGAGCAGGCAGGCGGTCTTGTTTACTCTGTAACCTTTGACAAAGCTTACGATTACATTATCTTTGCAGGTAATTACGAAGTTGGCGCAGAAATCTCATCACAGACAGCAGATCTTACCTTCAAAGCAGACCAGTACTGCTACTTTGGCGATGAGCTGTGGTACGACAGCATCGCTGATATCGAGGCAGCACATCCCTATGTAGAAGACCCTGTAGGCGAATTCGTTACAGTTTTCTTCCAGAACAACTGGCTCTGGGACGATGTAAGCGTTTACTTTGAGGGTAGTGCATATGCCGAGTGTGATCCCTGGCCCGGCATATCTATGGATTTCTATGATAACGACGGCGCTTACGACGTTTATTATGCACAGGTGCCCGCTGACGCTTCCTTCATTATTTTTAACGGCATCAAGGATGACGGCTCAGGTAATCGTGACCAGACACCTAATATCGAAGAGTTCTATAACAACGACTGCTTCTATATGCTTTGGGACAACGGCAACTCCTTCGGTTCCGTGGGTATTACTGAACTTTTCCCTGAAATGAGCGGCGGTGAAGGCGGAGATCCTGAAGCAGCTCCCTCCGTTACAGGTGCTACACTTACTCTTGGTGGTAAGCTTGGCTTTACTTTCTACTTTGATATTAACGACACAGTAATGGCTGACGAGAACGCTAAGGTTCAGTTCACAGTTAAGGGCGAGACTATCGAAGTTCCCGTTTCCGAGCTTGTATACACTAACTATGGTTACAGCTACACAATCGAGCTTGCAGCAAAAGAGATGACAGAGGTTGTTACTGCTCAGATTTTTGCTACAGACTTCGAGTCAGAAATTTATGATAATACAATTGAGGGATATGCACTTTATATCCTTAATAGCGATGATGAGAAGTATTCCTCAGCAAAAGAGCTTGTAAAGGCAATGCTCAACTATGGTGCAGCAGCACAGGTTTACTTCGGTTACAAAACTGACCAACCTGCAAACAGAGGTCTTTCCGTAGAGGATAAGGTTGTTACAGTATATGACTACTCTTACTTTGCTCCCGTAATTGAGGGCGAGGCTGACGGGGTAGAGTTCTACGGTGCATCTCTTGTACTTGAGAGTGACACATACCTTAAATTCTACTTCAAGGTAGACGAGACTAAGCTTCCTGAGGGCGTAGTACCTTCTATCAACATCAACGGTCTCGCCGGTGCAGGACTTGAACGTAACGGTAACCTTTGGTCTATTACAATGCCCAGCCTTGGCGCACACGAGCTCTCAACAGAGTTTGTTCTTGAGATGGGCGGACAGACTGTTACATACTCTGCTAAGAGCTATGTTTACACTGCACAGCAGAGTGGTAAGACTGCACTTGTAAATCTTGCAAATGCTCTTGGTGCATACGGATACGCAGCAGGTGTTTTTGCTAGCGAATAATTAAAGGGAGAGAAGTTCATGCAAAAACAAAGTTATAATGTTCCCGAGCTTAATGTAACATTTTTCGAAAACGAGGATGTTATTACAGCCAGCACTCCGAACTTTATGCCGGATAGGGACGACCCCATTGAACTTCCCTTTGTTCCTGCTAAATAAATTTACTTTATGAGGTGATTTTCCATGAAGAAAATTTACACTGCAGCAGAAATGGATATTGTACTTTTTGACACTCGTGACGTTATCGTTGCAAGCGGTACAACAGGAGATGTATTTGTACCTTCTGTTACTCTGGAAGAAAACGAAACAGAGATTCTCTGATTCTGCTGTATATTAACTCTATACGAAAAAGGCTTACCCACAGCGGTAAGCCTTTTTTGTTATATTAGGGAGTAAATTGCATTCACAATTTCTATTGAATTATTGCGAAATGAGTGGTATAATATTTTCATATTATTTATAGGAGTGATAATATGAAAAAAATAAAATTTACAGTTTTACTTTTTATACTTATATCCGCATTCTTGCTCACAGCTTGCTCGGCAAAGCCCTCTGAACAATCAGATGCAACATCAGATACAACTTTAAACTCACAGGTGCAAACAACTGATTCAGATGAGGTAAGTCCCGCTGAAACTCTTGAAGATAATACAGTTTCCAACACCACTGCTCCTTCGAATTCTGTATTTTTCGAAGAATATACTCCTGACGAAAATGAGCTTGAGATTCTTCCTCCTAATGGTATAAGCGGCGATGATGATAAAAACTATACATCCGATAATAATACAGAGTCTCAAATCGAGATGCCAACGCAGAAAGAAACCGAACCTGAACCTACAAATCCCTTTGCACAGGGCAAGCCTATTGAGCTTCCTTTTGTTCCCGCTCAATAAATCATAAAAACTATAATCGACAAAGTGGCAGAGATTACCTCTGCCACTTTTCTTATTTGCTTCCTTATTGATATAAGTTACTTTTTAAAGCACTTCTTGTCAAAGCTCGGGTTGAAAGCATAGAAGTTCTTTGAATCCAGCTTATCTGTGAGTATTCTGAGGGTTTCACCGAATCGCTGATAGTGTACAACTTCTCGCTCTCTTAGGAATCTTATGGGGTCGATAACATCGGGGTCATCGCAGTAACGCAGGATATTATCATACGTCGTCCTTGCTTTCTGCTCTGCTGCCATATCTTCGTGCAGGTCTGTAATGGGGTCACCTTTTACCTGAATGTAAGCGGCAGTGAAGGGTACACCGGCGGCAGATGAGGGATAGACGCCTGTGGTATGGTCAACAAAGTATGCGTCAAAGCCTGCGGCCTTGAGCTGTTCTTCGTTAAGATTTTTTGTGAGCTGATATACTATTGCACCAATCATTTCCAGATGTCCAAGCTCTTCCGTTCCTATATCGTTAAGCGTTGCCTTAAGCTCGGGAACAGGCATTGAGAATCTTTGGCTGAGATAACGCAGCGAAGCACCCAACTCTCCGTCGGGACCTCCGTATTGGGTTATGATAATCTGTGCGAGTTTCGGGTTTGTTTGCTTGATTTTTACAGGATACTGTAATCTTTTTTCATATACAAACATCTGTTATACTCCTTCCCAGGGCCAAGGGTCATTTACCCATGTCCATTTTTTCGGGTTATCGTTTTGTTTCTTCAGAGGTCCGTATTTTTCTTCGTATTCCTCTATAAGAGGTTTAAGCTTTGCCTCACACTCTTTTATCTTTTTTATTGTTACCTCGCATTTGGGGTGAGTGTCAAGGTAAAGTCTGTATTCGTGGATTGCAAAGGAATAGGTGGATATTTTTTTAATCAGGATTTCTCTGTCTGTCACCATTTTTCACCTCTGCATTTTGAGCCGTACCAGGGTTTATCAAGAGCAGGGTACATTGTGCCTGCTTCAAAACCCCTTACAGCTGTATAGCTTTCAGCACCGTTAGGCTGAAAGGGAACATACGCCATAGCCTCTACCGGCTTTTCGGGTAGGGGAGTTATGCCGTATGAATACATAATATCTTTTATGAGATCCATAATTTTCTCCTTTCACAGCAAAAAGGATAGAACCTTTTACTGTTACCATATATTATGCAAGAAGCTTCGGCTTTGTCCTTGCAAAAGGGTATAATAGACAAACATATTCTATAATAATTGGTATTTATGCGAATTGAAATAACAGGGATATTTTCGTATAATTTTCAATGAGTAAAAGCAGAGTTTTCTGCTTAATAGAATTACGGAGGTATCCATTATGAAACTCAGACGAATTTTAAGTTTGGTTTTAGCTCTGATGATGGTAGCTGGCTGTGCTTTTGCAGCTGGAATTACCGTATCTGCAGAGGAAAATAAAACCGACGAAACAGCTGTAAAAGACTACAGCCTCGGCTATTCCACAAATGATGGACTTGTGCTTCAGGCTTGGAACTGGTCTTATTCAGAAATTGAAAAAAACCTCGAAGCTATTGCTGAGGCAGGTTTTACAACAATCCAGATTTCTCCTCCCACAGAGCTTAAAGAGGCTACCGTGGGTGTTAAGGTTCTTCAGGAAGCCAACGATAACGGCTGGTGGATGATGTATCAGCCTGCAGCTTACGAGCTCAATCAGAGTGAGGATAATGTACTCGGTACAAAGGATGAGCTCGTTTCTATGATCGATGCTGCTCACGAGCTTGGACTCTTTATTATTGCTGACGCAGTTATCAATCACCTTGGCAACTCTGAATCAGGTGATTACAAAATCACAAACGTTCCCAAGGACGCAAATGCAGTAGATTATCTCTGCCAGAGAGCTTGGGAGTTCGACAGCTCAAAGGCTATTATCGAAGCAGGTGCATTCCACTATCCTTATGCTAACTGTCAGTATAACGACAAGGGTGCATTTGACTGCACACAGAATGCAGTTTCTCTGCTTCCTGACCTTGATACAAGCCATCCCGTAGTTCAGGAGACAATCCTTGATTACTGGCACGAGTGTATCGATGCAGGAATCGACGGCTTCCGTATTGACGCTGCAAAGCATATCGAAACAAAGTACGACGGCGAATATGCATCTGATTTCTGGGATGTACTTATGTACGATGGTATCAACGGCAAGCAGGGTATCTATCCTTATGCCAAAGATAAATACGGCAAGGACCTCTATATGTACGGTGAAATTCTCAATACTGTTTCCACAGAAAGAAGCTTTACCTGGTACCTTGAGTATATGAATATCACAAACTCCACAGCCTTCTACGCTATCTGTGACGCTGTTAACGGCGGTAACGCACAGCAGGCTGTTCCCACACACTTCAACAATGGTATGACAAGCAAGACCGCTGTTCTCTGGGATGAATCCCACGATACCTATATGGACGGCTGTAAGGCTAACAATGTTCCGTCCGTTAATCTTCTTACAAAGCGTTGGGCTTGTATGGCATCCCGTGCAGACGTAGTTTCAATGTACCTTGCACGTCCCACAAATACTCCCAAGGACGTTTACAACCTTGACCTCGGTGTAGCTTACGATACAGCTTGGAACGATAAGGAAACAGCTGCTATCAATAAGTTCCATAATCACTTCCAGGGCGCAGGCGAAACTGTATATGCAGCAGGTAATATCGCAGTTATCGAGCGTGCAGATTCCGGCGTGGTTCTTGTAAACTGTAAGGGTAACACAGCAAACGTTGACATTGACGTTAAGAACATTGCAGACGGTACATACACAGACCAGATGAGCGGTACAACCTTTACTGTTGCAAACGGCAAACTCACAGGTTCTATCGGCTCAACAGGCGTTGCTGTTGTTTATAACCCCGAAACACCCGTTTTAGAAGCATCCGTAAAGACAGAAACAAAGTTTACAACCGACACAATCACAGTTGAGATTGTTGCAAACGGTACAGATGAAGCAACATACTCCGTGAACAATGGCGAGAAAGTTGCTTTCACAGGCAAAGAAACTGTTGAGATTACTCCTGAAATCATGGCAGGCTACAGACTTTATGGCGTTATGGGTGATGCTGATTATAGCGATAACGTTAACGTTAAAGACGCAACCCTTATCCAGAAAGCAACAGCAGGACTTGAAACTCTTACAGATGACCAGAATATACTTGCAGATGTTGACAAAAACGGAAACGTTAACGTAAAAGATGCAACAGCAATTCAGAAGCATGTTGCAGGTCTTGAGAGCGGATGCGACAATATCGGCGAAGTTATAGGTGGTGCTCCCGATATTAACGGTGAGGCTACTCTTACACTTCAGTGTGGTGATTATGTAAAAGAATATACTTACTGGCAGATTAACGAAAGTGCCGCAACAGTTGTTAAGTATGATAACTCTGACACACAGTGGACTCATGTTTACTGCTATGCATTCCTTGATAACGGCGAGCAGAATAACGCATGGCCCGGCATTCTTATGACAAAGGGCGAGGATGACATCTGGTACTACGAGATTCCCGCAGAGCTTGAGGGTGCTTATGTTGTATTCTCCGACAATATCCTCGGCACAGGTCAGCAGACAGGTAACCTGCCTACAATGAATAATCAGACAGGTGAGCTTCATTCCAAGAGCTTTATCTTTACAAATGATGTATGGAATGCAATTGATGAAAATGGTAACTTCACCGAAATCGGCGAAGAAAAGGCAGAGTACTATATTGTATTTGCAGATAAGTATAACTGGAAAACAAACAAGGCTCAGAAGATCAGATATTATGCAACAGGCGGCGGTCCTTCTATGACATCTCCCGGTATTGAGATGGAAGCTATCGGTACTGACGAAAACGGCGTAAATCTCTATGGTGCATTTATCGACAGAAACTACACAACCATCAAGTTCTACTGCACAAACAAGAGCAATATCCAGAAGGAGACTCAGGAGGTTTATGTAAGCGGTCATTGCGGTTACTATCCTCTCGCAGGCTCAGGCGGTCCTGATTGCGGTACCTTCGAGGTAACACCTCCTGCAGCATAATTTTATGATTATAGCTTAATTTTAAAAATCCGACCGTCAGCTTGGCGGTCGGATTGTTCTTTTGACTTTTTTACAGTTTTTTTACAACTGCTTCATATATATGTCACCTGAATGTTATATAATATATAACGTAATTCTGTGTGATGCTTGGAGGTAAACATATGTCGTATAATCCCTATGAAAATAATGATTCACAAGGCTTTGAAAATAACGAAAGATTTGAACTTAAAAATTCAGTACCATCAGAGAACAGTTATGAATCAATAAATCAATATCCTGTTAAGCAAACAGAAGAGGATACAGAAGATTCATCTCGTGCCTTTCAGGATGCAATAGATGAATCTGACACAGTGCAGGAGGAAGTAGCCCCGCAATATGCTGAAAGTTCAGCATACACAAATGTTTATCAGCCTACACCTGTAGCTGTGGAGGATAATAATGCTTACGGAAATAATCAGTCCCGACCTACTATGTATAGTTGGTACGGCAGAGCATCTGATAATTCTCCTTTTATTCACCCGATTGGTAAAGAGACACCTGCTTCTGCTGATAAGAAAAGCAAACAAAAAAGAATTCCTCTGGCTTTGATTATTCTAATCTGTATGCTTGTATCGGTTGTGTTCGGTTCAGGCTCAGCAATACTTGTAAACCATTTTTTTACTGATAAAGAAAGTACTGATGAACCAATCTTGAATACGATAGATGAGGCTGATTTTGCTCTAAATACTCAGATACTCACAAATGAACTTTCTACAACTGAGATCGTTGATAAATACGCAGACAGTGTTGTAGAGATTATAACCGAGTATGTTGAGACAGGTGTTTTTTCACAGCAATTTATCAAGTCCGGTGCAGGTAGCGGTGTAATCATTGATAGCGATGGATACATTGTTACTAATCACCACGTTATCGAGAATGCAAGGAGAATCTCCATAACACTTCGTGACGGGACAATCCTCAGTGCTGAGCTCATAGGGTCAGATGCAAAAATGGACCTAGCACTTTTAAAGGTTGATGATGCAAAGCTTTCTTCAGCTGTTTTGGGTAATTCCGATTCTCTTAAGGTTGGTCAGCGTACTATTGCAATAGGTAATCCTCTCGGTCAGCTTGGAGGTACTGTTACAGAAGGAATCATAAGTGCCCTTGATAGAAATGTTACTGTAGACGGGCAGACTATGAATCTTATGCAGACCGATACAGCCATAAACCCCGGCAATTCAGGCGGCGGACTTTTTGACGGCAAGGGCAATCTTATAGGTATTGTTGTGGCAAAGTCCTCTGGCTCCGAGGTTGAAGGGCTTGGCTTTGCAATCCCCATAAATGATGCGGTTGAGGTTATTTCTGACCTTAAAGCCTACGGTTATGTTCGTGGCAGAGTTTCTATCGGTATGGAGTTCCTTGATGTGGATTCCGAACCTGTTGCATGGATGTATGGGCTTGATTCTTTAGGTTGTTATGTCTACAGTGTAGATAATAATTCCAATGCAAAGGATGCGGGTTTTGCATCCGGTGATCTGATTCTTGAGGTGGACGGTGAAGCAGTTGAAAGCTCGGAGAATATAGAAGTACTTTTGGAAGGCAAAAAGGTCGGAGATGTTGTAGAATTCACAATAAGGCGAGGTCGCAACAAAGGTACCCTTTCTCTGAAACTGGAAGAGTATAATCCCAATAAAACTTCTCTGGAAGAATATTCATTCCAGTGGTAATAGTATTTAAGGAATCAGGCTTCGATTTTTTCGGAGCTTGATTTTTTTGTTGCAATTTGTAATTCTTTGTGATATATTGTAAACAAGGTATCAACCTTAAATTATTATTTACACAAATGAATAAAACACGATTCGGCTTTTGCAACCGATAAATCCATTTCTTATCGGGGATAGGGAAAGTATGGTGAAAATCCATCGCAACAGCCATTACCGTATTAAAGTTTAACTTTTAAGTCGGAATGCCTATCGTATCGTGATATTCAGACAACCCTTGGGCAACAGGAGGGGTGCAGGATAGCTGTAATAAAAACAGATTTTCTATAGCGCACTCTCTTTGGAGGGTGCGTTTGTTTTTTGTCTTTTGGTGTAAATGTGAAGAAGGAGTTTTCAAAATGAAAACAAAAATGTCAATGAGAAAAATCTTGTCCCTTTTAGTAATGCTAGCTGTATGCTTTGCAATGTGCTTATCTTTTGCAGGTTGTAAGGATAAAGGCGAAGCAGAAACTCCAGTTACCACCACAGCTGCAATTACCACAACTTCAGAAGACGAAGTCGCTGAGGATTTGGGAGTATGGGCTGATGCTCAGTACAAAGAAGATACTGTACTCGGTACAGGCGCAACTACCTTTTATTTCGAGGTACAGGTTGAGGATTACAGTGTAACCTTTACAGTGAATACCGATAAAGAAACTGTAGGAGATGCTCTTCTTGAACACGGTGTTATTGCAGGTGAAGATGGTCCCTACGGACTTTATGTAAAGACAGTTAACGGTATCCTTGCTGATTACGATGTAAATGCTACATATTGGAATTTTACAAAGAACGGCGAGCTGATGATGACCGGAGTCGACGGCGAGAATATTGAAGGCGGAGCACATTATGAGATGGTCTACACAAAGGGCTGATAAACTCAGTAAAGGTATCGCAGAAAATAAAAATAGGAATATAAAGAAAAAAGTGAGACTAACCCTTTATGAAATGTGTCTCTTTTCTATGTTTGGCGCACTTATGTTTGGTTCAAAAAAAATAATGGAGTTTTTGCCGAATATACATCTTATAGGTATGTTTGTTGTGTTGCTCACTGTTGTGTACAGAACTAAGGCTTTAATACCGCTGTACATATATGTTTTTCTTGACGGCGTTTTTGGTGGATTCAATCTCTGGTGGATTCCATATCTCTATGTTTGGACGGTGCTGTGGGGGATGGCTATGCTTATTCCAAAGAAGATACCTTCGGTTGCAGCCGCTATAGTTTATCCCGTGGTGTGTTCTCTTCACGGATTTTTGTTCGGAATACTCTATGCACCTGCACAAGCTTTGTTTTTTAAACTCAGTTTTGAGCAGACAGTGAGTTGGGTGCTGGCAGGTTCCTTATTTGACACAGTTCACGGAATATCTAATCTTATTGTAGGATTGTTGATTTTCCCTTTATCTGTTATTTTGAAAAAACTGAATTCATCGGTTTATACGCGGATAGCATAAAAGAAAGGAGTTGACTTTTGGGTCAACTCCTTTTTAATGCAGATTTTTATTCTTCGCTGTGTTCTTTTTCTTTTAGTGCTTTGAGTATCATATTTGCACACATATATACGTTACCGCCGCCCATAGTGAGTACCAACTCACCTTCTTTTGCATTTTCTTTGATGTATTCTGTGATTTCTTCAAAGGTGTCAATGCACTTGGCTGTGGGGATTTTATCACCCAGATCTCTTGATGCAATGCCGTAGGTGTTTACTTCTCTTACAGCAAGAATTTCAGAAATAATTGCCTCGTCGGGAATGGATAGAGCCTTTGCAAAATCATCAAGAAGCAGAGCGGTACGGGAGTAGGTGTGGGGCTGAAAAATTGCACGAACCTTTTTAAATCCCATAGCCATAGCGGAATTAAGCACAGCAGTAAGCTCTGTGGGATGATGTGCGAAGTCATCAGCAACGGTTACACCGCAGGGAGTTCCAAGCACCTCGAATCGTCTGTGAACTCCTGTGAATTTTTGCAGATTCTCTGAAATCTCATTGCCTGTTGCACCCATATAATGTGCGGTTGCCGCAGCTGCAAGAGCATTTGCAATATTGTGTCTGCCGGGAACAATGAGCTTTATTTCTGCTATCTTTTCTCCTTTATGCATAAGGTCAAAGGTTTGATTCATCCCCTGAGATACGATATTAGCGGCATAGTAATCGTTTGTGTCTTTGAATCCAAATGTGATTTTCTCCAGAGGAACTTCGCCCAAAGCTTCAATGCAAGCTTCATCGTCGCCGCAGAAAATAAGAGCTTTTGTGGTCTGGTTTGCAAATTTATTAAAGGATTTCTTTATGTTGTCGAAGGTCTTGAAGTAATCAAGGTGGTCAGCGTCTATGTTGAGGATAACGGATACGTATGGAGTAAGCTGTAAGAAGGTATCAACGTACTCGCATGCCTCACAAACGATGATGTCACTCTGACCAACATAGCTGTTACCGCCGATGTAGTTGAGTTTTCCGCCTATAATAGCAGAGGGGTCAAAGCCACTGCCGATAAGTATCTGGGAAATCATAGCAGTTGTAGAGGTTTTACCATGAGTGCCTGCAACAGCAATAGAGCGGTTGTATCTTCTTGTTACAATGCCAAGCATAACGCTGCGCTCAAGGCAGGGAATACCCTTTTCTTTTGCAGCAACAAGCTCCGGATTATCGCTCTTTACTGCGGCGGTGTAAACAAGAAGCTCTGCTCCTTCAATGTTTTCTGCTCTGTGACCCATATAAACAGGGATGCCGTAGCTTCTGATACGAGCAAGAGTATCAGACTCGTTGTTGTCAGAGCCGGAAAGCTCAAAGCCCTCTGTGTGGAGTATCTCTGCCAGAGGACACATACCACTGCCGCCGATTCCTATAAAATGGATTCTCTTTATATTTTTCAGAATGTTGTCATATTTCATACCTTATCATCTCCGAAGCTCAAAAGTTTTACCTTTAACATACTTATTATATTTCGGATTATATAAAAAATAAATATCTGTGTCAACATTGTTACTCTTTTTCTTGAAAGACGTTGCCAAGTTACCTTTTAGATGATAAAATAGTGGTGAACATTATTTATATTATGCTTAAATGGTGACCTATGGAACTTAAAAAGAACGATATTATAGAACTTAATATTCACGCTATTTCCTCCGAGGGTAGCGGTGTTGGCAAAACAGAGGATGGCATTGCTGTGTTTGTGCCGCAGTCTGCGGTGGGCGATAAGCTTAAAGTTAAGATTTTAAAAGTAAAGAAGGCCCATGCCTTCGGCAAGATTGAGAAAATTATAGAACCTTCCGATGATAGAATTGAATCGGTTTGTTCAGTTTCTCGACTTTGCGGAGGCTGTGTGTATAATCATATATCCTACGAAGCGGAGCTTTCTGCCAAGGAAAAGCGAGTGGCCGATGCAATAAGCAGAATAGGTGGAATTGATACAAAAGTTAATTCGATCGTAGGAGCACCCAATGAGAGCCGCTATCGCAACAAAGCTCAGATTCCCGTAGGCATTAACTCAGAGGGAAAGGCTGTTATGGGATTTTATTCCCGACACAGCCATCGAATTGTTGACAGTATGGATTGTGCTCTTCAGCCTGAAGTGTTTTTGAAGATAGCATCCCTTGTTCGTGATTTTGTAGATAAGAACCATATCTCTGTTTATAACGAAGAAGAACATAGGGGGCTCTTCCGCCACTTATATATCCGTTATGGCGAGGCAACCGACGAGCTTATGATTTGTATTGTCATTAACGGCAAGAAGCTTCCTCTTGAAGCTGAACTTGTAAAGCTCTTGATTTCATCTGTACCGAATATAAAAAGCATAATTATTAATTCTAACAAAGAAAAAACCAATGTAATAGTCGGTAAAGAATTCCGCACAATTTTTGGCAATGACTATATTGAGGATATTCTCTGCGGTCTTAAATTCCGAATTTCGCCCCAGTCCTTTTATCAGGTTAATCGTACACAGGCAGAACGCCTTTACAGTATAGCAGGGGAGTATGCGGAGCTTAAAAGCACCGATACTCTTATAGATCTCTACTGTGGTACGGGCACAATAGGGCTTTCTCTTGCAAGCAAATGCAAGAGCCTTATAGGTGTGGAGATTGTTCCGGAAGCAATTGAGAATGCAAAGGATAATGCAGAGCGAAATAGTATTACAAATGCCCGTTTTATCTGCGGTGATGCCGCAAAAGCTGCCAAGGATTTAAAGAATGAAGGTATTACTCCTGATGTGGTTATTATCGACCCGCCAAGAAAGGGTTGCGAAAGCACACTCATACACACTATAAAGGAAATGAATCCGCAGAGAGTTGTGTATGTTTCCTGTGACCCTGCAACACTTGCCCGCGACCTTAAAATATTTGATGAACTTGGCTATAAAACTCTGGAAGTAACTCCTGTTGATATGTTCCCGCGAACTGCTCATGTGGAAACGGTAGCATTATTAAGTCGGAAAATCAACGTGCACAAAATGAATTTGAATTCTTCTCCGTTTGAAATGATAAAGAGTGGAGAGAAAACTATCGAACTTCGTTTGTTTGATGAAAAGCGTCAGCAGGTAAAAGTGGGCGACAAGATTGTTTTTACTAACAATACAACCGGAGAAACACTTCATAGCACAGTTGTAAAATTGCATAGGTTTGATAATTTTGATGAATTGTATAAAGCATTGCCTTTGTTGAAATGTGGTTACACGACCGACAATATTGATACGGCAACACCTGCCGATATGGAACAATACTATTCTGTTGAAGAACAGAAAAAATATGGTGTTGTTGGCATCGAACTTTTCCGACCTAAACAAATCACAGACGAATCAGTTGCAAAACTTACGAGGAATTAATACATGAAACTGACATTTAGAAAAGCAACAGACAAGGATTTGAACGAGATTTTACTCCTTTACAAATCTGTCGTAAAAAATATGATTGAAAGCGGTATCAATCAATGGAGCGACGAGTATCCGAATAAGGAAGTCCTCTCACAAGATATTGCAAATAACGAACTTATACTCGCAATAGACGAAGTCAAAATAATTGGTGCTTTTGTTATGAATGAATTTGCCGACGAGGATTACTACAAGGCAGCTTGGCAATATCCTGATCTCAGGTGGTGTGTTATTCATCGTTTGTGTGTATCGCCTTCCTGTCATCGACAGGGTATTGCAGTAAGAATGATGGAATATGCTGAGAGAAAGGCAAGAAAAGAGGGGTTTGAGAGCATTCACCTTGATACCTTCTCCGGTAATCCGAAGGCACTATCGCTATATCATAAGATAGGTTTTACGGATGTAGGTGAGGCTTTCTGGGCTCGTGGCAGATTTGTAATTATGGAGAAAAAACTGTAAACCCTAATAAGAGGAAGGGTGATTGAGTGAATACTTTTGAGAAAATATATGAAGTTGTGAGAAAAATACCATACGGCAAGGTTGCAACCTACGGACAGATAGCGCTTCTTGCAGGCAATCCTCATTGGTCGCAGGTAGTAGGCTATGCACTTCATTCCAATCCTGACCCTGATGGAATTCCCTGCTATCGTGTTGTAAATCGCTTTGGAGCTTTATCCTCTGCTTTTGCTTTTGGCGGAATTAATCGTCAGCAGGAGCTTTTAGAGGCAGAGGGAATAGCAGTTAAGGACGGTAAGGTAGATCTTAAGGAATACCTTTGGGACGGAACATAATACTTTGTAATTAAGCATCGCTTCGGCGGTGCTCTTTTTTTAACACATACACATTTATGAGCATAAAATACACCGAGAATATATTAAAATTAGGGTGTTATTTATGAATTCAGGTTACGGAGCGTTTGCAATTATCGGCGGAGATAAGCGACAGCTTTTTTGTGCAAGATCCCTTTCGGACGACGGCTATGCAGTTACTCTTGGAGGATTTGACAGTATTGCAGAAATGAAGAATATTGAGCTTACAACTCCCTTTGAAGCTGCACTTATGAGTGATACAATTATTCTGCCTTTGCCTTGCTTAAATAGCAAAGGTCAGATTCCGGATCCTTTTTCAAAAGATAATATATCTCTGACAGATGACCTTATTACCGCTATGAAGGGTAAGAGGATTTTCTGCGGTATGCAAACCAGACTTTCGGAATACTGTCCAAAACTCACAGGCAGGGTATTTGATTATTACGAGAGAGAAGAATTTGCAGTTTATAATGCACAGGCAACAGCCGAAGGGGCTTTGGAGGTTGCCATGCAGACCTTCGAGGGCACCATACACGGTTCAGAATGTCTTGTCTGTGGCTATGGAAGAATAGGCAAGGTGCTTACCTCGATGCTTCGTTCTCTCGGGGCAAAGGTAACGGTAAGTGCAAGAAAGCCTTCTGACCTTGCATGGATAGAGCTTGCAGGAGCAAAGGCAGTCAGAACAGACGAGCTTTATAAACTCGGTGAATTCAATATTATTTTCAATACTGTTCCTGCAAAAATCTTTACTCCCATACTTCTTGCTAAAATTGCAATGAACGCAGTAGTTATAGACCTCGCTTCCGGTGAGGGCGGAGTGGATAAATATGCCGCAGAGCGTATGGGTATAACTCATATCCATGCCTTATCTTTGCCCGGTAAAGCAGCTCCGAAAACCGCTGGAGAAATTATTAAGAATACTATATATCACATTCTTGAGGAGGATGACAGGTGACAGATAAGACCGTAGGGTATGCAATTTGCGGCTCATTCTGTACCTTCTCGAAAACAATTCCCCAGATAAAGAAATTGGTGGATAGTGGGGTAAGAGTTCTGCCTATTATGTCCCAGAATGCATACTCCACAGATACCCGTTTTGCAAAAGCCGAGGAATTTATTTCGGAAGTAGAGCGAATTACCGGAGAGAAAATAATCAATACTATTTCCGGTGCAGAGCCTATAGGACCCAAAAAGATGTGCGATTTGATTATTGTTGCTCCCTGTACAGGCAATACCCTTGCAAAACTTGCAAACGGTGTAACCGATACAGCGGTAACGATGGCACTCAAATCTCATTTGCGAATAAAAAGACCCGTACTTCTGTGCATAGCAACTAATGATGGCTTGGGAGCTTCAGCACAGAATATCGGTAGACTTATAAATACCAAGAACATCTACTTTGTACCATTCTCACAGGATGACCCCCATAATAAACCAAATTCACTCGTGTCTGATTTTGAGCTTATTTATCCTTGTGCAGAGAAGGCTTTAAAAAATATACAGTATCAACCTGTTATTAAAGGCAGTTAAACGTTCGGGCGTCGTACCTCGACGCCCTTTTGCTTTTTGTAATTAGGTTGCAAAAAGAAGCAAGCTGTGTTAATATTAAAATAGATTTTAAAATGAGGTGGATTTTATGAAATACTGTTCCTCTTGCAAAAGTATCATCAAAGAAGATACAGATAAATGTAGTGTGTGTAAGCGAACTGTCGAGAAAATTTATGACGAAGCAACTGTAACAGTTGCTGAGGTTAAAGGTGTTTCCATATCTGTGCTTGAGCCTGCACTCAAGGATGTGGGTATTCCTTGCAGATTTGAAAAAAGAGACGGCAGTGTTTACAACGATTATAATGTAAAGGTTTCTGCAGAGAGTAATTTCAAAGTATTGGTTCCTTTTGAAATGTACAATAAAGCCTTTGATGTATGTGAAGGCTTCGGCTTTGTAAACGAAGAAGACAGACTCGTTTCAAATGACGAAAATGAAGATACCGATAACCGAAGCTATAACGAAAAATTCGAGGCAGGTACAGGCGTTAAGCATCGCACGTGGCAAATGGCAGGTATAGTTGCTTTTGTTATTATTGCTTGCCTTGTTATCTGGGGTGTTGATTTTGTTGCTCAGTGGATAAAAGAGCTGTTAAGCTGATAAGTCAGGTGATTTTAATGGAGAAAAAATCTTTTGTAACAGCCATAATCGTTGCCGCAGGTAATTCTACCCGAATGGGTACGATAACCAGCAAGCAGTTTATTCCTCTTCTGGGTAAACCTGCAATCAGTTATACCTTTAATGCTTTTGAAGAAGCAGAGAGTATCGATGAGGTTGTGGTTGTATGCCGCGAATGTGATCTTCAGCAGATAAAAGATATCGCAAAAGAAGGGGGTTGCAAGAAAGTCACAAGCTTTGTTTTTGGAGGTGCAACCCGAAGCGAGAGTGTTAAAGCGGGTATTCGTGCCGCAAGCGAAAAGACTACTCATTTTGCAATCCACGATGGTGCAAGAGCTTTGATTTTACCTTCTAATGTCGATAAAGTTGTTTCTGTGGCTCTTAAAATTAAAGCGGCGGCACTTGGTGTACCTGTTACCGATACTGTCAAAGTAGTAGATGAAGATGGCTATATTATATCAACACCCATTCGTTCAACCCTTCGCGGTGCACAGACACCTCAGGTTTTTGAGAAAGAGCTCTATCTTTCTGCTCTCAAAGTTTGTGAGGGAGAGGATTTCACCGACGATTGTGCATTGGTTGAAAAAGTTGGTGCAAAGATTAAAATTGTTGATGGCGATTATACTAATATAAAGCTTACAACTTTGCAGGATGTTCCTCTTGCAGAGGGTATTCTTAAAAGACGAGAGAAAGAGGAAGGATAAATGTTCAGAATCGGTCATGGTTACGATGTACATAAATTGGTTGAAGACAGAGAGCTTATTCTGGGTGGAGTAAATATCCCCTTCGAAAAAGGTCTTCTCGGTCACAGCGATGCAGATGTGCTTATCCACGCGATAATGGATGCAATTCTTGGTGCGGCGGCACTTGGCGATATCGGTGGGCTTTTCCCTGATACCGACCCTGTCTTCAAGGGAGCAGACAGTATGCTCCTTTTTAAAGAGGTTATCAGAGTTGTTTCCGAAAAAGGCTATAAGGTAGGTAATATCGACGCAACTCTTATTGCACAAAGACCTAAGATTAAACCTTATCTTTTGGAAATGCGTCAGAATATAGCATTGTGTTGCGGTGTTAATATTGAAGCTGTTAATGTTAAAGCAACAACCGAAGAGCATTTGGGCTTTACAGGCAGCGGAGAGGGAATGTCAGCCCACGCTGTTTGCATACTCATAAAAGAAAACTGAATTTAATCTGTGAATAACTTAGGCACTTTTTTCATATTTATTTGTAAATATGAAAGAGGTGCTTTTTGTGTATAAACTTAAAGGTAAACGAATTCTGTCTTTATGTCTTGCTTTTATTTTTACTGTTTTCACTTTTTCTTTTAATGTGTCTGTGTCTGCTTTGTCAGCAGAGGAGATAACAGCACCCTCTGCCGTGCTTATTGAACCTACAACTAAAAAGGTTCTCTTCGAAAAAAATCCTCACGACAGCCGTGCCTGTGCATCTATTACAAAGGTTATGACACTTATACTTGTTTTCGAGGCAATCGAAGATGGAAAAATAAACTATGAGGATATTGTAACAACCTCGGCTCATGCTTCCTCAATGGGCGGCTCGGATATATGGCTGGAGCCGGGAGAAGAAATGTCGGTTTACGATATGATAAAAGCTGTAGTTGTAGCCTCGGCAAATGATGCGGCGGTAGCTTTGGCAGAGCTTGTAAGCGGTAGCGAAGATGCATTTGTAGAGAAGATGAACGAGAGAGCTAAGGAGCTCGGAATGAATAATACTGTATTTAAAAACTGTAACGGTCTTGACGAAGAAGGTCATTTGACAACTGCTTATGATGTGGCTCTTATGTCAGCAGAGCTTATAAAACACGAAAAAATATTTGAATTCAGCTCAATATGGCTTGATTACCTTCGTGATGGCGAAACGCAGATAGTAAACACAAATAAGCTCTTAAAGTCCTACTCGGGCATCACTGGTCTTAAAACAGGTACCACGGGGCAGGCAGGCAGCTGTATGTCAGCTACAGCTACCCGAAACGGACTCTCGCTTGTTGCGGTAGTTCTCGGTTGCGACACGGGTACAGCACGATTTTCCGATGCGGCAAAGCTTCTTGATTTTGGGTTTGCAAATTATAAGATTGAAAGTATAGTCACACCGGAGAACCTTCCTGAAAAATTAAAGGTTAAAAAAGGTATGCTGTCAGAGGTTGAGCTCGCTTGTGATGTTAAACCGGAGGTGTTACTGCCAAAGGGTAACTCAAAGGGACTTACTGCTGATTTTGAAATTAAAGATGAGCTTGAAGCTCCTGTTGTAAAAGGGGAGGTGGTAGGAAATCTTACCTATACCTACGATTCAGAGGTTGTAGCTCGCTATAATATTGTTACCAAAAACGAGATACAGCCTATGTCCTTTGGTGCAATATGGAAGCTTTTGTGGCAAAAAATGATTTCCTTGTGAGAATTTATAAAAAAATTAGTGAAAATGTAAAATCCTTCTTGCATTATGCTGTTTAGTATAGTATAATATCGTTAACTAAATCTGTGCGGCTGTCCGCACATTGACATTGGAGGATTTACAATGCCCACAATTCTTTCTGACAAACACGTGCAAAGCTTTATTTCTCAGGATGAGCTTACAGCCATAGCTCCTCAGGTTAAAGCTGCACACGAAGCTCTGCACACAGGCACAGGTCTGGGCAACGACTTTATCGGTTGGCTCACTCTGCCCACTGATTACGATAAAGAAGAGTTTGCTCGTATCAAGGCTGCAGCCGAGCGTATCAAGAGTAACACAGATGTATTTATTGTTATCGGTATCGGCGGCTCCTATCTTGGTGCTCGTGCTGCTATCGAGTTTTTAACATCACCTAATTACAATGCTCTTGCCAAGGACACTCCTCAGATCTACTACGCAGGTAACAGCATCAGCTCTACTGCTCTTGCTGAACTCATTGAGCTGTGTGAGGGCAAGGACGTTTCCATCAATATGATTTCAAAGTCAGGTACAACCACAGAGCCCGCCATTGCTTTCAGAGTTCTTCGTGAACTTCTTGAGAACAAATACGGCAAAGAGGGTGCTAAGGAGCGTATCTACTGCACAACTGATAAAGCAAAGGGGACATTAAAGCAGCTTGCTGACCGTGAAGGCTACGAGACCTTTGTTGTTCCCGATGATGTAGGCGGCAGATTCTCTGTTCTTACAGCAGTTGGTCTTCTTCCCATTGCTGTTGCAGGCGCAGATATCGATGCTCTTATGCAGGGTGCTCAAAAGGCTCAGGCTGACTTTGATAATGCGGATGTATGCACAAATGACTGCTACAAGTACGCAGCACTTCGTAACTGCCTCTATCGCAAAGGTAAGACTACCGAGGTTCTCGTATCTTACGAGCCTGCATTCACAATGATGTCTGAGTGGTTCAAGCAGCTTTACGGTGAAAGCGAAGGTAAGGACAACAAGGGTATTTTCCCTGCAAGCGTTGTTTTCTCTACCGACCTTCACTCTATGGGTCAGTACATCCAGGACGGCAGAAGAGATCTCTTCGAAACTGTTGTTCTTTTTGACAAATGCAAAAGGGAGATTACAATCGGCACAGACCCCGAGAACGTAGATGGACTCAACTTCCTCTGTGGCAAGACAATGGACTTCGTTAACAGAAAAGCTTTCGAAGGCACAGTTCTTGCACACAACGACGGCGGAGTTCCCAATATTGTCCTCAATGTTGCAGAGATGACAGAGAAAGAGCTTGGCTATCTCATTTATTTCTTTGAGAAGGCTTGTGCTATCTCCGGTTATCTCTTGGGTGTAAATCCCTTTAACCAGCCCGGCGTAGAGAGCTACAAGAAAAATATGTTTGCTCTCCTTGGTAAGCCCGGATATGAGCAGGAAAAAGCAGCCTTGGAAGCAAGACTGGTATAAAAACATTACGGAGGTAAAACTTATGGTAACACTTATCATTGGCAAAAAAGGAACCGGCAAAACAAAGAAACTCATCGCTTTGGCTAACGAAACTGCAGCAGCTTCAACCGGCAACGTTGTAGTTATTGAGAAGGGCTCAAAGCTTACTTACGATATTACTCACAAGGCTCGTCTTATTGATTCCGATCAGTATGCTATCACAGGCTACGATATGCTCTTCGGTTTCCTTTCCGGCATTTGTGCAGGCAACTATGATGTAACAGACATCCTTGTTGACTCCACATTCAAGATTTGTTCCGAAGCAATCGAGGGTCTTGAGGAGTTTATCCTTAAGGTTAATAAGCTCGCAGAGGGTGCAGAAACAAAGATTACATTCCTTATTTCTGCAGCAGAGGCAGATCTTCCCGAGGGTATCAAGGCTGTTTGCCAGGAGATCTGATTTTAAATTTAATACATAAACTCAAATGCCGCAGGTTTTTCTGCGGCATTTTTCTGCATTTCGTGCCTTCTTTTAAGACAAATACAATATATATGTGCGATTTGTTGCAGATTATATAACTTAAACCTGAGTAATTTAGCTAATTATCGGCAAATTCTATATTGACAAACGAGCTCTCGCAGGATATAATATTAAACGATGTTTTAATATGCGTCATTGTGTTTTCAGAGGTGTTATATGGTACTTGACCTTAAAGAAGTTTTCGAACGCGACGGAGCTGCTAAGACAGTCAGCTTCGAACTGGCAATTAGCGATATCGAAATTGATGGGGGTCATCCCTTTAGCTCTCCCGTGCAGGTGACTGCAACAGCTTCCAATAAGACAGGAATTGTCCGTCTTAATATCGATGCAGATTTTGAGTATACCCGTCCTTGCGACAGATGTATGAAAGAACTTGTGACCGATATGTGCTACTCTTTTGAGCACAGGCTTATTGCTTCTCTTTGCGGAGACGATGATGGTGATTATATTGAAACACCAGATTATACTCTTGAACTTGACGAGCTGGTTATAAGTGATATTTTGCTTGAGCTTCCCTTGAAGTTTCTTTGCAAAGATGATTGCAAAGGTCTGTGCTTTAAATGCGGTGCAGATTTAAATACTTCTGCTTGCTCCTGCGATACTCGTGTTATTGACCCGCGACTTGAGGCTTTAAGACAGCTACTTGATTAACATTAACATAAGGAGGACTGTAAAAAATGGCAGTACCAAAGAACAAACATTCACAGGCAAGAAGAGATAAAAGACGTTCAAACGTATGGAAGTTGGACGCTCCCGCTCTGAGCACATGCCCCAACTGCGGCGAGTTTAAAGCTCCCCACAAGGTATGCGCTAACTGCGGCATGTACAACGGCAGACAGGTTATTGCTAAAGAGGACTAATTCTTTAGTTTCCTTTCAGCGCTGTAAGACAAAAGATACAAGGCGGCAGTGTAACTGACCGCCCTTTTGTTTTTTATTAAGGGAGGTGCCAAGGTGGCAGTATTGATAGCGGCAGTAACAACCGGCAGCAGTGCATACCGCTGCGGCATCAGAGGCGGAGATACGCTCAAGAGCATCAACGGTCACGAGATTGTTGATTTTTTGGATTACCGTTTTTATCAGCTCGAAAGAGATATTACTCTTGAGTATATTTCTGACGGAGAAACAAAAACCGCTTTTCTAAAAAAGGCAGAATATGAAGAAATGGGACTTGAGTTTGAAACCTATCTTATGGATAAGGAGCACTCTTGTCGCAATAAATGTATTTTCTGCTTTATTGACCAGATGCCAAAAGGAATGAGAGATACCCTTTATTTTAAAGATGACGACAGCCGTCTCTCGTTTCTGTTCGGTAATTACATCACACTTACAAATCTTACACAGCACGAGATTGACCGCATTATCAGTATGCATATCAGTCCCGTGAACGTTTCTGTTCATACCACAAATCCCGAGCTTCGATGTATGATGATGAACAATCGCTTTGCAGGTGAGTCTCTCGGTATTATGAAAAAATTTGCACAGGCAGGCATTGTTCTTAATTGTCAGCTTGTTATATGTCCCGGTATTAACGACGGTGAAGAGCTTAAACGTTCCCTTACCGATTTGGGTGAAATGGGAGTTAATTCCATTGCCGTTGTGCCTGTGGGACTTACCAAACACAGAGAAGGACTTTATCCTCTCACACCCTTTACAAAAGAAACTGCAGAGCAAACCATTGATATTGTAGAATCCTTCGCAGATAACTTTCTTAAAAAGTTTGATCGTAGAATTGCTTTTGCGGCAGACGAGCTTTATATTAAGGCAGAGCGCAGTATACCTCAGCCTGAGTATTATGAAGATTATCCTTGCCTTGAGAATGGCGTGGGACTTATAGCCCTTTTGAAAGAGGAATTTGAGTTTGCGCTGGAGGATGCACAGGGAGATAATACTTTAGTCAGAAATAAGACTATTGCTTGCGGAGAAAGTGCCGCACCTTACCTTTCAGAGCTTTGCGAGCTTCTCAAAACAAAATATCCTTTGGTTAACGTAAATGTCAGACCCATAATCAACTACTTTTTCGGCACAATGATTAATGTATCGGGTTTGATTGTAGGCGAGGATTTGATTTCACAGCTTAAGGGTACAGCTTTGGGCGAAGAGATACTTATTCCAAACTGTATGCTTAAAAGCTACGAGGCTATTTTCCTTGATGATGTTACCGTACCTCAGGCAGAAAAAGAGCTGGGTGTTAAGATTACTGCTGTTGGAAACAGCGGTGAAGCTTTGCTCAATGCTCTTGTTAAATAATTATAGTTATTTCCTCCACAGAAAGGAGTGTAGAATATGGCTAAACCCGTAATTGCCATTGTAGGCAGACCCAATGTTGGTAAATCCACACTTTTTAATAAGCTCACAGGCAGTAGAATTTCTATTGTAGATGATACTCCCGGTGTTACCCGAGACAGAATATACGGCGAGGTTGAGTGGCTGGGAAGGCACGCAACAATTATTGACACAGGCGGTATTGAGCCTTATTCGGACGATATTATTCTTTCACAGATGCGCCGTCAGGCACAGCTTGCTATAGAAACCGCAGATGTTACAATTCTTGTAACAGATGTTCGTACAGGTATGGTGGCAACCGACGCAGAGGTTGCACAGATGCTTCAGAAAAGCGGTAAACCTGTTGTGCTTTGTGTTAATAAATGCGACCGTATCGGTGAGCCTGACCCCGATTTTTACGAATTCTATAATTTAGGTCTTGGTGAGCCCATTCAGGTTTCCTCAGTACACGGACATGGTACAGGCGACCTTCTGGATGCGGCATTTGCACTAATTCCTGAAAGTGAAGATACAGACGAGGAGTCAGAGATTATCTCTGTTGCGGTAATCGGCAAGCCAAATGTAGGCAAATCCTCTCTTATCAATAGAGTTACAGGTGAAGAACGCAGTATTGTTTCCAATATTGCAGGCACAACCCGTGATAGCATTGACAGCCGTGTTAAAAATTCTCACGGTGAGTTTATTTTTATCGATACGGCAGGTATCCGCCGCAAAAATAAGGTGGACAACGCTATCGAAAAATACAGCATAATTCGTGCGAAAATGGCTATTGAGCGTTGTGATGTGTGTGTTATTATGATTGATGCACAGGAAGGTCCCACAGAGCAGGATACCAAAATCGCAGGTATGGCTCATGAGGCGGGTAAGGGCTGTATTATATGCGTTAATAAATGGGATGCTATCGAAAAAGATGATAAAACAATGAACGAATTTAGGAAACAGCTTGATTTGAATTTTGGCTTTATGTCTTATGCTCCCACACTTTTTATCTCTGCAAAAACAGGTCAGCGTATTGACAGACTTTTTGAGCTTATAACATACGTTGCCAACACAAACGCAATGCGTATCAAGACAGGTGTTCTCAACGAGCTTCTTGCTGAGGCAACCGTTCGTGTTCAGCCTCCTTCGGATAAGGGCAGACGACTCAAAATTTACTATGTCACTCAGCCCAGCACCAAGCCTCCTACATTCGTTTTCTTCTGTAACGATACAGAGCTTTTCCATTTTTCCTACCAGCGTTATCTTGAAAACAGAATCAGAGAGAGCTTTGGACTTGAAGGTACTCCTGTGCGTATTGTTGTAAGAGAGAGAGGAGAAAAAGTATAATGGAGTTTTTATCATTATATTGGTGGCGAATTCTCGCATCAGTTGTTATTGCTTATCTTATCGGTAGTTTTAGCTTTGCAGTTATCTTTTCCAAGCACTCTAAAGAGGGTAAGGATGTACGCGAGATGGGTTCGGGTAACGCAGGCTTTACCAATGTTCTCCGTACCGTTGGTGCTGTTCCTGCGACACTTACATTCATTTTCGATTGCCTTAAAGGTATATTAGCTGTTCATCTTGCAGTATTAGTTGTAAATCTTCCTTTTGATAATGAAGGAATAAAGCTTTTGACCGAAACTGCACAGGTTGAATATCTTTCTTATGTTAAACACATTGCCGGAGTTTTTGTTGTTATTGGCCATTGCTTCCCTGTGTTCTTTGGGTTCAGAGGTGGCAAGGGTGTAACCACAACAGGCGGTGTTCTGGGTGTGCTTGACTGGAGAGTACTGCTGATTTGTATGACGCTTTGGCTTATAATCTTCCTTTTTGCAAGGATTATTTCCGTAGCTTCAATGTCTGCCATTGTTTTGGTAGTAATATTTAATTTCCTTATAAAATATTTCTTTGAGTATAAGTCTTCTCTTGAAACAGCGTCACCTCATTCATTGACCTATGTGTTGGTTACAACAGGTGCTCTTCTGTTTATTGCACTGCTTTCTCTTTTTATGCATCGTGCTAACATCGGCAGAATTATCCGTGGCGAAGAGAAGAAGATTACTGTTAAAAAGAAATCTGCATAATTTAATTAAGTTAACATTTATACGCCTTTCTTTTATTAAGAAGGGCGTATGTTTTTTGTAGAAATCCTTGACTTTAACATCAAAAAGCCTTAAAATTTATGTATAGTAATTTTAAAGGAGAAATGAAAAATGGATTGCATTTTTTGTAAAATAGTAAGCGAAGATATTCCAAGTACAAAGGTCTATGAGGACGATAGAATTTTAGCGTTTGAGGATATTAATCCTTGTGCACCGGTGCACACAGTTATCATCCCCAAGGAGCATATTCTTTCTTGTGCAGATGATATTACCGAGGATAACGCAGAGATTATTGCATATATCTTCACAAAAATTCCCGAGATTGCAAAGCTTAAGGGTCTTACAAATGGCTACAGAATAATCAATAACTGCGGAGAAGATGGTGCACAGACTGTAAAGCACATTCATTTTCATCTTATCGGCGGTGTAAAACTCACCGAGAAACTCAATGGTTGATTTTAAGCAGGAGATATTACTATGAGCAATACATATAAAATGACAATTGCAGGTTGCGAGAGAGAGCTTGAGATGTTCTCTGTCAGTGATAATCTTGATATTGCAGCATTTATACTCTTTAATGATGTTGAAATTACCGAGAAGAGTGCAGAGGCACTTTTGAAAATCTGCCCTGAGCACGATGTTGTACTCACAGCAGAAGCAAAGTCTATTCCTCTTGCTTATGAGTTTGCTCGTCAGGGTTGCGGTAAATATGTTGTGGCAAGAAAAGGTATCAAGGTTTATATGCGAAATCCCGTAAGTGTTACTGTTAAATCCATTACAACAGCAAATGAACAGACACTTCATTTGGGAGAAACCGAGGTGAACGAAATCAAAGGTAAGCGAGTTCTTATTCTTGATGACGTTATCTCCACAGGCGAAAGCCTCAAGGCTATGGAACAGCTTGCAGAGGCTGCAGGCGGTAATGTTGTAGGTAAAGCTGCAGTGCTTGCCGAAGGCGATGCCGCAGACAGAGATGATATAATTTTTCTTGAAAAACTTCCGCTTTTCTTTAAGTAATAAAAATAAGGACTGATTAATATGAAACGGCTGTTAGGACTACTCGGACTCACTTGTCTTTTGGTACTGACAGCCTGTTTTTATTTAGGAGAAACCGCTGCAATAATCTTTGGTTTCGGCGCACTCTTTCTGTTTGCTGTTTCAATGTTTTTCCCTTTTGCAAGGAAGGAGGGTACATATCCTGTTGCTTTTATTACCGCTGTTATAACTGTCTGTATCTTTTTAGGCTATACCCATTTCTTTGTAACACCCATAAAGGTATATGATGGTAAAAAGGCAGAAATAGTGGCAACTCAGGAGGATGCGTATTTTCAGAATGGTTACTATAACTATGTCCTGAAGGTTAATGAAATAAATGGGGAAGATGTTAATTTCAGACTACTTCTTCTCAGTAAATCTCCTTACATAACCGAGTATGGTGACGAATTACGCTTTACAAGCGAGGTTTCTTTTAAAGAAAATAAATCCTTCTGGGCAAGAAGAATTTTTCTCCAGTCTTATATTTTCGAAGAAAATGCAGTTGAGATAACAAAGCCCTACACAAGACCCTTTATGTATTATTTTAAAAATATAAATAATAAGTTTTCTACTGCTTTGTATCTTGAGATGGGTTACGAGGAAGCTTCCTTTTCTTCTGCGGTATTGCTCGGAAATAAACATGCCTTGTCCATACAAATGAGAGAGCTTTTGAGGAACTCCGGACTTTCTCATATAGCGGTTGTTTCAGGTTTGCATCTGTCAATTATTGCGGCTATGGTTGGCAAGCTCTTTGATAAGCTATTTAAAAATACAATAATCGGTGGCTGTTTTACTACCGTTTCAATAATTTCTTTTGCTCTTTTGTGCGGCTTTGGTGTTCCTGTGATTCGAGCAAGCGTGATGCTGATCATCTTTAATATTGGCAAAATGATAGGTAGACGTAGTGATTCGATAAATTCAATAGGTGCGGCGGCACTTATACTAACAGTGGCAAATCCCTATTGCGTTGGTGATGTGGGACTGCTTTTGTCTTTTTCGGCAACGTTGGGCATAGTGTTCTGGAGTGATAAGCTTTCAAGACCTGTTATCAATAAGCTGTCACCGTTACCCTTCTTCAGAGTCGGTTGTGTTAATAAAATTATGAAAGCGGTCGTCAACACTATATTTATGAGCTTATCTGCAACTATATGGACTCTTCCAATAACTATTCTTGTGTTCGGTGGGGTTTCAACAGTTTCCCTTATTGCCAATTTACTCATTGTTCCGTTTATGTGGATTGTTTTAATTACTGTAGCTTTTTGCATATGGACTCATTATGTTGAATTTTTATCAGTAATGTGTGATTGGCTTTGCGGTTTTGTATCTCTCTTTTATGATTACCTTATATTTATCTGCAAAGGTGTTACATCTTTCCCGAATTCTTATGTTTATACAGACAAACCGTATTTTTATATCTGGCTTGGTGTGAGTTTCCTGATAGCAGGTGCGGCAATTCTTCTAAAAAAGAGAAGCGTAAATATTTTTGCTGTATTGCTTTCGGCACTCATTTTATTTACCGGTGCACTGAATTATAATTTTGCAAGAGAAAGAACTCTTACATTACATATTCTTGAAGCAGGAAACGGTATGTCTGTACTTCTTGAGAGTAGCGATGGCTATGCGGTACTCAGAGCATCAGGCTCTAATTTAAAAACATACATTGTAGAAAATAAGATTGATACAATGCATAACCTTACTAATTCTGTGTATATAGATGTTCCTGGTAGAAACTCAGAGGTTTTCTATACTAATATTGTAAATCAGTTTGACTATGACAGAGTTTTAAGGTATGATAATATAGTATCAGAAATGAATGAGAATGAAGAAAATATAACATACTTTGGCGGTTCACATTCTCTTGATTTGTGGTCAAAGGCTAAGGTTTCTCTTAATGGTGTTCAGGATAATGTATTTGAGTACATAAAGGCAGGGGACACTACCTTGCTGATAGCGCCCCGTGATTCCGATTGCAGTAAGCTTTCTGCTGAATATTTGGTTGCGGATATAATCATCACCGATGGTATACCTTACAGCTACGAATTGCTTGAATGTGATAGGCTTTATATAGTTGGTGAATCTTACACCGCACAGGTAGCGCAGGAGAAGCTTTTATCTGTTTGCGAAAATATAGTCAGAGTTAAAGAGTGTTCTTTTGATATAGATATTTAATTTATGGAGTAAATTTATGGCTTTCATGGATGAAAAAACTTTTAAAAAGCATATTTCTTCAAAAAAATTCAATAATATTTATGTTATCTTCGGTGATGAGAAATACCTTGTAAAGTTTTATACAAAGGAGCTTACAACTGCTGTTGCGGGTAAGGAGTCTTCTGATTTTGCTTTTCATCAATTTTCCTCGTCTGCAAGCTTGCAAGAGATTGCAGATTCGGTTGGTACAGTGCCCTTTATGGCAGAGTATAACTGTGTGCTTATTAAGGATTTTGATGTAAACAAGCTTACAGATAATGAGTATAAATCTTTGCAGGAAATTCTTAAAGCTGTACCGATTTCTACGGTTTTAATCTTCTCGTATCCTACAGACACTACCACAGGTGCCAAAAAAGGTGACGATAAAGAGGATTCCGAAAAAAAGAAAAACCGCTTCAAGTCTTTCTGCACATCAGTTGATAAGCTGGGTATGGGTGCTGTTGCCGAAATCAATATGCGTACTGCCACATCCCTTGAGCATCAGCTTGTAAAATGGGCAGATAAAATGGGAAAGAAACTTTCTCTTCCCATTGCCTCCAAGATTATCTACTACTGCTCAACAGACCTTTCTGTTCTTAAAATGGAGCTGGAGAAGATTTGTGCTTTTGCCGCTGAAGAAGATGAAATCACTATGGATATGGTAGAAGCAACCGTAATAAAAAAACTTGAGGCTAAAGTTTACGATATGGTTGACAGTGTTATTTACGGCAATGCCAACAAAGCTTATACTGAACTTCATCAGCTTTTTGCACTCCGAGAAGACCCGAGAGGCATTGTAAGGCTCTTAGGTCAAGCTTTCGTGGATTTATACAGAGCAAGGGTCACGGTTGAGTCTGGCGGAATACTGAAAGAAACCGCTGAGTTTTTTAAATACGGAAAAAGGGATTGGGTGATTACAAAAGCTCCCCAGAAATCCTCCAAGCTTAGTACAAATGCTCTTCGCGAAAGTCTTTCTGCCATCACAGACTTAACAGCAAAGATGAACTCTGTTGCTTTAAACGAAGAAGCTGCTGTAGAAAAGCTGGTTGCTGACCTTTTGCTTATTGCTGTAAAGGAGCGGGATTATGCTTAAAATAAAAGAGGCAATAATCGTAGAGGGTAAGTACGATAAACAGCGACTTTCTGAGTTTATTGACGCTCCGATTATCACAACATCAGGTTTTCGGGTGTTTAAGGATAAAGAAAAACAAAAGCTTATAAGAAAGCTTGCAGAGCAAAGAGGCTTGCTCGTTATGACCGACAGTGACTCGGCAGGCTTGGTTATTAGGAATTTTCTAAAAGGAATAGTTCCTTCTGATAAAATAAAGAATTGTTACATACCTTGTGTTGAGGGTAAAGAAAAGCGAAAAGCCTCTCCTTCAAAAGAAGGTTTGCTGGGTGTTGAGGGTCTTAGCCACGATGTTATTAAGTCGGCTCTAATCCGAGCAGGTATTGATGTGGGCGAGGGTGCTTTGAATTCTAAAGCAAGAGAGATTACAAAGAGCGATTTTTTTGATATGGGTCTTTCGGGCAGAGAAAATTCATCAGCTCTTCGCAAAAAGCTTATGGAATCTTTGGAATTACCTGCATATCTATCTGCTAATGCACTTTTAGATGTATTAAATTCTTTATATTCCAAGCAAGAAATACTTGACAAGCTCAATACATTGTAATATAATTAAATCAATAAAAATAGTAATCATTACTGTTTTATAAATAATTTTATATATGAGGTGTTTTTATGAATCTTAAAGGTACAAAAACAGAAGCTAACCTGATGGCTGCTTTTGCTGGCGAATCTCAGGCAAGAAACAAGTACACATACTTTGCATCCAAGGCTCGTAAAGAGGGCTACGTTCAGATTGCAAAGCTTTTTGAGGAAACTGCTGCTAATGAGATGGAGCACGCAAAGCTTTGGTTCAAGCATCTTGGCGGTATCGGTACAACAGCACAGAACCTTTCTGATGCTGCAGACGGCGAGAACTACGAGTGGACAGATATGTATGCAACATTTGCAAAAGAGGCAAGAGAAGAGGGCTTTGATGCAATTGCTGATCAGTTTGAAGGCGTTGCTAAAATCGAGAAGGCACACGAAGAGCGTTATAGAAAACTTCTTGCTAATGTAACAAACGGCGAAGTATTCAAGAAGGGCTCTATCGTTATTTGGGAGTGCGCTAATTGCGGTCACGTTGTTATCGGCACAGAAGCTCCTGAGCTTTGCCCTGTATGCTTCCATCCCCAGGCATACTTCAAGATTAAGGCAGAAAACTATTAATATATCGGATAATATTTTAAAGGCTCATTTTCGAATGAGCCTTTTTATCTTTCTTAACTGAAGATAAACTTTCTTATATAGCCTAAATGTAATCAAAAACCGATTGTGAAGATAATAAAATAGTGATATAATATCTTAAAGGAGCGAATACTATGAGAAAATTAAGGAAAATTTTCATAATGCTTTTAATTTCACTTTGTACTTTTGGGCTAACTGCTTGTCACAGCGAGGTTGATAATATGAATTCTGACAATACCACAACCGCCGATATTCTCGGCTATGAGCAGATAAATGCAGAGAAGGCTAAAGAGATTATGGATAGCGGTGTAGAGCATATCATCATTGATGCCAGAACTGACGAAGAATTTTCAGAGGGTCATATCGAGGGTGCAATTCTTATCCCCGAATACGAAATTGCAGTTCGAGCCGAGCAAGAGTTACCCGACAAAGACGCCTTGATTTTGGTTTACTGCAGAAGCGGCAGACGAAGCAAAATTGCCTCTGAGGAACTGGTTAACTTAGGATATACCAATGTAAAAGAGTTTGGCGGTATCATCGACTGGCACTACGAAATCGTAAAATAAAACTCGCAAATGGAGAAAGGATATTACTATGAATTTCAGAGAAATTGCAGAAAACAGGCAGTCTTGCCGAGCATATAACAACGTGCGAGAGGTTGAAAGTGAAAAGCTACAGGCTGTTTTAGAGTCAGCAAGGTTGTCACCCTCTGCTTGTAACGGTCAGCCTTATCACATCACAGTCTGCAAAGGCGATAGTGCAAAGAAGGTTGCAAAAGCGACTCAGGGTATGGGTATGAATAAGTTTGCAAGCGATGCACCTGTTATGCTTGTGATCTCCGAGATGCCCTATGTAAAATCCGCAGCAGTGGGTGCCAAAATCAAGCACAACGATTATCGTTCTATCGACATCGGAATCCTTTCTGCTTATATCACAGCAGAGGCTGCTGCACAGGGACTTTCAACTTGTATCCTCGGATGGCTTGACGATGAGAAAATCCGTAGTATTTGCAATCTTGAGGGTGCAGTGCGACTTGTAATCACCCTCGGATATGCCAAAGAAGGTGACAAGCTCAGAAGTAAAAAACGCAAGGATATAGATGAGCTTGTAAGTTTTATTGAGTAAGGTGTGAGCAAAATGGATAAATATAAAAATGAAGTGGTGGAACGTTTCGGCACCACTGACGCATACAAGGAGTATGAGAGCAGAACTTTGGGTTACACCAAAGCGGACTTTCAAAATACCACAGAGGATTTGGATTTAGTCCTTGGAAAGTTTGCCGAGTGTAAAGCACAGGGCAACACCCCCGATTCTGCTCAGGCTCAAGCGATAGTTATGGAACTAAAGGATTTCATTACACAGAACTTTTATACTTGCACCGATGAAATCCTCAAAGGCTTAGGTGCTATGTATGCAGCTGATGTAAGATTTAAAAATAACATCGATAAACACGGCTCTGGTAGTGCCGAATTTATTAGTAAGGCAATTGAGATTTATATATAATATGAAAAGACCTATAATATTAAAATAAGTAATTTGCAATGGTATCATTTAATTATACGAAGGGTTGCGTGCTTTAATGAGAATATCAAAAAGAATTATATCCTGTTTGCTTATTATTGCTATTTGTATATGTTGTTTTGCAGGTTTTTCGGCAAATGCCTCAAATACAGACATTTCTTCTGTAGGCACCCAGTCAGTTTCCCATAATTTCACTCATAGCTTCACCCTTACAGGTAACGGTGCAACTGATGTTGTGGCGGTAGCAAATGCCCAGATAGGAAGAAGTAAAGCTTCTCTCGGTTATACAGAAGCATGGTGTGCAGATTTTGTGAGTGACTGTGCAAAGCTTGCAGGTCAGAGCGCAGCGGTTCCTTTTAACGGCGGAGTTTCTTATCTTTATAATGCTGTATTGAATGCAGGCGGTTATCAGGTTTCCAGCCCTCAGGCAGGTGACTTGGTTTTCTATTACTGTACAAGTGATGGTGGATGGTGCCATGTAGCTGTAATGACCGATTCTGTAAACTCAACTCATGGTAATGCAGGTACTGCTGTTACAAATGTAAGATACAATTATTATCGTGATAATTATTATTATACAAATGGCGGACAATGCTATACAGTTACTTTTGTAAGACCAAACTATGGCGGTTCTACTGCTATGATTGGTACTTACGAAAATCTTGGAGATAACTTTTATGCATCTCTTGCGAAGAGTGATTCGGGTGTCTATATGGCTAATGTAGGTGGCAATGTAGAGCTTGCTGATCATACATCTCTGACTGATAATTCTCATATCTGGAAGTTTTCACGTCAGTCAGATAATTCCTATGTTCTTTATAACTGTGCTACAGGAGCGGTTATGGACGTAGCTAATGCGGGAACTGCTCAGGGAACGAATATCAGTATGTGTCCTTTCCTTGATAACGATGCTCAGAAATGGTATTTCTATAAGCAGTCAGACGGTACTTTTGTAGTGCGTCCCAAACTTTGTAATCTTGTTCTTGATGTCAGCGGCGGATATAACGATTTTGGTACGAATATTCAGTTGTGGAGCTTTAATAGGTCAGCAGCTCAGAAGTTTGTGCTTGTTAAACATCCCGAGGTAAATACTCCCGTATTGTCTGTTGAGGCAGGTGACTACAATACCCTTACAACCTTTAAATGCGAATCAGACGTTACGCCTTATTCCTATAATCTTATTATAGAAAAGGTTGACGGGGATAATATAACTATTTATAAAACAATCAATAATATTCAGAACAAAACCTTTATGTATCAGCTTGAAGAAGGTACATATCTGGCCTGTGCACAGGTTTCTAACGGATACAGCACAGCTCAAAGCGGTAAGGTAACAGTTACTGTTGCCGGTAAACCTACGATAGGTGAGGATGGCTGGACATATTCCGATAAACTCTATTCAGATGTAAACTCTGAAAACTACGAGATTGAGTATCTTCATACATATAAAAAGATTTCTTCAGAATCCCCCGGTGCTGAGTGGACAAAGGGTGAATTTGCAAAAACAGAATATGTAAATTACGGTGAGCCATATACTTCTTACATAGAGCTTCCCACTTCAAATACGAGAGTTCTTGCAGACTATTATTACTATCATTTCTGCAGCGGCTCAGAAGGTAACAACGCAAACTTTACTTCAGCAGGAGCATATACTCACTATGACAGTATCTCTAAAGATGGTGTTTACGAGGCTTCAGTAAATTCGGATTACGACGATAGCAGATATAAGTATTATCATCTTAAATGGTCAAACGGCACAGATGCGTATTGCAGTTCAGGAGTTTCTTGTGATGGAGCTTTTGGCAGCCACGGAAACAGAACATATTATTGGTATAAATGTTTTCAGTATCAGGACAAGGTAGCGGTAGATTACTATTACTACACAAAGCCTTCAGAGTGGGTGAAAGTTCTTGATTCTACTGCTGATTCTGTTACTTACAGGTATCGACTCAGAGATGGCGGTGTTTTCGGAGATGCAAACGGTGACTCAAAGGTAACTGTTTCCGATGCTACTATGATTCAGAAGCATTGTGCATCGCTTGTTACTCTTTCCGATAAATCCGAGCTTCTTGCAGATACAGACAGAAACGGCAGAATCAGTGTATCTGATGCAACAAAGATTCAGAAGTATATTGCGGGCATAATTTCACAGTTATAAATTACGAAAAACTCCCCTTTGTGGGAGTTTTTTATTTAGGATAATTCATTTTGCGGTACATATAATAAACTCGGTGAGAGTTAAATGATTAAAGGTATAAAAAAGGATATGTTGCTGCTCGGAGCAGGCGGCATTTTATATGCAGGAATTGAGCTTTTGTGGCGACAGCGTACACATTGGACCATGGTGCTTACAGGAGGAGTTTGCTTTTTGAGCATTTATAAGTTGTACCGAAGATATCCCAAAATGTCTGTACCTGAAAAGTGTGTATGCGGTTCTGCTATAATTACGGGAATAGAGTTTTTAGTCGGATGCTTTGTTAATCTTAAAATGGGCTGGAGAGTATGGGATTATTCATCTATGCCCTTAAATCTTTTGGGGCAGGTTTGCCTTCTTTATAGTGTATTGTGGGGTTTGTTATGTATTCCATTGAGCAAGGTGTGTAAAAAGATAGATATAATTATGAGCAGATATTCATAAAAAAATTCCGGACAATTTGTCCGGAATTTTTTAATCGTTTTTATCCTCGTTTTTGTCTTCTTTTATATTCAGAAGCTCAATTGTAAGGGTATCTATTCTTTTGTTTGTAACACTGTCAACGGTTATCATTATGTTTTTATATTCGATAGTGTCACCCTTAAGGGGAATTGCTCCTAAATTTTCAGAAACAAAACCGCCTACGGTTACGCATTCGCTTTCTTCATCATCGTGTTTAATATCAAAAAGCTCATACATATCATCAATAAGCATATCTCCGTCAACTTTCCATTTGTGGTCGGAAATCTTACTGATTGTGTTTTCTATCTCTTCGTCCTCGTCCCAAATTTCTCCGACGATTTCTTCAAGCAGATCCTCCATTGTAACAATACCGAGAGTACCGCCGTATTCATCGGTAACTACTGCCATGTGTAAACGCTTTTTTCTGAATTCTGTAAGCACAGAAGAAAGGTTTTGTGTCTGGAAAATAAACTGAGCAGGACTTATGTGATCTTTAAGGTTAACTTTTTTGCTTGAAGCAAGTGCTCCCAAATAGTCCCAAGTGTGAAGTATGCCGACGATGTTGTCAATAGTATCCTTATAAACGGGAATTCTTGAGAAGCGGTGCTTTTTGATGACCTTCATAATCTTGTCTTGGCTGTCATCGATGTTCAGTGCAATAACATCAACTCTGGGAGTAAGCACCTCAATTACAGTTGTTTCGTCAAAATCCAGAACAGAGCGTACCATTTCGCTTTCCTGCTTTTCAAGAATACCTTGTTCTTCGATTTCTTCAACTATATATTTGAGCTCATCTTCAGTAACAGTAGGATCGTCACCCTTGATACTGAACAATTTAAGTGCAAGTTTTTTGATTTGAAGGAAAAGAAAAATGAGAGGGGTGAGCACAATTGTCATAACATTCAGAATTCCTGAAATAGAGAGTGCAAGTTTATCGCATTTTTCTTTGCCGAAGCATTTTGGGATTATCTCGCCGAAAGTGAGCACCAGTAAGGTGATAACACCTGTAGATAATGCGGCACCATAGTTTGGCGATATGTTAAGAAATAATAGGGTAGCAAGAGCAGAACAACTGAGGTTTACAATGTTGTTTAATATAAGTATTGCTGTAAGAGTTTTGTCGTAATTGTTCACAATTCCCAAAGCTCTCTTTGCTTTTTTGTTTCCTTCTTCAGCCCATTTTTTTAGCCTTACTGTGCTGGCACAAGAATAAACCGTTTCACTGCAAGAGCAAAAAGCTGATATAGCAATTAGAATAATAATAACAATGCTGTATATTATGTTTATGTCCAAAGTAAAAATCACTCCTTACATAGTAGCATACCACAAAAAACAAAAACAATATTGTAATAAAGAATTATACATAATATTCTTGAAGATTTTGTTATGTAGTGATATAATAGAAATAATTATATACATTATATTGTGTTTTTAGGGAAAACTTAACCTGAGGTGCAGTATAATGAATAATATTGATAATAATCAAAAGCATAATCGTAAGAAGGATTCATCTGATAATTCTTATGTAAAGAATCCTTGCACAGAGGATAGGGAGCTTGAAGAAGACAGTCCCATAAACGAGCATCACACCGATCAGATTAACGAGACAGGCTCTGTTATTGTTAGGCGTGGGGAATATATTGTTCATTGTTTGACTATTGTGGGTCAGATTGAAGGACATTATATTCTTAACTCTCAGAGTAAGACTACAAAGTACGAGCATGTTATTCCACAACTTGTGGCTGTGGATGAGGACGATCGTATTCACGGACTTATGATACTTCTCAATACCTGCGGCGGAGATGTGGAGGCAGGTCTTGCAATTGCCGAAGTTATTTCGGGAATGAAGAAGCCTGTGGTGTCTATTGTTCTTGGCGGCGGTCACTCCATAGGAATCCCTTTGGCTGTGGCATCAAAGCACAGCTTTATTGCCAAGAGTGCTTCTATGACCGTCCATCCCGTCAGAACGACTGGTCTTACAGTCGGAGCACCTCAGACCTTTGAATATTTCAGAAGGATGCAGGACCGAATTACAACCTTTGTTTCGGACAACTCGAATATTTCAAAAGAAAGATATAACGAGCTTGTTCTCAATACAGGTGAGCTTGTGCTCGATATTGGCACCATTCTTGAGGGGCAAGAGGCTGTGGACGAGGGTCTTATCGATTCTGTGGGTACTCTTAATGATGCTATGGATTGCCTTTACGATATGATAAAAAATCAAAGGAACAGATAAATATTCTGTTCTTACATATATTTTATAAGGTGCAAATATCTTATATAAGAATAGTTTTTGGAGGTATATATGGACTACATATTAGCACTTGTGCAGGGAATAGCTCAGGGTCTTACAGAATTCCTGCCTGTTTCCAGCAGCGGACATCTTAATATTCTTCAGCATTTCTTTGGTATAACAGAGGGCAATCTGTTTTTTAATGTAATGCTTCATCTCGGAACCTTGGTGTCTGTTATCTTTTTTTACCGCAAGCTTGTGGCAAAACTCATTAAAGCGTTCTTTTCTCTTGTTAAGGATGTTTTTACGGGAAAATTTAGCTTTAAGAATATGGACGAAGACAGAAACCTTGTGGTTATGCTCATAATCGGTCTTGTGCCATTGTTCCTTTTGTTTGTGCCTATCGGCAACGATATGAAGCTCAAGGATTTAGCCGATATTATGTCTTCGGGTACAGAGTATTTCTTTGTAACAGGTATTTGTTTGCTTGTAACTTCTATCCTTTTGCTTACAGGTATTATTCTTAATAACCGTAGCAAGAGAATGGTAGCAGAAGGTAAAGCTACGCCCAAAGAAAGATACAATGTCATTGATGCTTTGGTTGTTGGTGTAACTCAGGCAGTAGCCGCGATTTTCCCCGGAATTTCCCGCTCAGGCTCAACTCTTGCTGCAGGTCAGTCAAGAGGTATCGATAAGCAGAAGGCTCTGGATTATACCTTCGTTCTCGGTATGCCTGCCATTATTGCTGCTGCAGTTTTAGAGGGGGCAGAGCTTCTCTCAACCGAGGGTGCTTTCAATGTGGATTTTGGCCCCGTTATTGTGGGAATGATTGTAGCCGCAGTTGTTGGCTATTTCTCTATTGCGCTCTTCAAATGGCTTCTTAAAACAGACAAAACCTATGTATTCGTTATTTATACCGCTCTTGCAGGACTTGCAGTACTCATTGTAAGTATCTATGAAAAGACAAGCGGAAACATAGTAACATTCGTATAAACCTTTAATATGGATTTTTAAAACGAGGTAATTATTGTGGCTCAAAAGAAAAGTACAAGTAAAGGAAGAGGTACAACCGGCAGATCCTCTGCTTCCTCAAAAAAGAATAAAGGAAAACAAACCCGTACTCCTATGAACCCGCAGGTTAAGGCTATACTTCTTTTTGCCTGTGCTATTATTCTTATGGTTATGGCGTTGTTTAAGGGAGAGGCATTCTGGTGTTCACTGCGTGGTTTCTTCTATGGTGTGTTTGGGTTCGGATTTATACTTATCCCGATTTTCCTCGGTTATCTTGCTGTTATGACCGCTAAGGAAAAACAAATTTCCAGAATCGGCATTAAGATTACTTTGCCTATACTCATAATCCTTCTTACTTCCTCTCTGTTCTATATGTTCGGGTCGCATGAGGTAAAGGATGTAGGCTTCTTTGAAGCAATGAGTATGTCCTACGATAATTCAAGCTCCACATCCGATGGTATCGGTGGAGGTATAATAAGCTGTATCTTAGGTGTTCCTCTTGTTAAGCTTTGCGGAGATAACTTTATTCCAAAGTTTATAGCTATTCTGCTTCTTATCGTTTGTGTGTTCCTCCTTTTTGGCATATCACTTGTGGATATTGCAAATGTGGCAAAGCGCAGAGTGAATGCCTTGAGAAAAGCTAAAAAGAAAACAGCAGTCAATAATCTCATTGATGATACAGAAAATGCAGAAATCAATAAGCGTAAAAAGCACAAGAGTGATACTCGCATTGATATTCCGCTTACAGAAAATAAGAAGAAATCAAATCACGATGATGTGGTTTCTGATGATGACGATTCTCATAACTATAATGACCCTTCGGGTAAGCTTATATCCTCCATACTTATAGCACAGGGCGAGGAGTTTACAGGCGATGATGCAAAGAAGGCTTCAATAGTTGCTCAGGATATTACCAACTCAAAGGGCAAGAGCAGAATGACAAAGGGTGCAAAGCAGGCAGACCCCGAAACCGTAGAGGTTGATCCGTCTATGCCTGCTTCCACGGATGATGAAGTGATGTCTGATTCCGAAACTGTGGAAACAACAGATAATCCGGGCTATTCCTATCCTCCTGTTGAGCTGCTCAGATTAAACCTTGATTCCAATGATGCACAGGCTATGAAAGAGCTGGAGGGTAATGCAACCAAGCTTATCGAAACACTCGACAGCTTCGGAGTAAAGGTCTCAATAAGCAACATCTGTCGTGGTCCCTCTGTTACCCGATATGAGCTCAAACCTGCACCCGGTGTCAAGATAAATAAAATTACAAATCTGGCAGATGATATTGCCCTGAGCCTTGCAGCAGAGGGTGTGCGTATTGAGGCACCTATTCCCGGTAAAGCGGCTGTAGGTATTGAAGTACCCAATAAGTTTGTCAGTATGGTTACAATGCGCGAACTTATTGACTCAAACGAGTTTAGAAATGCTCAGAGCACCCTTACCTGCGTGCTCGGTAAGGATATTTCGGGTAATATTGTCACAGCAGACCTTGCCAAGATGCCGCACTTGCTTATAGCAGGTACCACAGGTTCGGGTAAGTCTGTATGTGTAAATTCCTTGCTTATGAGCATTCTTTTCCGTGCTACTCCCGACGAGGTTAAGCTTTTGCTTGTTGATCCCAAAATGGTAGAGTTTTCAAAGTATAAGGGTTTGCCTCATTTGCTTATTCCTGTTGTGTCTGATGCTAAAAAAGCCGCAAGTGCACTTAACTGGGCAGTATCGGAAATGATGCAGAGATACAAGATTTTTTCAGAGTATGATTGCAAGGATATTCTTTCATTCAACAGCCTTGTTGAATCCAATATCCAGTACATAGAAGACAACAAAGATTCCGACGAGCAGGTATGTATGGAAGTGAACGGACTTCCTGTACCTAAAGAAAAGATGTCCCGAATTGTTATTGCAATTGATGAGCTTGCAGATTTGATGATGGTAGCTGCAAAAGAGGTTGAGGATGCAATCTGTCGACTTGCTCAGATGGCTCGTGCCGCAGGTATGCACCTTGTTCTTGCTACCCAGCGTCCTACAGTTAATGTTATTACAGGTTTAATTAAAGCTAATATTCCCTCCAGAATTGCTCTCAAGGTAAGCACAGGTCAGGATTCCCGAATCATCCTTGATTGCGGCGGTGCCGAAAGCCTCATTGGTAGGGGTGATATGCTGTTTTCTCCCACAGGTATTCCCAAGCCTATGCGTGTTCAGGGCTGTTATGCGTCCGATGACGAAATTGAGGGTGTAACAGGCTACATCAAGAAAAATCACCGTGCACAGTATAACGAAGAAATCGAAGAGAAAATCCGCAGAATTGCCGCCGAGGAAATGGAGAAATCTTCTGCTGACTCTGATACCGATGATATTGTTATCGACGAAAAGATGCAGGAGGCAATCAAGTTTGTCATAGACTCGGGACAAGCTTCTACTTCAATGCTTCAGCGTAGGCTGCGTGTTGGCTATGCCCGTGCCGGCAGAATGATTGACGAAATGGAAATGATGGGTATTATAGGGCCTTATCAGGGTGCAAAACCCAGAGAAGTGCTTATAACTTATCAGGATTGGCTTGAGCGGAACAACACTCAAAGCGACTAATTCTTATATAAATCTTGACGAAAAGCCAAAATTTCTTTATACTATTATTTATACATAATTTGTAAAAATACAAAGGAATGATACCAATGAACGTTTTTGACGAACTTAAAGCCCGTGGCATAATTGCCCAGTGCACAAATGAAGAAGAAATCAGAAAACAGCTCGAGGCAGGTCCTGTTCGCTTTTATGTAGGCTTTGACCCCACAGCTGACTCTCTGCATATCGGTCACTTTATTCCGATTATTCTTATGTCCCATCTTCAGAAAGCAGGCCATGTGCCCATTGCTCTCTTTGGCGGCGGCACAGGTGTTATCGGTGATCCTTCAGGAAAGAGCGATATGCGTAAGATGCTTACAATGGATGACATCAAGCATAACGTAGAATGCTTCAAAAAGCAGATGTCCCGTCTTATTGACTTTTCTGACGATAAAGCAATTGCAGTAAACAATGCAGATTGGCTTTTAGACCTTAATTATATCGACTTCATCAAGAAGGTTGGTGTTCACTTTACAATCTCCAAGATGCTTGCCGCTGAATGCTACAAGCAGAGAATGGAGAGAGGTCTTACCTTCTTCGAGCTCAACTATATGCTTATGCAGAGCTACGACTTCTATGTACTCAATCAGGAGTATGGCTGTATGATGGAGCTCGGCGGTGACGACCAGTGGAGCAATATGATAGGCGGTGTTGAGCTTATCCGCAGAATTGCTGCAAAAGAGGCTGAGGAAACAGGCAAGCCTGTACCTGAGTCAACAAAGGTTAATGCGTTTACATGCTCACTCCTTCTTACATCCGAGGGCAAGAAGATGGGCAAAACCGAAAAAGGTGCCCTTTGGCTTGATCCCGAAAAAACTTCCCCCTATGATTTCTACCAGTATTGGAGAAATGTTGATGATGCTGATGTTATCAAGTGTATGAAGATGCTCACATTCCTGCCTCTTGATTATATCAATGAGCTTGCAAAGGCTGAAGGTTCGGAGATTAATAAGGTTAAAGAAATACTTGCTTTTGAGGTTACAAAGCTCATTCACGGTGAGGAAGAAGCTCAGAAGGCTCAGGCTACTGCAAAGGCTCTCTTTACTACAGGCGGCGATATTGAGAATATGCCCTCAACAGACCTTTCTGCTGATGATTTTGCAGATGGCAAAATTTCGGTTCAGGATGTTCTTGTTAAGTGCAAACTCACACCCTCAAAGGGTGAGGCAAAGCGCCTTATCCAACAGGGCGGTGTCCTTGTTGATGACGAGAAGGTAACCGATATGTTTGCAAGCCTCACAGAAGAGGATTTTGCAAAGGGTTACGTTGTTATTAAAAAGGGTAAGAAAGTTTTTCATAAAGCTAATTTCAATAAATAAAATTTAATAGGAGGTTCATTTATGAAAAAGTTTTTCGCTGAATTTAAGGAATTCATTTCACGCGGTAGCGTAATTGATCTTGCAGTCGGTGTTGTTATCGGTGCTGCATTCCAGGGAATCATCAAATCTTTGGTTGATGATGTTATTATGCCTTTCATCTCTCTTATTACAGGCGGTGCTGATTTCAAAAACTGGTTTGTTGTTCTCGGTGACAATCCTGACGGATTAAAGACTCTTGATGAGCTAAAGGCAGCAGGTATTGCAGTTTTCAGCTATGGTAACTTTATTTCTGCAATTATCTATTTCCTCATTCTCGCATTCGTAGTATTCCTTCTCATTAAGCTTATTGCTAAGGTTAAAGGTTTTGCAAAGAAGGATGTTGAGGAAGTACCCGCAGAGCCCACAACAAAGAAGTGTCCCTTCTGTTGCAGTGAAATTGCAATTGAAGCAACTCGTTGCCCCAACTGTACATCTGAAATTAAAGAATAAGATTACATACTTAAGCTCCCACTGCAATTGCAGTGGGAGCTTTTCTATAATTTATAATATAAGCGCATAAAGAAAAACCGCTTACCTTTACGATAAGCGGTTATATTTAGTATATTACCAGTTTCTGTTGGCTCTTGCTTTGATTCTTTCAAAGCGAGCTTTTTTCTTTTTCTTTTCGGTTGTAAATACAATCCAGAAAGCAGAAGCCATAAACACGATCATAAGTATAAGCCATACCATAAATGAACCGTTTGTTCTTCCTGTTGCAGAGCTTGTACTCTGTATATTGTCAAGTTGAACTCCCTCAAGTGCCTTTGCGGCAAGCTGCGCAGATTTAAGTGCAACGTCTGTGCTTTCAGTTGGGGATACAACTGCAGGTGCCTCTGTATGTACATCCTCATTGCTCTGTATTGTCTGAGTACTGTCTGATTTGGCAGGATTGTAAATTACTCTTCGTGTACCGTTGTCTTCTGCATAGGGGTTTTCAAGAGCTTTTGCACTGAAGAGAACTTTGTAGGTAGCTTCGTCAACATTTCCTGTTGTGTTAAGACCGTTTTCGAACTGGAACTTGATAACAGCGGATTCAGTAAGGTCACCGTAGTAGCCTGTAGCTTCCTCGCTGAAATATCCAAGAGATGTGAGCTTGTTCTGGATAAGTGTTACGTTCTCGCTGTAGTCACCGTTGGTATAGGTGGTAGCGTCTTCTGTAATAACTTCTGCAGTATCCTCTACTGTTACCTCTTCGGTAGTTTCTTCGGGAGTCTCGGTATCCTCTGTAACTTCGGGTTTAGAAGTTCCTACTTCTGCGATGCTTCCCTCGGGAGCGTTGTCAGAGTAGAGGAGAGAGAGCTCATCCTCACCGGCAATACCGTCTGTATAAAGACCTGCAGCCTTCTGGAATCTCTTGTAAGCTGCTTCAGTCTGCTCGCCATAGTAGCCTGTGATGTCACCGTTATAGAAGCCGAGTTCTGTCAGACGATACTGAAGCTCGGTTACCTTGTCACCATAAGAGCCAACTTTAAGATACTTGCTTTCTGTTGTATCAGTTGCTGAATCGTCAGAATCGCTGTCTGCAGGTCCCATTTCTGTGCTGATGCCTGTTGAGTCAAGATAGTAAGAAACACCGTCAACAGTTACATAAGTATCTGTCAGGTATTCACCGTCTTCGTAGTAATAATATTCGCCGTTGTAATATTCCCAACCGTCAGTGGGGTAGGAAACACCTGCAACCTTGAACCAGTTTGTCCAGCCTTTGGAATAAACCGACTGATAGCAAACGCCGTAACCTTCGCTTCTTGCATCAACAGCCATACCGCCGCCAACGTAAACACCTACGTGACCGGGCTCGTAAAGACCGAGACCGTGAATGTTGGGAATGCCGTAAGCGGTAGAGCCTGTCTCGTAAGATGAGCCCATCATATCGCAACGGCTGCCTGTACCGGAGTACATATAAATAAGACCCGAGCAGTCAACGGCACCATAGCTTGCGGCACCGTAAACATAGCTCCAACCTTCATAATAAGCATTGAGTGCGTGTTCTGCAAGACCTGCGCCTGTACCTGCTGCCGAAGCAGAAGATGCACCGCCCAAGCAAAGACCGCTTACTAAAACAGCGGCTAAAAGTATTAAAGAAAGAACTTTTCTTATATAATTCATTTGAAATAACCTCCGAAATATAGGGGAGAACCCTCGAAAAACACCATATTTGGCATTGTACATTACAAAATAATTATCATAAATTACAACTTTGTAAACATTATAACACAAGCCCCTATATAATGCAACCCCTTTTTGACTGAAAAATGTTAAGAAACAATAAATATTGTGATTACAATCGGATTTTATACAACATATACAAAACGCAAAAACAATTTCAATGTGTAACTTTTTGTAATTTGTTTTAAAATTCCTGTATATTATCCTGTTTATTTAAGTGCTTTTATCATAAAAAAGTGCAAAAAACAGCACCCGCATAGCAGGTACTGTTTTTGCGTTTACAATTAAGATAGAAGGGGAGATGCAATTGGGGAGAAGTCTGTTTATGTAACCTAATTCAAAGTTTCGTGAAAAAGTAAAATCGACAGGCTTCTATCGAAACCTGTCGATTTTGGCGGAGGACAAGAGATTCGAACTCTCGCGCCGGTTACCCGACCTACTCCCTTAGCAGGGGAGCCTCTTCACCACTTGAGTAATCCTCCGTATATGGTGAACTTCAAAGAAGCTATTAATATGTTTGGCGGAGAGGAAGGGATTCGAACCCTTGGTACCTTTCGGTATCACTAGTTTTCAAGACTAGCTCCTTAAACCGCTCGGACACCTCTCCGTGTCGTACAAGAGTTATTTTAACACAACGGCACTCTCTTGTCAATACAAATCTTAAAACAATAATATAAAAATCAGGACTTGAAGTCTGAACTCCAAGCCCTGTAAAAACCAATTATAAAAGTTCTTTTCTGATTTCCTCTGCACTTTTTATACTGAGAAGGGCAGGGGGAATGTCAAATACAGTTTTGCAGCCGTATTCACCTTTAACTGAGAGTCTGTAAGCAGCTCTTGCAAAGGAAACAATCACAGAAGCAGTAAACTCGGGGTTGGAGTCAAGCTTTAGGCTATACTCAATAACGTGGTTGTTTTCTTTGTTTGCACCTGTCTTGCCGGTTCTTATTACAAAGCCGCCGTGGGGAATACCCGAGTGGTCTCTTTTAAGCTCTTCCATAGTAATGAAATGCACGGTTGTATCGTAATCAGCAAAGTAATTGGGCATTTCTTTTATTTCTTTTTCAATTCGTGCTTTATCTGCGTCCTCTTTAGCTACAACAAAACACTCTCTTGTGTGCTTTTCTCTTGTTGTAAGCTCAGGCTCACTGCTGCTTCTTACTGCTTCAAGGGCGTTTTCAACCGGAATTGTGTATTGCTTTGCATCAAGCACACCCTCAATTCTGCGTATAGCATCGGAATGACCCTGACTTACACCCTTGCCCCAGAAGGTATAGTCCTTGCCCTCGGGAAGAACTGCAGAAGCATAAAGACGGTTGAGAGAAAACATACCGGGATCCCAACCTACAGAAATCATTGCAACATTACTGCCTTCTTTTGCGGCATTGTCAACGTTCTCAAAATGCTCGGGAATTTTTGCGTGAGTATCAAAGCTGTCAACTACATTGAACATCTTTGCAAGCTCTGGTGTCTGCACGGGCAGGTCGGTTGCACTGCCGCCGCAGAGAATCATAACGTCAATCTTATCTTTGTAGTCTGCAACATCTGAAGCGTGTGCTACAGTAACACCATCTGTACCGATTGTAAGGGTAGAAGGGTCTCTTCTTGTAAAAACTGCCACAAGCTCCATATCGGGGTTTTGACGGATTGCATTCTCAATGCCTCTGCCAAGATTGCCGTAACCGAAAATACCTACTCTTATCATTAAAATCAAACCTTCCGTTTTGTGTCTGTGAACATCTAATACGTATGGTATAGAAAATTCAATGTTATTTTACTCCAAAAGAGAGTGATTTGTAAATACTTTATTGCAAAAAATCTTGTTAATGGTGTAATTTTCTGTCGGTTGTATTAATCTTTATTATATGGTATAATATTAAAATCAAATTGTGAGGTACTTATTATGCCTTTTTTACCTATTACAAAAAAAGAAATGAAAGAATACGGCTGGGAAACTCCGGACTTTGTACTTGTTACAGGTGATGCTTATGTTGACCATCCTTCTTTTGGTACAGCTATAATATCACGAGTGCTGGAGCATGCAGGCTACAAGGTTTGTATTTTGCCTCAGCCAAGATGTGACGAGGACTATAAACGTTTTGGTACTCCAGCTCTCGGCTTTTTGATTAATGGCGGTAATATCGACTCTATGGTAGCTCATTATACTGCCGCAAAGAAAAAACGCAGTGACGATGCATACACAGCAGGCGGTAAGGCAGGAGCAAGACCTGACAGAGCAACAATAGTATACAGCAATGCTGTCCGCAGACTTTTTCCCGAAAGCTTTATTGCTATAGGCGGACTTGAGGCATCGCTTCGAAGATTTGCTCATTATGATTATTGGGACGATAAAGTTCGTCCATCTATCCTCATTGATTCAAAAGCTGATATTCTGATGTACGGAATGGGTGAGAAACATATTGTAGAGATTGCAGACCGCCTGAAAAATGGCGAGAGCAAAGAAACTCTTACCGATATACGCGGTACCTGCTACGCTGTGAGAACTCACGACTATACTCCGGGACCTGTTAAGGAGTGTCATTCTTTTGAGGCTGTATCTGCACCAACTGACCAGGGTAAAAAGCATTATGCGAAGTCTACCCGTATTCAACAGCAGGAGCATGACGCTGTTCGTGGCGGTGTTGTAATTCAGCGTCACGGCGATAAAATAGTAATTCAGAATCCTCCTATGCCTCCTCTTACAACCGAGGAGATGGATAAGGTATATGCACTTCCTTTTATGCGTACCTATCATCCCTCTTACGAGGCTTTGGGCGGTGTTCCCGGTATTGAGGAGGTTAAGTTTTCAATTATTCATAACCGTGGTTGCTACGGTGCGTGTAACTTTTGCTCCCTCGCTTATCATCAGGGCAGACAAATCTCTTGCAGAAGCCACGAATCTGTAATAGAAGAGGCAAAGCAGATTACTGAAATGTCCGATTTCAAAGGCTACATCCACGATGTTGGCGGACCTACCGCAAACTTCCGGGCACCTTCCTGCGAAGCTCAGCTTAAACGCGGTCTTTGTGCCGACAAGAAATGTATGGCACCAAAGCTTTGCCCTGCAGTTACGGTTGACCATAGCGATTATCTTTCTCTTCTTCGCAAACTTCGTAAACTTCCAAAGATTAAGAAGATTTTTATTCGTTCTGGTATTCGTTTCGATTACCTTATAGCAGACAAGGATGAAACCTTCTTTAAAGAACTTGTCGAGCACCACGTAAGCGGTCAGCTTAAAGTAGCTCCCGAGCATTGCTCAAAGGATGTTTTAAAGTGTATGGGTAAACCTTCTGTAGAGGTCTATAACCGCTTTAAAAAGCGGTTTTACGAGCTTACCGAGAGCATCGGCAAAAAGCAGTATCTTGTGCCTTATCTTATGTCTTCTCATCCGGGCAGTACTATAAAGGATGCAATTGAGCTTTCTCTTTTTCTCAAACGAGAAGGACTGCATCCCGAGCAGGTACAGGACTTTTATCCCACACCGGGTACAGTTTCTACTTGTATGTTTTATACAGGACTCGACCCGTATACAATGGAAGAAGTCTATGTACCAAGAACTGCGCAGGAGAAAGCACAGCAGAGAGCATTACTTCAGTATTTTAAGCCGGAGAATAAAAAGATTGTCTACGATGCACTCAGAAAAGCAGGCAGGCACGACCTTATAGGCACAGGCAAAAACTGCCTGATAACCCCTATAGCCGAACCTTCAAAAAAACAGCAGGGTGGTAAAAACAACAAGAATACAAAGAACCGAAGACCTAATCAGAACAGGGCAAAGCAAACTGCAAAACCCTATAATAAAAACAAGCCTAAACACTGATAAAGAAGACCAAGTTGAATTTCTCGGCTTGGTCTATTTATATGTTGGTTTATTCTATTTGGTATTCTTTTTGTTTTACAATTAGTGTGTTGTCATCCTTCCAGTAAACACCAATATCCTCGTACTCATACCATTCTCCGAAATACACAGTTTGTGCTTTTTTGTTTATTCTGAAGAAAAGATTGTCGATTTCCTCAAAGCTGTGAACTTTTACAATAGTATCACCGCCCAAAGCTCCCTGGTCACTGCTTATAACTTCTGCGTAGTATGTACCTTTGGGTGATTCAAGACTTTTTATAACTCTATCTTCTCCGAAACTCAAGTCAGCTATAGTAAAAAAGCCCCAAAGTGCAACAGGACCGATCAGTATTCCTGATAGCACAAGAGTAGCAATTTTAAGTCCCAAGGGTTTTACACAGAGTATTGTCAGTAAGCAAAGGCAAACGGTTGAACCAAAAAGACAAATCGCTATAGGAAGATTAAATTTATTTAAAGCAATTATATGTACTGCTGTATTGATTATGGATAACGGAGTAAGTATGGAGAGTGATATTTTTAAGAATATGATTTCTTTTAAATCTTTGTGCGTCAGAATAAATATCGTAAATAACGCTGTTAGTTGTCCTATAATAATTGCAAGAAGTGTGGAGAATTTAAATTCAAAGTTGTATCCTAAAAAAGAAAAGAATATCGTAGCAACAAGTTGAAAGGAATTAAGAAACAGAAGAAGCCCCGCTAAAAACAAAACTGTCTTTTTCATAGTGGTTTCGTTACTCCTTTCCAAGCATCTTTGCAAAACGGTTTGATAATAGTTTAGACAAAATGCAGAAAACAAGTATTATTGCAACTCCTATACCAAAGAAAGAGAAAACATCAATGAATGTTGAAAATGCAAAGCTGTAGTGAAGAAAAGCCCAAATATATGCTCCTGACGCGATTACAAGAGTTGCCAGCAAGCAAGAGGTTGAAAAGCTTCGACGACTTTTGTAGCTTCTTACAAAATACCAGTTTGCAAGGGAAAGCAATAGGGCAGTGCTTGGGATGATAAGGGTAATTGCCCAGTATCCGTTGTTGAGCCCGAAAGGAGTCTTGTTTTCTAAAGTTACGCCCAGAGTTAATAAAGCAAAAGAGAAAAAGAGCAGCAGTGACTGTAAAACAGATGCCTTATTCTCATTTAGCTTGCTCATAACTTTCGGAGCTTCAGCAGGAGTAGAGTCTTCAAAGGGTGCAGACATCTCGTCATAAAGCCTTTTGCAGGAGTCGCAGATTTTAATGTGTTCCTCAATCTTTTGAGCACTTTCCTTACTGCAACAGGAGTCGATGTACAAGGGAATTAAATCTTTAATAATGTTACATTCCATAGTGTTACCTCATTCTTTCTAATAGCTTTTGTTTGGCTCGGAAAAATGTAACCCGTGCCCAGCTTTCACTTTTTTTGAAAACAGCACTTATGTCTTTGAGAGAAAAACCGCCGAATACCGATAGCATAAAGACTTCTTTGTAGGGTTCTTCCAATTCGTGCAGACAATGTAGTGCATTTTGTGATAAATCCTTTTGGATGAAAGTTTCTTCGAAAATATTTGGATCTGCTTTATCCTCTAATTCATCAAGTGTTGTTTGTCTGCTTTGCTCCTTGTGCCAAGCAAAGTAGGTATTCTTTGCAATCTGACAAAGCCATACAGAAGCTTTTTCTTTGTTCTTTAAAGATGCGAAGTTCATATAAGCTCTGAAGAAGGTTTCCTGACAAAGCTCCTCCGCAAGAGAATAATCCTTTGTAAGTTTCATCAAATATTTAAAAATAAATCCTCGATTATCCTCAAAAAGCTTTTCAAATTCAGTCACATTTTTCACCGCCTTTCAACTATTAGATAAACTAAATTCCATTTCGTTACAAAAATTATATCATATTTTTATAATTCTCGCAAAAAGTTTAATATGATTTTGTTTTAAGCTTTCTTGACAAACGCTTAATCGTATTATAAAATATGTCTTGCGTTTAATATAATATTTGCCCCCTTAGTTAAATGGATATAATAAACCCCTCCTAAGGGTTAGTTATGCGTTCGATTCGCGTAGGGGGTGCCATAAATGGAGCCGAAATCTCTGGAGCTTATCAGGGGTTTTGGCTTTTTTATTTAAATTTGAAATAATATAAAGTTGCTATCGGTTATTTGATATGGGTTAGATGTATATGGATTTGTTATTTTTATATTGTGTTTAATTAGATTTCTCTATTGTAAACTTGTTAACTTTAGTGTAAAATATACTGTAAATATGTGTAAGTTGATTTGCTTTGTATCAATTCTAAATCAGAAAGGATAAAAATTATGACAAAACGTTTTTTATCAATTCTATTAACACTATTATTGTTATTAGGAAATCTGCATTTGTTTTCTTTTGTGGCAAGCAGTGAAAGCGAGGAGGATTTATCGCAGATTGTTACTGAGGGTAACTGGGTTCCCGAGGAGTATGTAACCAACGGAACCCTTAGTAATGATATGGTAGCTGTTAAAAAATCTATAGCCAAAACTGATAAAGAAAATTATTTTGACATTAGCCTTGATATTGCAACTAATCCCACTACATGGGGACAGTCTGTTGACGTTATTGTTGTTATGGATATTTCTAACTCCATGAACGATAGTAATCGTCTGAAAAACGCAAAGAATGCGGTTAAGCAATTTGTATCGGAATTTGCGGCTGACGAAAGAATAAGTAGCGATAGAGAGTTCTCTTTGGTTACATTTAATTCCAATGTTTCAAATCCTATTCCATTTACGCCACTTACAACAGAGGAACAGGCAAATTCTATCAATAAAATAATTGATGGAATTACTGCTCCGGATGGTAATAAAAGATTTACAAATATTGAAGGCGGTCTTCAGATGGCTCACAATATTATGAAATCTTCAAAAGCGGTGTATAAATATATAATTTTGGCTACAGATGGATTTCCAACAACTTACATAAACAGAAGTGAATCTGACCTTATGAGTACAACCTCTCTTACCGGTTGGTATCCTCTTATGAGCTCCAGTAAATACGATAAAAACAGAATAAATGAAGATGGATATTTCTGTAATTCTGTTTCAAAAGAATCGGTTTCCGTAGGTATTATATACTCAGATATTGGTGCACAGAGAGCACAGGCAGTTGCCTCAAATATAAAAGCTGACGGAATCAATATTTTCTCTATTGGTATTAATATTGGTGACTATAATAAGTTATCGTCTTATAAAACAAACAGACTTGATACACGTACTACTGATTATGCTATTGGTAACGGAGATAACAGTTATAAGAATTGGTTAGGCACAGCTGTTGCCGGCGGTCCTAACATGACCGGAATTACGTATGTAGATGGTGACAATGCTAACGGTTTAAAAAATGCTTTTACTAATATTCTGAATCAGATGGAAAACGTTGCTGTTGAATTTAAAACAGATACAGCATTTACAACAGACCCTATGAGCCGGTATGTAGAATTTATGAATTTCTATGATTCTAATGGAGCACTTCAGTTGATTATTGAAAATGCTGAGGGCGAAGATGTGGCAACATTTGACACCGAGACCGATACTATTAAATGGTTGCTTGAAAAAGCAGAGCCTGTGGGTACAGATGAATATGGTAACCTGCTTTACAGCTTAAAATATAGGTTAAGATTAAAAAACGAAGAAAAGGATTTTGAATTTTCAAAAGCAGTGCCAACAAATGAAACTACAACTTTGAAAGTTCAAACCGAATCATCGAATGGTGATGTAGAAGATTTTGAAATAAATTATTCAATTCCTGAAGTTAAAGGATTTTCAGCTGATGTTGTGCTTGTGAAGCAAGATGCAGTTACACATTCTGCTTTAGCAGGAGCCGAGTTCACACTTTCACACTCAAGTGGTTGCAGCGTTTGTGGTGGTGAAGCTACAATCAGCGATAAAACAGTAACAAGTGACTCAAACGGTAAAGTGATTTTTTCAAATTGTCCTTCCGGTCATAGCTATGTAATTAAAGAAACTAAGGCTCCTGCAGGTTATGTATTGTCGGGCACAACTTATAATGTTTTAATTGACTATGGTGTAGTTACCATTGATGGAGAAATATCAAGTAACGATATTCCGGTAGTTATTACTAACCAATCTATTACACCTGTTGAATTTAAAATTGCATCTAATGTGCAGCTTATCGGTCGTGAGATGAAACCCTCTGAGTTTGTAATGGCTCTTGATAGTACAACATCAAACCTTACATTCTCTGAAAGTCATTCAAATGACGAAAACGGTAATGCACAGTACACAACAATCAAATTTGATAAAGAGGGTACATACAATCTTAAGGGCTACCAGGTTATAGGCAACGATCCAAGCGTTGTTTATGATACCAAGGAATATGATATTCAGATTAAGGTTACTCTCAATTCAGAGGGTACAGGTTTTGATATTGAAACAACTATCAACGGAGAAGCACAGGAGAATGATGCAACCCCCGATCCTCTTAAGTATGTAAACCGAGTACGTGAGAGTGCCAAGGTTGTACTGGAGGCAACAAAACTCTTCAATGGCGAAGCTCCCGAGGACGGACAGTTCATTTTTGCATTAAAAGA
>SVQA01000010.1 GCA_015065545.1 Oscillospiraceae bacterium
TTAACGCCCTCGACCTCTGTCTGATAGCAAGCCTTGAGGTAATCATTGCCTGATGCCACAAAGGTGTATGTATCTGTGGGTGACAGAATTGCACCGTACTCATCCATCCAGCCGATGAACTCTATACCGCTTGTTGCATTTGCAACTACTGTTACGGTTGCACCGACAGGCATCTTTGTATTTGTATAAGAAGAGCCCTGAGGACGAGCCGCACCGCCGTTTACTGCGATTGTAAAGCTTGAGCCGCCTGCAAGCTCAATTCTGAGCTTACCTGTTGTTTTTGCAGGCACAGGCTCCTTGGGAGCTTCATTTTCCTCGTATAATGCCGTAATTGTCAAATCTTCACTTATAAAATCGAACTCCTTGTCCCAACCTGCAAAGGTATATCCTTCACGAGCAGGAGCCTCCGGAGCAACCGCACTTTCGCCATAATGCAATACCTGTTCAGACAGCACCTCTTCATTCTCGTCAACAAATCTGACTGTGTATTCTATTAACTGCTCCTCAAAAACAGGTCTTATTATAAGATTTTGTGTAACATTTTCGAAGGATTTATCCCAGTTTGCAAAAACATAATTATGAGATTTTGTGGGTGTTTTTGTAGGTGTAGACTCGGGTTCTGCAGCATTTGCACCCTCTTCAACCAGCTGGACATCCATAAACACGTCATCACCGTCAAGAAAAACAACACTATACTTATTTTTTTCTTCGGGAATCTCTATTATCTCGTGCTCGGTATAAACAGGATAAACAAACTCATTCTTCTGAATATTGTTCACATTTCCGTCCCAATAAGAAAACTCATAGTAGTGAGTAGAGGTTGCAGGCTTTTCGGGTGTTACGGAAGGAAATCTTATAGAACTTCCTTTTGTAACGGGAACATTCATAAACACAGAGCCGTCATAATCATAGAAGGTTACATACAAGGTCTCTGCATTGGCATCAACTGCCGAGAAAGGAATGGAATTTTCAATAGCAAACTCGTGAGCATAAGTGTTCATATATCCGCAGATAACAGCCTGAGGCGAATCCTCAAAAGCAGTAAGGCTTATGGAGTTGGTGTATTTTGAAACATAAACCTCTTTAAGCTCAGGACAATCGCTGAAAGCATAATCGCCAATCACCTTGGCTGTAGAGGGCAGGGTAACTGCTTCAAGGGAATCACAATGAGCAAAGCAATATCTGGGTACCTCTTTCAGCATAGAAGGCAGAGTCACGGATTCGAGAGATGAGCACTCGTAAAACATATACTGTCCAATCTGAGTACAATTCTTAGGAAGCTGAACTGTCTTGAGATTAGGGCAGCCATAAAATATGCCTCTGTTCAAAATTGTAATGGTGTTGGGAATAGTCATCGAGGTAATAACATCATTGTACATAAAGGCGTACTCGTTTATACTTGCAACCTTCTGATTGAGTAAACTTGAGGGAACATTTACAACGGCATCTGTACCTACATACTCATGAATTGTAATATTATTATTTGTATCTCTGGTAAATTTAAAGCCATCATCAACAATGTATGTTGCAGAAAACACTCCTGTGAGGGAAATCGTAACAAGCATTAACGCAATTAAAACTACGCTGCAGATTTTCATAATAACCTTCTTCATAAGCACCTTGCTCCTTAATATTAAAAAAATATATGTAAACTAAAATGTATCGCAAACTGCAAATACATTATAATTATACCAAACAAATTGAACTCAATCAACAAAAAGTATTCATAAAAAAACTTGAGCTTTCTTGTTGATAATAGTCAATCAATCCCTCTTTTTACATTATTATTACAAAATAAGTCGCCTGCACTTATACATAGTCAACAAAAAGTAATTTATTTAAAAAATTTCTTTACTTTTTAGGCAATGGGTGATATACTTATTGTATCTAAATATCTTTGTGATATATTTTCGCAAAAATCATTTATTTTAGGAGGATATAAATATGAAAAAAGCAATTTCCCTTATTTTTGCACTTGTTCTTATGCTTTGTGCAGTTGCTTCAGTTTCTGCTGAAGTGAGCCCCGGTCCCACAAATCCCGAGGATCACATCATCATCGACGCTATTGCTGTTCCCGGTGAAGCAGGCAGCACAACCCCCGATATCAACAACCCCGGTAAAGTAGAGGTTGGCTCCGGTGAGGTAATTACACTTACAGCTACTCCCTCCAAGGGCTACAAGTTCTCTCACTGGGAGTTCTCCTATGGTGAGTTTGAGTGGGTTGAGGGTGACCTTACTACTCCCGTAATCGTTATCAGACCCACAGGCGGTACAAAGCTCCGTGCAGAAGCTCACTTTGTTAAGATTGAAGAGCCCGTTACTCGTCCTTCTTCCAAGCCCGTACACACTCTTCCCCCTGACCATACCTCTCCCATTACAGGTACCGGCAACAACACAAACGTTGTAACTGCTGCAGTTATCGGTACATCCGTTGTTCTTATGGCAGTTGGTGTTGCAGTTGTACTCAAAAAGAAGTTCAACGCTTAATCAAACTTTAAAACCTTAAGCTCCGTTTAAAAGCGGAGCTTTTGTTTTGTCCTGAGCCATTAGGATTTTCCTGTTTTTCACTTTGAAACATATTGCATTATTATCCCGCAGTTAATTGACAATAAAGGCAATATAGGATATAATGTAGGGTGGAAATGAATTATTACGAAAGGCGGTCAGCTTATGTTTAATAAAACTAAAAAGTTCTATATTTCCTGCATTGGGCTTATTCTTATATGCATAATGCTTTTCGCCTGTATGAGCGGCTGTAACGGTTGCGTTGGCGGTAAGATGGACCCGGATGATTATGCCAAGGTTACCAATCCTGTCACTAACCGGCAAGACGTTATTCCGACCCATACTGCCACTAACAACGAAGGCACCTCTCCCACAGAAGTGATACTGGTAGACAACCCTATTAACTTTGAAGAGCTCACCGCACTTAATCCCGATCTCTATGCCTGGATTCGTATTCCAAACACAGCAATAGACAATCCCGTCGCACAAAGCAGCAACAGCGACCAGAACTTCTATCTGCACCACAACTATCTGGGAAACTATGAATTCGCAGGCACTATCTATTCCCAAAGGCACAATACCAAGTATTTTATAGACCGTGTAACCGTGCTTTACGGTCACAATATGCTCAACGGCACTATGTTTGCTGATCTTCATAAATTCTCTGACGAAGACTTTTTTGAAGAAAACGATACCATGTACATATACATTGACGGTCATATACTTACATACGAAATATTCGCCGCTTATGAATACGACGACAGACATATTCTCAATTCTTTTGAATTCCACGACGATGAGGTCTACGAGAAATATCTGCAGGATTGTCTGAGTCCCCAATACTCGAACTCCATTGTAAGAGAGGGAACAACTCTGGGAGTCGAGGATAAAATCCTGACACTCAGCACATGCACAAACTATAATTCCAACAGAAGATTTTTAGTACAGGGGGTGCTTATTAAAGATGAAAAAACACGATGAAGATCTTTGGGATTTTCGTTCTGACCCTCAATTCTCAGGCAATAATCAGGCTTCATCAAGCACTCCTGCACAAAGCGAAGACGCCGATGATTCAGATTATACCGAATACAAAGAAGAATACGTTGACATTCTCCGCACAAGCACCGCAAGAGACTCATCCCTTGACAATATGACATTTGTTATGAAGGACGGCAAAGCGTCTTTTATCGACAATTCTCTTCTTGAACCTGCAAAAAAAGAGGTTAAAGAAGAAAAGATAAATGTACAGAAAAAGCCAATCTCCCCTGCTACCGAGTCTGTTGATGCTTATGTAAAGGAAGAACCAAAGCCCGCAAAAGCATCTAAAGCTTTAACTACACCCGAAGAGATTAAAGAAGCAAAGGAAGAAACTCCTCCGCCTGCTGAAACTCCTAAGTCTAAGCCGGAAAATTCCGATTCAGAAGACAAAGCTTTTAAGGCAACACCTGTTGTTTCCCCTGCTCCTCAAAAAGAGGAAAAGAAGCAGGAAGCAGCACAGATGGAAAAACCTGTTGTTCCTGTTGTCACTACAGAAATCTTCCCTGAAGTAAGAAAAACTCCTGCTTCAGAAAAAACCGAAATAGATAGCAATGCTCATAGCAGTACAAAAAAAACTTCTGAAGTAGTTAAGGAAGAGGGCAAATCTTCCGAAAACAATGAACCCAAAAAGAAAGTTCCTGCAACCGACAGCGACTTTATTTTTGCAAAGCCTCATTCAAAAAAATCTCACTCCCATCATAGTCATTCACATAGCCACTCCCATAGCCACTCCCATAGCCACTCTCACAGTCACGGCAGTGAGGCAGAGCTTCCTACAGACAGCGTGGATGATTATGTATATGCCAGATACCGCAAGCAATCCGGCAAGGGACACCATCACCATCACAGCAAAAAAGTATCACACTCCGAGTACATTCGCACCTCAGGTAATGAATCAACTCCCGTAGTTCGCAGTACCACAGCAACCCATTTCAGATTCAGAAAAAAAAGAAAAGACAGGAAATGGCATTATCGACCCCTGTGGCAAAAGGCTCTTATTATTCTGGGCTGGGTTCTCGGCATATTGCTTTTACTCCTTCTCATTGCTTTTATTCTATTTCTGATATTCAGCAAAATCGGCATTGACAATATGACCGACTATGATAATGCAAAGATCAATGCTCCTGCCTTTGAATCTGTAGATGTCAAGGTGGAGGAGGATGGTAAGGTTCAGATTTACAAGGGCAAGAAATACCGTCTTAATACCGACATTGCCAACATCCTATGCGTCGGCGTTGACAAACAAAGCATGTACGAAAATCAAGATGATGAAAACTCAACAATCGCAGACAACGGACAAAGTGACGCAATATTTATGGTTGCTCTCAACACACAAACAGGCAAAACTAAAGTACTCTCCATACCCCGAGATACTATGGCTGACATCAACATTTACAATGAAGATGGCAAATTCTTAAAAACAGATTATCTGCAGATTTGTCAGGCATTTGCTTATGGAAAAAACAACTCAGCAGGTGCTCGGAACACCATGGATGCTGTCAGCCGACTTTTCTATCAGATTCCCATACAAACATATTTTGCTATGGATTTGTCTGCAATCGCACCCATCAATGATTCTGTCGGCGGTGTAACCCTGACTATGATAGACGATTCCTTCTATGACGTATATCATAACCATTACGAAAAAGGTGACACTATCACTCTCTTTGGTGACAATGCAAGAAAGTATGTACAGCAGAGAGATGTTTACGAGCTTGAATCCACCACCGACCGTCTGAGTCGTCAAATTCACTACCTGAAGGCATTTTCTTCCAAAGCATTGGAAATGACCAAAAGAGACATTACAACTCCTGTAAACCTCTACAAATTAATCGAAAAACGTAGCATCAGCAATCTGGACGTTTACAGAATCAGTGCCCTTGCAAAGTGCCTTATTGAAAACGGAGTTACCAATCTGGATTTTGCCACAATCCCCGGCAACCTCCAGTCAGACGGTACCTATGCACAGTATATTGTTGATAAAGAAGCTTTCTACGAGCTCTTCCTTGAGACCTACTATGTTCCCGTTGAATAATCACAAATAGCGAAAAGCCGACTGTTTTCAGTCGGCTTTTTCTTATAATTTCCTAAATAAAAAGGTGACCTTAAAATTAAAGGTCACCTTGATTAGTTTTATGTTATATTCTGCGGATTTCAGAAATAGAAGGTATATCGTGATACTGTCTTATATACTCACTGAGGGTACAGTTGTACACACTCTTAAAAGCCGAAATAAATGCCTTAACACTGGGGAATCCGTTTTCTACAGCAGCACGGGTCTCAGAGATTCCGCTTGTCTGAATATCTCTTAAAGCATGCTCAAGACGCACAAGATTAAGATACTGCTTGAAGGTCTTTCTTGTGTTCTGCTTGAAGTAGCGTGAGAAGTATGTGGGAGTAAGTCCTACATGAGATGCAATCTCACCCAGAGTAATACGCTCTCTGAAGTTGAGCTTTATGTAATCAATAGCCTTCCTTGCATACTCAAGCTCTTCGTTGTCCATTTCAGGATGAGTCTTTGCTCTTTCTTCAAGGCATTTTGTGAAAAGCTCAATAAGTATCTGAGTCATGGCAGAAGTAATTTTAAGGTCAGTGAAATCTCCCTGCTCTTCAACGCAATCTACAATGAGGTCAAGCTGACGCTTGATTTCTGCCTTTGCCTCTTTGCTCTTTTCAACATTGAAACTGTAATTTTCAAAGTCGTCAAAGTAAGCCTTGATGAAGTTATAGGAATACAGCACAACAAGATACTTAACATTCTCGTCGGGATTTTTACCGCAGGTCTGGTGAATGTCATCGTTATTGATAACAAAATACTCTCCGTCTGCAACATCCATCTCCTCGTTGTTTGCCATTACCCACAGCTTGCCTTTAAGAACATAGTCAATCTCAATGTTCTTGTGCCAATGCTTGTTGGTATAGCACTCTGAACCGGGCTTGTCAAAAAGTATAACTTTGCCGGGCAGATTATCATCTGCAGAAACTATCTCATATTTATATCTGTAATTCTTTGCCATAAAATCACCTTGATTCTTTCTTTATTTTATCTTTGCAAATATATATTACCACAAGAAATAGCCTTTGTAAATCCATATTCTTTGAATAATTATAGGATATAGAAGGGTATTTTTGTACATTTTGATGACTTGCCAAATATTTTGTATGGAACAAAGCAAAAAAAGACATCTTTTTTATATCTATCAGAAATTGCAAAAAACAAGAAACTAATATATAATTATAGTATCAAAATATATCCTTTGGAGGTATTTATGAAAAAGCTGTGTTCTCTTATTTTGTGCTTAAGTATAATTATTCTCTGCTTTGTCGGCTGTACAGAATCCGATAAAGCCTCCATAACAACAAATCCCATAGCCGATGAAAAAATAGGTCTTGCGGTACATTTTATCGATATTGGTCAGGGCGACAGCACCTTGCTCCAGTCAAAGGGTGAATTTGCACTTATCGACGGCGGCGAATACAGCGAAAGAGATAAGCTTATTTCTTATCTCTCCTCTCAGGGTGTGGATGAGCTGGAATTTATAATCTCTACCCATCCCCACTCAGACCACTGCGGAGGTTTGTCTGCAGTAATGAGCAATTTCAGTACCAAAACCCTGATATGCCCTGATGTAGATACCGACTCTAATGTATGGAATTATGTGCTTGACACCGCAGACGAAAGAAATGTCAGCTTTGTGAATCCTTCACCCAAGGATGAATTCCAGCTTGGAAGTGCTACAATAACCATATTATCCCCTTCTGCTGATGCTGTATATTCTGACCTTAATGATTACTCAATAGTCTGCAAGGCAGAATACGGAAACACCTCCTTTATGCTTACGGGTGATGCAGAAAAGCAGGTAGAAAAGGAACTGCTCAAAAGCGGATTTGACCTTTCATCAGACATCCTTAAATGCGGTCACCACGGAAGCTCAGGCAGCAACAGCACCGAATTTATTAAAGCGGTTAACCCCTCTGCCGCTATCATTTCCTGCGGAAAGAATAACGACTATGGTCATCCCCATACCGAAACCCTCAAACGCCTTGAAAAACAAAACATCCCTGTTTACCGTACCGATATAGACAGCACCATAACAGTAACAAGTGACGGCGAACAGCTTTACATATACACAAAGGATTATTCGGGAGCTGAGCTTTCCACCCCCAAAGAAATCACTCCCGATGAGTATATCGGAAACAAAAACTCCAAGGTTTTTCATCTTCCCGAATGCTCAGGGGTTAGCTCTATGAGCGAAAAGAACAAGGTGTTCCTTAAAAACAGAGAGGATGCCATTTCCAAAGGCTATTCTCCCTGCGGAAGTTGTAACCCTTAAAAGAGGTCTGCTATGTTTACAAAAGAACTTTTAAGCAAAAAATCCTCCTGGGAATTTTTGCAGAGTACCGACTCTTCTATCATACTTTACGGCACCGGAAACGGCGCTGACAAGGTGCTTGATAAATTTGCAAAGCTCGGCATAAAAATCAAAGAGGTTGCCGCGTCCCGGAATTTTGTAAGAAAAAGAGATTTCCGAGGATACACCGTTAAACCTATAAACGAAATATTAAATGAATATCATAATCCTGTTATTGCTCTGGGATTTGCCACCTCTGTTTCTGAGGTTATAGAGGAAATAAAAGCACTCTGCAAAACACATAAGGTTATTATGCCTGTTGTTCCCGTTTTCGGAGAAACTGTATTTGACCGAGAATATGTAGAAAATAACAAGGAAGAACTGGAAAAATCCCGCTCCTTGCTTTTTGACGAAGAATCTAAAAGGGTTTTCGACAATATGGTACACTTTCAGTTTACAGGAGATTTATCCTACCTTTTTTCCGCCGAAAGCTCCCGCACCGATGCACTTATAAATATTCTTAATCTTAACAGCAAAGAATATATGCTTGATTTAGGAGCATACCGTGGCGACACAATCGAGGAGCTCATTACCCTTACTGGCGGATACTCCCATATAACCGCCTTTGAGCCTGACCGCAAAACCTTTGAGAAACTCACTGATTACGCAAAAGACAAGGTCAACAGCACCCTATATCCCTATGCTGTCTGGAATGAAGCAAAAGAGCTCACCTTCAGCGGTGGCGGCGGCAGACAAAGTTCCCTTGACGAAAACGGCAAATACACGGTTTTGGCAAGGGATGTAGACTCAGTTATAAAAGATGCTCCCATAAGCTATCTTAAGGCAGATGTTGAGGGTGTAGAAGCCGAGATGCTCAAGGGTGCAGAGCATCTGCTCAAAACCCAGAAGCCAAAACTAAGCATTTCCTGCTATCACAAAACCGAGGACCTATGCACCCTTATTCCTCTAATTCACAGCATAAATTCCGACTATAAAATATATCTGAGACATCACCCCTATATTCCTTTCTGGGACACAAATCTGTACTGTATATAAACAATACTAAAAACAGCCGAAAGAAAGAATCTTTCGGCTGTTACTATTTAATACTATCCTTTGTTTTTATTATTGCTGTTATCTTCCTCTGTATTCTTGCCTGAGCACCTCTGCCATCTCTTCAGGTGATTCTTTGCATCCACCTGCAAGCCAAATTTTGATTATAGCATTCAAGCCGTTTCTAAAAAACTCAATATGATACTTAACGTTGCTGTCAATATGCTCTTTTTCAGCTCGCTTTTGATCATATATTGAAATCAGATGTTTGTCATCATAACAAAGCTTAAAATATGTGTTGTAAAAAATCTGATTTTCCTTAATATGCCTGAACATTTTAAGTGCACCGCTTCGCTCATTAAAATAATCATAGTCCGCAAACAAATTGGTAAATTCGTTTTCGAGCTTATCTCTTACCTTGTCCGCCAAGTCATATATGTCAACATAGTTAGCATAAAAGGTGCTTCGGTTTAATTTTGTGATTTTAATAATATCAGAAACCGTAATTCCTTTAATATCTTGATTTTGCAAAAGCTCTACAAATGCTTTTTCTATTTTTTCCTGCGACTCCCTGCGTCGTTTATTATTCTTTACATTCATATTTTTCTCCTATTATTCCAACACTTATCCATAAATTGATGATTGTTTTAATCCTACAAAGACACTATACTATAATCGTATTAACAATACAAGTGTTGGTTTTATAAAAGGAGAAATTTGTATGAAAAGAAGTAACTTTATTGCACTTATTATAGGAACTATAGGCGGCGTTTTGTTTGCTCTGGGTATGTGTATGGCACTCTTGCCTGAATGGAATGCGTTTATAGAGGGGATAGTGTTAGGCAGTATCGGTTTGCTCGTCGGTTTAATCACATTATTACTATGGTGCAAAATGGAAAACAAAAAAATGCCAAAGATCAGCGGCAAAAATATTTTCCGCATTATCTATAGTATCATTGCTACCTTGGTGCTTGGTGTTGGTATGTGTATGTGCCTTGTATGGAATATGATTATCTGGGGCACTCTGGTCGGACTTTGGGGCATTATTATGTTAATTGCACTTATTCCTATGATTAAAGGCATCAAATAATGAAGTTATACACTAAAAATTATACATACATAAATTTTGTTACCAACTTCATCTATGCTGTTGCAAACTGTGCAATAGGCTTTATAATACCGTCATGGTGGTTTATAACAATCGGAGCTTATTATACCGTACTTACCGTTATTCGCTTTTATACTCTAAAAGCCCTCCGAAAAATAAACACGAACTTTGACACAGAATTATTTGTAATGAAATTTACAGGCACTATGCTTGTGGTGCTCTCGTTCTGTTTGGCAGGTGTAAATACTCTGTCGTCCATTAAAGAACAAGGGCAAGCTTTTCACAGTATCATTATGATTGGAATTGCTGCTTATTCTTTTACAAAAATTACAATTGCAATCATCAGAATGGTAAAGCTAAAAAACACAGCTTCACCTATCGTTAAAGCTCTGCAGAATATATCTTTAGCTGATGCGGTTGTTTCAATTTATACTCTGCAACGGTCTATGCTGGTATCTTTTCCAGGAATGAACAGGGAAGACATTAAACTTTTTAATATTATAACAGGAACAATAGTATATTTAATTGTTCTGCTGCTTGGAATAAATCTTATAGGAGGGAAATACATAAATATGGCAAAATCCAAAATAGTAAAAGCAAATAAAAAAATCGCCGAAACAGTAACCGATGGCTACAAAAAGATTGAAAAGGGTGTGGTAGAGGGCTACAAAAAAATCGAAAATGGTGTAATCAAAGGATACACTAAAGTTGAAGATAAATTTGTAGACACTTACCTAACAAAAAACGGAGAAACCGTTGAAGAAGCAAAAGCAAGACTAAAGAATAAGAAATAAAAACAACATCGGCAGAGAATAATGCTTCTTTGCCGATGTTATTTTATTCACGTTCGGTTCGGTTTAGTTTATCTTCTGACAGTTTCGGGCTTGATTTTCAAAACATCAAACACCTCTGCTTTTGTCATTGCTCCTTCTCGTCTGGCTTCCTCTTTTCCATTTTCAAAAACAATTGATACAGGCAGACGGTTTATGCCAAATCTCGCCGCAAGCCCTCGCTCCTTGTCCACATCCGCAAAGCAGAACTTTACATCTGTGAGCACCCTTTGCAAAACTGCGGTAAGCTGTTTTAAATCTCTGCAAAAAGAACATCTCGCAGAAGAAAACACAAGAAACACCTTTGCTTTGCACTGTGTAATTTCTTCATCAAAATTATACTCTGTAATTTCAAGCATTCATTTGCACCCTTTCTTTTCTTTTATTATGCACAAAAGAAAGGAAGATATAAAAAAACTCCGACAGCAAAACTGTCGGAGTAATTTTAAAAAAGATTATTACTTTGCAAGTTCCTCAAGAATAACTTTCTTGATGCCATTTGCTGTAAGACCGAAAGCCTCAAGAAGCTCCCAAGCGGGACCTGAGTAACCATAACGGTCATATACACCAACCTTGCGAACAGGAACAGGACACTCGGATGTAACAACATCGCATACTGCATCGCCAAGGCCACCGATAACATTGTGCTCTTCGATAGTGATGATTCTGCCTGTTTCCTTAGCAGCCTTAATGATGATATCTCTGTCAATAGGCTTGATTGTGTGGATGTTGATAAGGCGAACACTCTTGCCCTCTGCCTTGAGCTCCTCTACAGCCTTTCTTGCCTCGTTAACAACAAGACCTGTTGCAATAACCGTGATGTCGTCACCTTCGCTGAGAGTAATACCCTTACCAAGTTCAAACTCGTAGGTGTCGGGGTCATTGAAGCTGTCGATAGCAAGTCTGCCAAGGCGAATGTAAACAGGGCCTTCAAGCTCAATAGCAGCCTTTGTAGCAGCCATCATCTCGTAGTGGTCAGCAGGACAGAGAACTGTCATACCGGGGATTGTACGCATAAGTGCTACATCCTCAAGACACTGGTGAGTTGCACCATCTTCGCCTGTAGAGATACCTGCGTGAGAGCCTGCAATTTTAACATTGAGGTGAGGATAGCCTACAGAGTTACGAATCTGCTCGTAAGCTCTGCCTGTTGCAAACATAGCAAAGGATGCTGCAACGGGAATTTTACCGCAAGCAGCAAGACCTGCGGAAATACTAATCATATTACCTTCTGCGATACCGCAGTCAAAAAATCTCTCGGGAAAAGCTTTTTTGAAGATAGAAGTTTTTGTTGCGCCTGCAAGGTCAGCATCAAGAACTACGATTTTATCATTCTCTTTAGCAAGCTCGCAGAGTGCTTCGCCGAAGCTCTCTCTGGTAGCCTTTGTTACGATATTAGCCATCAGCACTCACCCTCCAGTTCTGCAATCTGAGCTTCAAGCTCGTTGGTTGCTTTTTCATACTCGTCCTTGTTAGGTCCTTTACCGTGCCAGTCAACCTGGTCTTCCATAAAGGAAACTCCCTTGCCCTTAACGGTTTTTGCAAGGATAGCTGTGGGCATACCCTTTGTAGTCTTTGCTTTTTCAAATGCAGCCTCAATATCGTCGAAGTTATGGCCGTCAATCTTAATTACATTGAAGCCGAAGCTCTCGAACTTCTTATCCAAAGGCTCAATACCGCAAACCTCACTTACAGGGCCGTCAATCTGCAGACCGTTCTGGTCAACAACAATTACGAGGTTATCAAGCTTGTTGTGCGCAGCAAACATAGCTGCCTCCCAAACCTGACCCTCTTCGCATTCGCCGTCACCGAGTACTGCGTAAACGCGGTAGTCTTTATTGTCACACTTGCCTGCAAGAGCCATACCGCAAGCGGCAGATACGCCCTGACCGAGAGAGCCAGTGCTCATATCGATACCGGGAGTACCCTTCATATCAGGGTGACCCTGAAGCATTGCACCTACGTGGCGGAGCTTTGTAAGCTCGTCCCATGCGAAGAAGCCCTTGAGTGCAAGAATTGCATAGAGGCTGGGACAGCAGTGACCCTTTGATAATACAAAGCGATCTCTGTTATCCATAGCGGGATCAGCAGGGTCTACGTTCATTTCTTTAAAGTAAAGGTAGGTCATAATGTCTGCAGCAGAAAGAGAGCCGCCGGGATGACCTGATTTGGCATTGAATGTGCCGATGATTGCGCCCAGTCTTGCCTTAGCAGCAAGCAACTGAAGCTGACGCATTTCCTTGGTTTGCATAGTAATTCCTCCTATTGAACAATTTAATAGTAGTATTAACAACAGTAATATATTATCATAACTTTTCTTTGCTATATTTACTTTTTGACAAAAAGAGTACAATTTTTCTTTTTTGTAAATATACAACAAAAAGAGGTTTAATTAAATAAGAGAAATTCAACCGCCTGTATAAATCTTATCATACATATAATGTTAAACCTTGCAATATTAAAATATATGAAATATAATAAGGGCGGTGATTAGTATGTTACTTGTTATTGACATCGGCAATACCAATATTAAATTCGGTCTTTTTGAGGGCGAAACCCTCTCTATGCTCGCAAGGGTTTCCACCGATAAACGCAAGACCTCCGACGAATTTGCAGGAGAGTTTCTCTCTGTTCTTTCGGTTTACGGCTTTAAAAAAGAAAATATCCACGGCTGTATAATTTCCAGCGTTGTGCCTCAGGTGCTTCGCACAGTCCGTCAGGCTATTATTACCACGCTGGGAATCGACCCGTTGGTAGTAGGTCCGGGAATCAAAACAGGTCTTAACATCAAGATCGACAATCCTGCCTCCACAGGTGCAGATCTGGTAACAGGTTGCGTAGCCGCACTTCATCTTTACGGTGCACCCGCAATCGTTATCAGTATGGGTACTGCAACCACCATCATTGTCCTTGACGAAAAGGGTGCTATGATTGGCGGTGCAATCTCTCCCGGTGTGAGCATTTCCATGAGCGCACTTTCAGAGAAAACCGCTCTGCTCCCTTCTGTTGCCATGGATGCTCCCAAAAAGGTTATCGGTAAAAATACCGACGAGTGTATCCGCTCCGGTGTTGTTATCGGCAGTGCCTGTATGATTGACGGTATGATTGACCGAATCAATAAAGAAATGGGTACAGAATGTACTGTTGTTGCCACAGGCGGTCTTGCACAGGACATTGTTCCTGCCTGCACACACAAAATCGAACTAAGAGATGACCTTATGCTTCAGGGTCTTCGCATTATCTACAACAAGAATAAATAATTATACTGTGTTATTAATAGCTTCGAGCTATTAAAATAAATATTGCGTCTCACCCTCGCGGGAGACAGCAGGAGGTATTTTTATGTCACAGAGAAGAAAATCCACAATCAATCCGTTGGTTATCGAACTTACAATGACCGCACTTTTTGCGACATTGATTATTCTGATGACCTTCACACCTATCGGCTACATTCCCATAGGTCCCGTTAAGATGACACTCCTCACCTTGCCTGTTGCAATCGGCAGTATCGTGCTTGGAAAAAGAAGCGGTCTTATATTGGGTACACTTTTCGGTCTTACCAGCTTCTACACCTGTTTTGGTTTAGATGCATTTGGTAATATCCTTTTGGGAATCAACCCCATCTTCACCTTTATTATGTGCGTTATCCCCAGAGTTTTGTGCGGATTTTTACCTGCACTTATCTATCAGGGAATAAGCAAAAAAGGCACAAAGAACACACTTGTCGCAATTCCCGTTGCGGCTGCAAGCACCGCTATAATAAATACTCTTTTGTTCATCACTGCTATGTGGGCACTCTTCAATAATAACTTAACCGAGCTCCTCGGTACAAACAATCTTTTTACAATGTTTGCCACTATTGCAGGAGTAAACGGACTTATTGAAATTGCAGTAAATATCGTCGTAGGTACGGCTATCTGCAAGCCTCTTATTGAAATTAAGAAAAGACTGGTATAATGAATTTTGAAATTATCCATTTAAAAGAAACAGACTCAACTAATACTTATGCAAAAGCTCTCCTGAAGAAAGGGGAGCTTTCTGCGCCTTTTGCTCTTGTTTTTGCCGATAATCAGACCAAGGGCAGAGGAAGACTGGGCAGAAACTGGGAAAGTCGTGAAGGCGACACTCTTTGTATGAGCCTTATTGCTCCCTATCCTTTCAAGCCTGCAATTACACTTTTGAGTGCCCTTGCAGTATACAAAACTCTTACAAAAATCTATAAAGAAGTCAAAAAAGATTTAAAGATAAAGTGGCCCAACGATTTGGTGATCGGCTCAAAAAAGCTCTGCGGAATACTCACGGAAAGCACCGATAAAGTTGCTGTAATCGGTATCGGAATCAACCTTAACTCCACAAGCTTTTCCGATGATATTTCTCACAAAGCTACATCTCTAAAGCTCCTCACAAACAAAGATTACGAGGCTTTCGACCTTGCGCAAAGGCTTACTGAAAATCTTGTTAATATTCTTAAAGAAACTGATGGAACTTTCACCGATGCCTTTCTCAAAGAATATACGAGCCTTTGCATAAATATGGGCAGAGAGGTTATATTCAGCGATAAAAGCGGTATTGCCACAGGTGTAGATAAAGACGGTTCTCTATTGGTAAAAACCAATGAAGGCACAGAAAGAATATCCTCGGGTGAGGTTTTTGTAAGCGGAATTTATTAGCACCAAGAATCATAAAAATTAAAATATATCTTTCGGAGGTTTTTATATGTTCAAAGAAATCAGCACAAAAGATTTAACCCTTAATCCCTTTGAGAAAATCGGAAAGGAGTGGATGCTCATTACTGCAGGTAATGAGGAGAAGTTCAACACTATGACTGCATCCTGGGGTGGTCTTGGAGTGCTCTGGAACAAGGATGTTGCTTTTACCTTTATCCGACCCTCACGCTACACATTTGAGTTTACCCAAAGCCAAGATTATTTCTCGCTCTGCTTCTTCCCCGAAGAGTACAAAGACGCTCTGATGTTCTGCGGCAGAAACTCAGGCAGAGATTGCGACAAAGTAAAAGAAACAGGTCTTACTCCTGCTTTTATTGACGGTGTTCCCTGCTTTGAGAAGGCATCTCTGGTGCTTATCTGCAAGAAACTGTATGCTCAGGAAATGAATAGCTCCTGTGCTCTTTGCAAGGATGTAAACACACACTACGGCGAGAACGAGCCCTACCACACCTTCTATGTAGGTGAAATCGTAAAAGCATTCACAAAATAAAAAATCGCAGCAAAAACTCCCTGTGCAATATTTGCACAGGGAGTTTTCTGTTTTATCTGATTATTTCTTTGCGTCTTTAATTGCAAGTCTTGAAAGCACTAAAAGCGTAGCAAGTACAAACTGAAAAGTTACACTGTAAACCTGCAGTACACCACCCTTTGCAAACGCAAGAAGCTCTGCCACAGGTTTTATATAGAGCGAGAGTCCGCCCAAAACTGCAAGCACTCCGGCTGCAACTGCAAGAAATCTTCCGAAGGATTTACTCTTTTTATTCATACGGACAGTCTGAGAAATCCCCAGAAACATCAGCCAAAGCCCCATAATAAGCACAAGATCTACTGTAAAAAGAGAATAATCTACATAAGAGAACATATAGGCAAGTCCCACACAAAAAGAGACTATTCCCTCCATAAGAAGCCAACCGCTGCCGTTTGATTTTATTCCGTAAGTAAATGCCGCAAGAATGCTGACAACTCCGAAGATAATCAGAGCTATACCGCAAACCGTACTCACACCCATTACACCCGAAAGCTCAGATACAGCACCCCACAAGGCGGCTGTAGCCAAAGCTATGGATGAAACAAGCCAAAAAGCATTTGATTTATTTTTCATTATTTACCTTCTTTCTGCTTTTAACTCCCAGCTTATAGCACGCATATCCCACTATCGCCAAGAGAGAAAGCCCTGATAATATTCCAAGGAAAATGAACTTATTATCGTCATTTCCTTTTATCTTTGTATAACCTGATTCTTCTTTAGCAGTTGAATCTTCAAAAACACCTTCCGAGTCAAAAGCATAGTTGCTATCCGAATTATCGCTCTGTGAATCAGAAGAGTCTTTAAGAGGTATCTGTGCCACATTCACAACGCAAGGTATGCAAACAGCTTCCAAGTCCTCGTATTCGCTGTTAATCACATCATAAACAGATAAGCTTATATTATGCTCACCTGCTTTGAGGGCCTTAAAGCTAAAGGTAACAAGGGAGGTCTTATCTTCTTCGCTCACAGACTCTTCGCACAAAAACGCAGCCTTTAATCTGCCTTCTTCCGAAGCATTCACCTGTGCATCTGAGTTCTCTATATTCAAAGAAAAAGATTTATATTCAATGGCGGCAGGGTCATACTCAAGTTCACAAATAAAAGCCGACACATCACTGCAATTCTCTACGTTCAAAGCAACATCAAAAATTCTGTTTTTCTTGGTCTCTGTATCAGATAAAGAAAACTCTACTTCTGCACCAAAGCAAGTAACAAAAGATGCCAAAAGAATCAGAAAGCACAACAGTAATACAACTACCGTTTTAAAAAATCCCGTCATATCACAAATCCGCCGTTTACACCAAGCACCTGACCCGTAATAAAAGAGGACGCGTCAGAGCACAAAAAAGCAACTGAATCGGCAATATCCTTGGGAGTACCGATTCTGCCTATTGGAGTTTCCTCTATGAGTGAATCTATGGTTTCATCGTCAATACTTTGGAGCATATCGGTCTTAATAACTCCGGGACAAATACAGTTTACTCTTACATTTGAGGGAGCAAGCTCCTTTGCAAGTGCCTGAGTAAGTCCGATAACTCCTGCTTTTGCAGCACTATAGTGCACTTCGCAGGAAGCACCCACCTGACCCCACATAGAGCTGATGTTTATTATACTTCCGCTGTGAGCAGACACCATGTATTTTGCGGCAGCACGGCTGCAATTGAACACACCCGTAAGGTTAGTACCAATCATATCGTTCCACTCTTCGTCAGAAATCTCCGTAAAGAGTTTAAATCCTGCAATACCTGCGTTATTAACAAGCACATCAATCCTGCCAAAGTTCTTGTACGCTACATCAATAAGTGCATCCGCTTCTTTTGAAACAGACACATCTGCCTTTACTGCAAATGCGGCAATACCATAGCCCTCAATAAGAACCTTTGCAAGGTTCTCACACTTTTCTTTATTTTCTTTATATCCTAAAATAACATTGTAGCCGTTCTTCGCCATAGCTACAGCAATTGCCGCACCTATACCTCGGGAAGCACCTGTTACAACTGCGGTTTTCATATTAAAAACCTCCTGAAATTCGAATTATATTTTATTATAACACTATTTACCACAAGATAAAAGAGCAATATTAAAAAATTAAGGTGCAGCATTCACTACACCTTTTCCTCAACCATCGAAGCGATTTTCTCTACAACTTCAGCTATTTTATACTGCTGTGAACCAGACAAATCCTTAATGGCATTTTCAATCCTACTCCTGACTTGTGCGTTAACCTCTTTATCGTTCGCACCAAAATCCAACAATTCATAAATCGGTACGTCGAGAACCTCACATATTCTATAAAGAGTATCTACTGTAGGACATTTCTCTCCTCTTTCAAGGAATCCAAGATACGTAGGCGAAAGACCTGCAGCCAAAGAAAGTGCTTCCTGACTCATATCCTTCAAAAGTCTCGCTCTTCTGATGTTTACTCCAAGCTGTCGTGTCAATTGCTCTCTTTCCATAATATGAATCCTACCCTAAAAGTCTTTATATATGTATCATAGTATACAAATGCTTCCCTATCAATTAACTAAAATATAGACTTGGTATATTATAGTATGTGTTTCCTTTACTTTAGTCTTGACATTTAGGATTTAATTGTGTATAATAGTCACGATTCAACTGCTAAATATAACCTCCAAATTTATCTTTAATCTACAAGAGGGAATAAAGCGGTTGATTTGCACAGCAAAAAACAGCAGATCGTGCATGGGGTGGGCACTTTCTGCTGTTTTTATTTTTTTATTACCTTTTATTTTACCTTGAAGCCGTCTTTGAGAGATACACTGCGGTTAAAGATAAGGTTATCCTTTGTGCTGTCCTTATCGGCACAGAAGTAGCCAAGTCTCATAAACTGGTATCCGTCGCCAACCTTTGCATCCTCAAGAGCACGCTCAATCTTACAGCCTTTAAGCACCTTGAGTGACTCGGGATTGAGAAAGTCAAGGAAGTTTCTGTCTCCTGCATCGGGGTCAGGAACAGTAAAGAGATTATCGTAAAGACGAACCTCTGCCTCAGCAAAGTTATTGGCATCTACCCAATGGATAGTACCTCTGACCTTTCTGCCGTCGGGAGTGTTACCGCCCCTGGTTTCGGGGTCATAGGTTGCGTAAACCTCGATAACGTTACCATTCTCATCCTTCTTACAGCCTGTACACTTAACAATGTATGCAGACTTCAGACGAACTTCGTTACCGGGATAGAGACGCTGATATTTCTTGATAGGCTCCTCCATAAAGTCGTCTGCCTCAATGAAGCACTCTCTGGAGAAGGTAATTGTTCTCTTGCCGTCCTCTTCACGATTGGGGTTGTTCTCAACCTCAAATTCCTCGGTAAGACCCTCGGGAAAGTTCTCAATAATAAGCTTGATCGGGTTGGTAACCACCATAACTCTCTGAGCTGTTTCGTTAAGGTCTTCTCTCAGGCAATGCTCAAGAAAAGCGTACTCAACAATAGAGTTTACCTTAGAAACACCGTTTCTCTCTGTAAAATTACGGATAGAGCGAGGTGTGTAGCCTCTTCTGCGAAGACCGCAAAGAGTGGGCATTCTGGGGTCGTCCCAGCCGCTTACGTAGCCGTCATCAACAAGAGTACGGAGCTTTCTCTTTGACATAACTGTGTTGTTAATGCCAAGACGGGCAAACTCAATCTGACGGGGCCTTGCAGGTACGGAAACATTACTTATAACCCAATCGTAAAGGGGTCTGTGATCCTCAAACTCCAGAGAGCAAAGGCTGTGAGTAATATGCTCCATAGCATCCTCAATAGGATGAGCAAAGTCGTACATAGGATAAATAACCCACTTGTCGCCTGTTGCGTGGTGAGGAAGCTTATTGATACGGTAGATAACCGGATCACGCATATTGAAATTACCGCTTGCAAGGTCAATCTTTGCACGCAGGGTCATAGTACCTTCTTCAAACTCTCCGTTCTTCATTCTCTCGAAGAGGTCAAGGCTCTCCTCAATAGGTCTGTCGCGATAAGGGCTCTTTGCAGGAGTTGTCAGGTCACCTCTGTACTCTCTCATCTGCTCTGCAGTAAGCTCACAAACATAAGCAAGACCTTTCTCGATAAGCTCCACTGCAAAGCGGTACATATCGTCAAAATACTGGGATGCATAGTAGAAACGGTCACCCCAATCAAAGCCAAGCCACTTGATGTCTTCTTTGATAGCATCAACATACTCCACATCCTCTTTTGTGGGGTTTGTATCGTCCATACGAAGATTACACATACCGCCGTATTTCTGTGCGGTACCGAAGTCGATGCAGATAGCCTTTGCATGACCAATATGAAGATAGCCGTTGGGCTCAGGTGGAAAACGGGTGTGTACTGTCATACCCTCAAACCGACCGCCTTCTGCAATATCCTCGTCAATAAAATCGTGGATAAAGTTAGAAGGCATATTCATTTCTTCTGTAGTTTTAATTTCGTCTGCCATATATATCACCTTTCTAAAAAGTAGTAATTAAAGTTTAAGCTTTGCAAGTCCGATTTCCATTCGGCGTAAAGACTCTTCCTTACCCAAAATATCAAGAATCTCAACTGCACCGCCGGGAGTAACAGTCTTGCCTGCAACAGCGATTCTTGCGGGCCACATAATTGTGCCGTTTTTAAGCTCCATTCTCTCTGCCATAGAGATAAGAAGCTCCTTGATTGCATCACAGTTCCAAGATTCTAAAGCCTTGAGTTCATCATAAACAGCCTTTAAAAGCTCGGGAGCATTCTCAAGATTTGTCTTGCTCTTCTTGTTTACATAGAGATCCTTTTCGTACTCGGGAAGTGTAACAAAGAACTCTATCATGGGAGGAATGTCTGTAAGTTTAACTGTTCTTTGCTGCAAAATTGCTGTAAGCTTCTCTGCGGGAGCATTACCCTCACCGAAAACCTGCTCGTAGTAAGGCAAAGCTACCTTTGTGAACTCCTCGGCACTCATATTACGCAGATACTCGGAGTTTACCCAGGAGAGCTTATCGTAATCAAAAACAGAGGGAGATTTTGAAATCTCGTCAATATGGAAGTTCTCGCAAAGTTCAGAAAGTGTAAAGATCTCCTGATTTGTTTTGGGACACCAGCCGAGAAGTGCAATGTAATTAATAACAGCCTCGGGCAGATAGCCGTCTTTAACCAAATCTTCGAAACCTGTTGCGCCGTGACGCTTTGAAAGCTTTGAAACAGAACCATCCTCGTTCTTGCCCATAATAAGAGGCAGGTGAACATAAGTAGGAATCTCCCATCCGAATGCTTCGTAAAGAAGATTATACTTAGGTGTGGAACTTAAATACTCACAACCACGAACAACATGAGTAATACCCATTGTGTGGTCATCGATTACATTTGCAAAATTATATGTGGGATAGCCGTCGGACTTGATAAGAATCTGGTCTGTAAGCTCACTGTTTTCAACTGTAATATCACCGAAAACAGCATCAGAGAAGGTTGTAGAGCCTTCTTTAGGCATCTTCTGACGGATTACATAGGGCACACCTTCTTTGAGGAGTCTGTCGATTTCCTCCTGACTTAAATCTCTGCAATGGCCGTCGTAACCGCCGCCTACGGATTCCTCGGAAAGCTTCTCAAGTCGCTCCTTTGTGCAGAAGCATCTGTATGCCTTGCCCTCTTTAATAAGCTGCTCGGCATAAGGTAAATACATATCTCTTCTTTCCGATTGGACATAAGGACCAAAATCACCGCCTACATCGGGGCCTTCGTCGTGACCGAGTCCTGCAACCTTAAGAGTATTGTAGATAACATCCACAGCACCCTCTACAAGACGCTCACGGTCGGTATCCTCGATACGAAGAATAAACTTGCCGCCTTGGCTCTTTGCAATAAGATACTCATAAAGAGCTGTACGCAGGTTTCCAACATGCATAAAGCCTGTGGGACTTGGCGCATATCGTGTACGAATTGTCATATAAAAAACCGTCCTTTCGGAAAATTTACAACATCTATCCATATTAACATATATGAATAATTTATTGTATCACAAAATTCTGGATTTTACAATTATTTTACGTAAATATTTTCACGAAAACTATAAAAATTAAGAGGACTGAGCACTCGCTCAATCCTCTTTTCTTTTTACTCTAAATTAACATACTTGCTGTACTGGAGATAGTTTATTCTGCCATCCTCTTCAAAGGTAAAGCTTACATTAAAGTATTCGCCTCTGTATTCTGCACTGCTTGAGTCAAGCTGTGCTCCAAAAAAATCGGGGTGATTGTCTGCATCGCCATAAACAGAAACAACGTCGGACGCGGTAGATTTAAAGGTTATTCCGCCGGGCAAAACGATGTTGATGTCTTCGGGGTTTGCCGCCATAGTTGCATTTACCGCCATAGCACCAAGATAGCAATCACGAAGCTCTGCAGGCTCATCGCCTTCGTTATAAACACCTAAAAGCATAAGCCTTAATCCGCCTGCATATTCATCGTGAAACAAATTCATATCAGCTAATGTTTCTGTTGAGCGGGTAGGTATAAGCTCCATCTCGGAAAGTCTTTCTCTTGCATTCTCGTCAAAGTACCAGCCATCCTCAGTAAGCTCAGATACAAGCATAGGAAACACATATTCTTTGTTGCCTATAATGATTTTTCCGCTGTCCATAGGTGCAGGATTCTCTGCAACCACACCTGTAGAGTCCATATCAACCGCAAGGGTGGGCAAAACTGTAATGCTCGTATTATCTTTGCTTTTATTATTCTCGGAGGTGCAAGCTGTAACAGACGCAAGCATAAGCACCGCCAAAGCCAAAACAACTATTTTTTTCATTCTTTTTACCTCTTTAAAGAGCTATCATTCTTCAAGTCCACAGCATTTTTTATACTTCTTTCCGCTTCCGCAGGGACAGGGGTCGTTTCGTCCTACCTTCTTGCCCTTCTTAACAGTTCTGTTTGTAGACATTGTGCCGTCGCCCGAAAACTCCACAGGCTTCGCAACCTGCTCACGCTTTACGGCAAAGGTTACGGGATTTACTTTTTCGGAAGCTTCGCCTTTATTCAGGATAACCTGATGTGCGGCAGCAGCCGCCTTCTCTGCTTCGCGGCGGATTCTCTCTTCTTCACGCTGACGCTGCTGGATTTCGTACACTCTTCTGGGAGCAGTAAGTACAAGCTTGACTGTATCCTGACGGATGCTGTCAATCATCTGGTCGAACATATCGAAGCCTTCGTGAGTGTATTCAACAACAGGGTCGTGCTGTGCATAAGAACGCATACGGATGCCCTGCTTGAGCTCCTCCATACCGTCGATGTGGTCCATCCAGTGAGTATCAACAGAGCGTAAAAGATAAACTCGCTCAATCTCTCTCATCGTTTCTGCAGATACAAGCTCCTCATATTCTGCATAAAGTTCTTTTGCGTGGTCAAGAAGCTGTGTTTTTACATCCTCTGCTGTGAGCTTTGCAAGCTCTTCTTCTGTAAAATTAAGAGTACATTTACTGTCAACCAGCCAGCCGTTGTAATATTCCTTAAGGCTTACAAGGTTCCAATTATCAGCAGTACCTGCCAGATACATAGAAACATTATCTGTGATGGTCTGCTCCATCATAGTCATAACTGTCTGGTGTATATCCTCGCCCTCAAGCACCTGATTACGCTGTTTGTAGATAATTTCTCTCTGACGGTTCATAACATCGTCATACTGGAGAACGTTCTTTCTTATTCCGAAGTTACGAAGCTCAACCTTCTGCTGTGAGCTTTCGATAATATTGGAAATCATCTTGTTATCAATAGGAGCGGCAGGGTCAACCTGAAGTCTCTGCATAATTGCTCGCATTCGGTCACCGCCGAAAATACGCATAAGGTCGTCCTCGGTAGAAAGGAAGAATTGGCTGCAGCCGGGGTCACCCTGTCGGCCTGAACGGCCTCTCAGCTGGTTATCAATTCGGCGGGACTCGTGACGCTCCGTGCCGATAATATAAAGACCGCCTGCTTCGCGTACCTGCTCTGCCTCTGCCTTCAGTTCATCCTTAAAGTTCTTATGAAGTTCCGTGAATACCTTTCTTGCCTCTATAATCTCCTGATCATCTGTTTCTGCAAAGCCTGTTGCTTCGGCAATAAGCTCGTCTGTAAAGCCCTGCTTACGCATCTTTGAGGTAGCCATAAACTCTGCGTTACCGCCAAGAATAATATCGGTACCACGGCCTGCCATATTTGTTGCAATTGTTACTGCACCAAGCTTACCTGCCTGAGCAACAATCTCCGCTTCCTTATCATGCTGCTTTGCATTAAGCACATTATGGGGTACTCCCTGTCTTTTGAGCATCTTTGAAAGCACTTCGGATTTTTCGATGGAAATTGTACCTACAAGCACCGGCTGTCCCTTTTCGTGACACTTGATAATCTGACCGATAACCGCGTCAAACTTTGCTTGCTCTGTTGCAAATATAAGATCATTCTTATCCTGTCTTGCAAGGGGCTTGTTTGTGGGAATTTCCACAACATCCAGCTTGTAAATCTCTCTGAATTCCTGCTCTTCGGTCATAGCGGTACCCGTCATACCCGAAAGCTTACCGTAAAGACGGAAGTAGTTCTGGAATGTGATTGTTGCAAGAGTTTTGCTTTCGTTCTGAATTTTTACGCCCTCTTTAGCCTCAATAGCCTGATGGAGTCCTTCGTTAAAACGACGACCATACATAAGACGGCCTGTAAACTCGTCAACAATAACTATCTCACCGTCTTTGTTTACGTAATCGATATCAAGGTGCATAATTCCGTGAGCCTTAATAGCCTGATTTATATGATGCTGAAGTGTAAGGTTGTCAGGGTCTGTAAGGTTTTCAATACCGAAATATTCTTCTGCCTTCTTAACGCCTACCTGAGTAAGAGTTGCGGACTTGGCTTTTTCGTCAATAATATAATCAATGCCTTCTCTTTCAAAGAACTCCTCCATGTCATCCTTGGTGTTAACCTCGGTAAAGACGTGCTTTTTGAGTCTTTTTGCAAAGGAGTCTGCCTTCTGATACATATCTGTGGACTTATCGCCCATACCTGAAATGATAAGAGGTGTTCTTGCTTCGTCAATGAGGATTGAGTCAACCTCGTCAACAATTGCAAATGCGTGACCGCGCTGAACCCGATTTTCTTTATATACAGCCATATTGTCACGAAGGTAGTCAAATCCAAGCTCGTTGTTTGTACCGTATGTAATATCGGCGGCATAAGCCTTTCTTCTGTCCTCGGGGAACATATCGTGAACAATAAGACCAACTGTAAGACCGAGGAAGCGGTAAAGCTTGCCCATCCACTCGGAGTCACGACGGGCAAGGTAGTCGTTTACGGTAACAACATGCACACCCTCGCCTGTAAGTCCATTAAGGTATGCAGGCAGTGTTGCCACCAAAGTTTTACCTTCACCTGTTTTCATTTCAGAGATTCTGCCCTGATGCAGAATGATGCCGCCAAGAATCTGTACAGGAAAGTGCTTCATTCCCAGAACTCGCCATGATGCCTCACGGCATACTGCAAATGCATCGGGAAGAATATCGTCTGTTGTTTCGCCCTTATTCAGACGCTCCTTGAGAGCTGTTGTCTGTGCCTTAAGCTCTGCGTCTGTCATTTTCTCGTATTTACTTTCAAGTGCAAGAGTTTTATCGCACAAAGGCTGAATTCTCTTGATTTCTTTTTTGCTGTAGTTGCCGAACATGGCTTTAAGTAAACCCATAGTTCTCTTCCTTTCATATATATTATCAAACAATATCCCATTATAAATATTTATATTTATTTTATAATAACATAGTTTATAAAAAAAATAAAGAACATTTTGTAAACAATAGAAATCAAACTAAAAAAAGCATAACAGCAACAAAAAAGTGCACGAAAAACTCCGTGCACTCTTATTAACCTGATATTTTAAAAGAATATTACCCTTCGTAGCCCAAGGCTCTTGCACTCTCTACAAGTGCTATGGAAGCAATAGGACCTGCGCTGTAATAACCAAGTCCGCCTTCCTCAACTACAACCGCAAAAGCAAGGGGGTAATCCTCATCATTGCAGTAACCCACCATCCAACCGTTAGCTTCTTTGTCCTCTCCCACTTCTGCCGTTCCTGTTTTTGCACCGCAGGTAAGACCAGAGAACATATAGTCGCCGTAATAATTACCAACTGTGTATCTCATTATATCCTGCATTTTATATGCGGTCTCATTGTTCATAAACTTTATGCTTGAAGGAGAGGTTGAACTTTCTATATAAATTGGTTCTCTTGTGCTTCCGCCGTTCGCAATTGCTCCGCAAAGCATTGCCATCTGCATGGGATTCACCATATTCGTGTGCTGTCCCACACCCGACCAGGCAAGCTCGTTATCGGTGGCTTCACTCACATCGAAATTACCTGCTTTTGTCTTAATTCCGCTGACAGAAAAGCTCTTCGTAACACCCAGTTTTTCAGAGATGCTTTGCATATTCTCTCTGCCCAGCTTTGTCGCCGCCTCAGAGAAAGCAATATTGCAGGACTGAGAAAAAGCAGTATATATGCCGATTTCGCCATGAGCACCATCCATACAACGCACATCATCTCCGCCAAAATCTCTTTCTCCCTCGCAGGAAAACCTGAGCTCGTCCACATCCTCACCGCTTTCAATGAGTGCAACTGTGGTAAGAATTTTGTAAATAGAGCCGGGAGCATAGGTTGTGGATACCACGTTATTGTAGTAAGAACCGTCAGGAGGATTCTCCGGTACATTCTGAGGGTCAAAGGAGGGTGCACTCACCATACAGATAACCTCTCCCGTCTTATAGTTATAAACCACACAAGCACCCTTTTTACCTCCAAAAGCCTCGTAAACCTTACCGCAGACTTCACCCGAAAGAGTAAGTGTTACATCCCTTGAGGAATTAAGCTCTTTAGGCAAGCTATATCCCAAAAGACCGCTATAGCCGTGAAGCATTGCACGTTTTCTGTTTTGCACCGCAGTTGCAATGTTAAAGGATTCATCTGCTACACAGTGCATTGTGCCTACACGCACATTGTAGTCCTCGTGAAAAACTCTCTCTTCCCCCAAAGACTGTGCCAGCACTACCCCATTCCTATCATAAATAACACCTGCAACCTCGGGGCTTTGGTGCTGATTGTATGGCTTTGCTGCCCAAGATGCACCCTGCGTGATGTATCTGAAGCACAATACACCTAGCCCCAGCACAAATGCTGCAGCCAATATGAGTGACACTATACTTCTCTGCAAAGTCCGTTTCATAATAAACCTCTGTTATCTATGAGTAAGCCTGTTGTTTATAATATATGTTTCTTCGTCTGCCGCCTTAATAAAAGCAAGAAGTCCAAAGCAGGAAATTATACTTGAACCGCCTGCACTCACAAAAGGCAAGGTAACACCTGTAAGTGGCAATATATCTGTACAGCCGAAAATATTGAGTCCAGCCTGCACAAGCATCATAGTTGAAGCACAGCAAGCAGATATGGAATAAAAGGTACTGCGACTCCTAGTTGTAATTGCTCTTGAATAAATCACCAAGCCGAAAATCACCAATGCGAACAGCAAAGCTGTTATAAAACCCATCTCTTCGCTGACAATTCCGAACACAAGGTCTGTTTCCGAAGCGGTGTATTCACGCAGTATTCCCGAACCGACACCCATTCCGAAAAGTCCGCCCGAAGCAATATAGGTAAGCACTCGGGATTGCTGATAGCCTGCTCCGTAAGGGTCATCCATTACATTACCCCATACAGCAAATCTCTCTGCGATATAGGGCTTGAAGCTGAGAATAAGCACAACCGCAAAAACCGCTCCCACCAAGGCAAAGATTGCTGTTTTAACATCACCTGAGCGGGTTATGGAAATAACAATAAAGGTAACGAAAAAGATAAGCGCCGTACCGAAATCGCCCATTATGCCCAAAGCACCCACGCACAAAGCAGAAAACACAATAAATTCTATGATATTTCGCTTTGTCTGCAGATGGTCAAGGGCAGAAGCACCTACAAAAATATAGGCAACCTTAACAATCTCCGAAGGCTGTATGGACACACCCGAAATATAAATTCGATTCGCGGCACCATATTCCACCTTGCCGAAAATCAGATTTATCGCTAAAAACCCTAACGCAATCATCATAACCGCCATACGCCACTTAACAATGCGGTCGGGATTTTCTATAAATGCCAGTATCAGAAAATATCCCACAACACCGATAAATGCCGCAATTATCTGAATCCATGCGTCCTTTATATCCTGCTCTACAAGCAAAAGGGTACCTGCTCCAAAAAGAAGCAGAGCCAGAGTCTCCAACTCAAAATTGCTTCTTAAAAAAACTCCTCGGGAAAAGCCATACATAGTCCACGAAAAAGCTACCAACGCACCCAACACTTGGAGAGCTTCAATTCGGATTTCCTGCCTTGAAATAAAAATTCCAAGGGTCATAAAAATATAGAAAAAGTTTAAAAGTAAAATAAGTAGGGGAGCAGATGCTCCTCTTTTTTCTGAGCTTTTAGAGAAAAACCAATGGTGATTTATACCTTCGTCAAATTCTGAGCCCCTTTTTAGGCAGAGAGTGGTAGAGCCAATGGTAAAGGCATCGTCAATTTCAATCTTTCTTCTTGTGCTTATCCTTCTTCCATTGATTTTTGTGCCTGACTTTGACCCCACATCAGACACAAACCAGCCTTCTTTTCGCCTAAGCAGTACACAATGGCTTCTTGAAACCGTAGGGTCCTCGATAACTATATCGTTGCTCTTGCTTCTGCCGATGGAATTCTCCCAGAAAAGCACGGGAATTTTCCTTCTCGCCGTTTCGTTATAAAGCATAACAAGAGGGCTTTCCTGTCTTTTTCGGCGGCGCATAGAAGAAAAGCATTTATAAATTATAAGTGCCACAACTAAAACTATAATAACACGAAAAGCCACAAGTCCCACGCTGAACATAAATCTTTCCATCAAAACGCCTCCTCTCTTAACTGCGATTCTCTGATAATATATTATTATCTGCAAAAGTATAAGTCAATAAACAATCCTGTAATATAAATACAAGCTGTTAACCGAATGTTTCGAAAAGGTTAAAACTCCTATGTATGCCAAAACTCCGCCTGCAGATTTGCAGACGGAGAATTTTATTACTCAACAGTAACGGATTTTGCTAAGTTTCTGGGCTTATCTACATCATTTCCACGATGAACGGATGTGTAGTAAGCAAGGAGCTGAAGAGGAACTGCCGCAAGCATAGGCATAAGGCACTCCTCAATTTTATCAATGCGGATAATATAGTCTGCAACATCGCAGTCAACCTGAATCTCTTTGTCGCAAACCAGGATAACCACAGCACCTCTTGCCTTAACCTCTTTGATGTTGCTGATTGTTTTATCCAGCAAAGATACCTGAGTTGCAACAGCGATAACAGGCATACCCTCTGTAATGAGAGATATTGTGCCGTGCTTGAGCTCACCTGCCGCATAAGCTTCTGAGTGGATATATGAAATCTCCTTGAGCTTAAGAGAGCCTTCCATAGAGAGTGCATAGTCAAGACCTCTGCCGATATAAAGCAGGCTGTCTGCCTCTAAAAGATGCTTTGATATATCCTCGCAATCCTTGTCAACATCGTTAATTGTTTTCTCAAGGTACTCGGGAACTGATGTAAGAATCTCTGTAAGTCTCATACACTCTGCCTCGTCTATCTTGCCCTTTGCAAGAGCAAAGAGGAAGCCGAGAAGGTACATAACAGAAATCTGTACCATATATGCCTTTGTAGAAGCAACCGCAATTTCGGGACCGGCGTGAGTATAGATGAGCATATCTGCCTCACGGGCAATTGAGCTGCCCTTTGCGTTTACTATAGCAAGAGTCTTTGCACCCATTTTCTTCGCAAGACGCATAGCTGCAAGGCTGTCTGCAGTCTCACCTGACTGGGAAATGATAATTACCAGGTCGCCCTCGTTGATAAGAGGCTCACGATAACGGAACTCGGAAGCAATATCAACCACAACAGGCACTCTTGCAAGCTTTTCTATAACATATTTGCCAACCATACCTGCGTGCATAGCGGTACCGCAGGCAACAATATAAATCTGATTTATGTCCTTGAGGGTTTCTGCTGTTACACCGCACTCCTCAAGACAAGGAAGCTTGTGAGAAATTCTGGGAGTAATTGTTGTTTTAACAGCTGTGGGCTGCTCGTGGATTTCCTTGAGCATATAGTGCTCATAGCCGCCCTTTTCTGCAGCTTCCTGATTCCAATCTGCAACCTTCAGCTCTTTCTCTATCTTATCACCTTCAAGATCACAGAAAGAAACACCATTTTCAGAAAGCAGGGCAATTTCATCGTGCTCCAAAAGATAATACTGATTTGTATATTTGATAATGGCAGGAACGTCGGATGCAATAAAGGTTTCGTCCTCACCAACACCAACGATAAGAGGACTCTCACGTCTTACAGCATAAAGCTCGCCCTGACGGTCAGCAAAGAGAATACCGAGTGCAAAAGAGCCTTCTACCTGAGCCAGCGTTTTCTTGATAGCCGCTATGGGATCGCCCTCGTAGTTGTAGTCAAGAAGCTGAGCCACTACCTCGGTATCGGTCTCACTCTTAAACACTCTGCCCAGAGAAATAAGCTGTTCTTTAAGCTCCTTGTAATTCTCGATAATGCCGTTATGTACCAATGTAACCTTATCTCCGCCTGCATGAGGATGAGAATTTGTTGCAGAAGGTACACCGTGAGTTGCCCAACGGGTATGACCTACACCGATGTGGCCGCAGGGAACACCCTCACGCTTCATCTTTTCAACAAGGTCATCAAGTCTGCCTTTTTCTTTTGCTACTTTAATTTTGCCGTCCTCAAAAACTGCAATACCTGCAGAGTCATAGCCTCTGTACTCAAGTTTACGAAGAGCGTCAACAAGCACCTCACTGCAGTCTTTTTTACCAACATATCCAACAATTCCGCACATAAATATGCTCCTTAAAGTTTATAGATCAAATTTCCGAAAACAAAGTGTAAACGGAAAAGTATAAGGTCAGAGTAAACTCACAAATCAACTTATTTATTTGTTTTGTGATTAAAGGTGGGTACAATTTTGCCGAGCATCTGAACAACACCTTCACTGTTATTGTCATCGGCAAAAGTTTTAAGCTGCTCAAGCTTTTCAAGCAAATCCTTCTCGTCAATAGAAATCTGATTGCCGATAAAAATCTTCTTGTTTTCTGTGGATTTAAGTCCCTCTTCGTTCATAAGAAGTTCCTCAAAGAGCTTCTCGCCGGGACGTAAGCCTGTAAACTTGATTTCAACATCCCTGTAGGGAACCTTTCCGTACATTCTGATGAGGTTTTCTGCCAGAGTTGTAATCTTAACAGGCTCACCCATATCGAGAACGAAAATCTCTCCGCCCTGAGCCATAGCACCTGCCTGAAGAACAAGGGATACAGCCTCGGGAATAGTCATAAAATATCTGATAATGTCAGGGTGTGTAACAGTAACAGGCTTGCCGCTTTCAATCTGTCTGCGGAAAAGAGGAATAACCGAACCGTTTGAACCCAGAACATTGCCAAATCTCGTGGTAACAAAATCTGTTTTTTCTGCGTGCTGTGACATATACTGAACAATCATTTCACAGCAACGCTTTGTTGCACCCATTACATTTGTGGGATTAACAGCCTTATCGGTGGAAATCATAATAAACTTCTCAACACCGTAATTTTCTGCAAGCTTTGCAATGTTGAAAGTACCGAAAACGTTGTTTTTAACAGCCTCTTCGGGACTGGTTTCCATAAGAGGAACGTGCTTGTGAGCAGCAGCATGGAACACAACCTGAGGACGGTATTTTTCAAAAATAAGGTTCATTTTTTCAAAATCTCTTACCGATGCGATAAGAGTTACAAAATCCACCTCATCACCGTACTCGAGTATAAGCTCCTGCTGTATATCGTATGCGTTATTTTCGTAAATGTCTACAATAATTACCTGACGGGGATTGTACTTTGCAATCTGTCTTACAAGCTCGCTGCCGATGGAACCGCCGCCGCCTGTAACCATAAGCACTTTATCTTTGATGAATTCTTTTGTCTGCTCTTTTGAGAAGGTAATTGGCTCTCTGCCCAAAAGATCTTCAATATGAATGTCCTTTACCTGATTAAGAAGCTGAGGATGTCCGCCATCTTCAAAGAGAAGCTGGCTCAGATATGGCACCATCTTAATCTTACATTGTGTCTTTGAGCAAAGAGAAAGTATACGCTGACGGTCCTCCTCCGTACAGGAAGGAATTGCAAAAACAATAAGCGAAATATGACTCTGCTCACAGAGAGCGGGAATATCGACAGTACCGCCCAAGACGGGAACTCCCAGTATTTTACTGCCCAGCTTGCTTCTGTCATCATCAACAAGACCTACAGGCAACATATTCCCCGAAGGATTTGCAGGGTCTTTCTTTGCATTTTCAATATCGGTAAGAAGAAGTGTTGCCGCACGACCTGCACCAATAATAAGTGTTCTCTGATAGTTTTCAGACCTGCCCGCTTCCGTGAGTCCGACAACGGCTTTTTTTGCATAATAACGGAACAACATCATCGAAGCTCCGGTAAACAAGTACTGCAAAACAAAGAATACTGCAGGCGAACTTTCATCAAGTGCACCAAAGAAAGCAAGAAAACCTACAGACAACATCATTCCTGCCGTTAATCCAATAAAGCACGACAGATACTCATGCTTGCCCAAAAGTCTCCAAAAAAACGAATATGTACCCGATACATACAGTGTAAAGAAGCAGAAAAGCATTTCCACCGCAATAACAAGAGTAAGGGTTGACCAGTTTATCTGCAGCATCGAACCCTCTGATGCCAACGTGCCAAGATCAAACCACATAAGAATCAGGTTTGTAATAAAGCCGAATACGGAAATCATTAGTACATCAGCTATCATCAGTATTATTTTTTTAGCATTAAATGTTTTCATAATCTGCTCCAAAAACGCAATCAGTTGTTCTCAATTTATCTGCATACAAACCTTGCATTATACACAATAATTCATTGAACATTATAATACACAACTGCCCTAAAGTCAACAATAACTGACCATAAGTTTTTTCTTTTTTACACAAATTTCTTAATAATTCAAAACATATAAGAACCATCTTTTTCAAAAAGCATCAGGGATTCACTAAATTATTTGTGATTTTTGTTTATTTTTGTCTTATTTTAATTGATTTTTTATTATTATATGATATAATTAGTCTGTTATAATAGGATTATAATGTGTAAGTGTTTTTTATCTTACCCCACAATACAACGAGGGAGGCAAGGAAATGTACCGATTTTTCAAAAGAGCCTTTGACATTTTCGTTTCTTTTACGGGTCTTGTAATTCTTTCCTGGCTTTTACTTATTACCGCTATCGCGATCAAAATAGAATCCAAGGGTCCGATTATCTTTAAGCAGGACAGACTCGGTAAAGGCGGCAAGGTCTTTAAAATATACAAATTCCGCAGTATGTGCGTTGGTGCAGAGCACACAGGCTCCGGTGTATATTCTGGAAAGGGCGATGCAAGAGTTACAAAAATCGGCAAAATCATCCGCGCCACAAGCATAGATGAGCTTCCCCAGCTCCTCAACATACTCAAAGGCGATATGAGCCTTATCGGTCCCAGACCGCCTCTTACATACCACCCTTGGCCTGTAGAGGAATACACCGAAGAACAATTCAGAATGTTCAATGTCCGCCCGGGTGTTACAGGCTGGGCACAGATTAACGGCAGAAAAGATGTTGAGTGGAACAAACGCATTGAACTCAACTGCTGGTACACCGAAAACATATCCTTTTTACTCGACTTTAAAATTTTCTTCATCTCTATATTCAAGGTGTTTACAAACGCAGATAACGAAAACACAAAGGAAACTGCCGTAAAACCCACTGCAACTGCTACTCCTGCAGAATGCACAGCAAAAAAGGAAGTAGCCGCTCAGGAACGATAAACTTACATACAGAAGGATCTATTTTATGAAACTGCTGCTTACAGGTGCTTTTAATTACACCGAAGAACAACTGAATATTCTCAAAGGCTGCGGTTTTGAAATAGCCTTTGTTCAAAACGAGCTGGAAAAGCTCAGCATCGATTGCTCACAGTTTGATGCTGTCGTATGCAACAACCTCTTTAAATTCAACCCCGCAGAAAACTTCACCTCCTTAAAAGCCGTTCAGCTTATAAGTGCAGGCTTTAACAATGCTCCCGTAGGCTATCTTGCCTCAAAGGGAATCGCTCTTTACAACGCAAGAGGCGTGTACAGTGCTCCTATTGCAGAGTGGGTAATCCTTAAAATTTTAGAAATATACAAACACTCTGCGGACTTTGCATTGCAGCAAAAAAACAAGGAGTGGAAAAAAATCCGCAACCTTTTGGAGCTTGTGGACAAAAGAGTGCTTATAGTTGGAACCGGCTCTGTGGGACTTGAATGTGCCAAACGCCTCAAAGCATTCGATGCACAGGTGATAGGTGCCGATATTTACGACAGCTCCTCTCCCTTTATCGACGAGTTCTATCCTACAGAAGCTCTCACAGAAGTGCTCCCCACCGCAGATGTTGTAATTCTCACACTACCCCTCAATGATAAAACCCGAGGTCTTTTCTCCTCCTCTCTTCTCTCTCTTATGAAAGATGACAGTATTCTCATAAATGTAGCCCGTGGTGCAATTATCGATGAAAACGCTTTGATTCAGCATCTGGAAAAAGGTAAATTCAAAGGAGTTGTTCTGGACGTATTTGAAGAAGAGCCTCTCTGCGAGTCAAGTCCCTTGTGGACCTGCGACCGAGTTTCTGTCACACCCCACAACAGCTTTGTCTCTGACGGAAACTCAAACAGAATGTTCTCCCTCATACTTAAAAATCTGACTGAATTTGATTTCGGAAAAGCAACAAGATAAAATCTGCACTCTTCGATTTTCGTGTGCATATATATAAATAATTATCGAAACCACAAATTGAAAGGTTTGTTTCTGTGAACAAAAAAAGTATTCTTATCATTTTCGGCGGCAACTCCACCGAACACGAAATCTCCTGCAAATCCGTTATGAACTTTGTAAATAACGTATCCGAGGAAAAATACGAAAAGCATTATGTGGGCATAAAGAAAAACGGCGACTGGGTTTACTACACAGGCGACACAACTCTCATTCCTACAGGCAAGTGGGTAGACGAGGAATCCAACCTCCCCTGCGTTCTCTCTCCCAACACCACAGCAAAGGGACTTTTGCTCTTTGACGGCAAAAACTCCCTTATAAACATTGATGTTATTATTCCTGTACTTCACGGCAAAAATGGTGAAGACGGCACAATTCAAGGGCTTTTTGAACTTTGCGAGATACCCTATGTGGGCTGTGGCGTTGTAGCTTCGGGCACATCTATGGACAAAGCATTTACAAAGATTATTGTAGAAAGTCTTGGAAATATTCCTCAGGCAGACTATGTACTTGTCCGTGAGGGAGATGACGAAAGCTATGCAGCACTCTCTGAAGAAAAACTTGGTTATCCTATGTTTGTTAAGCCATGCAAATCAGGCTCATCTCAGGGAGTTTCAAAAGTAACAACCCGCGAAGAGTTAGTCAAGGCTGTAAAACTTGCACTTACTCACGATTCAAAGGTACTTATCGAAGAAGCTATTTTCGGCCGCGAACTTGAATGTGCAGTGCTCGAAACAAAAGACGGTTTAATCTGTTCCAATGCAGGCGAGGCTGTTGCAGGCGATGTGTTCTACAGCTATGAAGCAAAATACAACAATGCAGACTCCAAAACAGTTACCTCACCCGAACTTCCCGAAGGTATTAACGAAACTGTAAAACAGTATGCCGCAGATATTTTCAGGGTGCTTGGCGGTAACGGACTTTCCAGAATAGACTTTTTCCTTGAGAAAAATACAAACCGCGTTGTATTCAACGAGATTAACACGCTCCCCGGCTTTACGGCCATCAGTATGTATCCTATGATGATGGAATGTGTTGGCTATCCTATAGATAAGCTTATGGATACACTTATTGAAAACGCAACTTATTCCAAATAAACACTTTCCTCACTATATGCTATATATAATAGGTTGTATCAAATCCAATTAAACTTACTGAAAGCAGGGACTTATTTTGAAATTTGTACTGATTTCACCTAAGAACAGAACTGCATGGAACTTCAGAGGCGACCTTATCAAAGATATTATCAATCTCGGATATGATGTTATTGTTACAGGTCCCAATGATGTTGATGTTGACAAAATAGAAGCTCTTGGTGCCCGATTTGTAAAGATACCCATGGAGAAAACAGGCGTCAACGTTATGTCGGATCTGAAGTACATAAAGGCTCTAAAAAAACTCTTCAAAGAAGAAAAGCCCGATGTAACCTTAGGCTACACAATAAAGCCCGTTATCTACGGTGCTATTGCCGCAAAGCAGGCAAAGGTGCCCCGCAGATATTCTATGATCGCAGGAGCAGGCTATGTTTTTGTTGCTAAAACCACCAAAGCCAAAATCATCCGTATGCTTGTAAAGATCCTGTATCGCATCGGCTTTAGCTGTGCCCACAAGGTTGTGTTTATGAATCCTGACGATTTGCAGGACTTCACTTCTCTTAAACTTCTCAAAAAAGACAAGTGCTGTATGGTCAACGGCTCGGGTGTAAATATGCAGCGTTTCGAAAGGGAGCCGCTTCCCAAAAAGCCTGTATTCTTTATGCTCTCAAGAGCTTTAAGATGCAAGGGAGTTTCGGAATATCTTGAAGCGGCGCAGATTGTCCACGAAAGACACCCCGACGTCCGCATTATGTATCTGGGCGAAATCGACGAAAGTATGCAGGACTCACTAAAACAAACGGAAGTTCAGAAATATATAGACTCGGGTATTATCGAGTATTATCCCGAGCACCCTGATGTAAGAGTTTATTATCGCCAATGCTCTGTATTTGTTCTTCCCTCTCACCGCGAGGGAATCCCCCGAACGGTTCAGGAAGCTATGGCTATGGGTCGACCTGTTATCGTTACCGATGCTCCGGGCTGCAGAGAAACAGTCAAGAACGGAGAAACAGGCTATCTTGTGCCTGTGGGTAACCCGCAGGCTCTTGCAGATACAATGTGTAAATTCATTGAAAACCCCGATCTTATAAATAAACTTGGCGAAGCCAGTTACGAATATTGTAAAGAAAAATTTGATGTCTGCAAGGTAAACAAAACCCTGCTCTCTCATCTGGATATGATTAAAACGGAGGAATAAATATGTCACTCTATCAGAAAATCGTAAACAAAGAAGAAAAAATCTCTCTTGTCGGTCTCGGCTATGTTGGTATGCCTATTGCCGTATCCTTCTCAAAGAAGGTAGATGTTATAGGCTTTGATGTAAACAAAGCTAAAATTGACCTCTACAAAAGCGGTATCGACCCCACAAAAGAGGTTGGCGATGAGGCTATTAAGAACTGCTCCGTGGATTTCACAAGTGACCCCGAAAGACTCCGCGAAGCAAAATTCCACATCGTTGCAGTTCCCACCCCCGTAAACGCAGACCATACTCCGGACCTCTCTCCTGTTGAGGGTGCAAGCCACATTCTCGGTAAATACCTTACAAAAGGTTCAATCGTTGTATACGAGTCCACCGTTTATCCCGGTGTAACAGAGGATGTTTGTGTTCCTATCCTTGAGGCTGAGTCAGGACTTAAGTGCGGTGTTGACTTTAAAATCGGTTACAGCCCCGAGCGTATCAACCCCGGCGACAAGGTACACAGACTTGAGACTATCGTAAAGATTGTTTCAGGTATGGACGAAGAAACTCTCGACGAGGTCGCAAAGGTTTACGAGCTTGTTGTTGAAGCAGGCGTACACAGAGCAGAAAGTATCAAGGTTGCAGAGGCTGCAAAGGTTATCGAAAATTCCCAGCGTGATATCAACATCGCATTTATGAACGAGCTTTCCATCATCTTCAACAAGATGGGAATAGATACAAAGGCTGTACTCGAAGCCGCAGGCACAAAATGGAACTTCCTCAAATTCTTCCCCGGTCTTGTTGGCGGTCATTGCATCGGTGTTGACCCCTACTACCTTACATACAAGGCAGAGCAGATGGGCTACCACTCCCAGATTATCCTCTCAGGCAGACGAATCAACGACGATATGGGCAAATATGTTGTTGAGTCCTTAGTTAAGAAACTCATTCAGGCAGATATTTCCGTGAAGAGCGCAAAGGTTGCAATTCTCGGCTTTACCTTCAAGGAAAACTGCCCCGATACAAGAAACACAAGAATCATTGATATAGTAAACGAGCTCAAGGAATACTCCATCACTCCTGTAATTGCAGACCCCGTTGCAGACAAGGACGAGGCAAAGCACGAATATGGCATGGAGTTTGCAGATATGGATGCAATCCGCAATATGGATGCTGTCATCCTCGCAGTTTCTCACGAAGAGTTCTCCTCTCTCACTATGGAGGATATGGCAAAGTTCTACTCAGGCGAGCATGCAAAGGTACTCCTCGACATCAAGGGACTTTTAAACCGCAAAGAGTTCGAGAACGCAGGCTACATTTACTGGAGACTTTAATATAAGCACTAAACTCAGGTGGTAATATGCTTAAAGATATACTTGACGGCAAGCCTCATATTCAGAAGCATCTGTTTGAAAAGGGCTATCTCATAACCGATGCCGAAATAAAGAATACAACCGAATATCCCTTTTACAACAATTGGAATAAAACCCGTATCGGCAACTTTGAATTCTGGGTATACAACGGTGTAAAACTTTTCACCTGCGAATCAGAAGCAGGTACAGTTTTTCTCATCGGACATGCATACAATCCCTACACAATGGATTGGGATGAAAATGTAATTCTCAAAAAAATTTCTCTTGCATATCCCGAAAATAAGCACCTTGATATTATCGATGAGCTTACAGGCGTGTTTATTGCAGGAATCGTAACCGCTGAAAGTATGGAATTCCTGCTGGATGCCTCGGGTATGCAGTATGGATGCTACGGCACCGTAGAGGGTAAACATTATATTTCTTCTCACATGAGACTCATAGGTGATATCTGTGACCTTAAAACCACCCCCTATGTAGACAAGCTTGTTCACTACAAATGGTATCACTTTATGATGGGTAACTATATGCCCGGAGACATCACCTGTTACTCCGAGCTTAAGCGAATCATTCCCAATACTTACGTCAGACTCAAAAATAGTGAGTACTCTGTCAAGAGATTCTATCCTTCCCGAGAGATTGAGATGTGCAAATCCGATGAAGAGTACGAACAGGTTATAGACGAAGCTGCACGTATTCTTAAGAATAATATGAAGCTTGTCCCCATGAAATGGAAGCGACCCGCAATTTCTCTCACCGGCGGTATTGACAGCAACACCACCTTTGCCGCAACAAACGGCTGCTATGACAAATATACTACCTTCAGCTATGTTGCAATGGACAGAGAAGCTGTTGACGCAGAAAAAGCAAGGGAAATAAGCGAAAATTTCAATGTTCTTCATAAAACCTACAATGTTCCTCCAAAAAATGAGGATATTCCCGATTTTGAAATTTATAAAAAAATATTTGACTATAATCAGGGCGACATCGGTGCATCCAAGGATGACGACGCAAGAAAGAAAATCACACTTATTCAGAGTGACGTCTGCGATGTAGAGGTTAAATCCTGGATTTCCGAAACTATCCGCGCCTATGCCTATAAATACTTCGGCAGAAAGAAATTCCCCAAAAGGCTCAAAGCCAGAAACTACACTTCTCTTTACAAAATTTTCTTTATGAAGAGAACACTCGTGTGGGAAACAGACAAGCATTTCAAAGCATATTTCAAGAATACACAGCTTAAAGAACATCTTTTCAATTATGACGAAAGTGACTTCTTTGTGTGGGAAATGATGCACGGCGGTAAATGTGGCCTTAATATCGGCGTAATGAAATCCTGCTTTGACATCACTATTCCTTATAACAACAGAAAACTTTTGGATCTGCTTTTAAGAGTTCCTTTAAAGTACAGAATTTCTGACAAACATCATTTGGACCTCAAGAAACTTATGAATCAAAAACTTTTTGATATGAATATCCGTGTTGTAAATCTAAACGAAACATCCAGACGAAAGAAATTCGCAAACTTTTACTACACGGTTAATTCATTCCTACCATTTTAACGGAGGTATATGCTATGGGCTACAAACATCTTAAATTCCCTGAAAATTCAGTTTTCCTTGTAACAGGCGGTGCAGGTTTTATCGGCTCTAATCTGTGCGAGGCTATACTTGATATGGGCTATACAGTACGCTGTCTGGACAACCTCTCAACAGGCAAAAGAACCAATATGGACGGCTTCATTGATAACCCTCGCTTTACATTTATAGAGGGTGACATCCGTGACCTTGACACCTGTATGAAGGCTTGCGAGGGTGCTGACTTCGTTCTCAATCAGGCGGCTTGGGGCTCTGTTCCCCGCTCTATCGAGATGCCCCTGCTCTATGAAGACATCAACATCGGCGGTACTCTTAATATGATGGAAGCCGCAAGACAGCAGGGTGTTAAGAAGTTCGTATATGCTTCCTCCTCCTCTGTTTACGGCGACGAGCCCAATCTCCCCAAAAAAGAAGGCAGAGAAGGCAACCTTCTCTCCCCTTATGCTCTTACAAAGAGAGTGGACGAAGAATACGGCAAGCTGTACAAGAAGCTCTATGGACTTGACACCTACGGAATGCGTTACTTTAACGTATTCGGCAGACGTCAGGACCCTGATGGTGCTTATGCTGCAGTTATTCCCAAATTTATAAAACAGCTCTTAAAAGGTGAGGTTCCTACCATAAACGGTGACGGAAAACAGTCACGAGATTTCACATACATCGAGAATGTTATCGAGGCAAACCTCAAGGCTTGTCTTGCATCCTCCGAGGCTGCAGGTGAAGCTTTCAATGTAGCATACGGCGGCAGAGAATATCTTATCGATATTTATTACGGACTCACAAAGGCTCTCGGCAAGAATGTAGAGCCCAACTTTGGTCCTGACAGAGCAGGCGACATCAAGCACTCCAATGCTGATATCTCCAAGGCAAAAGAGCTTCTTGGCTACGACCCTGAGTTTAGCTTTGAGCGTGGCATCGCCCTTGCAATAGAATGGTATAAGGAGAATCTCTGATGTTTCTTAGAAAAATAAAAAATGCTCTCTCCAACATAGGCGGAAGCGGAAGTTCAATGGAAATGCTTTATTATCGCTTAAAATACGGTCTGGCTTCCTTCCTCGGCTTTATCTGGAGCGAAGAGCATTATGCAAAGTGGTTTTATCATTTATATACAGGTAAAGACCTGGACCTTGACAATCCTAAAACCTTTGACCAAAAACTCTGGTGGCTTAAGCTCAACAACAGAGATCCAAAGCTCACACAGTGTTCTGACAAAATTGCAGTCAGAGAATATGTAAAAGAGTGCGGATATGAGGATATACTTATTCCTCAGCTTGATACCTTCACCTCAACAAAAGATTTGGATTTTCTGAAATTTAATGTTGAGATTGTCGCAAAGTGTAACCACAATTCCGGCGGACATGTTTTCTATAACCCTAAGAATCCCCTCTCTAAAAAAGAAATCGGTACCGCAAAGAAAAGATTAAAATTCATCCTCAAAAGAAACGCATCCGTACTTTCAAGAGAATGGAACTATAAAAACATCTCCCCGAAAATTGTAGTAGAAGAAGTAATCCGTACAAAATCCGGTGAACTTCCTCTGGACTATAAATTTATGTGTTTTAACGGCGAACCTAAAATGCTGTTTTTGGATTTGGGTGTAATCAACCCCGACAGTTCTTACAATCATGATTACCCCCGAAACATTTATGATATGGATTTCAACCTGTTACCGGTTTTCGAAACCAGACCAAACGCGGATTTCCCTGTAGAAAAGCCTGAAAACTTTGAAAAAATGGTTGAAATTGCACGTACTTTATCTCAGCCCTTCGCCCACTGTCGTGTTGACCTTTACAATGTCGACGGAAAAATTTACTTTGGCGAGATTACCTTCTATCATGGTGGCGGATGCAACAAAATCGAACCAGAAGAATGGGATCTTAGAATGGGAAAATGGATTGATATTAACAATCCTAAAATTGTAATGAAAAGCAAAAAACAAAAGTAAGCATTATATAATATGAAAAAAGATTTAATTTCTGTAATTATGGCAGTTTATAATTGTGCTCCTACTGTGCAAGAGGCAATAGACTCCATAATCAACCAAACTTACGCAAATTGGGAATTTATAATCTGTGATGACTGTTCAACTGATAACACACTTGAAATAGTCAAAGAATACGAGGAAAAGTATCCCGACAAATTCAAGGTTATCCGGAATGATGTAAACTCCAAGCTTTCCTTTTCTCTTAATCATTGCCTTAAATATGCACAGGGTGAATTCATCGCCCGTATGGACGGTGACGATATTTCTCGCAGTGACAGATTCGAAAAACAAGTAAAGTATCTCAGAGAGCATCCGGACATTGATCTTGTCAGTACTCTTGTACAACGTTTTGAAGGCGATAAGCTTGCTGACATTATAAAAAAGCCCGAATTTCCCGACAAATACACACAACGTTCTCAGGTCGCCTTTAACCACGCAACTATAATGACCTACAAATATGTCTATGATAAATGTGGCGGATATACTGTTTCCAAAAGAACAGTAAGGGCACAAGACTACGATTTGTGGTTCAGATTTTTTTACCACGATTTCAAGGGTATTAATATGCAGGAGCCTCTGTATCTTATGAGAGAAGATATGAGCGCCATAAAGCGCAGAACTTTTATGGTGCGTTTCCATGCACACCGCACTACAATCAAGGGATTCAGACTGCTCAAATACCCCTTAAGATGGTACATAAAACCCACACTTCAATTCATAGGCAAGAGTCTGGTACCGGGCTTCATTGTCTATAAATACAGACAGATTCAAGCAAGAAAAGCAAAAAACTCTACAAAGGAGTCTACGTGATGTCTAAAATCTATGAAAGCTTAAGAAATATCGGTCGTAAAATGCAAAAGTCTGATGCAGGTAATTGGTTTTTCAATAAAGTGCGTATCCGCATGGGCAAGAGAAATGAAAAGAAATACAATGATTTTGAATACCTCACAAATGAATATATCCGCAGAACAGGTGAAGAAATCAATCTTGTAAATCCTCAGCGCTATTCTGAAAAACTCCAGTGGCTCAAGCTCTTCTACAGAAACGATGCTATGCCCATCTGCTCCGATAAATACCTTGTTCGTGAATATATAGAGAAAAAAGGCTACGGACATCTGCTCAACAATCTCCTTTTTGTATATGATAACGGTAAGGATATAAACCCCAAGGAACTTCCCGAACGCTTTGCTATGAAGACAAACCACGGCTCCAGCTGGAACCTCATCTGCACTGACAAGAGCAAAGTAAACTGGTTCTGGTGGAAAAGAATTTTCAACTGCTGGCTCAAGAGGAACCTCTACACCTTCGGCAGAGAATGGAACTATCAGCATATTGACCGCAAAATTATCGTTGAAGAATACCTTGATCACTCACCTCTGGTTGACTATAAGTTCATGTGCTTCAATGGTGAGCCCAAGTATTTGCAAATTAACCATGATATTAATGGAAAGCACTTTGTTGACTTTCTTGACATAAATTGGGAGAAAAAAGATTTTACATACACAAACTATGAAAAATCAGATATTCTTGTAGAAAAGCCCGAACAATTTGAAGAAATGAAAAAAATCGCCAGAGATCTGGCACAAGATTTCCCCTATGTGCGAGTAGATTTTTACAACTTCGACGGCAGAATTATATTTGGTGAGCTTACCTTCTTCCCCGGTGGCGGATTCCAGTATCCCACCCCTGTGGAATATGACTATATCCTTGGCAAAGAACTTACTCTTCCCAAGCCTAATTTCAATCACGAACTTTATAAAAAATTAGTAGAAGCCGAAAAGAACAAAACATAAAAAATTCACATACAACTCATAAAAAAGAAGAAAGGAGGCGCATATCGTGAAGGTACTGCTTATTACAGCCTTGGTAGCCGGTATTTTTGCAGCTCTAGCAAGCAACCAATACATCCACACAACAAACCTACAAGCTTCAAATAAAAGTAACAAAAAGAATTTGACAACCTACTATGTTTTTGTATTCCTCTGTGTCGCAACCTTAGCTGTGGTCGCAGGACTCAGATACTATGTAGGCACAGACTTTGGCGGCTATTACAGAGGATACCCTAAGTGGGAAATGTCTTTTGGCGAAAGATGGAGAACTTGGAATGAACCGGGACTATCTACAATCGCAAAACTCCTTTATCCCATATCTCAAGATGGCGCCGCCTTTATTTTAGTTATCGCTTGTCTTACTGTAAGTCTTTTTGTTTTTACAATTGCAAAAAACACAGATACATTTTTCTTCAGTACAGTTCTATATATATGTCTCAGTTGGGTAGGCTGCTTTAACGGCGTACGTCAGTTCCTTGCTGCAGCAATACTTTTTGCAGGCCACAGACTTATTTTTGACAGAAAATTCCTTAAATTCTGCATTGTAGTATTCATAGCTGCATCCTTCCATATTACAGCACTAATTATGCTGCCTATGTACTTCTTAATAACAAAAGTCCTTGACCTTAAAAAAATTGTTTTGATACTTGTAGCAGGTATTGCTATGATCTACTCCTATGACTTTTTATTCGAAATTCTGGGAGTTTTAAAAGACAGTGAAACCGGCGGTGCTGATACGATCTACGCTCAAAACAGCATTCACTCTTTACGAATACTCATCGCCTTTGCTCCTATTGCACTGTATTTCTTCCTTCTCTTCCAAGAAAAGGGCTTTACCGGTACAGAGAATTTCTATGTCGGATTCATCTTTGTTCAAGCAGCAACTATTCTGGGAACATCAAACAGCGCTTATCTGAATCGAGTACACATTTATTTTACACCCTTCGTTTGTATAGGTCTTAGTCTTTTAGTACAAAAATTTCCGAAAAATCAACAATTCATACTAAAAGCCATCATACTAGTGCTATACTTAATAGTTTGGGTATATATAGATATAAAAGATATAAATTGGATGTGGGTGTTCAACCGTGATGGTGCCTACATCAACAGTTATGCATAATTTTAGTTATCAATCAGGAGTATTATATGAAAATAGGCATCATAACTTTATCCGGTGGCGAAAACTACGGTTGCCATCTTCAGATGTACGCAGTTCTAAAAACATACGAAGAACTGGGATACACACCTATGCTCATTCCGGATAACACTAACAATGGTATTAAGTTTTCATATCAGGAGAGAAGCCGACTCTCTAAGCTTACCCCTGCATATATTGCTGCTGTTTTGCGAGTAAGAACAAAACGTAAGTATCTTATTAAAAACCAAAGGGACAGACTTATCCCCTCTGTTGTGCGTAAAAAACGCAACGCAGCTCTTTATGCTAAAAGCAAAAACCTTCGCTCAGAAAATTTCAACGAGTTTCAGAACTCATATATAAAACAAACCGATTTTACTATCAATAAAGACAACATTCCAAACGATAAGCTTGCAGAGTTTGACTTTTTCTCTGTGGGCTCCGATCAGGTATGGAACCCTACCTATCCACAGGTATCGGAAGTCAAATTCCTCACCTTTGCAAAAAACAATCAAAAGCTTACCTTTGCTCCTTCCTTCGGAATTTCAGAGCTACCTGAATTTGTTAAAAAGTCCTATTCAGAATGGCTCAAGGAAATTCCTATGATTTCTGTCAGAGAAGAGCAAGGTGCAAAGCTCATAAAGGAACTTACAGGCAAGGAAGCAACAGTCATCTGTGACCCCACTATGACTGTGAAAAGAGAAGTCTGGAAGAACCTTGAAAAAAAGCCGAATTTCACCACAGACAAACCTTTTGCCGTTACTTATTTTCTCGGAAACGAGTCCAATAAATACCGCAGATATATATATAATATTGCGAAACAAAAAGGCCTTCAGGTTATCAATCTCTTTGATATAAGGGAACCCGACTATTATACCGCAGGTCCTGCAGAGTTTATCTACCTTATTCACCATGCAGATGCCGTATTTACCGATTCATTCCATGCCGCAGTATTCTCTATTATTTTTCAAAAAGACTTTGTAGTTTTTGAACGTATTGAAGATGGTCGCTCTATGGGCTCAAGGCTCAAAACACTGCTTGATAAATTCAGTTTGTCCGACAGGATGTATAGTGTTATTTCAAAAATTGAGTTCACAAGCCCTAACTTTTCAAACACCGAAAAGCTGTTAGAAAAAGAACGCTTAAATGCCATAGAATTTCTGAAAAATTCCATCGAGTGTAATCTTAATAATTGAGGTAAATTTATGCCTGCTGTAAGTATTATAGTTCCTGTTTACAATGCTGAGAACTATCTTCACAAATGCATAGCTTCTATTCTGAATCAGAATTTTTCTGATTTTGAGCTTATTCTTGTCAATGACGGTTCCAAAGATAACGGCGGAAACATTTGCGATGAATATGCAAGAAGTGACAATAGAATAAAGGTTATACACAAAGAAAATGGTGGGGTTTCTTCAGCCAGAAACCGAGGACTTGACGAAGCCTGTGGCAAATACATCATGTTTTGCGACAGCGATGATTACGTCAAAAAGGAATTCTGTTCACCTCTTTTAGAGCTTTCAGGCAACGAAGAGGACTGTCTCGTTTTTGGCGGAATCACAGAGCTTTGGGATAATAAATCAAAAGATAATCTCTGCCCCAAATTCCCTGAAGGAGAAACTATAACTCTTACCAACAGCGAATTCTGTGATCTTTTTGTTGATCTTAATCTTCATAATCAATTTACACTTATGAATATGCCTTATAATAAACTTTTTTCCAGAAGTGTAATTGAAAAGCATAGTTTAAGATTTGACACTGATATAAATTATAACGAAGATTTTATATTTAATCTCTTATATCTGAGTAAGGTAAGTGCAGTAAAAATCTACAATAAATCCATCTACAACTACTACAAAGATGCTCCCGGAAGTCTTTGCAAAAAATATGTAAAGAATATGATAGATATCTACCATTTAAAGGAAGATATCCTGAAAAGTGTAATAACCGACAAGGCCACAAATCAAAATGATGCCAATATTGTTTGGTCCACCTTCGTTTTCAACGATACAAACCGAGCAATAAACAATACACTTTCTCCTTCTAATCCTGCAACAAAAAAAGAAAAAATCAAATATTGTAATAAACTTATCCGCGACAAAAGATTCCAAGCATCCATTAAGCACGCGAATAAAACAGGATATAACAAATTTTATGTTTTTCTGCTTAGGTTTAAAAGCTATCGCTTGATACATCTTTTGCAAAAACTCTTTTAATCCACATTGCTTATGAGGAATAGTTATGAACGATATTATGGTCAGCATCTGCTGTCTTGTTTACAATCACAAAAACTACATCCGCCAGGCTCTTGACAGTTTTCTTATGCAAAAAACAAACTTCAGGTTTGAAGTTCTGATTAACGATGACTGCTCTACGGACGGTACAACCGACATCATAAAAGAATATGAGGCAAAGTATCCCGATATCATAAAGCCTCTCTATCACGACGAAAATCAATATTCCAAAAGCTATCGTCAGGGCAATATGATGTCAATAACTTTCAACTTTCCAAGGGTAAGTGGTAAATATACCGCTATGTGTGAGGGTGACGATTTCTGGACAGATGAGCTCAAGCTTCAGAAACAGGTTGACTTTATGGAAGCACATCCTCAGTGTTCTTTCTGTACTCATACAGTAAGATGTACAAATGAGAAGGGTGTCCCCTTAAAGCAAATCATACCTCTTGAAGATACTGTTAAAGTCGGAGTTATGTCTTCTTCTGAAGCGATAGAAGGTATCTGCAAACTCCCCTATATGTTCCAGACCTCTTCATACTTTTTCAGAAGTGAATATTTGAAAGAAATGATAGAAAATACTCCTGAATTCTTTGAGTATTCCTCTTCTATGGATATTCTTTTTATGCTGTATTTTGCCTCTAAAGGTGATGTAAATTATATAGACAAAGAGATGTCATGCTACAGACATAACAGTTCCTCAAGCATTATGTGCGACCTTACTGCAAAAGACTCCAATAAAAATGATAAAATGATAAAACACTATACAGAACATCTTAAAAGTCTGCATGCATTTAATAAATACACAAAACATCAATTCGATAAATCGGTAACCTTCGCTATCCGAAAAAGCGAGTATCACCTTAAACTTCTCAAGTGTGATTACAAACATCTTTTCAGCAGAAAATACAAAGAGGTAGCACCGCTGTTTCTTTCAAAATCTTCAAAAAAAGAAATATTAAAACTCAGACTTCTCTCCCTGTTATCCTTTCTTTCAAAGAAAAAAACGAAGGTATAAAAAATGGACGAAAATAAAACTTCTCAGACTGATAGTAAGCTCCAAGAAGAACTTCAGTCTGCTTCAAAAAACACAAAAGAAAAAACTTTAAAAGGCCTTTTCTGGGGATATATGGAAAAGCTGGGCGGCGAAGCTGTCTCACTTATTGTTTCCATAGTGCTTGCCCGACTTTTAGGTCCCTCTGCCTATGGTATAATTCCCCTTATCACCGTGTTTACGGGAATTCTCAACGTAATAGTACAGGGCGGATTTGCCTCTGCACTTATACAAAAAAAGAACGCAGACCAGAAAGACTTTTCAACTGTATTCTTCTTCCAGTTAGGGCTTGCAGGACTACTGTTTACAGGTATGTTTTTTGCGGCAACTCCCATAGCAAACTTTTACAACAACACCTATATGATTCCTATGATACGGGTGCTTTCACTCACTCTTATAATCGGAGCAATAAACAATGTTCAGCATGCCTATGTATCAAAAACAATGCAGTTCAAGAAGTTCTTTTTTGCATCCTTTACAGGAACAGTTGTTTCGGGAATCGTAGGTGTAGCACTTGCTTTTATTATTATAAATGCTACCGGAAATCCGATATATGGCGCTTGGGCACTTATTGCTCAAAAGCTCACTGACCAAGTTATGGACACCATCTTTTTATGGTTTACTGTAAAATGGAGACCAAAATTTATATTCTCGTTCAATAGGCTTAAAGGTCTCTTCTCTTACGGCTGGAAAATACTTGCATCCACATTTATCGACTCTATTTATAAAAACCTGAACACTTTAATTATCGGTAAGGCATACACCACAAAAGATCTGGCTTACTATAACAAAGGCACAACCTATCCCCAGATCATTATGGGCAACCTTAACAATGCAATACAACACGTTCTGTTTCCTGCTATGTCCAGCCATCAGGAGGATGTAAGCAGAGTAAAGAGCATGACAAGACGAGCAATGAAGACAAGCTCTTATCTGGTATTCCCTGCTATGATGGGCTTTGCCGCTGTTGGAAGTTCCTTTATCTATATTCTTCTGGGCGAAGCTTGGATGCCTGCAGTACCGTTTTTATGGATTGCCTGCTTTAACTTTGCAATGTGGCCAATCCACACTACCAACCTTCAGGCAATTCAGGCAATGGGCAAAAGCGGAACATTCCTTGTAGCCGAGATAATTAAGAAGGTTTCCAACCTTATTTTTCTCGGTGCAGGTATTCTGATTGCCTGGAGTCTCGCTTTTGAAAATTCCACAGATTCCGTTATCGTAATTGCTCTGAGCAGTATCTTTGCAGAAATCGTCTGTGTATTTGTAAATGCCTGGCCAAACAAAAGAATCATAGGCTACGGACTCAAAGAACAGCTTTCTGATATTCTTCCTGCCATTCTTTTAAGTACAGCAATGGGTGCTGTTTTGTTCGGCATAGGGTACATCCCCCTTGAGTTTATCATTCCGGATTTCTTCCTGCTTTCTGTAGTAAGAATTATTATTCAGGTAATCATCGGAATTGCCCTATACATTCTTCTCTCAAAAATATTCAAGGTTGAAAGCTTTACATACATCAAAGCTACAGCAAAAGAATTTATGGCAAACAGAAAGAAGAAAAAGGCAGACAAAAAAGCTTAATTACCACAAAGACGGAGGTGAACATCTTGTTTTCCGATTCCCCCTTGGAGTTTATAGACAATCTCTATCAAAATAATATTTACATAAAAAGAGAGGACAAGCTCCCCTACTCCTTTGGCGGAAACAAGGTGAGATTTGCCGAGGCATTTCTTGAGGATATGAAAGCAAAGGGCAAAAATGCCATTATTGCCTACGGCTCAAAAAGCTCTAACCTCTGTCGTGTTATGTCCCAGCTTTGTTTTGATAACCATATTCCCTGTGCTGTAATTTTCAGCGAAACCTCGGGTGATACCAACAACTCTAAAATTATTTCCGCTCTGGGTGTCAGAGAATATGCCTGCGAAAAAGCTCGGGTTGCAGAAACCGTAAACCGTGCTATTGAGGATTTTAAAGAAGAAGGCTTTGACCCCTACTACATCTACGGAAACACAAAGGGCGAAGGTAACGAACTTGTACCCGTATCCTCCTACACAATGGTTTACGACGAAATCACAGCCTTCGAAAAAGAAAACAACATTAACTTCGACTACATCTTCCTTGCAACCGGTACAGCCGCCACATATTCGGGGCTTCTCTCAAGGGCCTGCCAGGTTTCAGACACCCGAAAAATCATCGGTATTTCTGTTGCCAGAGACTCCAAGCGGTGCAAATCCATAATACAAAACAACCTTAACCTTTATTTCAATAAAGAAGTAACCGCAGATATAACTGTTACAGATGAATATCTTTTTGGCGGTTATTCAAAAACTATCAAAGATGAGCTTGCAGAAATCGACTATATTTTTAAGGAATATGATATTCCTCTGGACCCTACTTACACAGGCAAAGCTTTCTTTGGAATGAAGAATCATCTTTATAAAAACAATATTAAAAACAAAAATATTCTATTTATTCATACAGGCGGTTATCCCTTATTCTGCGATTATAAGGGTATAAAACTTTGAGGAACTTATATGAACATACTACTTACATCAGCCGGCAGACGCAGTTATCTTGTTAAATATTTCAAAGACACACTCAAAAATGAAGGTCTTGTGCACACAGCCAACTCCTCCTCTCTTTCCACAGCCTTTCTTTACGCTGACAAAACTGTTGTTACCCCTCTGATTTACGATGAAAATTATATACCTTTTCTTCTTTCTTACTGTAAAGAAAACTGTATTGATGCACTCATAAGTCTTTTTGACATTGACCTTATGATTCTATCCCGTCATAAAAAAGACTTCGAAGAAATCGGTACCCGTGTAATTGTTGCGGATGAAAGTGCAATTGATATTTGCAACGATAAGTGGAACACCTATAACTTCTGTCTTGAAAACAACATCAATACTCCTAAAACCTATATCCGACTTTCCGACGCACAGAAGGATTTGGAAGATGAAAAAATTGATTTTCCTCTTTATGTCAAGCCCCGCTGGGGTATGGGTTCACTCTCGGTTTTCAAAGCTGAAAATGAAACCGAACTTCGGGTTTTCTATGAAAAATCAAAAAGAGAAATCTCTAAAAGTTACCTTAAATACGAATCCGCCGCAAATCCCGATGAATGTGTGCTGATACAACAATCTCTCAAGGGTCAGGAATACGGTATGGACGTTATTAATGACCTTGAAGGTAACTATCAAAACACAGTTATTAGGCAAAAGTATGCTATGCGCTCGGGTGAAACCGATGCTGCAATCATAGTAAAAAACGAAAAAATAAACGAAATCGGCAGGATAATAAGCCAAAAACTCAAGCATCCTGCAAACCTTGACGCTGACGTTTTCCTTGTTGGTGATACCCCCTACCTGCTGGAGATGAACGCTCGCTTCGGCGGTGGCTACCCCTTCTCTCATGTTGCAGGAGTAAATATGCCTCTTGCTATTATCCGTTGGCTCAAAGGTGAGGAGGTTTCTCCCTCTCTTCTTTCTGCCAAGGAAGGTGTTATGGCATCAAAGGAGCTTGTAATCAGCGTATTCCCTCAAGAATTTTTGAAATGAGGTGTCCTCTTTGAGTGACAAAATCTTTGTAACCCGCTCTTCAATACCCGAATTAACTGAGTACATTGAAGAAATAACTTCCATATTTGATTCCCATTTTCTTACCAATATGGGACCCAAACACGATAAACTCCAAAAGGGTCTTTGTGAGTATCTTAAGAGTGATAACATCTCCCTCTTTTCCAACGGCCACATGGCTCTGGAATTATGCCTGCAGGCACTAAATTTAAAGGGTGAGGTTATCACCACTCCCTTTACCTTTGCCTCTACAACCCACGCTATTGTCAGATGCGGACTTACTCCTATTTTCTGCGATATTGACCCTGTGACATATACAATAGACGCTTCTAAAATCGAAGCTCTTATAACCGACAAAACCAGTGCAATTGTGCCTGTTCATGTTTATGGCAATCTCTGTGACACACAGGAGATAGACCGTATTGCAAAGAAGCACAACCTCAAGGTAATCTATGATGCCGCTCACGCTTTCGGTGTTGAAAAAGACGGTGTGGGTGTAGGAACCTTCGGTGATGCTTCTATGTTCAGCTTCCATGCCACAAAGGTATTCAATACCATTGAGGGCGGTGCTGTTACATACACAGATAAAGCCATAGGCGAAAAGCTCCACAGACTCAAAAACTTTGGTATTCTTGACCAAGAAACTGTCTGCGATGTAGGTGCCAATGCAAAGATGAACGAGTTTCAGGCGGCTATGGGTATCTGCAACCTGCGTCATATTGACGAGGATATTGCCAAAAGAAAAGAAATAGTTGAGCTTTACAGAAAAAGACTGGGAGCTACCGACGGAATTGTTCTCTGTTCTGAGCAGTCGGGTGTTAAACCAAACTACGCCTACTTTCCAGTAGTTATTGATGAAACAAAACTCGGAAAATCAAGAGATGATATATTCGAAGCTCTTGCAAAAGAAAATATCTATGCAAGAAAATACTTCTATCCTCTTGTGCAGGACTATGATTGCTACAAAAACCTTTATGATTCCTCTCTTACTCCTACTGCACAGTATGTGGCAAAGCGTATCCTCACCCTGCCCCTTTACAGCGAGCTCCCCCTTGAAACAGTAAATATAATCTGTGACATTATCCTTAAATAAATGAGGTGAGTAAGGTGACAAAGCCCCTTGTAAGCATAATCACCCCCTGCTATAACGGAGAAAAAACGGCCCACAGAATGATTGAGTCTGTGCTTTCCCAGACCTATTCTCCCATAGAATACATATTTATAAACGACGGCTCTACCGATAAAACCGAAGAGCTTTTTAAATCCTATCTTCCGAAATTCGAGGAAAAGGGTATTAAGGTAATCTATGAATATCAGGAAAATGCAGGCCAGTCCTCTGCTGTAAACCGAGGGCTTAAGCTCTTTACCGGCGACTATCTTTCTTGGGCTGATTCCGACGATTTTCTCTTTCCAGAATCCGTTGAGAAAAGAGTTGAGTTTCTGGAAAGCCATCCCGATTATGCCTGCGTTCAGTCGGACGCTTATATGGTCAAAGAAAACGATATAGACAATCCCTACAAAAGAATTTCCGAAGGCTTTCCTCACTCTGCCAATGAAAATCAATTTGAGTTGTGCCTTACAGGTCAGTGCTACATCGGAGCAACTCACTGTTTTATGGTACGCAGAAGTGCCTTTTTAGAGGCAATTCCCTCACTTAATATTTACACCGGAAGAAAAGAACAGAACTGGCAGTTGTTTTTGCCCATCTACTATAAACACAAACGCTATTTTTTAAATGAACCTTTGTGCAGTTATGTGGTATCTCAAACCAGCCACTCCCACTCAAAGCTCACTACAGAAAAGGCAATTGACCGTGCAAACGGATATATTGATATTCTTTCTCACACCCTTAAGAGCATCGATATGCCAAAAGAGGAAAGAGACCGATATATGAATATTGTCCTTAACATCTATGCAAGAAAAAAGCTCTACCTTTGTGTTGACAATGGCGACAAAATCCTTGCAAAGAAAGAATTAGAAACCCTGAAAAAAATCGGCACAGTTAAATTTCGCGATAAATTTGCATACGCTGCCGTAAGGTCAAATCTCATAAAAGCATTCTATAAACTTGCAAAAAAAGTATTCTGATAATCTTTTTAAGGAGTGAAGATAATGAAAGGTATCATCCTTGCCGGTGGAGCCGGTACACGACTTTATCCCCTGACACAGGTTACCTCAAAACAGCTTCTGCCTGTATACGACAAACCTATGATTTTCTATCCCTTGTCCACTCTGATGCTTGCAGGCATCCGTGATATTCTTATTATTTCTACCGAGCAGGACACCCCTAACTTTCAGCGTCTTTTAGGCGATGGCTCAAGCTATGGAATCAATCTTTCCTACAAGGTACAGCCCTCTCCCGACGGACTGGCTCAGGCTTTTATTCTGGGCGAGGAGTTCATAGGCGACGAACCTTGTGCTATGATACTGGGCGATAATATCTTCTATGGAAACGGACTTTCAAAGCTCCTTAAAGAAGCAAAGGATGATGCCGAGCAGGGCAAAGCCACCATTTTCGGCTACTATGTAAACGACCCCGAGCGTTTCGGAATCGTTGAATTTGACGAAAACGGCAAGGCTATCTCTGTTGAAGAAAAGCCAAAAAATCCCAAATCCAATTACTGCATAACCGGTCTTTACTTCTACGATAACCGAGTTGTAGAAATGGCAAAGCAGATAAAGCCCTCCGCTCGCGGTGAGCTTGAAATCACAGACCTTAACCGTATGTATCTGGAGGCAGATGACCTCAATGTTCAGATTATGGGCAGAGGCTTTGCCTGGCTCGATACAGGCACAATGGACTCTCTTATTGATGCTTCCAATTTTATTCAAATCACAGAAACCAGACAATCTCTTATGATTTCCGTACCCGAAGAGATTGCTTTCGTTAACAAATGGATAACCAAGGAAGAACTCCTTGTTGCCGCCGAAAAATACGGTAAAAGCCCTTACGGCGAATACCTGAAAAAAGTAGCACAGGAACGTTACAGATATTAAAGACATAAAAAGAGGAACCCATTATGAGTAACTTTACCTTCGAAAACACACACATAGACGGTGTTTACATAATCACACCGAAAGTTTATGGTGACCATCGCGGATATTTTATGGAAACCTACAAGCAAAGTGACTTTGAAGAAGCAGGTATATCCTGCACCTTCCTTCAGGATAACCAGTCCAAATCGAGAAAAGGAGTCCTGAGAGGACTGCATTTTCAGAAAACCTATCCTCAGGCAAAGCTTGTCCGTGTGATAAAAGGTGAAGTTTACGATGTTGCCGTTGACTTGCGAAAAGACAGCAAAACCTATGGTGAATATGTAGGTGTGATTCTTTCCGAAGAAAACAAAAAGCAGTTCTTTGTTCCTCGCGGCTTTGCCCACGGCTTTTTAGTTTTATCTGAAGAAGCAGAGTTTGTTTACAAATGCGACAACCTTTATCATCCCGAGGATGAAGGCGGTCTTATCTATAACGATGAAGATATAAATATCAATTGGCCTGAGGGCTTCCAAATACTTTTAAGCGAAAAAGACAAGAACTTCCCCACATTTAAGGAACTTAATTTTTCATTCTGAGCAAACTACAAGGAGTAAATACCCATGAACATTTTAGTTACAGGCGGTGCCGGTTTCATCGGCGCAAATTTCGTATACTATGAACTCAAAAATCATCCCGAGGATCGCATTGTGTGCCTTGATAAGCTCACTTATGCAGGCAACCTCCAGACTCTCGACGAAGCTATGAAGAATGAAAACTTCCGCTTTGTAAAGGGCGATATTGCCAACAGGGAATGTGTATTCGGGCTTTTTGAAGAAGAACACTTTGACATTGTGGTGAACTTTGCGGCAGAAAGCCACGTTGACCGCTCTGTTGAAAATCCCGAGATATTCCTCAAGACCAACATTCTCGGCACCCAGACTCTTATGGACGCCTGCAGACAGTACGGCATCAAGCGTTATCATCAAGTTTCTACAGACGAGGTTTATGGCGACCTGCCTCTTGACAAACCCGACCTTTTCTTCACAGAAGAGACACCCATACATACCTCTTCCCCCTACAGTGCCTCAAAGGCTTCTGCAGACCTTCTGGTGCTCGCTTATGCCCGCACCTTCAAGCTGCCTGTATCTATTACCCGTTGCTCCAATAACTACGGTCCTTACCACTTCCCCGAAAAGCTCATCCCCCTTATGATTTCAAGAGCTTTGGCTGACGAAAGCCTACCTGTATACGGCAAGGGTGAGAATGTCCGTGACTGGCTCTATGTTGAGGACCATTGCTCCGCTATCGACCTTGTAATCCGCAAGGGCAGAGAGGGTGAGGTTTACAACATCGGCGGCCACAACGAAAGAACAAATCTTGAAGTTGTAAAAACTATTCTTAAGCTTTTAGGCAAGCCCGAGAGTCTTATCACCTATGTAACCGACAGACCCGGACACGATATGCGCTATGCCATTGACCCCACAAAAATTCACACAGAGCTTGGGTGGCTTCCCGAAACCACCTTTGACGAAGGTATCAAGCGCACAATCGAGTGGTATCTTAATAACGAGGATTGGTGGCAGAATATCCTTAAAGGTGACTACCGGACCTACTTCGAAAGAATATACAAAATCAGATAATCTATTTATATATACAGGAGGAAACCAAAATGGGAATCCAATTATTTATGCCTAAATTTGATGTTGATGCCTGCCTTGAAGAAATCAGAGAATGCCTCCAAAAAGGCTGGACAGGTATGGGCTTCAAAACCGTAGAGCTGGAAGAAAAATGGAAGGAATACACAGGTCTTGCAAATGCCTACTATCTAAATTCTTCCACCTCTGGTCTTTATATGGCTTGCGACCTTTTCAAAGCAGAGCTCGGCTGGGACGATAATTCCGAAGTTATTACCACCGCTCTCACATTTATCTCTACAAACCACGCCATTATGCAGGCAGGGCTTAAACCCGTTTTCGCAGATGTTGACGACACTCTTTGTCTTGATCCAGAATCTGTTAAGGCAAAAATCACCGAAAATACCAAGGCAGTGATGTATGTCGGTATGGGCGGTAATGCAGGTCACTACGATGAAATTATAAAAATCTGCAAGGAGAATAAGCTTGTTCTCATTCTTGATGCCGCTCACATGGCAGGCACCCGAGTAAACGGCGAGATCCCCGGCAAAGAGGCAGACGTTGTTGTTTACTCCTTCCAGGCTGTTAAGAATCTTCCAACAGCAGACAGCGGTATGATTTGCTTTAAGGATAAAAAGTTCGACGAAATTGCAAGAAAGTTTGCTTGGCTCGGTATCAACAAAGATACCTATGCAAGAACAAGTGCAGGCGGCAACTACAAATGGAAGTATGATGTAGAATATGTAGGTCACAAGTACCACGGAAACTCGGTTATTGCTTCTATCGCTTTAGTTCAGCTCAAGCATCTGGACGAGGACAACGCTTTCCGCAACAAAATAGCTCAGATGTACACCGAAGGCTTTGCTCCCTACAGCGACAAAATCGGTTTTGTTACAATTCCCGAGGGCTGTGATACCAGCCGTCACCTTTTCCAGATTATCGTAGAAAATCGTGACGAGCTCCTCACCTTCCTTAACTCAAAAGACATCTTCCCCGGTGTTCATTATATCGACAACACAAACTACCGTATGTATAACTATGCTCAGGGCACCTGCCCCAAAGCAGAATACTACAGCGAGCATATCCTCTCTCTGCCCTTGCACCTGCGTCTGACAGAAGAGGACGTTAAAACAGTTATCGATGCTGTAATCGAGTTTGTTACTAAATGAAGAAAGCACTGAAAAAAGGTGAAAAAGATCTCCAGAATAAGCAAAGGCTTTCAAAAAACACTAAAATAAAAATTATTTTAGCCTCTGTCTTCCTTTTGCTTTTTGCTCTTTTTGCAGTAATTCTCATTGGTAACTTCACTATAAAAATTACCCGACATCAAAACGAAAGCAATAAAATAATCGAACCTTTGAGGATTGCTCTAATCTCCGACCTCCACCAAAAAAGTGCCCTGGACTTTGAAGAACGAATTGCAGAAAAAATAGAGAAGGAATCCCCCGACTTAATCTTTATGGCAGGAGATTTTATTTCCCGCGAAGATGCCAACGATAACGACTTTAAAAGCCTTAATTCCCTTATCCGTTCTTTAAAGGAAATTGCACCTGTGTACTTTTCTTTGGGTAATCACGAAAGGTTCAACTCAAAAATAGAAGACATCTGTCATACTGTGGAATACGCAGGAGGAATTCTCCTTGACAGCGAATACACCAATGTAACAATAAAAGGAAACAAACTTTGCATTGGCGGTCTCAGATACTATCGCTCTTGGGACGAAGAGTCCAATGCTTTTCTCAAACGTTTTTGTACTGCATCGGACGATGTTTACACCATTCTTTTGTGCCATCATCCCGAATTTTATCTTTGGGGTATCAAAAATTATGATATAGACCTTACTTTAAGCGGACACACCCACGGAGGAATGGTAAAGCTTCCCTTTATAGGTCCCGTATATTCCCCCGAGCAGGGATGGTTTCCCGAATATGCAGCAGGTTTTTATGAATTCCCAAATGGTTATCTTGCCGTTACGACAGGGTTGGGCTCCTCTCCCGAGGCTATGCCCAGAATTTTCAACCGTCCGGAAATTATGATAATAGATTTGAAGTGATACCATGGATAAACCCTTGGAAATAGAATATAAATACCTTATTCGTTTTCCCAATATCGAAGTTTTAAAAATTCAACCCGAATATAAATGCGAGGAAATGACCCAGCTTTATCTGGAGCTTCCGAAGGGAATGAGTGAGCATGGTACAAGATGCCGTATCCGCTCTGTAACTGATGAGAATGGGGTAAGATACATCCGCACCTTTAAAGAAAGCATCACCGATATGACAAAAATAGAAATTGAGGACGAGATTTCCAAAGAGGAATTCGACACTCTTTCAAGGTTTATCCGAGAAGGCTATGCTCCCATAAAAAAGCATCGTCACAGCTTTTCGCTCTTCGGCTTTGTTTATGAGGTAGATGTGTTTCCCTTCTGGGAGGACCGAGCTTACCTGGAAGTTGAGGTGGACAGTGAAAAAACTCAACCCCCTATCCCAGAGTTTATTCATATCATCAAAGACGTCACTGCTGACAAAAGATACCGAAACACAGCCCTTGCACAAAAAATTATAACTGAAGAAATTTAACTAAACAAAATGCTCTGCAAAAAATTGCAGAGCATTTTTTATCTTTATTCAGTTAGTGAACAGAGCCGATACTCTCAAGGAATTTCTTTTTAATCTGAGCCTCGGTAGTATTGGCTGATGTAATAACCTTAACCCGTCCGTACTTTTTATCTTTAAAAAAATGAAAGATATGATTAACCCAAGCTGCAGGCACAAGTAAAGGCTTACCGCTATATCTCGGATACATTCTTTCAAGCTCTGAAAAAGGCGGGAAAATCCTCTCTAAGAAGAAACGAACTCTTGCGTTTTTCTTTCCTGTTGACATATTATGTCTGAGGGCATTCTCCGCAATCTTTTCGGCAGATTGATCGCCGAAAACACCGCCGGAAAATGTAAAGTCACACATATTATTGTAAACTTCATCTTCCAAGGGTACAACCCAATCGGGAGCAGGAAAAGCAAACCATTTATTGCATATATAGAGCACGGTGTTAAAAAATGTGCCAAGTCCCATCGAGGATAAATCATCCCTGACTTTAAGAAGGTCAAGACTCTCTGAATATTTTTTGATATAGAGTGCGATGTCAAGATACATCCTGAGTCCTGCACCGCTGCCGTACACGTGCTTTTCCAGATGAGTAATAAGATAACAGAGGTGGAAGTTATGCTCGAACTCATAGGTGTATTCGTCACGTGAGGTAACATTCTCCCACAACTTCTCAAAGTAGCTTTTATCAGTAAGATTGGAAACATTAAGATTCTTATGAAACTCGTAATGCTCCTTGTTCTTCTTGAAAACATTAACAACGCCTGCATCAGCCAAAGAATGCTCATAGCCCTTTGACTTCATATAATCCCGAAGCTTTTCCACATCCTGCTTGGGAATCACAATATCCGCATCGCCATAAGTTCGCAGATACGGGATAGGATAAGCTGCACTCACCATCATACCTTTAAAGAGGATATGTTTGATAGAAAGGCTCCGTAGCTGTGCACTAATGCTCATAGCAGAAGCCTCTCGGCTGAGCATATTCATTACGGTACGATCATACTCGTGCATAAATTTTGCTCTTACCTCTTCACTCTCAAACAAATCGAACTTGTCCAGAATATGAGCAACTATTCCAATAACACTGTGCTTCTTCGAGAGCTTAAACAGTGCCTGTGTATCAACGCCTTCTATATTAGGTTTTTGGCTGTAATCTGTGGCAAAAGACCTCAGAATATCAATTAAAACTAACTGTGTATTATTCAAAGCCTACTCCTGCGGACAAATAAAAGTCCTGATAAAAATTTAAACTTCCAAGAAATATGTATCGGGGCGGTTGGGGTCAAATGCCTCGCTTGCCCACATAAATGTTACCATATCGGTATCGCCAAGATTTTCGATATTATGGGTGTAGCCTGTGGGAATATCCACAACCTCCATTTTGTCACCGCTTACAAAATACTCGATAACCTCGTCGCTGTCAATTTTTCTGAATCGGATAACACCTTTCCCCGACACAACACAGAACTTCTCGTTCTTTGTGTGGTGCCAGTGATTGCCCTTTGTGATATGAGGCTTTGAGATATTTACAGAAAACTGTCCTCTGTCAGATGTTCTGATTATCTCGGTGAAAGAGCCTCTGTAGTCGCTATGGGTATTAAGAGGATAAGAAAATTTATCTTTGGGCAGATAAGAAAGATAGGTTGCGTAAAGTGCTCTTTCAAATGCATCTGCAAGGTAAGGCACCAGAAGCTTACCTCTTCCTTCCTTAAAGGAAGCAAGCAAATTTGCAAGCCTCGAAAGACTTACAACGTAGGTGGGATTCACAAGGCAGAAGCCCTCTTCATCCTTTGCAGTGCTATCGTTAACGCAGTTAAGAAGCACTCTCACTACATCGTCGATATAGGCAAGAGTTATTTCCTTTTGGGGTGCATCAATGCGAAGCTCAAGACCGTTTGCAGTATTGTGGCAGAAGGTTGCCACTACACTGTTATAGTTAGGTCTGCACCATTTGCCGAAAAGCCCGGGAAAGCGGAAGATGTATACCTTCTGACCTGTTTCCTCCGAATATGCTTTGAGAGTATCTTCTGCCTGACGCTTGCTTATTCCGTAAGGATTCTCAAGTGCAGCCTGAGTAGAAGAACTGAGTGCTACAGGGCAGGCATTACCTTGCTCTTTAAGGAAAGCAATAAGCTCTGTAAGTGAGTCAAGATTACCCTCTGTAAACTCTTTTTCCTCTTTGGGTCTGTTTACTCCTGCCAGGTGAAAAACAAAGTCGCAATCCTTACAATAAGCCTTAAGCTTCTCTTTATCTGTGTCTATATCGGCTGTGAGTATTTCACAGCCCTTTTCAATACCTGCAAAACTGCATTTACCCTCGCTTATGTTTTTGAGCTCAGCCACAAGGTTTTTTCCCACAAAGCCGTTAGCTCCTGTTACAAGTATCTTCATACTCCTGTCCACTCCTTGAGTTCATCCTGAATGTAGGAAAGAGTCAGGAGCTTTTCTTTAACCTGCTCAACTGTAAGAAGCTCTGTATTGTCAGAGGTAAACTCTTCAATTGTATTACGCTTTGTGTCACCCTTATCAATGTAAAGGTCGTAGTTTAAATCTCGCTTATCCGCAGGCACTCTGTAGAAGTCACCCATATCCACAGCACTTGCACATTCCTCTGCGGTGAGGAGTGTTTCGTACTTCTTCTCGCCATGGCGGATACCAATAATTTTCTTCTCTATCTGAGGCACACCAAAAAGCTCTGCCACAGACTGAGCAAGCACCTCAACCGTGCAGGCAGGTGCCTTCTGCACCAATATATCTCCGCTCTTGCCATTCTCGAAAGCAAAGAGCACCAGGTCAACTGCCTCTTCAAGACTCATAATAAAGCGTGTCATCTGAGGGTCGGTAAGTGTAAGAGGTAAGCCCTGCTTAATCTGACTTATGAAGAGAGGAATTACAGAGCCTCGGGAACACATAACGTTGCCGTATCTTGTACAGCAGATTGATGTCTTGTCCTCGGCGACTGTTCTTGCTCTGGCGATTGTTACCTTCTCCATCATAGCCTTGGAGGTACCCATAGCATTTACAGGATATGCTGCCTTGTCGGTAGAAAGGCAGATAACCTTCTTAACTCCTGCACTGATAGCGGCGCTCAACACATTGTCTGTACCCAGAACATTTGTCTTTACTGCCTCAATAGGAAAGAACTCGCAAGCAGGAACCTGCTTGAGTGCTGCCGCATGGAAGATATAGTCTACTCCATACATAGCAAGTGAAAGAGAATTTATGTCCCTTACGTCACCAATAAAGAACTTAATCTTTTCGCTCTGGTACTTGTGTCTCATCTGGTCCTGTTTCATCTCATCACGGGAGAAAATTCTTATCTCCTTGATGTCGGTCTGCAGGAAACGGTCAAGCACCGCATTACCGAAGGAGCCTGTACCGCCTGTTATTAGTAAAGTTTTTCCTTCAAACATATCTATCTTTCCTTTCATGCTTTAGCAATAAATCGTCTGATTTTTGCACCAAAAGAATTGGAGCAGTATTTATCATTAAGCTTCTTAATGTTCATCTTATGCATATCCATGAGGTACTTTTCTCTCAAAGGATTTTTCTTTGTACTTGTGATTATGGCTCTGTTTTCCCCGAGTGCTTCCTCTAAGGTGCGAGGGTCCGAGTCAATCTTATCTTTTATTTTTTCAAAGAAGTGTCTGCCTTTTTCGGTGTTTATCGCACAGAGGCTTACTCCGTCCTTCTCTCTGAGTGGACTGTCGGTTTTCGAAAGTCCCCAGAAATCACCGATTGTAATATCGCTGCCCGATTTAAAAGCTTTGAAACTGCATTCATAACAGCATCTTCTTAAAGAAATATTCTGCAAAAACGCAAGCATATAAGGGTCAGAAACAGAAGGCACTCTGTAAACAGGAGCATTTTTATACTCAATGCTTATATAGTGACCCCTCTTTTTATCTTCGGTTTTATCTCTGAAGCGTACCCTCGTAATTTCACCCTTTTGCCCCATGAACTCAAGATAATTTTTAAATAGTGCGGGTGAAGGTACTCCGTGGCATACAAAATCAACTAATAGCAAATTATCATAATCTTTTTCAAGATAACTTTTGAGTCCTGCACACTGGCAAGAGGTACCCGTAAAAAGAACCTGTTTACCTTCGGTAAGGTATTCTTTTATTTCTTTATATGTATTCCTTACATCAGATTGAACATACTTGGAGCCCATAAGAGCCCCTATATCCTGCAAAGATGTTGCACACTTGTGAAGTACACAAAGGTTCTCATCATAGCCTGCACCAAAAACCACGCCGCCTGCATTTACCACACACTCTGCAAGTGTACCGAAAACACCGCCCGAGGAACTTAAAAATACAGTATCTTCGTCCTTTGCTCTTACGGCATAAACATCAGCAGGTTTAGCCTCTGCTTTGTCAGAAGCCACCGGACACACATTAACACATTTGTTGCAAGACACACAGCTCTCTTCATCGATAACAGGGAAAAGGAAGCCTTCTTCATCCTCTTTCATTTTAAGAGCACCGACAGCACAGCTCTGCTCACATGCACCACATCCTGTGCATCTATCCCTAACTACTAAACTAATCATCCTTTACCTCTTTTCAAAGGCTTGAGTACAAGTGATTTTTCCTGCTTATTAAATCCGAATACCAAAAGGCATACAACAAGTACAGTTACAAAAATTCCGCCTTTGACAATCAGTCCCATAAAGCCTACAGGCACAAGCAAAACAGCCGGCAATGCCGCTAATGATGCAAGCAACAAAGAAGGCAGAATACCCTTGAAGATACCCTTAAACAGCATAAAAAGCTTTATGCCGATCACCTTTTTGTAGTAGATATTCATAATAATAACCGAGCCTACGGTAGTGGATATCGCCGTACCTATGGGAGCTCCGATTTCGCCGAAAATGCTTACAAGAATAATACTGATAAACACATTGGCAACTGCCACACAGGCAAGCACCACAGACCTTACAAGTCGCTTCTGCATAGCATCCAGCACAGACACCACAACGCCGTTTGTGTACATAAAGAAAGAGGGTATCAGAATAATTATTGCAATCCACCAGGAAAGGTCAAAACCATTTCCCATCCATACCCTGATAAAATCCAATCCACACACAAGGAATCCGAACATTATAGCACCGGACACAAGGGTCTGTATACGGCTCGGAGCAATCATTTCTCTTGTGATGGTCTCTCCGTCAGTAGCACCTGAGGCAATAAGCTTCGTAAACTTGGGAAGATAAATTGCAATGGCTGCTGTAGACAGAGTAGAAAATATAGAAAACACCTGCATTGCAACCGAATATTTTGCCACACTCTCCTGACTTACCATAATGCCGAGGATTGTAATATCCACCTTGCTGTTCACCTGATTAACAACCGCCTGCAGCATAATAGCAAGAGAAAACATTGCAGAAGATGCAAATATCTTTTTATCAAATTTATAGAGCTTTGGTGTAGCTCCCAGCTTTATACAATAGCCTACGCAAAGAACACAGTACAGACTCGATAAAGCCAAATCCACCAAAGCAATAACCATTGAATCTTTCCAAAGGAAGAATATGGATACAAGAAGCAGTACCTTTAAAAGCACTCTCGACATATTCCATATTCCTGTAAAGTTAAATTTTTCGTAAGCAGTTATAATTCCCTGAAAAGCCTGTGCAATCAAAGTAACAATTACATTGAGGGACACAACCAAGAACAAAAGCTTTGCCCTTGTCATCTGCTGGGGTGTAATGGTGGAGGCGTATATGTTATCCACAAACGCATACATCACCATCGACACAGCCGAAATAATCAGTGCCAAGCCGGCAGTGATAATAAGGCACATTGCTATGTAGTTTCTCTCGTTTTTCTTATCCCCTTTTCCAAGATACAAGGACACATATCGGGTCATAACCGTACCTGTGCCGAAATTTATCAGCACAAGGTAGCCTGCAAAGGAAGCCATAGATTGATAAATACCATATTCTACCTCTCCCAGCGACCTGATAAGAAAAGGAGTAAGAAAAATATTAACTGCCGCAAGCAGCAGGCTACTGCCGTAAGACAGCAACATTCCGGTTTTTCTTTGAGATTTTTCCATTTAGTCTCCTAAGTATTTGCTGTATAAAGTATCTACCACATCTTTTACTGTCTTGGTGTAATCGGGCAGTACTTTCTTAAAATGCTCTTTGATTTCTCTTTCATTTTTCATTATATCTGCAAAAGCATTGTAGATATAATCTTCTTCCTTAATATCTGTATAAGGCAAAACATAGCCCTTTTCAGTACCGAAAAGTTCTTTTGCAATACCCAAGGATTTTATCGAGTAACCCAGCACAAGTGTGGGCACCATAGTTGAATATGCTGCGATGGTGGAATGAGTGCGGGCACCTACAAAAAATCTGCACTTGCTGATTATGAACTTGAGTTCCTCGCAGGTATAGTTCTTGTCCACAATTGAAATTCTGCCCGTATCCAAGTATTTATTGTAAAATTCCCTGAGTAGCTTAAGGTCGCCGCTCTCTGTGGGTACAGCATTATAAACATGAGGAACAAGGCATATTTTCATATCCGTGTCCTTGATAATCTTCTCAATAAGGAACTCTACTGCTCTATAAACTTCCTCATTCTTTACCAAAGGGCTTATGTTAAGCCCAACTGTATTACCCTCTTCAAAGCCTTCGGGCAAAGGACATTCCTTCCTCTCAAGCATAAAAGCAGGGTCACAACATCTGAGTATTTTTTCTTTTTCAATACCTGACTCTACGAGTGCATCGTAGGTATATGGTTCTCTTGCTACAATGTAAGTGTAACGCTTCAAGTCCTCAAGCACATTCTTTGTGATGTATTCTTTACCTATGGAGCAACACCAGAGTACAGAGGGCACAGCTTTTTTCTCCATCTTCTTATTGTGTGCAATAAAGACGGTAGGGCCCTTATAACAGTAGGTATCTCCGCCAATGGCAAGGCTTAAATCCGAAGGCTTTATTGCCTTCCACAAATCCTTCTGAATAATATTCTGACCGGGAATGGGATTTGATGATACCTTTCTCACCCCTGCGTAAAAATATCTCTGCAAAGAGGACTTATATGTATTGTAACTGATAAATTCGCAAAGCTCATTTACTCCTGCGGCTTTATCCTGAGATACTCCGCTTGTTGCAAGAGCGGGTTTGTTTTTTAAGCCCGCTTCTTTAAAAAGCTTTACTGTACTGCGGACTATCGCCTCACAGCCTCTGTTATCAGAGCCTGTATGTCCGCACAAAAATAAGTTCTTGCTCATACCTTATACCATTTGTTCTTGACTTTAGGAGCCTTTGACATAGGTCCCTCTGTGTAATCCTTGTTTTCCCTGCAATCGTTCTTGATAAATTCCATAAGTCGCTCTACAGCAATCTTCTGATTATATTCTTCTTTTATTGTTTTGAAGGCATTTGTGCCTAAATCTTCTGTTAACTTTTTGTTAGTTGCCAAGAGGTACAGCTTAGAGGCAAAATCCATTTGGTTGCCATATTCATAGACAAGACCATTTTCCTTGTCTTTAAGCAGGAAGTTTGCACAGCCGAGTGCACTGCTTAAAAGCACGGCACAGCCTGTACTCATAGCCTCGTTTACAACCGCTCCCCAACCCTCGTGGAAATCGCTGGTCATCATAAAGATGTCCGCCTTCTCCATATTCTCAATAACAGAAGAAGGACTCATTGAGCCTAAGAAATTAACCTGTTTTTCAAGATGAAGCTTTCTGACTGTCTCTTTAAGGGGTTCTTCGCATTCACCCGTACCGATAATATCAAAAGTAAAATCTATACCACTATCCTTAAGCTTAGATGCCGCATATATGGCATCCTCGGTATGCTTGAGAGGAAGAAAACGTCCGACCCATAAAAGCTTAATAGGGTTGTTGTTTCTTTCAGGTCTTGTGTCATAACTTTTAACTTGAGGGAAATACCCCCATTTAAAACACTTCTGAACATCAAAGCCCAGAAGGCTTAAATCATAAGAAAGGAAGGCACTTGCACACAAAACATAAAGATTCTTGTTTTTGTACTGAATAACACGGTTTTCAATCTTTTTTCGGGTCTGAGGAATAAACCTACGCCAAGTTCCCTTCTTGAAAAACCTTTCCGAATACAAGAAAGAAAGCTTGTTTTCTTTCATTCGGAGCTCTATGTATTTATTATCACATTCGCCGAAGATAACCGCATCACTGCGAAGAAGTATTGCCTCAATCTCCTTCGGGTCAGTTGAGCCGTCATAAGCTCTTATAACATAGCTGTGTTTTTTCTCTATATCCTCATACCCAAAATCAATACGTTCCTGAGGCACCGGCATGGTTGATATATAATAAAATTCGTTACAATGCTTTCTGAGTTCCTCACAGAGTAAAATCTGATGATGGTTAAGAAATGCAGATACAAAAGTAATCGTCATTTTATTTCAAGCCTTTCCAAATATTCCCAATAAAAATGATATTCTCCGTACTGTTCAGATGCTCTGTAAATAAACAGTATTACACAAAGTGCAACACAAATTACAAACACAACATTACTAACCTTCTTTGTTCTCTGTCTTGTAACCGCATTGGCAAGGAGCACACTGATAACAGGTGTGAAATAATAGCTTACACGTTCCATAATGTGCATATTGTATCGCATAACGTATATACAAAGACCTGTAATCAGCATTATTATCTCCATGTGGTTTTCGTCCATGTGGGTCTTATCCCATGTCCATATCAGGTAACAAAGTATAAAGGTACTTATATAAATAAGAATAGGAACCAACCCTGCAAACACATTCCCGTAATAAACAATCGTATAATCTCTGTCCAAAACATCATTACCCAAAACAATAAGATCATCAACAGTTACCAGCAGTAAAAGGGTAAGAAGAGCAGCATAAATAATTACTTTCTTTGTAACAGTAATCATTCGAAGCAAGAATACAAGCAGGAATAACCATGCAGTAATATGCAAGGCTGACGCCAATGCAATCAAAGCCACAGCCGCAATGTCATATAACACCTTGTGTTTTTTTATAAACTCCAAGGCTATAAAACAGATGCTGACCGCAAATGCCTGCCTGAAGCCCGTTAGGAAAAACTGCCAGGGACCCAGACAGATGTAAACTATAACTGCAAGGAATACACTTTCTGCGTTGCGGTAAATATACCAGAACATAACACCCGTACAAAATGCTGCTTCAAAATAAATGATATAGTAATTCCACGGTACAAACCATGCCAGTATTTTGTTCAGCACAAGGTATCCCTCTTCCATTTTGTACTCTTCCTTGAGCACCCATAAGGGATTGGAAAGTGCGTCTCCGTAACATTCATAGTAAATGGAAAGGTCAGAGCTTCTCATAAGATGAGGACTTCTGCTGCCTACAACAAAAACTACAATTAGGAAGCTTAAACACAAAAATATTAAGTTTTTTCTTTTTTCGCCGATGCCTTCAGGTATCAGAAAACGGATACCTATTATGCTTATCAGCATAAAAAACCAAACCCACATTTTGTTCTCCTGAATAAAAACTAAAATACTTAAAGTGCTTTATAAATATCAATATACTGTAAAAACTTTTTTTCTCTCGAAAAATCAAGGCCCCGTGCTCTGCAATCTTCTCTTCTGAACTCTTTGTTTCGAACACGGGAAATTCCCTCATAAAGAGCCTTTGTGCTGCCTTTTTCTGCTACAGCACCGCAATCCTTTGTGAGCGACTCGGTACATCCGCCTGTATTAAATGTAACAACAGGTGTTGAACAGGCAAGGGACTCCAGATTTATCATAGAAAAAGTATCCTGCAATGTAGGATTTACAAACACATCCGCCAGAGAATAGTACTTTGCAAGCTCCCTTGCATTTTCTGTTCTTCCCACTGCAGTTATGTTTTTGGGAAGCTTCTCATATCCTTCCTCCAAGGATACCAGAAGGATATGCTCATCCTCTTTGAGCATTTTTGAAAGCTCCAAAAAGTACTGTCCGCCTTTGGTACTGTTTAAATTGCTGACTATACCAAGGATAACAAACTTATCCTCAAGAGAAAGCTCTTTTCTTATATCTGAGGCAGTAAATTTAAATACCTCTGTATCAATTCCGTTGTGAACAACAGAAACAGGATATTTACCTAAGAAGGATTCTTTTGCAAGTTCTGCAAGCCACCCTGAAGGCGTAACTATGTGCATCCTGTCTACCGATGTAAAAATACGTTTCTTGTCTGCATAATTCTTCTTTGACCTGTCAAAAAACCAGGAGCAAGGATACCCCCTCTTTAGTGTACAGTGGTGACATCCTGTTTTCCATTTGTCGCATCCTGCATAATCAAAATGAGGACAGTGACCTGTAAATGCCCAGCAATCGTGAAGAGTCCAGACTACAGGGATATTATGCTTGTTTATGTATCTAAACAACATTTCTATGTTGATATAATGTCCGTGTATGTTATGAAGATGAATTATATCGGGCTTTATCTTATCCATATAGGAACAAAGCCCTTTTGTTTCTGCTTTGTTATAAAATCCATGTCTGCCGAAAAGTCTTGTTTTAAGAATATTCAGCTTGTCCCACAAAGGACCTCGGCTCATACTGAAAACATTATCTGCCTTTATATCTGTAGAGGAGCAGGCTGCAAATCCTTCAATTCCGTTTTCATTCTGAATCTCCACAAGGTCATAGGCAATTCTTCCAGTGCTCTTTATGCCGTAAACTGAATTTATCTGAAGTATCCGCATACATTCTCCTCCTTTATAAATTACTTTTTATTTTTCTTTGCTGTATCAACAAGAGTTTTTTTGAAAAGATTATATACATCTTCTCTGTTGTGGTAGAGCTTTCCGCACTCAAAAGCCTTCTTTGCGTATTCCTCAATAAGCATAGGGTTATCACAGAGCTTTCTGAGGGTTGCTTCAATATCCTTGTAATCAGTCACAACCACAGCCGCATCCTGCTCTTTAAGATAATCAATGGGAGCAATCTCGTCACTTCCCAGTGCAAAAATACATCTGCCTGCAGAGAAGTAATCTGTAATCTTTGTAGAGAAAGAGAGCCTTGCCGCATAGCGATATTTCTCTCCCAGCGACTCGGCAAACACAAGTATATCTGCCTCTTTCTGAATACCTGCTACCTTATCCTTAGGCACTGAGTCACAAAGTCGGCAACCGGGTACATTAAGTGCCTCCATAACCTCCTGTGAAGGTTTATCGGGAGCATAAATATCCAGCTCTATTATGACTTTATCCTTGTTAATCTCCTTCAAAGCCTTGGCAATCTCAACCATTGCCATATCTCTGCCGATTACAAGCTTGCCTGTGTAAACCATTTTAATGGGCTCACAGGTCTTCTTCGGGCTATATTCAATATTTTCAAAATCAATTGCTTTGGTAAGGAGCTTTGAATCAACTCCAAAAAGCTTATCGTACTCCCTCTTTGCCATAGGAGTCATTACAAAAAACTCATCGCAAAAAGGAATCTCACGCCGCACATATCTTCTGAGGATAAAACGGTGCATCAGTGCAAGCAGATTTCCCTTTGCAGGAAGATAGGTATAGTTATCATCTGCAATAAAGCACACCACCGGCTTCTTGTATTTCTTTATAAGATAGGTCTGGATACGCTCCATATAGTAAAAGGGATAAATGGGAACAAAGATTACATCGGGGTCAAAGTCACGGACAAAATCGTCAAGCTCTTTACTTTTCCATTTGCCGAATCTCCACACAGCCTCTCTCATAAGAGTCATAAACCAGCTGTGCTTTCTGTGAGCAGCCGCATATCTTGCATTCTCTGCATCAACACTTGCCTGCTCCAAAGAATCTGAGCTGTCAACATTTTGCTGATTTTGAACTGTCTTTCCCGTAACGTTTCTGCGTTTAAAAACACTTTTCATCACGCTGTTTTCATCAATACGGAAATATCGGTCACAAATGGAGTTATCAGGCAGTCCCGCTCTTGTATATATTTGTGCAACCCTGTCTCTTTCCCAGCAGGAGAAAAGCTCAGGAAGAGTTCTTATGGGACTGTCATCACGCCATACGGTTATGGATATTACCAGAACCTTAGGTAATCTTTCGTTCATAGAAAAACCTCAATTACTTCTTTACTGTTGCTTGTTTCTTTTCCTTGAGTATATCTGCAACCTTATTTGTTATTTCAACCACATTCGCACGATTAGCTTCAAACTGGTCATCGTCCCAAATGTTCACTTCAAACTCGCGATTACGCAGAAGCATAATCTCGCCTCTGAAATCATCAATGGGTCGGCTGGCATCGACTTCGTTGCGGAAGGTTCTGGAAAGTATTGCACAGGTTGAGCCCAGTCGTTTGTGCTCCGCAATAACCAAGTCACTCTTAAGTAAGCCTTCGCCAATCTTGGCAATTCCGCCGAATCCGTAAGGAATACCTTTTTCTTTAAACTTTGTGCAAAGTCTTTCAACAGTACCGTCTGCAAGAAGCTCAAACATAAAGTTCATACCATAGCTCAGGTGCAAATCGTTAAGACCGATAAACACTTCATCTATACCTTCAAGCTCCAATATCTCGTCTACATTCTCAACCGCCTCAGCAGTTTCAAAAAGAAGCACTGTCTTTACCCTTCCGCCGACAAGCTCAAGGAAGGTTTTAACTTCTTCTGCCCCTTTAAAGAAAGGAAGCATAATTATGTCTGCACCGTCATCGATGATTCTGTCAATCTCTGTACTGATATTTTTATGTATTGGATTGCATCTTACAAGAAGCTTTGATTTACTGATAACCTTTCTCAGAGGTGCAATATCATCAAAGCTTGAATGCGATACAACCGTATCCAGATGTCCCTGTCTTTCTTCCTTGCCGAGAATCTCAAGGTCAAGGAAAATTCGGTCAACACCCGCGTCCTCTGCTTCAAGTGCAGCCGAGGGACTGGCGGTAAGATACATCAGTTTAATATGTCTGTCATCTATACCAAGGAGCCTGCAATAATGGGTATAGATATTTCTAAGCATAACGGGACGGGCAAAGAATCTCTCTACTCGCTCTCTGCCCTTTAGGGAGTAAAGCTCACGACGGGATGCATCCTGCATAAGAGCTTTCATTTCATCGTACAAGGCTTTGTCACTGTGAGCAGGTACAAGAATACCTGTTTCCTTGTTTACAATAACCTCGCTGGGACCGGGTACATCAGTGGTAATTATGGGCAAAGCCATAGCCATTGCTTCCTGAAGCACCATAGAGAAGCCTTCTCTGTAGGTAGGATGTACCAGAATGTCTGTTGCCGACATAAGCTGTGCCACACGGAGAGCAGGCACACTGCCTGTCATAATAATCTTATCGCAGGACTTTGCCCAGTCCATAAGTTCTTTATCAACAGGGTTGGTTGCATCATCCATACCGATAAGCATAAGTCTTGAGTCGGGAGTTTCTTTAAGAAGCTCTCTGTAAGCCGTCAGAAGCTCGCCTACGCCCTTGTCTGCATTGAGTCTGCCAATGTAGCTGAACACAAAGGTGCTGTCGGGAATATCATATTCCTTTCTGATAATTCGGCGGTTTTCATCCTTCTTCGTAATATCATAAATCGAGAAGTCAACTCCAATGGTACCGCCCTTGCCTATAACAGTAATCTTCTTACTGCTGCAGAGTTTTTCCTCTATGGCAAACTCCATATTTTTGGGGCTTGTAGAGATGATATGAGTTGCCTTTTTACAGGTGAACTTTTCGATTTTCTTAAATACAAAACGGTTAAGTCCGCCGTCAAAGCCTACATATCTCAGTCCCCACTGACCATAAACACGAATCTTAATTCTTTTGAAAGCCTTACCGCAAAGACTGCAGCAAAGAGCCGCATTGGGGGTTGAATACTGAATAATATCAAAATTCTCTTCTTTGAAGATGCGTTTCATTTCCTTAACGCTCTTAATGATAGACTTAACACCTATACCTCTCTCAAGAGGAAGAGGTCTCACCTTTGCAAACTGCTCGTGTTTCTTTATGAACTCTTCGTCCATATCTCCGCACATAACGGTTACATCAAAGCCTTTTTCAGAAAAATTCTTTGCAGAATCAGAAACAAACCAGCCGAAAGCTTTGGCAATAGTTGTCACCATACAGATTTTGACAGGCCGCTGTGACAGGTCGTCTGCTCTGCCCTCCTGCACACCCTTTGCAGAAATAACAGAGGTGAAGGTTTTTACAAGGCATTTAAGGTCAAAGGCAAAAGACATTTTTTCAACATATTCGCCATCGTATCTTGCCTTGACAGGGAGTGCGAGCTCATCTCTGCCGTTAATCTGTGCCCAACCGGAAAGACCGGGACGAACATTGTTTGCACCCCATCTGTCACGAAGCTTAACCAAATCATCCTGATTCCAGAGTGCAGGTCTGGGACCTATAAAGGACATCTGACCCACAAAGATATTAAGAAGCTGAGGCAGCTCGTCAAGGCTCAGCTTTCTGAGCACTTTTCCGATAGGAGTCAGAAAACGATTGGGATCATCCAGAAGATGAGTGGGAACATCCTTTGCCGTGTTGCTGTACATTGTACGGAATTTGAATATGGTAAAGAGCTTTTTGTCTTTACCTACCCGCTTCTGCAAAAACAGCGGCGAGCCCTTGCTGGTCAGAACAATAGTAAGAGCTATCAGAAGCATAAACGGGGACAGAATAAGAAGTAAAAGCCCCGAAAAAAGCATATCAAACAAGCGTTTAAAGAAACGATACGTTTTGCTTCCGTATAAATTCTGTTCTTGCATAATATCTATAATTTTGTTCTTTTTCATAACAATTCTCCGATTCATACACACTATTACAAAATATCATAAGCCTTATATTTTTGCAGTGAACCTTTTGCAAAACCACATTATCAGATGATATTAAAATCCTACTCTATATGATACCACAAAACCTGCTCTATGTAAACAAAAATCTTCCTTATTTTTTCCCTTGTTATATCCTTTCTAAAATGTGCATATACTTGAATAATTATTGTTTTTCAGGAGGCAACCGCTTATGAAGGGAACAGTTGAGGAACGAGCCACTTTACTCGGTGAATATATAATTGAAAGCCGTGCTACAGTACGGCTTGCAGCTAAAAAATTCGGAATAAGCAAAAGCACGGTTCACAAGGATGTAAGCCAAAGGCTCCGCACCCTTAATCCCGCTTTGTATCGGGAGGTAAAAGAAATAATGGAGCATAATAAATCCGAGCGTCATCTGCGGGGAGGACTGGCTACAAAAAACAAATACCTCAGGCTTTCAACACTTAAAAATATGCATAAAAAATAGACTTTACATAAATTAACAAATGTAGTATAATTTAGGTTGGTTTAAGATGTTCAATTTTCTTTTTGAGTAATCAGGAGATAAGAATTATGAAAAATATACCTTTTTCACCGCCGGACATTACAAAAGCAGAAATCGATGCTGTTGTATCGGTTCTTGAATCCGGCTGGATAACAACAGGTCCTAAAACCAAACTTTTCGAGCAGAAGATTGCAGAATTCTGTAACACAGAAAGAGCCGTGTGCCTTTCTTCACAGACAGCCTGTGCAGAAATGACCCTGCGAATCTTAGGTATCGGTCCCGGAGATGAGGTTATTGTTCCTGCATATACCTACACCGCTACCGCATCCATCATCTGTCACATTGGTGCAACTCCCGTTATCATCGACTGTGCCAAAGGCAGCTTCGAAATGGATTACGATAAAATGGAAGCCGCAATCAACGAACGTACAAAGGCAATCGTTCCTGTTGACCTTGCAGGTGTAATGTGCGATTATGACAGAATCTATGCTGCCGTAGAGAGAAAGAAGCATCTCTTTAAGCCCCAGAATGACCTGCAGAGAATTTATAACCGAGTAATCGTTATGTGCGATGCAGCCCATGCTCTCGGTGCACAGAGAAACGGCAAAATGTGCGGTGAAACCGCAGACTTTACCAACTTCAGCTTCCACGCTGTTAAAAATCTTACAACAGGTGAGGGCGGTGCTGTAACCTGGCGCTCTATCGAGGGGCTTGACAATGACCAGCTTTACCGCCAATATATGCTCTTCTCTCTCCACGGCCAGACAAAAGACACCTACGCTAAGAACAAAGGTACATCTTGGGAATACGATGTAGTTAAAACCCAGTACAAATGCAATATGCCCGATATTCTTGCCGCTCTGGGTCTTGCTCAGCTCGAAAGATATAACCAAATGCTTGATCGTCGTCACGAGCTTATCGAGCGTTACAACAAGGCTTTCGCAGACCTTCCCGTAACGGTTCTCGACCACGCAGGAGATGACCACAGAAGCAGCGGACATCTGTACTTTGTTCGTTTTACAGGCAAAGGAGAAAAATATCGCAACACCTTCTTCAAAAGAATGGCACAAAATGGTGTTATCTGTAATGTTCATTTTAAACCACTCCCCCTGCTCACAGCATACAAGGAGCTTGGCTTTGACATCAAGGATTACCCCAATGCCTACGATATGTACCAGAACGAGCTGACACTTCCTCTTAACACCACTCTTTCTGACGAGGACGTTAAATATATTCTTGACACCTTCCGCAGGTGTATCTCCCAGCCTTATTAATCTTTTCGCCTTCAAATAAGATTTATAAGAACCTGCAGTTGTCGCATCTGCAGGTTCTTTTTCTAATTTATCTTTGAATTCAAGAATTTTCTGCATTTTTTACGAATTGTTCACAAAATCGTTCGTTGTAAGCCTATTTTGTTTCCAATTTGTTCACTAATTATCCTGAAAAACAGATATAATAAAATTGATACTAAATTTAGCGGAGGTATCGATTATGACATCCTATAAAGTACTTATTGTAGACGACGACAGCAACATCTGTAATCTTCTGCGTATTTATCTGGAGAAAGAAGGCTTTGAAACCGTTACAGCAGAAGACGGCGAAAAAGCACTCCGACTCTTTGAAAGCACCAATCCCGACCTCATTCTGCTTGACATTATGCTTCCCAAGCTTGACGGTTGGCAGGTATGCAGAGAAATCAGAAAAAGCTCCCAGTGCCCTATAATTATGATAACCGCAAAGGACGAAACCTTCGATAAGGTTCTGGGACTTGAGCTTGGTGCAGATGATTATATTGTTAAACCTTTTGAAACAAAAGAGGTTGTTGCCCGAGTACGTGCTGTACTCAGACGAACAGCAACTCCCGATAGCTCTTCGGTAAAAGAAGTCCGTTACGATAATCTTGTAATTAACCTTACAAATTATGAGCTTAAGGTTAAGGGTGAGTTTATAAGCACTCCTCCAAAGGAGCTTGAGCTTCTCTATCACCTTGCCAGTAACCCGAACCAGATGTTCTCCCGTGACCAGCTTCTTGACGAGGTATGGGGCTTTGATTATTGCGGCGAAAGCCGTACCATCGACGTACACATCAAGCGTATACGCGAAAAAATCGACGGTGCCTCTGATAAATGGGAGCTTCGTACCGTTTGGGCAAGAGGCTATAAATTTGTAACTCTGGAATAATATTTATGACCAAATCAGTTTTTAGGCGATTTTTATTTTTCAGCCTTGCAATTTCACTTATTTGCTTAATTATTATAGGCGGAATTCTCGCTTTCCCTGTTTCAAGAAGGATAAGCGACTACAAACGCAGTTCCCTTGAGGAAAGTGCTCTGATTGTAGCAGACTATGCAAGTGATATTTCCTACAGCTCCAATAGTATAAGTGGCAAAGAGCTCGTAATAGCTGACAGCTCCTTTGACTCTATGGCAGAATCTATGCACGCTGTTATCATAGTGGTAGACCGAAACGGCATCCTGCTTTATTCTTCTGACAAAAGTATGCCGAGGGGTGTGCTTAAGCTTTCTCCCTCTGTAATGGACAAGCTTCAATACGGAAACTACTACGAACATGGTACTCTGCAGAATATGTATAACAAAAGGTACTATATCTCTGCTGTTCCCTACTATCAAAACATACCGCACAAAACAGTAATGGGCTACTGTCTTGTAGCACAGACATCCCTCTGGACTGCCGACTATACCCCAACCATCTTTGGTATTATCCTTCTGATTGTTGTGATAGTTGCAATCCTCATCTTTATTCTTTTAACGGTTTACGCATACAACACCACCCGACCGCTGAAACAAATGGCGGATGCCGCAAAACGATTTGCTGTTGGCGATTTTGAAAGCCGCGGGCATATAAAATCTAACGACGAAATCGGCGAGCTTGCCGCCGCCTTCAATGAAATGGCAGACTCCCTTGCTTCTTCCGAAGGGATGAGAAGAAACTTCATTGCCAATGTATCTCACGAGCTTAAGACTCCTATGACAACTATCGCAGGATATATTGACGGAATTCTTGACAATACTATTCCAAAAGAAGAACAAGAATACTATCTGGGTATCATTTCTCAGGAGGTCAAGCGACTTAACCGACTTGTTACCTCAATGATTTCTCTATCAAAAATCGACAGCGGTGAAATCACTCTTAAGAAATCTCCATTTATCATTCAGAATACAGTATTCAATGTACTGCTCAGCTTTGAGGGTGATATTGAGAAAAAGCATCTCAGCATAGAAGGTTTAGACAGCGACGAAGATATAAAGATATATGGTGACAGCGACCTTATCCATCAGGTTCTCTATAACCTCGTTGAAAATGCTGTTAAATTCACAAATGACAAAGGGTATATCCGTTTCGGATTCGCACAAAAAGACAGCAGGGTTTATATTTATGTAGAAAACAGCGGCGAAGGTATTCCTCCCGAGGATATACGCCTTGTTTTCGATAAGTTCTACAAAGCAGACAAATCCAGAAGTATCAACAAAAAAAGTATGGGTCTTGGTCTTTACATTGTACGTTCAATTATTCTGCTTCACGGCGGCAATATATTTGTAGAAAGTGAACCCGAAAACTACACAAGATTTACATTCTGGATTCCTGATATTCCCAAAAAACAAAAAGAACTTCCCGATACTATAAAGGAGGAACAATAATGAATAACGAAAACATCTTTAATAACGAAACCACTCCTAAGGATAACACAAACGAAATCCCCGAAGTTTCAGAGGAAACCACTTCTGTATTCACCCCCGACGAAGAAATCCAAGAGGAACCTGCTCCTGTGATAGAGGTAACTTATGAGGAAGAAATCACTCCCGTAAACGAAGCAACCGAGGAAGAGGCAGTTTCCGACACAGAGAGTCTTGACAGCACAGCCGAGGAGGATATTGAAGCAAATCCTTACGAAAGCAGTTATGAAGCAGCAAAGGAAACAGAAGCAGTAAATTCTCAAAGCAATCCTTTCATGCAGGAACCTTCTGCCCCTCCTGTTTATCCTGCCCCTCCGGTGTACCAGACTCCTCAGTACCCCTATCAGCAAATGCCCCCTCAGAATCAGTATTACAATCCTCAGACACCTCCTGTACAGCAGCCTGTTTACTATTATCAGCAGCCTGCCGCTCCAACACCTCCCACAAACAACCAACAGCCTAACTTTAACTACTATCCTCCCACTCCCCCAACTCCTCCGGAAAGGAAAAAGAAGGGTCCTAACGCACTTCTTATCATCCTGTGGATTCTTGTGGGCTTGTTTGCTTTGGGATTTTTCGGATTATGCGGATACATTATCGGCAACGATGCCGGCAGATTTTTCTCTGAAGCCCAGACTTCAGATATCCCCACTCTGTTTTCTGAAGACGACAAGGACGAGGATACAACAAAGCCTTACGTAACAGAGCAGATTGATCCTGACAAGAACGAAAATGTTGTTCCTCTGCCCAACGACAATAAGGATCTTTATTCAGACAAGGTAAAAATAACACTTAATGAAGTACCTAAGGACAAGGACGACACAACTAAATACACAACACAATATGCATACAAAACCGTTGCCGAATCCACTATCGGTGTTGTTTGCTATGAAAACGGATTTGCCAGCGAGCCTGTATCGCAGGGCACAGGAATTATCGCTTCCAAGGACGGATATGTTATCACAAACAGCCACGTTATAGGTGACAGCAGATCCCGTTACTATGTACAGGTAATCACCAACGACGGCACAATCTACGAAGCAAAGATTATCGGATATGACTCCAGAACCGACCTTGCTGTTTTAAAAATCGATGCAAAGGATCTTACTCCCGCAAACTTCTGCGATTCCAAATATGTTGAAGTGGGTCAGGATGTAATTGCAGTAGGCAACCCCGGCGGTCTTGAATTCCAGAATTCTCTTACCAGAGGTGTTGTATCTGCACTTAACAGAGAGCTTTCTCTCTCATCTCAGGTGTCTTATATCCAAACAGATGCCGCCATCAATCCCGGCAACAGCGGAGGTCCTCTTTGCAATATATATGGTCAGGTTATCGGTATCAACACAGCAAAAATCAGTGCTTCCTCTTACGAGAGTATGGGCTTTGCAATTCCCAGTGCAACCGTAAAAGAAATAGTTGATGACCTTATTTCCAAAGGATACGTTGAAAACCGCGTAAGACTCGGTATTGCAGGCACCGAGGTCAACAGTGCTATGCAGCAGTATTATCGAATTCCCGCAGGAATCCTTGTAGGCGAAATATCTGAAGGCGGTCCTTGCGACAACAAAGGAATCGAGCAAAATGACATCATTACCGCAATCGACGATGAAGAAATCGAAACCTTCTCTGATATTTATGCTATCCTTGCAAAGCATAAGCCCGGCGACAAGGTTACGCTTTCCGTTTACAAAACAGATAGTAACAAAACAGTTGAGATAACAGTTACTCTCATGGCAGACCAGGGCGAAACTCAGCAATAAAGAAGTGCCGAGGATCGCAGCCAAAGGCTCCCTTGTGTAAAGGGAGCTCCGTCGAAGACGGTGAGGGATTGTAAAACCTATCCAAAAGCCATAAACATTTGCTTACTCAAACCACACTACAATCCTCCCGTCAGCCGTTGGCTGACACCCTCCTTTACACAAGGAGGGCAATCGAAAGTGCACTCTCAGCGTAATCTTAAAAACAAAGAATAAACAAAACAAGCCATCATCGGATCCGTTCGAGATGGCTTGTTTTTAGTTATTTCTTAAACTTATATTTTGCTTTTATTACACAGCTTTTTGCCTATCGTATGCAAAGCATCCCCTGCGCACAAAAGCTTTCCACCCTCATTTATTCGGGAATTAATGAGTGCCGTTACAGGTATTCTTTCTGCATATTGAGCCAGAATATCCCGCAGCTTGCCTTTTATTAAGGGTGATTTAAAAATCAAATAATACTTTGAAGAATAAGCCCACAAGGCATTATCGCAACTCCCGATCTTTTTCAAGTACGAAATTTCAGCGGCAGAAAGCATTTTCTCTGCATCAGAAAAAACATAGCAGGGTCCCTCTTTTGTTTTCTTTACTCTATAAGTCCTTCTCTCCTTTTTTTCTGTAAATGTCAGAAGAAAAAGACATCCGCTCTGAACGGGAAGTGCCTCCATCAGAACAGTTTTGCTTACAGCACTCATACCCGCTTCTCTGCAGGCAACCTGCAAAAGACGAAGCAAAGACCTCTTTGAGCTCTCATCGCAAAAGCCCATTTCTCTCGTATTAAGTCTTAGGCTCTCCATATCTTCCTTGCACAAAGATATGAGTATTTTTTCGTCACTCAATTTTTCTATAGTCATAAATTCCCTCCTTGCAAAGAATCTTTTTTTGCCGCCTATAATACCATACTATTCATACAGGTCGTACTTTGCAAGTGATTGTTTTTGGATGGAAGTTTATAACTTTTGTATTGAAAAATGCTCTCTTTAGTGATACACTAATTACAGATAATTTTATAGATTCCAAGGAGGTATCCCCTTATGCCAAAATGGCTACAAAACGCAGTATTCTACGAAATATATCCCCAGAGCTTTTATGATACCAACGGTGACGGTATCGGTGATCTTCAGGGTATTATTGAAAAGCTCCCCTATGTAAAATCTCTGGGCTGCAACGCATTGTGGCTCAACCCTGTTTACGACTCTCCTTTTATGGATGCAGGCTACGATGTAAGAAACCACAAGCAGATTGCCGCTCGCTACGGTACAAACGATGATATGAAGCGTCTTCTTGACGCAGCTCACGAAATGGGTATCAAGGTACTCCTTGACCTTGTTCCCGGTCACACATCCGACACTAATCCTTGGTTTTTGGAGGCTAAAAAGGCTAAAAAGAGCGAATTCTCCAACCGCTATATCTTTACAAATTCCGTTTGGGATGCTCCCACTGATTACCGTCTTATGTGCGGTATCTGTGAGCGTGACGGCAACTACCTTGTAAACTACTTCTCCTCTCAGCCTGCTCTCAACTACGGCTTTGCTGACATCAAGTATCCCGATTGGCAGCTTCCCGCCGACCACCCTGACTGCAAGGCTACAGCAGAGGCACTCAAGGATATTATGAGATTCTGGATGGATATGGGTGCAGACGGCTTCCGTGTTGATATGGCAGACTCCCTTGTAAAAGAGGATAAGGATAAGACCGCTACTGCTAAAATCTGGAAAGACATTCGCGAGATGATGGATAAAGATTATCCCGAGTGTGCTCTGGTTGCAGAGTGGTGCTATCCCGAGAGAGCAATCATTGACGGCGGCTTCCACATGGACTTCTATCTTGACCACTATGGCAACGGCTACTCAAAGCTCTTCCGCTATCTTGACGAAAACCGCACTAACAAGGCATTCTTCCACAAGAGCGGTAACGGCGATATTACAGAATTCCTTGAGGAGTATGTTCCAAACTTTGAGCTTACAAAGGACAAGGGCTACATCTCCTTTATGACCAACAACCACGATATGCCCCGTGCTACCTGGTATATGGATAAAGACACAATCAAGCTCTCTCACGCAATGATTTTCACCATGCCCGGTGTACCCTTCCTCTACTACGGTGACGAGCTTGGTATGCGCTATCAGGAAGAACTTGTAAGTAAAGAAGGCGGTTATTCCCGTACAGGCTCCCGTACTCCTATGCAGTGGGACTGCTCAAAGAATATGGGCTTCTCAACAGCTGATGCCGACAAGCTCTATCTGCCTGTTGATTCTTTCGAGAAAGCACCCACTGTTGAGAATCAGAAGGACGACCCCAACTCCGTTTATAAGGTTGTAACCGATATTATTGCTCTGCGTCATAAGATTCCCCAGCTTGGCAATGGATCAGGCTTCGAGGTTGTATACGCTGAGAAGGGCAAGTATCCCTTTGCATATCGCAGAGGTGACTACGTTGCTTTCGTAAACCCCTCCGATAAAGACGAAACAATCGACTTCAAAGAGGATGTTCTTGAGACCCTTTACACTATCGGTAACGTTACCTTCAAAGACGGCAAAGCCACCGTAGGCAAATCCTCTTTTACTCTTATCCGCACAAAATAAAATGTCTTTAAACTCCAAAAGGAGCATACAGCGAAATCTGTATGCTCCTTTTCTTTATCCGTTTTCAATCATCTTGATTGCTACTACGGTTATATCATCGTCGTGAGGGTCTTTTCTGCGTTTTTGTGCCTCGTTTACCACCACTGAAGCAAAATCCTGCGCAGGTGCTTCATTCCAGTTTTTGAGCAAGTCCTCTACCCACTTATCATCACCTGCAAGCACCCCGTCAGACACCATAAGTATGGCATCATCCTCAAAAAGAGTAATGGTATCCTTCATAAATTTTGCATCACCAAGTATTCCCACAGGTAAAGAGGGAAACTCCCTGCGATGCACCCTGCCGCCTTTTCGCACATAGGTTACCGGTGCTCCTGCTTTGAGAAAGCTCACTTTTCCTGTAAATAAATTTATGTCCGCCACATCTAAGGTTGCCATTGACTCCTCCTCAGATTTTATCATCAGCGAAGAATTCACCACCGACAATGCACAATCATAGGAAAGACCCGCTCGCAGAAGCTTTGAAAGTATAGATACAGCCATATTTGAATCTACAGCCGCAGCCCCTCCCGAACCCATTCCGTCACTGATAACAGCTACCATACTTCCCATACCGTTCATAAAATAATCAAGACAGTCACCGCAGAGGTTTCCGTTTCCCGATATATGCTGGGATGTACCTATCTCTACATCATACTGAGAGATTTCGCTCATAGCAAGCCGCATTCTGTCCATTGCAACACTTTCTGTGGGCGGGTCAAACCTTCTGCCGCAACTGCGTGACACAACCTTATGAACCAATTTTATATCCACAGGCTTCTTTTTGCCGGACACAAGCTCCAGCTCCACAGTCATTCCCTTGCCCTTGGAAATACTGCAGCTGCAATCAATAACCCTTATCTCCTGCTGTTTCAGAGCATCTGTTATTCTATCTGCACTATCCATATCAAAGTTATCGCAGCTATCAAACTCCTCTGACAAATCCCAAAGCATATTGCTAAGCCCCGAAAACTGATCTGCTACCACAGAGCGTACCTGCATAATTCTACGCTGTGCCGCAAGATTCGATAAATAATCGTTATAACTATCGTTGATGCTTGAGGCAAGCTCCCGTTGCTTACAGCATCTTTTCACAAAATTTTCGCCAATATCCTTTTCATTTACATAACCTGTCTGACGAAGTATCTCTGAGAGTTTGCGAAAATCATCCCGGGTCAATTCTGTCATTTTATCCCAACAATATACCTTGAGTCCACAGCTTCCGCAGGTGTTTTTCACAGCCGATTCAAACATACTCATATCCTCGTCTTCGTTTGAAATCTTTTGGAGCTTCTTTGCCACCGCCGAAACACATTCGGTAACTCCTTCCAAAGCGTACGCCGCATGGTCAAGCCTTGCAGTAACTGTACGACGCATAGCCTCGCTGTCGCTCTTTCGCTCTGTGGGAGAAAACGCGGCACGAATTGTGTTTCCGAAAGAAGCAGGTATAAGCATAAAAACACCTGCACCCAAAAGGCATTCGATAAACAGCGACAATATAAGCTCCTCATCCGCCGAAGCCAAAGAAAGAACTGTATTGCATAGGGTAAATGCGAGTGCTACCGCAACCTTGCCTACAGAGGAGAATATACCTCCTGCAAGCCCCGAAAAAGCATAAGCACCCGAAAGAAACGCCATACTCACAGACTGCAGGCTGAACACCACTCCCGTAGCAATTCCGCTGATGCTTCCTCCTGCAACTCCTCCGTACCTTGCACAAAGCAATACTGTAATCACCGCCAGAAGTCTTCCTGCAGATATTCCGAAGAAATTTACCGACCCGATTGAGAGCATAACTATACACACCGACACGGTAAGGCACGCAGTTTCCTGTGCAGAAAAGCCCGACAAACTCCTTAAAGACAACATAAGCTCTATGCTTCGATATATAAAGTATGCCGCCGCTGACGAAATCATTGCCTCAACAATACAAATCCCAAGCTCCGAAAGCCTGCTTGTACTCACATAAAGCATAACAATCCCTGTGGAAAGCATGGGCACAAAGGTCAGAAGAGGTGCAAAAAGCCTGCTTCGTGTTATCCTTTCGAAGTCACTCAAAAGCCATTTAAGCGAACCTATTGCCACTATAACCGCCATATATCTGAAAGCATCAGCAGGAGCAGAAAATATGTATCCCGCCATGCTCCCGATTATTGCCGACAAGGTATATCGAAAGGGCACCGCCGCTACAAAAGCGGGACCAAACGGAGATAACTCTCCCAGCACTGCCCCTCGGGATATAAGCACACCCAATAGGAAATATACTATCCGTATAACAATCGCCCTTGCTAAATCCTTTGTCTGTTTTTGCTCTGTTTTTTCTTTTCTTAAGGGTTTCGAAGCATCCATTTTACATTCCTGCCTTTTAGAGTTAGTTCTCATTATGGCTATATTATATGCTTTTCCTCCTTCTTGTTTTGTCGCTGTTTGTAAGGACGATTTCTCTTCTTTTGTAAAAAAACAATACATAGGATAAAAAGAAAAACCATAAGGCGAAAACCTGTTTGAAAACTAAAAAAGGACAGCCGAAGCTGTCCTTTAAAATATTATGAATGATTTATTTGTTTCCGAGTACAACAGAGGAAAGTCCGTAAATTGTAAGCACATTACCCTCGAGTACGCTCTCTGTATCACTCTCGCCATTTGCACAAAGCATACCACGGATAACAGGGCTCTCAAGCATATCCGCTGTAATTGTAAGATTAAGGGTTTCATCGTCACTCATATTGTGAATAACCATAACCTCTTCGCCCTCATACTCTACCTTAAAGGCACAGATTGCCTGCTGGTCAAAGGTATAGGTTTCGCTGATTGAACCTCTTGCAATCTGGGGTGTCTGATTCTTAACCTTCACAGCCTGACGATAGAAAGAGAGCAGAGAATTCTCATCCTCGGTCTGCTGTTTAACACCGCCGTAGGGCCAATCCTGATAAGCATTTGCTGTACACCAGATGGTAGAGGGATTCTCATCATCCCAGTTCATAGCACCACGGAAGTATGCGTCATTCTCAAAATATCCGCTCGGCACCTTTGCACCCAGCTCTTCGCCATAATATGTGAAGGTATTACCGGGAGTAAGAAGATAAGCCGCAGCAGCCATTTTCTGATCCTCAAGGTCCCCTGCAAAGCTGTTTGCAATTCTCACCATATCATGATTAGAAAGGAAGAATGCATTGATAGCATTCTCGTTTGCTTCTTTGGATTTAGAATCGAACTTCTGAAGCTGTGCAGAAAGTGCGTTGCCATTGCCCGAAATTGCATTTCTTGTGAAGTAACCCGAAGAAGTTGCAAAAGAGAACGCAAACTGGCTGTCAATACCGGATTCATAAGTATCATAAAGCTCTGCATCACCCTGCCAGTTTTCGCCTACCATATATACATCGGGATTATACTTCTGTGCGGTGGTATAGAACCAATTAAGGAACTCGTTGCCGTCTGTAATTTCGTCTGTCATATACTTAACAGCATCAAGTCTGAAGCCTGCAACTCCGCGCTCAAGCCAGAATTTTGCCACTTCCTCAAAGTATGCTCGGGTTTTCTCGGACTCAAGATTCCACTCGGGCATCTCACCGCTGAACTGACCCTCATACCAAAGACCACTTGCACCTATTACATTTCTCCAGCCTGTTCCTGTCATACCGCCTGTAGAGAATCTGTAGTAATCAGCATAGCCCTCAAGGTTACCTGCCTTTGCCTCATCAAGAGCCTTCAGCCAGAACTCGTGTCCTGTACCGCAATGGTTGAGCACAAGGTCGAGTATTACTGCAATACCTCTTTTATCGCACTCCTCAATGAGCTTATCAAAGGTTTCAAGGTCACCAAACTCTGGGTCTATATCCATATAATCATCCACATCATATTTATGATAGGAATCTGAGGGCATAATTGGAGAAAGCCAGATTCCGTCAAGACCCAAGTCTGTATCTGTTGTGGGATCGCCATCATTTATATAATCCAGTTTATTGATAATACCCTGCAAATCGCCTGTTTCATCCCCATTGCTGTCCTCAAAGGAACAAACCCAGATGTGATAATAGTTTCTGTACTTATCATCAGATACGTGTACAGGCAGCTCTGTCCCCTCACCCTGAGGCTCTGTGCCTTGTGTGTCTGTATTCACAGCAGTATCAGCTGTGTCACTCTTGTCTGTGCCGCAGGCAGAAAGAGTTAAAACTCCCAGAACCATAAGGCAAACAAGAATAAAGGATATAATCTTTTTCATTTTATCTCCTCCAAAATTAATTTCCCTTTCATTATACAAGAAAGTTTTAAAAACATCAATCCACATATTCTTACAAAATAAATATTACACATAATAAGAGATAAAAAAATAAAAGACGGCTACCAAAAGGTAACCGTCTGATATTATTGTTTATTTGTATTTTTATAATACAAGCCTTTATTGCATTAGCCCTTAACGCCGCCGGCTGTAACGCCTTCAACATAGTACTTCTGCATGTAAAGGAAGAGAGCTGTAATGGGAATAGCAACAACAACTGAACCGGAAAGGAAGTAGCGGAAGTTATTGTTGATCATCTCTTTTTCTGTCCAATACCAAAGGCCACGGGATACCGTGTAGTTAGCATCATTATCGCTCATAAGAATTCTTACAAGGATGAAGTCACACCAAGGATTGATGAATGATGTAAGAACAGTATAAACAACGATAGGCTTGGACATAGGAAGAATAATCTTCCAGAAAATCTGATTCTTGTTTGCACCGTCGATTGTAGCAGCTTCATCCAGTGCTCTGGGAATCGTATCAAAGAAGCCCTTTGCAACCAGATATCCAAGACCTGAACCACCGCTGTAGCAAAGAATCAAACCTAAAAGCGACTGGTCAAGACCAATGAGCTTTAAGATATGAAGCATTGCAATTGTTGTCATAAATCCGGGGAACATACCCATAATCATACCAACATTGATGAAAGGCTTACGAGCCTTAAATCTAAGACGGCTGAAGGTGTATGCAACCATCAGAACAGACAGTGTAGAAATGATACAGGAGCACACTGCAACAAACAGAGTATTTAAGAACCAACGTAAAAACTGTGTCTCTTTAAAGAGACCGATGTAGTTATCAAATCCCCACTCATTTGCCAAAGGGAAGAGTGTATCCGAGAACTTTGCAGGTGCAATAGAAGGATCAACGGGATTGATACGGAAAGAATGGAGTACAAGCCAAACCAGAGGGAATATCCATATTAAGCACATTACTGCAAGAATAATATAGATAGCGGTATTGGCAATACCTCTTTTAAGTTTATAGCTTTTTATCATGAGAATTCCTCCTCATTCTTTGCCGACTTGGTCATATTGAAAGTGATAAGCGAAAGTGTAGCACAAACAATAAATACCAGAATACCGATTGCAGCACCCAAGCCATAGTAGCCCTTATCTACAGAGAGCTTAAAGAGCAGGGTGATGAGCAAGTCGGTCTTACCTGCACCGTACTTATACTCGTTAACGCCGGGACCGCCGCCGCTGAGCAGGTAGATAATGTTAAAGTTGTTAACGTTACCTATGAAGGTGGTAATCAGATAAGGTGTTGTAACGAAGATCATATAAGGAAGTGTGATCTTCATAAAGCTCTTAACAGGACCTGCACCATCGATACGAGCACTTTCGTACAGATCCTCGGGGATATTCATAAGAATACCGGTAGTCATCAGAATTGTGTAAGGAATACCAACCCAGATATTTACCAGAATAACTGTAATTCGGGCAGACATCGGATTACTGAACAATGCTACCTGACTTGTCTCACCAGTGAACATAGAAATGATCAGGTTGAGAGGGCTGTTGGGTTCTTCACCCAGCATCTTTGACATAAGAAGCAATGTAACGAACTGGGGAACAGCAATTGACATAACAAAAAATGTTCTCCAGAGTTTCTTGAGCTTGATGCCCTTCTTGTTGATCATAAGAGCAACAACCATACCAAGAATATAGTTAGAGAAGGTTGCAAAGAAAGCCCAGATAAGTGTCCATCCGGTAATCTTTGCAAATGTCATACCCATAGAACCGCCGCCGCTGGAGGACATATCAAAAATTTCAGAGAAGTGAGCACCGCCCACCCAGCTGAAGTTCTGAGAAGTTTCTCCTGTACCGGTGAAGTTTGTAAATGCCATGAAAATCATGAACAGCAAGGGCAAGAGTACGAATATACAAATAAGAATGATAGGCAGGGAAAGCATTGTGGAATGGAACTTAGAGTCCAGCATATCCTTCATTTCCTGTCTGAATTTCTTAGGCTTGCCGCCTGCTTTTACGATTGACTCCGCCTGTCTTGCTGACTTAACGCTTGCAAAGTAAATTGCTAAAAACGCGATAGAAGCCATAATAACAAGCAGACCGTAAAGTAAAATCTGAACACTTGTATGTATAAGTGTTGTTTCTTTTACCTGTGTGAAACCGTAGTCGATAACAGTTTCTTGAATTTCTGCCTCAAGGCTGAAGAAAAGAGTAAAGTAGCTTGCACCGAAAGTAATCATAAAGAGTGCATAGCCTGCTTCGATTATGAAGAAGAATAGACCTTTAATAATCTGTCCTCTGCAAACATTACCAAAGCCCATAATAAGGTATGAAACCTTGGTAATGATGTCGCCCTTTACAAAGCCGACAAAATAGTTAGCAATAGCTCTGCCGATTCCGCATACTGCTTTCTTGATTCCTCTGCCGATTGCACAGAAGAACTTGCCGATACCGGAAGGTATTGCTTTAAAAAACTGTAACAGTTTATACCAAAAGCGCTGAAGAGGACTCATCGCCATATACTCGGTATATGTCACACATCTCACTCTCCTTTATCTAAAATATAAATATTATAGATAAGTTTGATTCCGCAAAGTGGAAAGGCAGCCCGAGCCGCTATAGTCCGAGCTGCCCCTATAACTCTTAGTTAATCAAATTACCGACAAATTATTTTCTAAAATTATTCGTCTTTAATGTTTACAAGACACATCTCAATCTGAGTCTTGAGAGCTGCCTCGGAAGTATCGTTACCTGCTGTAAGCATGTAGGTACCGAGAGCTGCGAGCGGATCCCAGAATGTCTTTGCAACTTCTGTCTGAACAACAGCGTTCTTGGACTGCTCAACGAATACGTTGATGGAAGCGCTGCTCAAAACATCCTCATGCTGCTGAGCCTCGAGGTTAACAGGAGTCCAGCTGATTTCCTGTGCTCTGTAAAGCTGGCAGTCATAGTTTGTGAGGTAGTTAGCAAGGATCTGAGAAGTAAGGGGATACTTTGTAACCTTGTTAACACCGAGGTACTTGTAACCGAACATGTTCTTGGAAGGAACGTCTGTACCATCAACATTGATGGAAGGAATTACAGCGTAACCAGCATTCTCACCGAGTGCTTCTTCAACACTGTTGATATCCCAGCTACCAACGATACCTGCAGCTGTTGTACCCTTCTTGAAGCCGTCGATTGCTGTACCAGAAGCAGATGCAACGAATGTTGTGCCTGCGCCGTTAAGAACGTCAGCATAAGCCTTTACAGTCTTTGTAACCTGGTCAATGTCATAGTCGTTGAACTTCTGTGTCTCGCCGTTTGCCTCAAAGCCGTCGATTGCCCAACCGCCTGTGAAGAGGAATGTGCAGTTGAAGTAGCCGTTCTTTGCATCCATAACGAATGTCTTACCTGCTGCCTTACATGCATCGAGGAGACCCTCAAATGTCTTAACCTGATCCTCGTTGAGAACGCTCTTATCATAAGCAAGGATGTAAGAGTTGTCTGTGGAGGGGTAAGCATAGAGTGTGCCGTTCTTCTGAGCACCCTTGATAGAAGGCTCAGTGTTGTTGTTCTTTACATCATCGGGGAAGATAACCTCTGCGAGGTTTGCGCTGTAGAGAAGCTCAAGGTGGTCGGAAGCAAAGCCGAATACGTCAGCTGCACTCTCGGGGTCGTTCTGAACTGCTGTAGTAGCAGTATCTTCGCCCTGAACCTTAACTTCGATCTGAATGTCTGCATAATCCTTGAAGAGCTCTGCAAAATCTGCAGTCTGCTTCTTGAATACATCCTGAGCTGCCTCAGGACCCCAAACCTTAAGGCTGATTGTGTTGCCGCCTGCTTCCTGCTGGATAGCCGCGCCAAGCTTTGCAATGTCAGCAGTCCAGTCAGTTACTGCTGTTTCTTCGCCGCCGTTAGAGCCGCCTGCAACTGTTGTAGTTGTTCCATTGTCGTCCTTGGAACCTTTGTCGTCGCCCTTGCCGCCGCAAGCTGCCAGACAGCCGATGAGCATGAGAACAGCCATAAGCAGAGCAAGAATTCTTCTTGTTTTCATGGTAAAAAACTCCTTTACATAAATATTTCAGCACAAATCTCTGTGCCGAGTGCTGTGTACCTGCCTTTACCACAACAAATACACATTTTCACTAAAGTAATAATACCATAAACCGAGTGCTTTTTTCAACTCCCTTTGTACTTTTTATCTAAAACAATAAATATTTACTTTCATTTTAGTTACTATGACATCATATTTTTGCACTTATGTGCAAGTGTCACAAATTATATCTTATATTTTTGTACGCATCGACGTAAGTGCGTTTGTGCAAAGTGCCATACCGCACACTCTTAAATCAGTAATTTTTGCCGATTTTGGAAATCCGCTCAGCCAAAAACAGTAAATAAACAATGCATTTTTCTATATATAGGGTATTATGCCCAAAAATCTTTTTTAAGCACCCATATATACAAATACCTTCCCTTTTACTTTTCATTGACAAGCACAAAGAAAAGTTGTAAATTTAACATAAAGGAATCTGTTATACATAACATTAATATGTAAGGGAGTTGACTTGTATGAAGCTTAAGGACCTGCTTCTTTCCATACCCTATAAAATAATTCAGGGCACAGATAACACAGAGGCATCTGATGTTATCTACGATTCACGCAAAGTAATAGAGGGTTGCTGTTTCGTGTGTATCAAAGGCTATGCTGTGGACGGACACAAATTTGCCGCAGATGCAGTTGAGAAGGGTGCCGCATCACTAATCGTCACAGAGGACATCGATGTGCCCGAAAACATCACCGTCATCAAAGTCGATGACGCTCGTGTCGCTCTCTCAAAAATGAGTGCGGAATTTTTCTCAAATCCTGCAAAAGAGCTTATCACAATTGGTGTTACAGGCACAAAAGGCAAAACAACAACTGTGGCTATGATTCGCTCAATACTCGAAACCGCAGGAATCAAAACAGGAACAATCGGCACTCTTGGTATTATCATTGATAACAAGGTTTACAAAACCAACAATACCACCCCCGAATCCTACGAGATTCATCAGACTATGAGAAAAATGGTGAAAAAGGGCTGTTCTGTTCTTATTATGGAAGTTTCTTCCATTGGACTCAAACAGCACCGCACCGATAACATAAACTTTGATTACGGTATATTTACAAACTTCTCTCACGACCACATCGGCGGTAACGAACACGAGAGTATGGAAGAATACCTCTATTGCAAGAGTCTCCTCTTCAAGCAGTGCAAAACAGGTATTGTAAACATTGATGACCCTGCCACAGAGGAGCTTCTGAAGAACGCAACCTGCAAAACAGAAACCTACGGCTATTCACAAAATGCCGACCTCATAGGCTCGGACGACAGCTTGATTGCCAGAAACGGCTACGTAGGTGTCAACTTCAAAGCCACAGGCAAAAAGAACCTCAACGTCGATGTGGCAATCCCCGGCAGATTCAGTGTATATAATGCACTTGCCGCAATCTCTGTTTGCTCACTTATGAACATTACCGAAGAGAACATCCTCAAGGGTCTTGACACAGTTAAGGTCAAAGGCAGAGTTGAGGTAGTGGATGTTCCCGGTAACTATACTCTCCTAATTGACTATGCTCACAATGCCGCTTCTATGGAAAGTGTGCTTACAACCCTCCGAGAGTACAAACCCAACCGCCTCGTTACAATGTTCGGTGCAGGCGGCAATCGCCCCAAAGCAAGACGTTTTGAAATGGGTGAAGTTTCCGGCAAGCTCTCTGACCTTTCTGTTATCACCGAAGATAACTCCAGATTCGAGAACATTCACGATATTATCGCAGACATCAAAACAGGCATCGACAAAACCGACGGCAAATATGTAATCGTTCCCAACCGAGTTGACGCCATCCGCTATTGTATCGAAAACGCACAGGACGGCGACATTATAGTCCTCGCAGGCAAAGGTCACGAAGACTATCAGGAGATAAACGGCACCAAGTACCATTTTGACGAGCGTGAAATCATCGATGATATAATTAAATCATTATAAATCAAACAGGCTCACATCAAATCTCCCCAAACAACAAACCAATATCAAAAGACCGCATCATCATAGATTCGGTCTTTTTTATCGCCGCAATACACACCCGCCCTCACCAACCAAGCAACCGACTCCACTTGACATCAACAAATAAAATATTTCCAAACAAACCCCTTGACACACTCAAAACTTCGTGGTAATATAATTTAGTCGCAAGAAAGTAGGTATCAAACCGTACTGCATCAACCTTGCAAACAAAACCAAACACATAGGGGTATAGCTCAGTTGGTAGAGCAGCGGTCTCCAAAACCGCGTGCCGAGGGTTCAAGTCCTTCTGCCCCTGCCAAAATACAGGACATCACATTTCGTGGTGTCCTGTGTCTTTTATGTCAAAAGCCGCTTTAACTCTCGTTAAAACGGCTTTACTTGTTTCTATTCAGTTTTGTCCTCTATTGTGCCTATATATTAAACATAAGCACTACCTACTGCTTGTATACACATCCGTAGCAGGAGTTTAGCAGGGGAATGAAAAAGTTTATTCCAATTGAAAATGATAATTATGTGTGATATAATCATTTCGATAAACTTGAATTTGACGGAGGAAATCACATGGACAATAAAGAAATCGTAGTTCAATTTTTTGTTGAGGGATATACCAACAAAAACTACGAGTACATCATGCAGTATGTTTCAGAAGATTACTACGACCACAGTCCCGCAGGGGCCAGAAGCAATAAAGCTGCGGTAGAAATTCTCAAAATTGTTGCCAATCAGTTTTCGGATTTGAAAATTACTGTCCTTGACGCTTTTTCGCAAGGCAATATGGTTGCTACCCGTGTTCTTTATGATGGAGTACATACAGGTGAATGTATGGGAATTGCCCCCACAGGTAAAAGAATAAGCTTTGAGGCATTGGAGAATTTCAAAGTTGAAGACGGAAAAATCGTTGAATCCTGGGGCTATTGGCCTGATAAAGAGATTGAAGAAAAACTTCGATAAATTCCAATTTATCTAACTAACTCTCTGAAAACCCTTGATTTTACTGGATTTTTCAGCAGTTTCATACTCATATTTAATGTATT
>SVQA01000016.1 GCA_015065545.1 Oscillospiraceae bacterium
AATTGTGTATTGACTGCTGTTGGTATACTTTTGCTTACTCTTTCCTCAATTCCTCTCCGTTTGGTTACTCTTTCGCAGAAAAAAGACATCCTTCGGGATGTCTTTTTTCAACGAAATAAATCCATACAGGATTTGTGGAATACGCTGTCACGTGTGAAATATTCGCTGACGCGAATGTGGCAAATTTTATTTCACTTTCTGCGTAGCAGAAAATTTCACAATGACCATAGGTCATTATTTCACATCAGCAGGATATTTCACTTAAAGTTTTGCGGTACTTGCAGGTCGGTTGTTATGGACTTGATAGTTGTTGTAGCGGAAATGTAATATATGTTAATACTGATAAAAACATTGTTATATCCGTTACGGCAATATTTAAGCCGTTAGTTTTTGATAGAGTTCAGTTTATACAGGAATATATTGAGCCGTTTATTGTTGAATAACAGGTTTTAATTTGCTTGACTTCTGTTCTATGTTCTAATATAATAGACGTGAAAGGATGTGGCAATATGAAAAAAGTAATATGTGCATTTTTATGTTTTGTACTTGTTGTTCTTTTATGTGCTTGTGGTGCTCCTGATGATGCTCATTCAGACAACAATACATCAGAAATCACTCAGACAGAGCACACCACTACTGAACAGGTTGTTACAACTACTGAAAAATATACTGTGAATGATGTTATGAACTCAATCAGGGCTTTTCTAAATCCCGATATGTCGCATAAAATTTCTTTTGAATATATGAATCTTGCTTTATACGGATTCTCTCGGGATATTGAGCAGAAATTATGTAAAGACGGTAGCTTCAGCTACTTTGTAAGCGATCACCAGTGGGATCATACAAGCGGTTATGATAACACAGAGAGCAGAGAGTTCTATTATCGATATGAGGATGAAGCTTTTGTTTGCTATATGAAGGATTCCGAAGGAGAAATTTCTCATGTTGAGGTTTCTCAGAAGGTTATTGACAGTATGGCTGCCGATAAGGTGAAAATCGTCAGTGCAGAGGCACTTGTTCCATCTTACGCTCAAGCATTTACTGAGGTTTTGGAGGGAGCACAATATACATTTCTTTGTCTGTAAGAGAGATTCTGGAGGATGAAACTCTGCTTTCTTCTTTTCTTTATAGTATTTTTACCATGTCAGGCTATGAATATGACTCCTCTTTAGGTCTTAATATACTTTGCACAATTGATGTGAGCAAGACCGCTGAGAATGAATATCGCCCTGTAAAGATTTCTTACGATTTCGAAGAAATCAAACCCTTTGTTCTGTCAAACGGTGCTATAAGCGGAGAATATGCTTTGGATACAGACTTCATTACAATGAGCTACGAGTTTGATTACAGCCTTGCAGAAACTGTGGATATTCCCGCTGAGTTCTTTCCCTCAACATAAATAATCGTAAAATGAATAAAACCTCGCTTATATAAATCAGGCGGGGTTTGTATTTTATTAATCTTATTGGGCTTTTGTTTAAGCCGATTGTTGAAAGCATTAATGCTTTATGCTATAATCACAAAAGAGGTGAGGATTTGTGAAGAAAAAGAATTTGACAGTCAAGATAATATTAACGGTGATCTTAGGTGTAATATGCCTGTTTGCCACATTTTACTCTTTGGTTCTTCTTATGTTCAGAACGCTTTGGATGGTCACTTTGCTGGCAAGCTTTTTTGTTGTTCCTCTTGCCATTCCTCTGATTTGGATGAAAAAGAAAAAGGCTTACCTTATTGCATACATATCATATTTGCTGTGTTTTGCGATTCTGCTGTTTACGCAGATAGGTATAATAGCCTACAATGACGCGATTACCATTGATGTTACACCAAATATTAATGTGAATGAATATCTCCCTTTTGAAAGTGATTCGAAGATAGTAAAAATTGAGAGCAAGACCCTTGATTTTGAGGAGCTTCCGAAAGAACAGCTACCCATCATTGACGGTGCGACAGCAGCGTTTCCGGTTTATTCCGCATTTGTTCATGCTGTATATCCGGATACAACAGTGCTTTATGACGGAATTTTTGAATACAATAACACCGTAAGCGGATATAGTAAACTTGCCAAAAAGAAGACAGACATTTTTATTGGTGCACAGCCTTCTCAGGAACAGATAGACTATGCCAAGACGTGTGGCACAACCTTCGAATATACACAGATAGGTTATGAGGCATTTGTATTCTTTGTAAACAAGGATAATCCCATAGATAACCTTACAATGGAACAAGTAAAAGGTATTTATTCAGGAGAAATAACCAATTGGAGTGAAGTAGGCGGGAAAAATGAAAAGATAGTTCCATTTCAGCGAAACGAAGGCAGCGGAAGTCAGAGTATGCTTGTTCGCCTTATGGGTGATACTCCTATTATAGAGCCTGAAATGACAGAGGTAAATGCAATGGGTGCCATTATCGAAGAGGTGGCAGACTATAAAAACAAGTCTACATCTATCGGTTTCTCTTTCCGTTTTTATGTTGAGGGTATTATCAAAAATCCCGATATAAAATTGCTTTCTATTAATGGAGTTGCTCCCACTATGGAAAATATAAAGAACAATACATATCCGATAATTGTTCCTGTTTATGCTGTGACTTACAAGAGTAATACTAATGAAAACGTACATAAACTGATAGATTGGATGCTTTCTGATGAAGGACAGTATATTATTGAGGAGTCAGGATACGTGGGAATTGCCAATAAGGAATAAGAGGTTTTTACTATAATCCTTTTGAGGATGTGAGGATATGAGCAGCAGTGATTGCAAGAAAATGTATTCGAAAATATTTGACATATTAGGTGACTTGACACCCTTAAAGGTTGATTGCGGTAAGCTTTGCGGTGGTGCTTGTTGCAAGGGGGATTCTTCAATCGGAATGCATCTTTTCCCTTTTGAGGAGAGTACTCTCAAGGTGACGGAAAACGAGGAGAATGGTGTTCGCCTTGCGGTTTGCAGAGGCACCTGCGACAGAAATAATCGACCGCTTTCCTGCAGGATTTTTCCTTTCTTTCCTACGGTGGACGAGAGGGGAAAGGTGTATGTGGAGGCGGATATGAGAGCATACAGGCTTTGTCCGCTGGTTTCGCATATTGACGAGATAGAGTTTGATAAACGATTTTTTAAGGCACTTCTGAAGGTTGGCAAGATGCTTGCAAAAGATGAGAAATGTCTTAAATTTATGCAGGACGTCACCGCCGAGATTGATACATACAAGGCATTTTATAAATAAATGTAGGGGCGGATACCATCCGCTCCTCTTTTTTTGCTATGAAGTATGTTGTATGGAAGGTTTGCGATGTACTGTAGGGGAGGTTCACGAACCTCCCGAAAAGTTTGTTTTTTAAGGAAATGCTTGCAAGCGGATGGTATCCGCCCCTACGAGATAGGAACAAAAGGAGGTAGCCTTACTCCCTCAGTCAGCCGTTGGCTGACAGCTCCCTATGAGAGGGAGCCTATCTTGCATTGGGGATTTATATTGCAGAAAAAAGGACGACCGATAGTGGTCGTCCTTTTGCGTTAAATATTATTTGCTGTGCAGAAGTTTGAGAGGGCTTTGAAGTAGCCTTCGGTGTCTACAAGATAGGAGAGACCGTGACCCGCTTTGGGGACTGTGTAGAGAAGCTTTGCGCTTGAGCTGCAGGCGTCGAAAATTCTGCGGCTCATATCGCAGGGAACAAAGTCGTCCGCTTCGCCGTGGATGAGAATAATGGGAACCTTGCAACGCTTCATAGCATCCATAGGGGAGGTTTCGCCAAGCCTGAAGTGACCGAAAACTCTTGCTGCCAGCTTCATAAAGGGATAGACGAGTTTAGGCGGCATACCGCTTTCGGCTGTGACCTTCTGAATAATCTCTTTGGGGCTTGAGTAACTGCAATCTGCAAGAACGCACACTACATTCTCAGGCAAATCTCTGCCTGCGGCAGTAAGCACTGTTGCGGCACCCATTGAGATGCCTGTCAGGATAATTTTTGTATCTTTTCCGTTTTGATTTAGAATGAAATCAATCCAGCTGAGCACATCGCGGCTTTCGTTGATTCCAAAGGTTATAGTCTTGCCTTCGCTTCTTCCCGAGGCTCTCTGGTCAACTACAAGAACGTTTCTTTTTAGTCGGAAGCATCGCTGTACTCCTCCGCAGAGGTCTCTTTCACCTGTGCCTCGGTAGCCGTGGAACATAAGCTCTACAGGTGCACCTTTTTCGTATTCATAATAGTTTCCGCAAAGCTTGAGTCCGTCAAAGGATGTAACAGAAACTTCTTTGTGTGCAAGCTTTCTGGTTTCCTTCATCCAGCTTATCATCTGTTCGCGGTAAGGGTCATAAATTTCGCCTTCGGGGGTGGGATATTCCTCTGTGTTTTTCTTTTTTCTGTCGCTGTAGAAGGTGATTCGATAGCATACGATTGTCAGAGAAATTACAATTGATGCTATCACTGTGAGTAAGAATACAATAATTAAATTAATTGCAAGCATATTCACTGCTCCTTTCTACTTTATGTTGAGCATTATAGCACTAATTATTCCCATTATCAACGCACCTTGCATAAAATTTACACTTTGTTTTCATAATAAAGTATGCAAATACTTTTTAAAGGATGATTTTATGATTGAGCAGGATACAATAAAGCTTCTCAGAGAATGTGACGCAGGAATAAAAATGGGTGTTTCGTCTATTGATGATGTGCTCTCTATGGCAAGGGATGTGGGATTTCGGACACTTTTAAAGGAGTGCAAGGATGAACACGCAAAGCTTCAGAGTGAGATAGAAGAACTACTAACTGAATACGGCGACGAGGGCAAAGACCCCAATCCTATGGCAAAGGGAATGTCTTGGTTCAAGACAAATGTTAAGCTGGGACTCAATGACTCGGACAAAACAATTGCATCCCTTATGACAGACGGCTGTAATATGGGTGTTAAGTCTCTTAACCGTTATCTTAATCAGTACGAAGCCGCCGAAGAAAAGGTTAAGGATATTACCAAGAGGCTTATAAATTTAGAGGAAAAGCTCACGGTGGATATAAGGGACTATCTGTGAAATGAATAGTGAATAATGAATAATTGTGGTTTTGGGATTGGTAGTTACTCCCTCTGGCAAGATCGGAGATTTTGCCACCTCCATCAAGAAGGGAGGTGGCGAACGTATGTGAGACTGAGGGAGTCTTTCCTTAGTAAGATAAGTTCTTATTGCCTTTTGCTTTCATAAAGAGTATAATCATAAATAGATTTGGAGATGATTTTATGATTATACGACGAGCTCAAAAGGAAGATATTGAGGGTATCAATGAACTGCTTTCTCAGGTGCTTTTCGTGCATCACGTTGACAGACCCGATATTTTTAAGCCTGTGGGCAAAAAATACACCGACGAGGAGCTTATTTCTATCATCGAAAACGATAGCACTCCGCTCTTTGTGGGAGTGGATGATGAGGGTAGAGTAGTGGCTCACTGCTTCTGCGTCATAAATGAGTTCTGTTGCCACAGTTCCCTTGTGGATAACAAAACCCTCTATATAGATGATTTGTGCGTTTTAGCGGATTCTCGTGGAAATGGCGTGGGTAAGGCTATGTATGAGTTTGCTGTAGAGTACGCGAGAGAGATAGGTTGCTATAATCTGACACTCAATGTTTGGGCAAAAAACGAGAAGGCAATGAAGTTCTATGAGGCTATGGGACTCTCGGTGCAGAAAATCGGAATGGAAAAAATACTTTGATATATTTATTTAAGCTTACGGGAGGATAGAATCATCCTCCCTTTTTGTATTAATTGCATTCTTTAATGCAATTTTTCATTTCTTTCGGGGTATGGGTGAAAGGGTATTACTTTCTGCTATATTTTAAAGGAGATGATTTTATGGCAAAGAGAAGATGTATAAGCATTGATTTTTACGACAGCGAAATGTTTTGTACTTTGCCTTCAAGTGCAAAGCACCTGTACACTGAGCTTATACTACACAGCGATGACGATGGGGTTATTATCAATCCAACAACAGTCCTGCGTATATGTAAAGCAAAGCGAGATTCACTGGAGAAACTGGTCAGACACAATTTGATACTCAAAATTGACGGACTTTACATAATCCGCCACTGGTATGTTCACAACAAGATACAACCCTCAAGAAAGATAGATTCTATCTACAGTGAGACCCTCTTTAAGCTGCATATTAACGAGCGTAAGGAATACGAGGTTTATGACGAAGATTTGTTGACAGATTGTCATCCTAATATAAATGAATATAACTTAAATAAAGATAATTTAACTGAAGTAAAATCAACTGAAATCAAATCAAATAAAGCAATGGCAAGGGAAGCATCCGAGGTCTGCGACCCCAAGGATGCAGAGGGTGATTTGATTTCATTTGATAATAACAAATCTGAAAATTCTTCTTTTGCAGATAAGGCGGACGTTTACGAAAAGCGCTACAGGGATATTCTGAATAAATTTAATATCAATGATTAAAAGAAAACGCTACCTGAAAAATTACAGGTAGCGTTCAGTTCTTTTTGTGAAGTTTCAGCTTTTATTATTCGAAGTTGAACTCGTCTTTCCACTTGTCCTTGAAAATTTCAAAGAGAGTCTCCAGAAGCTCCTCGTCCTCGATACCTTCGAACATTTCGGTTTCGTCGTCAACGGAAGTAATCTTGAGGATAACTACGTCGTCGCCGTCCTCCTCATCTGCAGGAATAAGGTAAAGGTACTCGACACCTTCGTACTCGATAACGTCAAGATACTCAAACTCAACCTCGTTGCCAAGGTCGTCTTCAAGAACAATTATGCTTGCTTCTTCATCTTCGGGAATATTGTTTTTGATTTCGTCTGCCATTTTTATGTCCTCCTTGTAAAAAAATATATGTGAGTTTTAAGGGCTCCCTTGTGCAAAGGGAGCTGTCAGCGAAGCTGACTGAGGGATTGTTGCAGCAAATTAAGGATAGGTATTTGACAATCCTCCCGTCAGCCTGACGGCTGCCACCCTCCTTTACACAAGGAGGGCTATTCTGTTCGGCAAATTGCGGCGTCGTACTCGACTTTTTCGGGCTGCGGTGCTCGGCGCTTCTTAGTACTGTTTACCCCAATATACCATATGCTTTGCAGGTTTGCCGCAGCATACGCATACGTCGGAGAGGTTTTCTTCTTCGAAGGGGATGCAACGGCTCTTTACGCCGCCTGTTTCTTCCTTGATTTTTTCCTCGCAGGCTGTGTCGCCACACCACATAGCCTTGATAAAACCGGGTGTTTCCTTGGCTGTTGTGAGGAATTCGTCAAAGGTGCGAGCCTCAAAGGTCTTTGCCTGCATATTCTCAAGTGCACGCTGATACATAGCATCGTGGATGGTATCAAGGAGCTTTGCAATTTCGTCAGCGAGGTTATCAAGAGATACAAAAATCTTTTCTCTTGTGTCGCGGCGAACAAGAACGCACTGGTTTTTCTCGATGTCTTTGGGACCAAGCTCAAGGCGGAGGGGTACACCCTGCATCTCGTACTGTGAAAACTTCCAACCGGGTGAGTTGTCGGATGCGTCGATCTTGACTCTGAACTGCTTTTTAAGTGTTTCTGCAACCTCGTAAGCTTTGTCGAGAACACCTTCCTTATGCTGAGCTATAGGTACTACTGCAACCTGAATGGGAGCAACTCTGGGAGGCAGGATAAGTCCGTCGTCGTCGCCGTGTACCATAATGATTGCACCAATCATACGGGTTGATACACCCCAGGATGTCTGGTGAGGGAAGTGGAGCTTGTTGTCTCTGCCTTGGAAGGTGATGTCGAAGCTCTCTGCAAAGCCTGTGCCGAAGTAGTGAGTTGTACCGCCCTGAAGAGCAACACCGTTGTGCATCATAGGCTCGATTGTGTAAGTAGCCTCTGCACCTGCGAACTTTTCTTTCTCGGTCTTTCTGCCCACAACTGCAGGAATTGCAAGGGTTTCACGGTAGAAGTCCTCGTAAACGCGGAGCATCTGAAGTGTCTCTGCCTCTGCTTCTTCCTGTGTTTCGTGCATTGTGTGGCCTTCCTGCCATAAGAATTCGGAGGTGCGAAGGAAAGGACGGGTTGTCTTTTCCCAGCGGACTACGGAGCACCACTGGTTGTAGAGCTTGGGAAGGTCGCGGTATGTGTTGATAATCTTTGCGTAATGCTCGCAGAAGAGAGTTTCGGATGTGGGACGAACTACAAGACGCTCGGAAAGCTTTTCGCTTCCGCCGATTGTAACCCAAGCACACTCGGGAGCAAAGCCCTCAACGTGATCCTTTTCCTTCTGGAGAAGGCTCTCGGGAATGAACATAGGCATATATACATTCTCGTGGCCTGTTTCTTTGAAGCGACGGTCAAGGTCGCGCTGGATATTCTCCCAGATTGCGTAGCCGTAGGGACGGATAACCATACAGCCCTTAACGCCCGAATAGTCAACAAGCTCTGCTTTTTTGACTATATCTGTGTACCATTTTGCGAAATCTTCGTCTCGGCTGGTGATAGCCTCAACCATTTTTTTGTTGTCTGCCATATAAAGCACCCCTTTAAGGATAATAAACATACTTAATTTATTATACATTATCGGAATAAAGTTTTCAAGTGTTTTTACACATTGAAAACAAAAAAACAGCTCCCTCGTTAAAGGGAGCTGCGGTTTTTGTGAAATATTAAGTTAAACTTATGCGTTTGCTTCGATGAAGGAAACAAGCTCGCCGACGGTTTTGATGTTCTCGATTTCTTCGTCGGGAATCTCTACTTCAAACTCGTCTTCGATAGACATAAGCAGATCAACTACGTCGAGAGAATCCGCGCCGAGATCTTCCTGGATGTCGGTTTCTACGGTGATGGTATCCTCATCAACGTCGAACTGTTCTGCAAGAATAACTTTTACTTTCTCTAAAACCATGGTAAATGCCTCCTGTAATAATGCCTGCCGATTGGTATTTTCTTTGGCAGACACTTTTTATGCTGACAATCCGTATAGGGATTGTAATGCACTGCTTAAATCTGAAAGTAAACCGTATTTAATCAGTTTGCTTTCTTAAGGAACTTTGCAGCGAATGCTGCGAGAGCACCGCCTACAAGGGGAGCAAGAAGGAATACCCAAACCTGCTCAAGAGCTACGCCGCCTGCGAAGAGAGCAGGACCGAAGCTTCTTGCAGGGTTAACGGATGTACCTGTGAAGTTGATGCCTACAAGGTGAACAAGTGTGAGAGCTGCACCGATGAAGAGACCTGCGTTCTTGGAGGTTTCAGCTTCGGATGTAACACGCATGATAACGAATACAAAGATGAAGGTGAGGATTACCTCAAGAACGAAAGCAGCAAAAATTCTCTCATCGCCTGTCTGAGTGTAGATGTAGTGGTTGGAGCAAGCTGCAAGGTAGTCTGTATCGCCCCACATTGTTGCGAGGATGCCTGCACCTGCGATACCGCCTGCAAACTGAGCTACAAGGTATCCGATGAAATCGGTGAGGGAAAGTCTGCCGTCAAGGAACATTGCAAGGGAAACTGCAGGGTTGATGTGACAGCCTGAAATGTTACCGATTGAAAAAGCCATAGCAACAATTACAAGACCAAAAGCAAGTGCTACGCCTGCGATTGCCATACCGTTCATTGCTGCACCGCAAGCGATGAACACGAGAACAAAGGTGCCGAAAAACTCGGCAATGTACTTTTTGATGTTTGCCATAGAAAACAACCTTTCTAAAATAAATTGTGTAAATCAAAAAGATTTATAACACTAAAAACATATTATTGGTAATTGACTTTGATGTCAATACTTTTTTGAAATTTAAACAATTTTGTAATTATTATTGACAAGGGGGATGAGGGGGATTTGTCTGCTTATATGGGCGGATGGTACTCCCTCACCGTCTGTGACGGAGCTTCTTCAGGGAGGGAGCCATTTTAATTGTAGGGGTGATTCACGAATCACCCGAATTTACAATCCCTCAGTCTTTCGGCAAAAGCCGAAATCCAGCTCCCTTTACACAAGGGAGCCATACTCCCTCAGTCTCGCTGTGCTCGACAGCTCCAACGGAGCCTGTCTCCCTCTGTCTGCAAGCAGACATCTCCCTCACACTGTGAGGGAGTCTTCCCTCAGAGAGGGAGCCATTTTGCTGATTTTGTGATTTGTAATTCGCCCCTATGTGTTAAAAGTAAAACCCGTCTGCACATTACAGACGGGTTTGTTGCTTATTGGTAAATTAATCCTCAGGGAAGAATTTGTCGTGGAGGATGCGGACTGCTTTGTCTGCGTACTCTTTGCGGATGAGGACGGAGATCTTGATTTCACTTGTGGAAATCATGTGGATGTTGATGTTTGCATCGAAGAGTGCCTCGAACATATCGGTTGCAACGCCTGCGTGGCTCTCCATACCGGAGCCAACGATGGAAACCTTTGCAACGTTATCGTTCATAGAGATGCTTACACCCTCGTAGCGAGATACGAACTTCTCTGTGAGAAGGTCAACTGCTGCCTGACCGTTGTCCTTGTTAACGGTGAAGGAGATGTCCTTTGTGTTGTCTCTGCCGATGGACTGGAGAATGATGTCTACGTTGATGTTCTTTGCAGAGAGGATAGAGAAGAGTTTGAATGCGAGGCCGGGCTCGTCGGGAATTTTAGTAACAGAAATACGAACGATGTCGTCATCTTTTGCAACGCCTGAGATAAGTAATTTTTCCATTTTAGTATGCTCCTTTACAATGGTTCCGGGTTTATTTGTAAGGCTTGAAAGAACTTCAAGCTCAATGCCGTATTTTTTTGCAAGCTCTACTGAGCGGTTGTTGAGTACCTGTGCACCGAGGGATGCAAGCTCCAGCATCTCGTCGTAGGAGATTTCGCTGAGTTTGAGTGCGCCGGGGACTTTTCTGGGGTCTGCGGTGTAAACACCTTCAACATCGGTGTAAATCTGGCACAGGTCTGCGTGCATAGCGGCTGCAATAGCAACTGCACTGGTGTCTGAGCCGCCGCGGCCGAGGGTTGTGAGGTCGTCGTATTTGTTAACGCCCTGGAAGCCTGCAACTACAACGATTTTCTTCTTGGAGAGCTCGTCGCGGATACGAGAGGGGTCAACCTTCTTGATTCGGGCAGTTGTGTGGGCAGAGGTGGTCTTGAAGCCTGCCTGCCAGCCAAGAAGTGATACTGCGGGGCAGCCTAACTTCTGGCAAGCCATTGCAAGCAGAGAAATAGAAATCTGCTCGCCTGCTGCGAGAAGCATATCACGCTCACGCTCGGAAGCATTGGGGTCGATTTCCTTATACTTTGCGATAAGGTCGTCGGTTGTGTCGCCCTGAGCTGATACAACAACTACAACATCGTTGCCCTTTTTATAGGTTTCGGTTACGATTCGTGCAACGTTGAGAACATGCTCTGCGTCCTTAACGGAAGAACCGCCGAATTTCTGTACGATTAAACTCATAGTTTTCAATACCTTTCTTTGATAATGTAAACATCAACATATAAATAATGAATGATGAATAATGAATAATGAATAATTCAGGTGCCGCCTTTGGCGGATTGGAAGATTTTTACAATCCCTCCACCGCAAGCGGTCCCCCTCCCTTTACACAAGGGAGGCATTTTGAGTGAAGAGTGAAAAGTGAATAGTGAAGAAGTTTTTACTCCCTCGGGGAGCCATTTTAATTGTAGGGGTGATTCACGAATCACCCGAATTTACAATCCCTCAGTCTTTCGGCAAAAGCCGAAATCCAGCTCCCTTTACACAAGGGAGCCATACTCCCTCAGTCAGCCGTTGGCTGACAGCTCCCTCGGTGAGTGAGCCCTTTTGCCCTCCTCTGAGAGGAGGGTGGCAAAACCGAAAGGTTTTGACGGGAGGAGTGGGTGAAATTATAGATAAGAGGGAAGAAGAAAGAGGGTTAACTCCCTCCGTCACCTTCGGTGCCTCCCTCGGTGAGGGAGGCTGTTTTGTGTTTGGGGATTTATAAGTCTCCGATACGGATAGCGGAGGCTTTTTTGAAGCCGAGGCTTTCAAGCTTCTCTATTGCTTTGGTGATAGTACCGTAGGTGAGCTCCTCGTTTGTAACAAAGGCAAGCTCACACTGAGGTGCATTTGTGCGCTCTAAGCAGGTGATGCCGCCTAAAATATCCTGTGCCTTATTATATGCGGCTGTGGTATCATCTGCAAAAAGACGGATGTACATTTTTGTTTTGGACTCATTATAGTCTGCGATGCACTCCTCGCCCTGAGTATCTACCCAGAAGAGGCGCTTTCGGGCTTTTAAGTGCTTACAGCAGTCTACTACGTCGGCAACAACAGCGGAGGCTGTGGGGAGCATACCTGCACCCTTACCGTAGAATACAACGTCGCCTGTGCAGTCGCCGCGAACCATAATGCCGTTGAATACGTCGTTGATGTTTGCAAGCTGGCTTGTGCAGGGAACAAACATAGGAGCAACGACCATATCCATCATACCATCGGGGAGTCGTCTGCATTTACCGATGAGCTTGATAACACCGCCCCAGTTTGCTGCATACTCTACGTCCTCAAGAGCGATTTTTGTGATGCCCTCTGTATGTACGTTATCGGGATAGATGTGTTTGCCGTAAGCAAGAGAAGCAAGAATACAGATCTTACGGCAGGCATCGTGACCTTCAACGTCTGCTTCGGGATTACGCTCTGCGTAGCCTAAATCCTGTGCAAGCTTTAAAGCCTCATCAAAAGGCATACTCTCGTTAATCATCTTGGTGAGGATGAAGTTTGTGGTACCGTTGAGGATACCTGCAATCTCTGACACCTCGTTTGCAACAAGGCACTGGTTGATGGGACGAAGGATGGGAATACCGCCACCAACACTTGCTTCAAAGAGATAGTTTGCGTTATTCTCTTTTGCAATTGCAAGAAGCTCTGCACCGTGACGGGCAACGAGCTCTTTGTTGGAGGTAACTACGCTTTTGCCTTCTTTAAGGCAACGTTTGGTGAAATCGTAGGCAGGATTAAGTCCGCCCATTGTTTCGATTACAACTCTTACCTCGCGGTCGGATATAATATCCTCGAAGTCCTTTGTGAATCTGTCTGCAAGAGGACTTTCGGGGAATTCTCTCAAATCAAGAATACGTTTGAGATAGATTTCTTCTCCCAGCGAGGAGAAGAGCTTTTGTTTGTGGGTGGTGAGGATTTCGGCAACGCCGGAACCTACTACACCGTGACCCATTAATGCTACTGAAATCATTTTGTAAACCCCTTTGTATAGCATTTAATTTTGATGTGTTTATGTAATCGGGCGGATGCCCGTATTAAGTGAAGAGTGAATAGTGAAGAGTTTTTACTCCCTCAGTCAGCTTACGCTGACAGCTCCCTCGGGGAGGGAGCCCTTTTGAGTGAATAATGAATAGTTGTGGTTTGGGGATTTATAATACTCCCTCCGAGTTTTGCGATGCAAAACCCACTCTCACGGAGCCTGTCTCCCTCTGTCTGCTTCGCAGACATCTCCCTCACACTGTGAGGGAGTCTTCCCTCGGTGAGGGAGGCATTTTAATTGTAGGGGTGATTCACGAATCACCCGAATTTACAAGCCCTCCACCGCAAGCGGTCCCCCTCCCTTTACACAAGGGAGGCGTTTTGAGTGAAGAGTGAATAGTGAATAATGAATAGTTGTGGTTTGGGGATTTATAATACTCCCTCCGAGTTTTGCGATGCAAAACCCACCTCTCACGGAGCCTGTCTCCCTCTGTCTGCTTCGCAGACATCTCCCTCACACTGTGAGGGAGTCTTCCCTCGGTGAGGGAGGCATTTTAATTGTAGGGGTGATTCACGAATCACCCGAATTTACAATCCCTCCACCGCAAGCGGTCCCCCTCCCTTTACACAAGGGAGGCGTTTTGAGTGAATAGTGAATAGTTGTGGTTTGGGGATTGATGGTTACTCCATACCGTACTCGGGAGCGGTAGGAGTTGTGGGAGGAACTGCCTGAATTGTTGTTTCAGGGATTATAATTTCCATTGTGAACTCGGGGATTGTGGGCTCGGTAGGCTCCTGAGAGTCGGAAGGATTTGTAGCAGTTGAGGTTTCCTCTTCCTCTTCTTCGTCAACACCTATATTGGGGCCTGCGTGAGATACACAGGAGGAGGGGGTGTTGTCTTTGCTGTACCAGCCCTTTGCTGTGTTCTTGCACTTATCTGTGGCAAGCTTGCCTGTGTGGGTGCAATACTCCAGCTCTTCTACATTATCGGAAAGCTCAAAGTCGATGTGCTCTTTTGCTTCTATATCGTATTCATCGCTGCCGTTAAGGTAGTAACCCATAACCTCAGAGAAGGTTGAGGCGGCAACAGATGTGCTTCCGCTCTGCATGCCTCTGGGGTCATCGAAGCCTGTCCAGATTGCAAGGGATGCGTGGGGAGATACTCCGCAGAACCAGGAGTCTCGGTCCTCGTTGGTTGTACCTGTTTTGCCTGCGATTTCCCAACCGCTGACTCTTGCATAGCCTGCCTTTGTAGAGAAGCCTGTTTCAACGTTTGACTTGAGGAGGCGATTCATAATGGTGGCTGTATCCTCGGAATAGGCTGTGATGGAAATTTTGTTGCGGTTGTCGATTATGATTTTATCATGGCGGTCTGTAACGTAGTAGTAGGTGTAGGGTGATGCGTATTTGCCGCCGTTTGCCATAAAGGTATAGGCTGCTGCCATTTCACGAACGGTAACACCGCCGTTCATACCGCCCATTGATAGAGCAGCGCTGTTGTAGCGGTCTTCGTCGGGATTTAAGTGAGAGAAGCCAAGGTATCCTGTGGCTATATCGTAAGCCTTGGGTGCACCGCCTATCATCTCGAGAGCCTGTGCGGCACATATATTGGAGGACCATTCGATTGCTTCTACAAGGAAAAGTCCGTTATCGTTGTATTTATTTCGCCATTCGTAGCCCTCGTACCAGTTGTAAGGGCCGTCTACGTTCTCGGAGTACCAGTCTTTGATGGGGTCGTCGGAAACAGGGGATGACCAGTGAAGAAGCACTGAATTGACTGCTTTTGCGTAAGCGACAACAGGCTTGATTGATGAACCGGGCTGTAGTATGGAACGGGTTGAACGGTCAAAAATAAGGTTTGCGGTTTTTTCGTTTGAAGAGCCTGCACTTGCGATAACTCTGCCGTCGGGAGCCATAAGGGTCATACCAATCTGCAGGTCGGAATCGTAGCTTTTATCAATGTTTTTTGCTACATCCTCGATCATATTCTGTGCACCTAAATCCATAGCACAGTAGATTTTAAGACCTTCGCTGTAGATTTTATCCATAGCGGCTTCTTCGCTGATGTGATAGTAGTTTGCAAGGTCGCGGGCTAAGTCGAATACCAGCTCGTCGAAATACCAGTTCTGGATTTTAACGGGAGCATCGGTGGTGAATTCCTCGGAAGGATCACGGAAGGTCATATTTGCGGATTCCTTCATAGCCTCGTTATACTCTTTCTTTGTTATCTTGCCCTGATCGAGCATCTCGGAGAGGATAAGCTCACGGCGTTCTTTGTTGAATTCAGGATAGATTGTGGGATCCCAGAGGGAAGGGTTCTGGGTGATGCCTGCGATTGAGGCACACTCGGCGATTGTGCAGTCCATAATGTCTTTGCCGAAGTAACGCTGGGCTGCTGCCTGAACACCCTGACAGCTACCGCCGAAGTTTACAACATTGAGGTAAGCTTCGATGATTTCGTCTTTGGTGTATTCTTTCTCTACATTGAGAGCCTTGACTATTTCGCGGATTTTACGGTTGATGCTTACCTCGTCGTTTTCGGTTAAGTTTTTGATAAGCTGCTGGGTCAAAGTTGAAGCACCGTAGGAGTCGTCGCCGCCTGCCAGATTCAGCATAGCGCTGGCGGTACGAATCCAGTCAACACCCTTGTGGTCGTAGAAACGCTTGTCCTCAATGGCAACGATGGCATCGGGCATTGCCTTGGGAAGCTCGTTGAAGTCTACCCAAACTCGATTTTCTTTACCGTAGAGGGTTTCATATTCGTAGAACTCGCCTGTGTCCGGGTCTTTGACGTAAACGAAACTGGAAAGGTTCAGAGAACGGGCATCAAGGTCGATACCCGAAGGCTCTGCGGCTAAATCAAGAACATAGATGAGCACGTTGAAGCAGATAATAAGTCCTGCTACAAAGACCACAAGCATAAGTGAAAGAAATACTTTAAGTAAGCCAAAGCCAAGGAGCTTAATAATATCCACAGCGGTTTTTCCGCGAAGCTCGTCCCTTTGCTTTGCTTTGTAATTTGTTATGTTGGTTTTACGCATGAATATCCTCCTTCAAATAAATAGGAAGCTTTAATAGAAGCCTTTTGCTTATAAATACATTGTTGCACAGTAAGGCTAATTATAATCATACTTAAAGCATTATATCACTAAACCCCCAAAAATTAAAGTTATTTTATATATAAATCTATAAATTCTTTAAATGTGTCAGTATGTAATATGAATATTGCAGGTTTTTTGTGGAAAAATACAGAGGAAGGTGCGTGGAATTATGAAGATTTCAAGAAATAAAATGTTTTATTTTACGGCGGTTATTGTGGTTTCCTGCGTGATTGCTTCTTCGGTTATTGCTGTGATGACCACAAATACCTCGGTAAAGGCAGAGGTTAATAACCAAACGCAGGCACGGGAGATTACATTTGTGCTTGGAGAAAAGGATGGTATGGTTGCCGCCTTTGTGAAGGATGTGGAGATACCATACATCCGCACGGATACCCCTGTGAATTCTCTGCCCTATGATGTGCAGGCAAGGCTTAAAGAGGGGATTGAGTTTGAGAGTGAGCAGGAAATGAAGAGGATGCTGGATGAATTTTGTTCATAGGTAGAATGCAGAAGAGAGATGAGTGAAGAGTGAAAAGTGAAGAGTGAAGAGAAAAAGTGCCGCCTTTGGCGGATTGGAAGAATTTATACAATCCCTCAGTCTTTCGGCAAAAGCCGAAATCCAGCTCCCTTTACACAAGGGAGCCGTTTTGAGTGAATAGTGAAAAGTGAATGATGAATAATTGAGGTTTGGGGATTTTTATGTTACCACACAGATTAGTAAGAAAAAAGTCGTGTGGTAAGGACGGAGAAAACTACTGCGGTGAAGTCTGCACATAAGCCTGACGCCAGAGTGTGTCGGGCTTTTTTTATGCCTGCGGCACCGTAATACATAGCTATGGCATAGAGGGTGGTTTCGGTGGAGCCTGCCATTACGGACATAACCTTGCCTGCAAAGCTGTCGGGACCTTCTGATTCAAAAACAGAGAGAAGCAGTGCGGTGCTACCGCTTCCCGATATGGGACGAAGCAAAGCGGCAGGGACGATCTCTGCAGGGAAGCCCAGCTTTTCTGCTACCGGAGAAATAAAATCTGAAAGCAGGTCGGTGGCGGTGGAGGCTTTGAGCATTGTGACGGCGGTGATGAGGGCAATCATCGTGGGTGCTATGAGGAAAAGGGTGTATAGTCCTTCTTTTGCACCCTCAAGAAATGCCTCGAAAATTTTGACTTTTTTTATTAGTCCCACCGATACAAAGGTTACGATTATGAGGGGGATTATTATTTCCAATTTTTGCTACCCCATTTGCTTTTGTTTTTGCGGTATCGGCGATTTGAGAGGCGAAGCTCTCTGCTTTCTGATACAGAAAATTTTTGCAACCGTTATTCCCACAATCAGTGCCGCGGCGGAGGTTATCCATACTGACGGAAGAATTGAGAAGGGTTCTGTGCTTCCGTATCTTGAACGATAGGCACAGAGTGTTGTGGGAAACAACTGCACAGATGCGGTGTTGAGAACAACAAAAAGAAGCTGGCTGTCAGAGGCAGTATCTTTGTGTTCGTTTGTTTTTTGCAGTTCTTTCATAGCATTTATGCCGAAGGGCGTTGCCGCATTGCCCAGCCCCAGTAAATTTGCACTCACGTTAAGGCTTATGTAGTGCATTGCAGGGGAATTTTTCTCAACGTTCGGGAAGAGCTTTGTAAGCAAAGGAGAGAATAGTTTTGCCAGAGCGTCGGTTATTTTTGCACGCTTTGCAATCTCCATCATTCCTGACCAGAAGCACATAACTCCGATTATGGACAAAAGCAATTCGCATGCTTCGTTTGCACCCTCCAGTACTGCGTTTGAAAGAGCAGAGATGTTGTTTGTGAGAATTGCAAAGACAAAGCTTATGAAGATAAGAATTGCCCAGATGTAGTTCATCATAAGAGCCTCCGAGGGATTTGAAGTGATAATTTTTTTGAAAGGTTACGGGTAGAGGAAAGGTTTACGGGCGGATGGTACTCCCTCAGTCTCGCTGTGCTCGACAGCTCCAACGGAGCCTGTCTCCCTCTGTCTGCAAGCAGACATCTCCCTCACACTGTGAGGGAGTCTTCCCTCGGGGAGGGAGCCATTTTAATTGTAGGGGTGATTCACGAATCACCCGAATTTACAATCCCTCAGTCTTTCGGCAAAAGCCGAAATCCAGCTCCCTTTACACAAGGGAGCCGTTTTGAGTGAATAGTGAAAAGTGAATAATGAATAGTTGTGGTTTTGGGATTTATAATACTCCCACCGTCATCGCCTGTGGCGATGCCACCTCCCTCAAGGAAGGAGGCAGGAAGGTTATTGACAAATATGGCACAATTTGGTAGAATAGTGTCGTAATAAAATACATTGAGAAGTATTTACATAACACACCGCGAAATACATCACAAAAGGGAGTTGGAATTTATGAAAGCTGCAGGCTATCTTGTAAGAGTTGACAACTTGGGTCGTATTGTTATTCCTGTTCGTATACGTCGCAGTATGGAGCTGGAGGCAGACACCTGCCTTGAGCTTTTTACCGAGGATAATCAGATTGTTATGCGCAGATACGGTGCATCCTGCGTTTTTTGTCAGAATGAAGAAAATCTGACTCAGTATAAAGAGAAGTTCGTTTGCGAGGATTGCCTCAAAAAGCTGGGTGTAAAAAACTGATAGCTTTGGAATGCTTCGGGGTTTCAGAAAATTCCTCTTGACATCCATTATCAAATATATCATTATTAAAGTGTAAATATGATTAAAAATCCTTAAGGGAGGTTTTATTATGGTTCGTATTGACAAGGAAAATTATTATCTTGATATTGCAGAAACTGTCTTGGAGAGAGGTACCTGCTTGCGTCGTAACTTCGGTGCTATCATCGTAAACAACGACCAGATTGTTTCCACAGGCTACGTTGGTGCTCCCAGAGGCAGAAAGAACTGCATTGATTTAGGCCACTGCGTAAGAGAGAAATTCAATGTTCCCAGAGGCGAGAGATACGAGCTTTGCAGAAGCGTTCACGCAGAGCAGAATGCCATTATCCATGCTTCCCGCGACAGAATGATCGGTGCTACTCTTTACCTTGTGGGCAAGGATGCAAACACAGGAGCTTATGTTGAGAATGCCAGCGCCTGTGCTCTTTGCAAAAGAATGATAATAAACGCAGGTATCACAAGAGTTGTTATCCGTAATACAAAAACCAAGTTTACAGCTCTTTATGTTGAAGAATGGATTGAGAATGACGATTCCCTGGATGCAACCATGGGCTATTGATTTTGTGTGAATTATTTTCATTAGACGATATACCGCCGTGCAGATTTTTTGTACGGCGGTTTTTTGCAATTACCTATAAATAATTGACTTTTGCTTTTTTGTTATGTATTATATATTATATAAAAATATTTAGTATTAGGAGGAATTTTTGTGAAAAAGTACATCTCTTTGTTACTTGCTTTTGTGATGATGTTCACCATAGCAATCCCTTGTTCATCAATCGATTCTCAAGCTGCTTTGAGTGGTTGTGAAGAGGTATTTGACAATGATGTCATTCAAAAACAATTTGACCGCACAGACACCCAGGATCGTTACCAAATCACCGCAACCGATACCAAGTACTACAAATTCACCTTTTTGAATCAAAGCGTAGAATTAAGAACCGGTATCAGTATAGCCGATAATCTCATTAATCACTTCTTCGGAAAAATCAACATTCAGATTACCGACCAATATGACTTGATTCTGTCAGAATTCAGTGTCAGATGCGGTTACCAGGGTAACGTTTCTTTAAAGTTTACTAAAGACTCTACATATTACATAAAGGTCACAAGCAACCTCATCGGCTATTATCGGATGAAAGTAAATTCCTATGCCGATATTGGTGGTGACACCTGGAACAACGCAACCGAAACCTTGTCGGTAGGACAGCTTATTTCTTCAATAGATGCTTCAGGAGATAAAGACTGGTTTTACTTTGATACAGACGATACAGATTCCTTCTACGATTTTAGTCTGGAAAATATAAGCGGTTCCAGTACAATGTATTTGGAACTTTACGAATATGTTGAGGGTGCAGGCGAAATTCCTTTAAGAGATACCAAAATTGATATATCCGCAAGTTCTTCACGCACAGCAAGTAAGCAACTGAAGCTTAAGCCCAATACCAGATATTATATGTGTGTTCTTCTTAATTCAGGTATAGGCGGCTATCAGCTTGATATTACCCAGACTCTTGATGCTGTTGGCGACAAAAAGGATACCGCCTACGAAGTACAGCCCGATACCAAGGTAACAACTGCAATCGACGGCAAGGGCGATGTGGACTTCTTCAAGTTCACTACAAAGAATTACGAGGCTTACTATTATTTTAATATAGATAATTTAAGCATAAACAATGATTGCTACATCTATATCTATGATGATGATAGTACTCAACTTAAAAAGAACAGTGCTTACAAATCTGACTTTTCCACCAACATAAAGCTGTCACCAAATACAGAGTATTTCTTTAAGATAAACAGTACAAGCTCGGGTGTAGGCAACTACAGCTTTACCATTACAGATGTACCCGATAAATTTGCAAACGAACAAAGCAACGCAGGAGAAATCAAACTGGACGAAACAGTAAGTGAAAGTATTTCAGGTCATGGTGATGCGGATTTTTACAAGTTTACTACTGCAGATTACGATGCATACTATTATGTTAATGTAGAAAATTTAGGTATAACTGATGATTGTTTCATCTATATCTATGATACTGAAGAGAATGAGCTTAAAAAGAACAGTGCTTACAAATCCAACTTTTCCGCCAATATAAAACTGCCACCAAATACAGAATATTTCTTTAAGATATGCAGTACCAGTTGGGGTGTGGGTAACTATAAAGTAACAGTTACCACAGAAAAGGATTTTTATCCCAACACTCTTAAAGAAGCAAAAAAAATCAATATAGACGAAACTGTAAGTGAAAGCATTTCAGGTCATGGCGATGCGGATTTTTACAAGTTTACTACTGCAGATTACGATGCATACTATTATGTTAATGTAGAAAATTTAGGTATAACTGATGATTGTTTCATCTATATCTATGATACTGAAGAGAATGAGCTTAAAAAGAACAGTGCTTACAAATCCAACTTTTCCGCCAATATAAAACTGCCACCAAATACAGAATATTTCTTTAAGATATGCAGTACCAGTTGGGGTGTGGGTAACTATAAAGTAACAGTTACCACAGAAAAGGATTTTTATCCCAACACTCTTAAAGAAGCAAAAAAAATCAATATAGACGAAACTGTAAGTGAAAGCATTTCAGGTCATGGCGATAACGATTTTTACAAATTTACTACCGCAGATTACGATGCATATTATTATGTCAATGTAGAAAATTTAGGTATAACTGATGATTGTTTCATCTATATCTATGATGCTGACGGTAATCAGCTTAAAAAGAACAGTGCCTACAAATCCAACTTTTCCGCCAACATAAAACTGCCACCCAATACAGAGTATTTCTTTAAGATAAACAGCACCAGTATAGGTGTAGGTAACTATAAAGTCACCTTAACAACAAAGGCTGACCCCCAAGGCGATACCAAAGACAAGGCATATGAAATCGGTCTTAACGAGCAACTTACTTGCGAGCTTACATCAGATAATGATGTAGACTGGTTCAAATTCTCTGTAAATCGCGACAAAAACCTCCGCTTTGTGTTTACAAACGAAACAGGAAACTACAAGCAGTTTTACGTCTATTCTGCTATAGATAAGAAATTGCTCGAATCTTATTGTACAGAATCAGCTGAAAAAACAATACTTCTGGAGGCAGGGGATTATTACATCAAGGTGTATGGCAAGGACGGTTACTATACTCTGGCTGTAGGCGAATGCGCCTCGGGTCACGTAGAGACCTCCAGCTATCTTGAAGCAACACTTGAAGATGATGGTGTTAAAACCACTTTCTGTAAATACTGCCAGAAAGTTATGGGCAAAGAGTTTGTTCCAAGAATAGATAGTGTTTCGCTTTCTTACACAACCGCCGTTTATAACAAAAAACCTCAGAAGCCCGAGGTTCTTGTGTATGATATTGATGGCACGGTAATACCCTCAAGTCAGTATGATGTTAAATATTCCTCTGAAATGATAGAAGTGGGTACTTACAGCATAGAGGTAATATTTAAGGACAAGTACGCAGGCACAAAAACTCTTGAGTTTGAAATTAAGTCGGTCGGTTCAGATGGCTTCTATATGTGTGGCGACGTAGACGGCAACGGTGTTGTAAATATTAAGGATGCAACGGCTATTCAGAAGTTTATAGCAGGAATGACCATTCCTGTGTTCTATGAATCTGTTGCGGATGCTGATGAGAATGGTTCAATCAACGTCAAGGACGCTACTGCTATCCAGAAATGGATTGCATCTTTACTTCCCGACAGTAACATCGGCAAATATCCGAATAAATAAGCTATGCTTTACTAAAGGGATTGCATCCGCTGTTTTACTGCAGATGCAGACATAATAAAATATGTAAAAAGAAACAACGGAGACACCTTGTGAATGCAGGTGTCTCCGTTTGGTCTATATCTGAAAAATCAGCTTATTTAAGACCTCTCTCGTAGGACTCAATCATCTTCTTGACCATCTGGCCGCCGACAGAGCCTGCCTGACGGGATGTGAGGTCGCCGTTGTAGCCCTGCTTGAGGTTAACGCCTACTTCGGCTGCTGCTTCCATCTTGAAGCGCTCGAGTGCGTCCTTTGCCTCGGGAACTACGATGCTGTTCTTAGACATTTTTCTTACTCCTTTTCGTGTAATTTTTTAATAATTCTTTTAGTTATTGGCGGCTACTTTTTTTCGCCGCAAGATTATTATGTGTGGGAGTAAATTTTATATTATAAGAAAATTTTGCAAAATTTTGATTGGGGGCTATTTAATAAATGCCCTTGGGTTTGATGAGCTTGCCGGTTTTGTAGTTTCTTGGTTAGAGATGGAGTTATTACTCCCTCAGTCAGCCGTTGGCTGACAGCTCCAACGGAGCCTGTCTCCCTCTGTCTGCAAGCAGACATCTCCCTCATACTGTGAGGGAGCCATTTTAATTGTAGGGGTGATTCATGAATCACCCGAATTTACAATCCCTCAGTCTTTCGGCAAAAGCCGAAATCCAGCTCCCTTTACACAAGGGAGGGTAGATTATAATAACAAGTGCAACACTAAAAAATAGACTTCAAACCAACCAAA
>SVQA01000004.1 GCA_015065545.1 Oscillospiraceae bacterium
ACACCTATGTTGCTTGCCTCTTTGTAGTTTACACAGATGCAGTAACAGGTGAGGATGTAACAATCTACTCTGATCTTGCCATCATCACAAAGCCTGCTCCCTGATTGAGCTAAGCTTTGAGAGCTTATTAAGACACAATAGTTTCTTAATATAAAAGAAAGCCCCGACAGAAAAATGTCGGGGCTGACTTTATTTATATTGAAATTTTAAAAACGAGCTTCGTGCTTTCGAAGGGACAGGTTCCGACGTGCTGTCGGTGGCAGATAGATGAAGCGAGGCGGTGAGGCACAGTGGTTATGATGGAAAACAAATTTGCTCTGTTGTCGGATTTTGCAGAAAACCCGAGTAAAAATGCTGATGCAAGTTGTACTTGACAAAATCAAGTAAGATGTTCTTCCGTTTTGCAGAGCTTTCTGCTATAATAAAATCAAGCCAAAGGAGGCGGATTTGATGACTGTCGGAGAAAGAATACAAATGTATAGAAAACAACTTGGTTTTTCCCAAGAAGAATTAGGTCAAAAGATGCTTGTCAGCAGACAAACTATAAGCCTTTGGGAAAAAAACCAGACGGTTCCTACAATCGATAACTTAATACGCCTTAAAGAAATTTTTAATGTATCTGTTGATGAGCTTCTGGGCTTTGGGAATGATGATAAAAAGAATGACGATGTCCCTTTAGAAGTATATGAGTTTAATTTTACTAAAGATGAATTAAATGAAATACATAGTATGCAGAAAAAAGGTATATTTAAAAAGCCTATCATTTCTATAATCATCTGGGCTGTCTTGCTTATATTCTTTATTATTTCTCCTATCCATAATGGTATTACAGGATTTGCTGTGGGTATGATTGTTTTAAGTCTTATTACTTACACAAAGGGAAGAGGCATTTATAATAAACAGTGGAAAAAGAGCTTTGCACAAATTTTCGAGACAACTTATGAATATAAGCTTTTTGAAGACTATTTGTGTATTACTTTACATCGTAACAATGAAAAAATCCGTGAAGCAAAATGTTATTATACAGATATTGAAAAATTAGAGCCAAAGGGGAATTGGTTTTTCTTAAAGATCAGCGGGCAGATATATATTATAAGAAAAAGTGATTTAAAGGAAGATTCTGCAATTTTTACGTTTGAACATAAAACGCCTGTAAAGAAGGCAGAGAAAAAAGCATCTGCGAAGCTGAAGGCAACTTCTATTCTGCTGCTTGTTTTTGCGGCTTCGTCACTATGGTTGGCGATGCCTGTAGCCATGGTGGTATCGAATGCAGATGAGTCGCTTTACAAAAATTTTTGGGTATTATTTTTGTTTGCCATTCTTCCGATTTCTTCTGCTGTATTCGGATTTGTGCTTAAAGCCAAGGGGTATAACAAAGGATTGTATTTAAAGAATATCATTGTCGGATTAATTATGACAGTATTGCTTTGCCTTTTTGGCTCTTTATCGTATATCGTTCCCGATTCGTATGGCAATAGCGACACACCGATTATTAAAGTAGAACAAGCCACAGGAATTGATATACCCGAGCATAGAGGAATAAAAACACAAGATTTTTCCGAAGGAGAAGAGCCTTTTGCTTGTTATAACAGCGAAATATATTTTGATGAATCTGAAGTAAAAGAATTCGAAAAACAAATGGCAACTGATGGTAAATGGTTACCCTATGTTCCAAACAAGTTGATTGGTATAGCTTCGTCGTATGCTGCTTATGAGAACTTCTATGACTATGCATTGATTTATAATACATATACATCCGAATTCAATAAATTGCCGGAAAAAAACGGAAAGTATCACTATATAAACGTGTTCTACAATATGGAAGACAATTATATGTATGTTGTTGAATATGATATGTTTTACCAAAAGTGATGAGTATCTGAATTGAAAGGAAAGTAAAAAGCGTTGCATTTGGAGTGTGAACTCACTTATGCAACGCTTTTGTTTATGGGGTTATTTATTGATTTTCGGGTTATCGGTGCGGCAGAGAATGTAGTCGATGCTTACATTGTAAAACTCGGCTAATCTCAGAAGGGTTTCTGTCGGAGGTATGCGTTCTTCGTTTTCAAATTTTGAGAGTAAAGTTTGCTCTATGCCGGTGTGCATTTGCAGGGAAACCTGAGTGAGTTTTTTGTTTTTGCGAAGTTCTTTTAATCGATTTTTCATACTATCACCTAATGACATTATGTCATATTGACGATTGACAAATATGACGAAACGTCATATAGTATCGATATGTATCTGTGACGTTATGTTGCACTTTGTGTTGTGGTGTGATAAAATAAAAATATAGGTACACGGCACTCGTGATTTTAATTTGGAGTGTTTGAACTTACACATCTTCGGATGATAAAACTTGGAGGAATTTATTATGAAAAAATTATTGACTTTAATCCTCGTTGTGCTTATGGCAGTAAGTGTACTCGCAGCTTGTGGCGACAAGGGCGAGAACAATACAAACACAACATCAGATGTTGCAATTACTCAGGGTGACAATGCAGTTGATGTTACTATTCCCGTAACAACCGAAGCTCCCACAGTAAACACTCTTACAGAAGATGTGCTTTTCGGTAAATGGAATATGGCTGTAAATATGATTGATCTGGTTACTTTTGCAATGGACACAGAGGCAGTTTTAGGTGAAGATGAGAAGCAGATATTGGAGGCTTCTTTTGATATTCTTGAGCCTATGTTTGAGGGCATTGAATTTAACCTTGATGTAGAGTTCAAGACTGCAGGGGAATATGTTATTACCATAAGTGAAGAAAAAATGGAAACAATGGTTACTGATTTGAGTGATAATATTGTTAATTACCTGAAGAACGGTGGTTTGGAAGATATGCTTGCACTTCAGGGTATGGAGATTTCTATGGAAGACTTCGAAGAAGCTCTTGCACAGCAGGGTTTAACTATGGATGATTACTATGACGTAATGTCAGAGCAAATTAAGACACGCATAAATGTTGAAGAACTGTTCGGACAATTTGATGAGCAGAGTGGCGAGTACGCAATTACTGAAGATTATCTCCTTATCGATGTGGGCACAGAAGAAGACCTTGGCATAAGCAGTAAGTTCAAGTATAACTTCGATGGCACAACAATCACTCTCCTTGAGAATGTTGACGGCGAGGTTCATCCCTACACAGGTTCTGTGCTTACAAAGACAGAATAATTTTACCTCAAATAAAATAGAATGATTAAAGCTCCGCAGTAACTTTACTGTGGAGCTTTTTGCGTGGGATTTTAAGTTCTGCTTGTTTTATTTTTTAAAATGGAGTAAAATAAAAGAGAACTTAGGTTAGGAGTTTTTTAGATGAAGAAGACACTTATAGTTATCGATATGCAGAATGACTTTATTGATATGGCACTGGGTACAAAAGAAGCGGTGGCGATAGTCCCCTTTGTGCGTGAGAAGATTGAAGAATACAAGAAAAACGGCAACGAGATTATTTATACCCGCGATACTCACCCGGAGAATTATCTTGAGACTCCCGAGGGCAAAAAGCTTCCCGTACCCCATTGTATCAAGGGGACAAAGGGTTGGGAGATTGCAGAGGGACTCTATGCAGAAGGCTCAAAGATTATCGATAAACCTACCTTCGGTTATATGGGCTGGTCAGAGGAGAACCTGGAAGATGTAGAGCTTGTGGGACTTTGCACAGATATTTGCGTGGTTTCCAATGCACTTATTATCAAGGCAACTTTTCCCGAAGCAAATGTTTCTGTCCTGAGCCGATGCTGTGCAGGTGTAACTCCCGAGAGCCATCAGGCTGCACTTGAAACTATGAAGATGTGTCAGATTGATGTGATTTAAAATCAATAAAAAGAGGTTAATAAAATGTTTGATGCAAAAAAGGTAAAAGACCTGTGTGTTGAGTGGATAAGAGATTTTTTTGAGCAAAACGGCAAGGGCTGTAATGCGGTTGTGGGGATCTCCGGCGGCAAGGATAGCTCTGTTGCGGCGGCTTTATGTGCTGAGGCTCTCGGCAAGGAGAGAGTAATCGGTGTTCTGATGCCTCAGGGCGAGCAGCACGATATTGATATGGCGTATATGCTTGTGAATCACTTGGGCATAAAGCACTATGTGGTGAATATTAAGGAGGCGGTAGATGAACTCCTTAAAAATCTTCCTGCAGACTTAGAGCTTACTGCTCAGTCATTGCAGAATCTTCCTCCCCGAATCAGAATGTCTACTCTTTATGCGGTATCTCAGAGTGTGAACGGCAGAGTTTGCAATACCTGCAACCTTTCTGAAGATTGGGTGGGATATTCCACCCGTTATGGTGACTCTGTGGGCGATTTCAGCCCAATGTCAAACCTTACCGTTACCGAGGTTAAGGAGATTGGTCGAGTGCTGGGACTTCCTTCTGCACTGGTAGATAAAACTCCCATTGATGGGCTTTGCGGTAAAAGTGACGAAGAAAACTTAGGCTTTACCTATGCGGAGCTTGATAAATATATCCGCACAGGTGTTATTGAGGATAAGGGCAAAAAAGAGATTATTGACAGAAAGCATAAGGCAAATCTTTTCAAGCTTATGCTTATGCCAGTGTTTGATGCAGGAATCGAAACAAAAGCATAATGTTTATTTAAGGAAGACAGCCGAAAGGTTGTCTTCTTTTTTCTTTGTATTGAAAAAAGAAGACATTTTATCAAGATAAAATTTCCTTTAATTTTTGCCTTTATTCTATTGAAAAGTAAGCGTGTGTATGATACAATATTAAATTGACAAATTGTGTTTTTTAGAATTAAAAATATACAAATTTCAACAAAGGATTTTTAATATGAGGCTTCAAAATATTCACGGCTTTGCCAATATCGATGAATATGTACGCTATAAGCTATCGCTTTATTCAAAAAAGGAAAAGACCTTTGAAACTCTTTTTGAGTTTATGTTTGACGAGAGCGATAACACAATGGTGGAAACTACCGATGGTTACAGAATAAACAAGGTTACCTACGGTGATTTCAAAAAGCAGATTCTTGATATTATGCCGACGGTGGCAAATGCTTTTTCTGATTTGCCCAAGGGTGAGATGATTGGACTTTATATGGCCAACTGTCCCGAGTGGATTGCACTTTTCTGGGCAATCCTTGGAGCAGGCTACCGTCCGCTTTTAATGAATACAAGACTTTCCGACGAGGTACTTAATTCCATTCTTTTGGAATATTCTGTAAAGGGAGTTATCTCTGACGGCAAGAGCTTTGCGGTAAAAACCGTAATGAAAGAGGATGCACTTATTCCCTCAAAGGAAGAGTTTATATCCGTACCCTTCGGTAAAGAAGTGCTCTTTATGTCTTCAGGTACATCGGAGCACATTAAGCTGTGTGCTTATACAGGCGAGAATTTTTACTATCAGGTTTGTGACAGTGCCAACATTGTATCAACCTGTCCCGATATAAGAAATCATTACGAGGGTGAGCTTAAACAGCTTATGCTTCTGCCTCTTTGTCACGTTTTCGGCTTTATTGCAGTTTATCTGTGGTTCGGGTTTTTCTCCCGTACCTTTGTTTTTCCTCGGGATTTAAATCCCTCTACTATTCAGCGTACCGTAAAGAAACATAAGGTTACTCATATTTTTGCTGTGCCAATGGTTTGGGAGGCTGTTGCAAAGGCGGCACTTTCTAAGATAAAAGCCAGAGGCGACAAGACTTATAATAAATTTAAGAAGGTAACAGGCATTGTTAATTCCCTTGGTGGAGCGGGAGATTTGATTGCAAAGTATCTGCTTTCTGAGGTGCGAGAAGGGCTGTTTGGCGACAGTATTAAATTTATGATTAGCGGCGGCAGTGAAATAAGCGGTGCCACTCTCAGCTTTTTTAACGGAATCGGATATCATCTTGCAAACGGCTACGGTATGACCGAAATAGGAATTACCTCAGTAGAAAAGGCAAGAAGCAAAAAAATACTTAACACCGCATCAATCGGTGCACCCTTTGGAAATACAGAATATTCCCTTGACGAAAAGGGTACTCTGCTTGTCAGGGGCAAAACCCGAGCATCCCGTATTCTTTGTGACGGCAAAGAGACCGTTATACCCGATGAAGAATGGTTCTCCACAGGTGACAGAATTGGATGTGAAAACGGCAGATACTATGCTCAGGGCAGAGCCGATGACCTTATCATCTGCGAAGACGGAGAAAACTTAAATCCTTGCATTGCAGAAGCGGCTTTACGAGTTGAGGGTATTGACAAGCTTTGTATCTTTGCTGACAAAGATAAAAAGGTTGCGGTAGTTGCATCCATACCCGGTTGCTATGTAAAGAACCGACTCAGTTCTTTACACGATGCACTTTCAAAGGCTATTGCCGAGGCAAAGCTCGATAGAGTAATAACTCGTATTTATTTTACCAATGAATCTTTACTTAAAAATGATGAAATTAAGCTTGCACGCAAAAAGATAGTTTCAAGAATAAACTCCGGTCAGATTAAAGTGTTCGACCCTGCAAATCTTGAGGAACGCACCGAAGAACTGCTTGAAGGGCTTGAGAAGGATTTACAGGAGTGCTTTGCACAGGTGCTTTCGAAAGACCCCTCACAAATCGGAAAGAACAGTCATTTCTTCCGTGACCTTGATGGTACAAGCATAGATTATTATTCCTTACTCGGTACAATCAGAGAAAGAATGGGTGTTAATGTGGTGAATAACGACACACTAAAGCTTGCGACGGTAAGTGAATTTGCAGAGTATCTGCAGAATAAAAATATGTAAACTAGATACATCGTATTGAAAGGGTGGAATTTTAATATGGTACATTCGCTAAACAAAAAGTGGAAAGAGTTTTTGTTTGCATTTTCGGGATTTGGTCCAAATCTTCTGATGATAATGATGGGCTCATATTATTCAGATGCACTCAATCCTTCTTCTCTTGAAATGGGAGAGCAGTTTCAGGCAATAATGCCCGGAGTTTGCTATATTTTACCTGCACTTTTTCCTATACTTTTTGCTTTGGGTAAAATATTTGACGGGCTTATTGATATTCCCTTTGCCCATATAACAGATACTCTTTCAACAAGATGGGGCAGACGCCGTCCTGCAATTGCTGTTTGTTTTGTGCCTATGCTAATAAGCTACGTGCTTTGCTGGATTCCCGTAGGCGGAGCTGACGGTAAGCTTCTTAATACTATCTGGACTGCGGCATTCAGCATAATTTTCTTTGCGGCATATACAATGTGCCTTATTGCTTTTTATGGTTCTTTCTCGGCTGTGTGTATTGACGAGCCACAGAGACTCAGAGTTTCAGGCTATAAAGCATTCTTTGATACAATCTCTTACTGCCTTGTTTATGCTCTTGTGCCTGTTATTCTTTCGGGTGCACAGTTGCATATTGATAAGCTTGTTTTCCTTTGTATTCCCCTTATGTTTACAATGATTATTCCCCTTTTCCTTATCAAAGAGGGCGAAAAATACGGTTATCCAGAAAACAAGGGCTTAAAGGAAGAAAAGGTAACAATGAAAGAAAGCCTTGTTCTTACCTTTAAGAATCGGGTTTTCCGCCGTTGGATTTATGTTAACTGCTGTACCTTCTTTGGTCTGCAGATGTTTTTGTCCTCTATGAACGGTCTGATTATCGGCGGTATGGGAATGAACGGTTTTCAGATGGCAATGCTCAACACCTGCGCCTTTGGTCCTGTTCCCGTAATGCTTTATCTTTTCAATAAATCAAAAGCAAGACACGGTATCCGTGCCACATATCAGAGCTGTCTTCTTGCCTTTGCTATATCCATTATGTCTTTCTTCTTTGCATCCCGCTATGTGTTGGGCGACGGAAATATGACAGCAAAAATGGTAATCGGTATTATCGGCGGACTTTGCGGAAGCTGGTCAATCGGTGCTTTCTTTATGATGCCTTATCTCGCACCCTCACAGATTTCCAGCGTGGAAGAAAGACTCACAGGCAGAAATCACTCTGCTATGTATTTTGCAGGAAATGCTGTTACAACCTCTATTGTGGGTGCTGTTTCCGGCAACCTTGTGTATGAATACATCAAGAACATCTTTATTGCCAAGGGCAAGGGTTTTGTATGGGCAGAGGCAGAAGGCTCTCTGTCTGCATCCGAGGTTGCTTATCGACATTTCTTCGGAAATGCAGGCAGTGAAGCAGAGGTCGCTTCTTCTGTTTTTAACTTTGGTAATCTGCTTGTTCCCTTTATTGTTATGATAACTTGCCTTTCAGGGTTCTTTATTGCCAAAAAGCTACCCAAGAACTTTACACCTCGAATCCTTGCAGAAGAATTTAAAGCAATGGATCCCACCCTTGACATCAGTATGATTGAAGAGGACGAGGTGAAGAAGGAACGTTCTGAGATTATTTTCGTTCAGATTGGTCTTTCTGTGCTCTCGGGCTTTATCTTCGGCTTTATCTGGAGCGGACTCCTTATGAAGTCAATAAAGAATATGAAGAAGGCTTTTAAATGGCTTCCCGCTTTCCTTTTGTCCTGTCTTGTTCCGTTTGTACAAATAGTATATTTGCTTAAAATGAGAAAAACTATTCTTGAACTAGCAAAGGAAAAGGGAGCAGATGTTAAGATTTCAACAGTTGCATTAGTTCTTCCTGCATTGATTTTCCCTGTTCTTTTCACAAATGTTATTTCCCTTGCTATACTACAGCGGGGAATGAACAGGATATTTGAACAAGAGGAAAAATAAACGATGATATATACCATTTTTAATTGGTTTGTGAAGATTACAGGATACATTCCTCAGAAGCTTATTTTTCGTATGAAGGTTCATTACGAAGATAAAGCTGTGCAGGGACGGCATATCCGCTCTAAAGCAATAGTAGTTTCCAATCATAACCATTTGTTTGACTTTGCGGTTTTGCTTTTTGCTTTTCCCACCAGAACTCTGCGTTGTGCTGTGGCAGAAATAACCTACGATAAAAATATTTTTATGAAGCTTTTTCTCAAGCTGGTAGGTTGTATCCGAGTTGAGCGTGAAAGCTATGATTTCAGCTTCCTTGAGAAGATGAAGAAGATTCTGAAGTGTGGCGGCGTGGTTGAGATTTATCCCGAGGCAAGACTGCCAAGGAAAGGTGAACCTACACCCCTGGAATTTAAACCCAGCTTCGTTTATCTTGCACTTGAATCAGGAGCCCCGATAATTCCTGTTTACAGCAATGCTCAGATTTTCGGAAAAAACAGAGAAAGAATTGTTATCGGCAAACCTATTGATGCTGCGGCTTTGTATGACAGCACTCTCTGTGAGAAGGAGAATATTAAAAATATAACTCTTTATGTAAGGAGTAAGATTATTGAACTCGGAAAAAAACTCGAAGAAGAATGTAAAGAAAAGTAAGAAAACCCCTCTTTTTCATAATTTCTGCTATGACTTTGTAAAAATCACAGGAGCACCTGCAGCTCTTATATGGATGCGTCCCAAAATACACTATCCCTTTGGTAGACCAAGTAAAAAAGGTGGGTTTATGGTTATCTCAAATCATCCTACCTTTGTTGACCCCATAGTAGTTCATCTGGCATTTCCCTTTCGCCGCATGTACAGCGTGGCTACAAAGGATCTTTGTGCTACCCCGTTAAGAAGAATGTTTTTTAAGATAGCACACTGTATCATTGTAGATAAAGAGAACTTCAGTTTAAGCTCTTTTCATGAGGTTGTGGGAAGGCTTGAGCAGGGTAAGGTAGTTGTGATTTTCCCCGAGGGAAGAGTTAACAGAGAGGCAGACAGCGAGCCTCTGCTTGCGTTTAAGTCCGGTGCGGTGCTTATGGCTCACAGAGCTTCAGCTCCCATACTGCCTATGTTTATAGTCAAGAACGATAAATGGTATAAGCGTCAGCATATAGTGATGGGTCAGCCCTTGGATATCGCAAGCATTATGGGCAAGATGCCCACAATGGAGGAAATGAATAAAGTAACCGATCTTCTGCGAGAAAAAGAAGAAGAACTCAAGGAATACTATGAGTCACAGATACTAAAAAATCATCTGATTAAACATAAATTATAAAAGGGTGGATAAAATATGAACGAGAAATTCAAGAAATATACAGATGAAGTTACCTTTTCAAAAATTATAGACTTCCCCAATATCACAGCCATGTGGGAGCATTGTGTGTCGGAGTATGCAGACAATGTTGCGATTGTTGACGGCGAAAGCTATACCTACCAAAAGCTTAACGAGGATGTTGCCGCATTCAGAACAGTACTGAAAGAAAACGGTGCAACTCCCGGTTCGCTTATCGGTATTCTCTGTCCCAACTCCTACGGTTTTGTTAAGGCATACCTTGCCGCTGTGACCTTTGGTGTTCCTGCGGTGCTTATGCCCGGACACCTGGATGCTATGACAGTTTTCGGCATTGCTTCCAAGTTCGGTATGAAGGCAGTTGTGTATGATGAGGTATTCTCAGAGAAGGTTGCGGTACTCAGAGAGAAGAATCCTGCAGTTGCACTTGTTGAGTCCTCCAAGACATCTGATGAAAAGACTCCTGCAATTCCTGTTCCTTCCGAGACTCCTGCGGCTATCCTGTTTACAGGCGGCACTACAGGCAAGAGCAAGGGTGCAAAGCTTAGTCACAAGGCAATTATTGCAGGTACAATGAACGGATGCTACGGTATAAAAGAGATTTTTGAGCAACGTTATCTTCTGGTGCTTCCTCTTACTCACGTTTTCGGTCTTATCCGTAACCTGATGACATCACTCTATACAGGCAGTGCTCTGTATATTTGCCGCAACAATAAGGATATGTTCCGTGATGTTGCTGTTTTCAAACCCACTATTATGGTGCTTGTTCCTGCACTTGCAGAAATGGCACTGAACCTTTCAGCACAGTTTGGAAGAAATATGTGGGGACCTGACCTTAAAACCATTATCTGCGGTGCGGCTCCTGTTGCGCCATATCTTGTAACAGAGTACGACAAGCTGGGAGTTACACTTCTTCCCGGTTATGGTCTTACAGAGTCGGCAAACCTTGTAAGCGGTAACCCCGAAGCACTGAAAAAGCCCGAGTCCGTAGGTCTTATCTATGACGGTATGGATTATAAGATTGTTGACGGTGAGCTTTGGCTCAAGGGCATCAATATGATGGACGGCTACGTTACAGCAGAGGATAACGAGATAGCTTACGAGGACGGCTACTTCAAGACAGGCGACCTTGTAAGAATCGACGAAGAAGGCTTCCTTTACATAACAGGCAGACTCAAGGAAATTATAGTGCTCTCTACAGGCGAGAACGTTTCTCCTGCAGAGCTTGAGGTTAAATTCTGTGCTATCGATACCATTCAGGATTGTCTTGTTTTCGATATGGAAGAAGGCGGCAGACAGATTCTTGTTCTTGAGGTTCTTCCAAGAATGACAAAGATAAAAGCTCTCGGCATCGAGGATATTTATGCTCATATTAAGGCTGAGGTGGATAAGATTAACGAAACGCTGCCCTCCTTTGAAAAAATCAATAAACTTATCATTCGCGATACGGACTTTATCCGTACTCCTGCGATGAAGATTGCGAGGAATTTAAATGGCAATGTCAAGAAGTGATATTATCGTAAAGCTTAAGGATGTACTTCAGATGGCTATGCCCTCATCTGAAATTGATGTGAACACTCTTTCTGAGGATGCAAATCTTGTTAATGATTTAGGGCTTTCCTCCGTAGGTGTTCTCTACATCGTTATTGCTATTGAGGAGTTTTTTAACATTCGTTTTGACGATGTTGGTTTTGCTGATTTTAAAACAATCGGCGATGTTGTTGATTATATAGAAAAGAAGCTGGAAGCATGAAATGGGTAATGAAGGAGCCCTCTCGCGGCGATATGATTCGTGTGGAGTCGGGCAGTATCTATCATTTTGGAATATATGTATCTGACGATGAGGTTATCCAGTTTGGACTTGCTCCCTCACAAAGAGTTACACTCTGTGACAGCGACGTAGAGGTGCTTTCCTCTGATATTTATGCTTTCCTTGCGGGCGGATTTCTTGAGGTCTGCGAGTTTGACAGAAGAGAGCGAAAAAAGCACCGCTCACCTGACGAGGTAGTATCCTATGCCCGCTCAAAACTGGGCACAAGAGGCTACAACATCATCTACAATAACTGCGAGCATTTTGCAAACGAGTGTATCTCGGGTGAGCATATCTGCCATCAGGCAGACGATGTGAGAGAGATGTTTCGCAATATGCCCATTGTGGATGTGTATCTGGCAAAGCTTCCTAAAGGCGAGATTAAAGAGCCTCTTTCCTGCAAGCTTCGTCAGAAGGAGCTGGAGGGTATTTCCAACATCAGCGTAAAGCGAGAGAAATATTATGTCTGGAAGCTTCTTGAGTACGGCTTGGAGCGAAGCCTCGGAATTAAGATTAAGGATCTTAACATCACAAAGACCGACCATGGCAGATATGTTACCGATAAGATAGATTTTTCTCTCTCTCACAGCAAGGATGCTCTGGCGGTTGCAATCTCCCGTGCGTCCGTTGGTGTTGATATCGAGCAGATAGATTCCAAAGCCCGCGAGGGTGTATCGAAGCGAATTATGACTGCTTCGGAGTATGAGGTCTTTGAAAGCTTACCTTCGGAAGAAAAGCAGGACTACTTCTTTAAACTGTGGACTGCAAAGGAAGCTATATTCAAGGCTTCCAAAAACGGAAGTTTCATTCCCGAGTTGATTGATACAGCTGACGGAGGATACAAAAGCTTCGTAAAAACTATCGGAGAAAAAAACTATTCTCTTTCGGTGGCAACAGCCACACCGGAGAAAATAAGATTTTTTGAAAATATAGAGCTGTAATTTGTCGCATCAGCGGAAAAGAGGTGCAGGTCTTGGATTTGAATAATATTTTTCAGAACGCATTAAAAAATAATCGTGTAAAGAAGATTGCTTTTCTCTTGTCGGTTTCCATTGCCGGAGTCAGCACTATGACCATAGCATCGGCAATACTGGCTTATGATGCAATTTTTACCCGATACGAAAGACCTGACTATGCACTGTATCCCGGTATGTATTGCTACGAGCGGTTTGAGGGTACACTCCCGCGAGAGACTATGACCGTTAAATCAGGCGATACAGACCTTGCTGCTTATTATTATCCTGTAAAGGGACCCAAAGGGCTTGTGGTGGTAGTACACGGTATCCACGCAGGAGCTGACGATTACCTGCCTTTGATAGAGGCTATGGTAAAGGGCGGATATGCTGTCTTTTCTTATGACGCAACAGGCAACTATTCCTCCGGCGGTGAAGGTGGAGTGGGTATGTGTCAGCAGCTTATTGACCTTGATAATATACTTACCTTCCTTGGTAATGACTATCGTTTTGCTAATATACCCAAGCTTCTTATTGGTCACAGTTGGGGTGGATATGCTGTCTCTTCCGTGCTTGCCCTTCACGGCGAGGTTAAGGCTTGTGTATGCATAGCACCTATGTGGAACGGACCTACTATGGTGATCGAGAAAAGTCAGGAGTATGTAGACGATGCCGCCCAGACTGCAAAGCCAATATTTGATGCTTATCAGAATTATCTTTTCGGCGATTATACTAAGTATAATGCCGTTGTAGGTATCAATTCTACCGATATTCCTATACTTATCGCACAGGGCCTGGAGGATAAGACAATCACTCCCGACGGCCAGTCTATTACCGCTCATCTTGATGAGCTTACAAACCCCAACATAAAGCTTTACTACGGTAAGGGATATCAAGGCACACATACAGGTATCTGGCATTCTGTTGAGGCTGAAGCCTATGTTCGTCAGGTGGAAATCGAGCTTAAAGCCTTAGAGAAAAACAAGGGCGAAAAGCTCACAGACGAAGAAAAATCAGAGTTTTACAAAAATGTAAATCACCGCTTATACAGTGATGTAAACCCCGACCTTGTAAAATTGATTTTCGAAACATTTGAAAGCGGGTTAAAATAAACAAAGCCTCCGAGTATATCGGAGGCTTTTAATCTGCTTATTTTTTGTTTTTGATTTCATCAATATTCTTTATAACATTATGCTGAATGGGGAACCACTCAACCTTCTTGAATACAGCCACAAGACCGATAGGAATCCAAGTCATCATAAACAAGGGGAAGGTGAAAAGATAGAAAATCTTTTTGAATTTGGTGCTGTTGATGTACTTCCATTCGGTGATGATAGACACAATTCCCATAAGGAAGAAGGTCATATACATACCGCCAACAAAACCTGCCATACCGAGCAAGCTCTCGATAATAGCGGCAGAGCCCTGTGGAATTGCGATAATGAAAGAGTAGATAAGACCGAGGATTGCCGCCATCATCATAAATATCATAGGGATGGTCATAAAGAACTGGTCTACATGAGAAAAGCGGTTTTTGTGTTTGTTCTTGAAGATACCCTTAAAGAGTCGCCAGCCGTAATAGCGGAAAATTTGCAGCGAGCCTCTTGCCCAGCGAAGTCGCTGTTTCCAAGAAAGCGAGAAGCTGTCGGGCTGTTCGTCGTAGAACATAGCCTTGTGGCAGTAGCCTGCTTTGTAGCCCTCGATGATGTGATGTGCTGTGAACTGGGTATCCTCAGAGAGAAGGTGCCAGATCCAGCCGTCACTGTTTTTGAGGACTTTTTTGCTGAACATAAATCCTGTGCCTGCAACAATACTGCTGGTGTTGAGGATTTGTCTGGAGTTATTCATATAGCGGGATTCGCGCAAAAACCATAACGCATAGCCTGCGGTAATCCAGTTGGTGTCGTAGTTTTTTGAGTTTCTGTAGCTTGTAACAATGTCGTATCCGCTGGAGAAAGCTTTGTTCATCTGCTCGATATAGTCGGGCTCAAGGATGTTGTCTGCATCAAAAACGAAGAAGCCGTCGTAAAAATCATAGCCCTTTGTTTCTTTGATTTTTTTAAGCAGATGGTCAAGTGCGTAACCTTTGCCTATATGCTTTTTGTCGAATCTTTCGTAAACGATAGCTCCGCTGTTTTTTGCGATTTCTGCAGTTTTGTCGGTGCAGTTATCCGCCACAACGTAAACATCTACCAGTTCTGTGGGGTATGTCTGACTTCTTATGCTGTTGATAAGATGAGCGATAACTGATTCTTCATTTCTTGCAGAAATAAGTACCGCATAACGATGCTGTTCGGATTTTGTGAACACTTTGGGTTTGCAGATAAGACCTACAAATAAATAAAATATCTGGTACGAAAAGATAATTGTAGCCAGTGTACTTAATATAGAAAATAGAATTTGCATAACTAACTCCTAAGCGTTGTGCATTGTTACTGTTTACAAAAGTACAATATGCAGTATATTGTACCCACACTCATACATAATCTAACTATACCACAAATTATAGAACAAATCAAGCATAAGAGGTAAAAATCGTGCTGAATTATGTAGAAGAGATTATGGATAAAATGTCAATCCTTTACAAAAATTTTACCATACAAAAATAAAGTGCAAAAAACAGGAAGATGCGAATTTGTGATTCTGATCTCCAAATAAAAATGTAGTGACAAAATTACATATATGTGGTATTCTATAGTAAAGAGACAGAGGAGGGGTTATTATGGCAAAAAAAGATTTTAGTGCTTATGTATGGACAGATAAGAAAAGACCCTTGTTTGGCTTACCCTTGAGCTTTACAAGGTATAAGCTTACAGAGGAGAGACTTCTTATTGAAACAGGCTTTCTTTCAAAGAAAGAGGAGGAAATCCGTCTTTATCGAATAATGGACCTTACCCTGCTTCGCCCCTTAGGACAGCGAATCTTCAAGCTGGGAACAATCCACTGCTGTACAGCAGATAAATCCACACCCGAGTTTGATGTTCTGAAGGTTAAAGATGCCGAGAAGGTAAGAGATCTTCTTTCTGAGCTTGTGGAAAAGCAGAGGGAAGCAAAGCGGGTTTCGGGCAGAGAGTTTATGGACGATGACGTAGACCACGAAACTTTGTGATATAAACTCAGCTTAATACTGTTAAAGCAAGATTCCCGATTTGAAGTCGGGAATCTTTTTTTCTAAAAATCAGTAGAAAGCCTGTGTGCTTTGTGTTATAATATATAATTAAGATTTATATATGAGACCTCGGAGGTGCTTTATGAACGAGATTATAAAATCTTTATGGGAGAGAAAATCTATCAGGGCTTTTGAAGAAAAGAAAATCCCGAGTGAAGCAAGAGAGATTATTCTCTCGGCTGCACTTCAGGCACCCTCTGCGGGAAATATGACCCTCTACACAATAATCGATGTGCAAAGCCAAAAGCTCAAGGATACCTTAGCTGTTACCTGCGATAATCAGCCATTTATCGCAAAAGCACCTTTAGTGCTTGTGTTCTGTGCGGATTTTCACCGCTGGTACAACCTCTTTACAAGCTATTGCGAGGATGTTCGCAAACCCTCTTTGGGCGATTTACAGCTTGCAAGTGTGGATGCAGTAATTGCGGCACACAACTGTGTGGTTGCCGCAGAGAGCTTGGGAATAGGCTCCTGCTATATTGGGGATATTACCGAGAATTTTGAAAAGCACAAGGAGCTTTTTAATTTGCCGCAGCATGTTGTACCTGTGTGTATGCTTGTATTGGGGTATCCTACACAGCAACAGAAGGAAAGAATCAAACCCAATCGCTTTAAAGTCGAAGATATAGTATATAAAGATACTTATGACATAGAAAAAGCAAACTGCCTTGACCGTATGCTCAAGGAAAGAGAGAATAAAAGCGACGAAGAATTTAAGGACTGGGTAGTGAAATTCTTAAACAGAAAGCACAACAGCGAGTTCAGTATAGAAATGTCCCGCTCCTGTGAGGAAATGGTAAAGGAATTTACAAAATAAGTATACTTACTAAACGGAGTGATTAGTATGATGTTTTCGGATATATTACGGCTTCTTATTGAAGAAAGAGGACTTACTCAGAAACAGCTTGCAAAGGATTTGCAGATTGCAGTATCTACCCTTGGCGGATATGTGCAGGGTACAAGCGAGCCGGATTTTGATACTCTGCGACGAATTGCAGAGTATTTTGAGGTTTCTTCAGACTACCTTCTGGATTTCCGCACAGGCAAGACGAAGGCCCACGGAGAAGACGATGTGCTTCGAATTTACAGAGCACTTTCACCCATACAGCAGGAGCTGTATATAGAGCAGGGCAAGGTGCTTTTGCGTTACAGCACAAAGAACACCGAGCATTCGGAAAATTCGGAAATCTGACAGCAGAAAGGTATTAAGAAATGGGCTTTAAAGATAGATTTAAGGATAAAATGGAAGACCGTACTTACGAAGAGCATTTAATGAAAAATTATATCAAAAGAAGAGAACGAGCAGAGGACAGAGCAAATAACTATTCCTATTTTCTTGCGGGTGTTTGTGTTCTGGTGGCAGTGATGTTCTTTGTTTTTGGGGAGCTTTGGCTTGGACTTGTGTTCATTGGCATCGGCGCTCTTTTGGTGCTTATGGTGTATCTTTCAAAAAAAGAAGAAAACAAAGAAGATAATAAAATAGACAATAAAAAAAAGAAATAAATTTCTTTTGAGGTGTATATGAAGAATAAAGAAAAGAAGAAAAAATCAGGGCTCTTACGATTTTTGCCTTACTATAAAAACTACAGGGGCATTATGGTAAAAGATATGCTTTGTGCCGCATTGACTACTATATGTGAGCTTATTTTACCACTTATTGTAAGAGAAATTACAACCCGTACAGGCGGCAGTGCAGAGGTACTTACCGTAAAATATGTGCTCCTTTTGGGTGCAACCTATCTTATTCTGAGAATTATCGATGCAGCAGCCTATTATTATATGGCAAACCGAGGTCACGTTATGGGTGCCGCTATCGAAACAGATATGCGAAGAGATCTTTTTGCTCATCTGCAGCTATTGCCCTTTAAGTATTACGACAATACAAAAGTGGGAACCTTGATGTCCCGAATCACTAACGACCTTTTTGACGTTACAGAGTTTGCACATCATTGTCCCGAGGAATTCTTTATTGCAGGAATCAAGATTATAGCTTCCTTTGTGATTCTCTGTACAATGAATGTACCGTTGACCATAATTGTGTTCGCGGTTATTCCGCCGATGATTATGGTGCTTTTTTACTTTAACAGTCGAATGCACGCAGGCTTCAGAGCCCAGAGAAAAGAACTGGGAGAGCTCAATGCAGCCGTTGAAGACAGCCTCTTGGGTGTGCGTGTTGTCCGTTCTTTTGCAGGCGAGAAGCTGGAGGAAGAGAAGTTCAGCAAAGGCAACAGCAGATTTCTGAAAATCAAAGCGAAAAACTATAAATATATGGGCGGATTTCAGTCGTTTAACCGATTCTTTGAGGGCTTTATGTACATCGTGGTGGTGGTTGCAGGAGCTCTGTTTATGATAGACGGCAAGATTGACGCCCCTGATTTTGTGGCATACCTTCTTTATGTAACAACTCTTTTTGCAACAATCAGAAGAATAGTTGAGTTTGCCGAGCAGTTCCAGAGAGGTATGACAGGAATTGAGAGGTTCTTTGAGATTATCGACACAAAGCCTGAGATTGAGGATAAAGAAAATGCTGTAGAGCTTAAGGATATTCACGGTGAGATTGAATTTAGAAATGTCACCTTCAGGTATTCTGAAGAGAATGAGGATGTGCTCAGGAATGTGAGTTTTACCGTAAAGAGTGGCGAGAGTGTAGCTCTTGTTGGTCCCTCCGGCGGCGGCAAAACCACAATTTGTTCCCTTATTCCCAGATTCTATGAGTGTGAAGAGGGTAGTATACTTGTAGACGGTACAGATATAAAGGACGTGACTCTTTCTTCTCTGCGAACAAAAATCGGTGTTGTTCAGCAGGATGTGTATCTTTTTTCGGGCAGTGTTTACGATAATATCGAATATGGATGCCCCGGTGCAACAAAAGAGGAAATTATTGAGGCGGCAAAGCTTGCAGGTGCTCACGAATTTATAGAGGAGCTTCCCGAAGGCTATGACACCTACGTGGGCGAGCGAGGAGTAAAGCTCTCGGGCGGTCAGAAGCAGAGAATTTCCATTGCCCGAGTATTCCTTAAGAACCCTCCCATACTTCTTCTGGACGAGGCAACCTCTGCCCTTGATAACGAAAGCGAGCATATCGTGCAGAAATCCTTGCAGAAGCTTTCACAAGGCAGAACCACAATTACTGTTGCCCACAGACTTACTACCATTAAGAATGCAGACAGGATTTTTGTAATTAACAAAAACGGAATTGCCGAAGAAGGTACTCACGAAGAGCTGCTGGAAAAAGGCGGTATCTACAGCGAACTTTACAAGGCTTACGCACAGTAAATTTATGCAAAGGAGAACTGTATGAAATTTATATCGTGGAATGTAAACGGACTTCGTGCCGTTATGCAAAAAGGATTTAAAGATATTTTTGATGATTTGGATGCGGATATTTTCTGCTTGCAGGAAACAAAGCTTCAAGAGGGACAGATAGACTTTGCACCCGAGGGATACTTCTCCTACTGGAATTATGCCGAGAAAAAAGGCTATTCGGGTACTGCGGTTTTTACAAAAAAAGAGCCTCTCTCTGTTACACTTGGAATGGGTATTGAGGAGCACGACAAAGAGGGCAGACTCATTACTCTTGAGTTTGAGGATTTCTATTTTATTACTGTTTATGTGCCAAACTCTCAGGATGAGCTTAAAAGACTTGAGTACCGAATGAAGTGGGAGGATGACTTCCTTAGCTACATCAATAAATTGCAGGAGAAAAAACCTGTGATTTATTGCGGAGACCTTAATGTTGCCCACAAGGAAATCGACCTTAAAAACCCCAAGACAAACCGCAAGAACGCAGGCTTCACCGACGAGGAAAGAGGTAAGTTTACAAATATTGTGGAGGCAGGTTATATCGATACCTTCCGCCATTTTTATCCTGATTTGGAGGGGGCTTACTCCTGGTGGAGCTATCGTTTTCAGGCAAGAGCAAAGAACGCAGGCTGGCGTATCGACTACTTTATTACATCTGGCGCTCTTGCTCCCCGCCTCAAAGGTGCAAAAATCCACTCGGATATTTTCGGTTCCGACCATTGCCCTGTGGAGCTCACAATTGAATAAAATATATCAAAGCATAACAAAACGGCACAGTTTCCATTCAGCAGGAATTGTGCCGTTTTTTGTATGGCTCCCTCAACGAGGGAGCTGTCACCGAAGGTGACTGAGGGAGTAAATACTACCGGTGGCGAGTGGAATATTTTTTGTGATGAATAGTTGACTTTTTTGAAAGATTGGTGATATACTAAAGGTGCGACACAAGTGAATAAAATGACCAATGCTGGGGATGTATTTTTATATAGTAAAAATGCATGCTCTGTTTTCGCATTCCTCGGAATTGGTCGAAATACTTGTGTCGCAGCAATTGGAGCTATGTATTTTTGGTGCGTAGCTTCGGCTGCGCACTTTTTATTTTTAGGAGGAGTTTTTGTGAAGACAACAAAAAGATGGCTGAGTTTAATTCTTTCACTGATTATTGTTATAGGTGCAGTTGTAGCTGTACCTGTGACAGTTAGTGCGGCAACCATTTCGCTGAATCGCCCATTAGATACAGCGTATACAATTACAGCACGAGAGTACTATTCTAGTGGTTCTTATCATGGTGCTATAGATTATGGATGCCCTAAGGGTACACCTGTATATGCAGCTGAGAGCGGTACGGTTACAGTGTATGATGGGGGCTATGGTGATGGTTATTCTGGTTGTAAGGATGGGAATGGATGGGGAAACTACATAGATGTTTCTCATAGTAATGGGTATTCTACTCGTTATGCTCATATGAGTACTGGACGTTTTGTTGTTAAAACTGGCTCAAGTGTTAAAAGAGGTCAGTTGATTGGTTACTCTGGTGATAGCGGAAATTCTAGTGGACCTCATTTGCATTTTGGATTATATTTAAATGGTTCAAAGGTGTATCCAGAGTCTTATATAAAAACTGCAACCGGATATTTTATAGTAACACAAACTCATACAGTAGATTCATCCTATGGAACAAATTTTACGGCTTATCCAAAAGCGAAAATTACTGCAGAAAAAATATTTGATGCAAATCATAATCAGATAAGTTCAACCGCTTGGATTGGCACATCCGATCAATGTACCATACATGAGGTTTACACAGATGGTTGTTGCTTGGTGTCATATCCTCTTGAATCAGGTGGAACTAAAACTGTCTATAGTGAAATATCTTTGTTTGATTTTACGCATACTTGTAACAAAGGAGAATATATGTGGTATTATGCGGTGCATCCTCATTATAATTGTTATAAATGCTCAATATGTGGAGAAATCAAACCGGACAAAAATTCATCAAATAAAGTTAGTTCGTGTATAGACTGTCAAATGCCAAGTAAGTCTACCTTATTAAACATGAAAGCCACTTATTCGTATAAGCAGTCGGTTAAATTTGAATGGACTGAAACAAAAAACACGACACAGTATAATCTTTGGATAGAAGCAAAGAATGCTCAGGGAGAATATAAACGTTATGATCAATTAGCTAACGTTGAAAGCGGTATTACAAAGAGCTTGCCTATAGGTGATTATCGTTGCTGTGTGCAATCCTATAATTCAAATATGTACTGGGAAGATGGATCGGATTGGCTCTACAAAGAGAGTGATTTTTACTATTTTTCTGTGATTGATCCGAAACCCGGCAAACCTACTCTTTTAAATATGAAGAGTACATATACTAATAAAGAATCGGTTAAATTTGAATGGAAAGATACAACGAATACAACGCAGTATAATATATGGATAGAGTCAAAGAATGCATACGGAGAGTATAAACGATACGATCAGTTGGCTGACGTGAATAGTGGTATAATACAGAGTTTGCCTATTGGAGAATATCGCTGTTGCGTACAATCATACAATTCAAATTACTGGTTAGACGATGGTTCTGATTGGCTGTATACCGAGGGTGATTATTGCTACTTTAATGTTGTAGAGGAGCATGTTTGTTCATTTACAGGTAAAGAGGAAATACTTAAGAAAGCAACATGTACAGAGTCGGGCAGTAAAAAGATATATTGCTATGATGCTAATTGCGGGAAATATCAGGTGAAATCAATCTCTGCAACAGGACATAGTTGGAAATCTGCAACTTGTACAGCAAAGAAGACTTGTTCAACTTGCGGTGCAACAGAGGGAGGTGCTCTCGGACATAGCTATGTGTCTAATGTTACATTGAAACCAACATGTACCGCAAGTGGTATAAAAACATACACTTGTTCAACTTGTGGAGATACATATACAAAAACCATTCCCGATACAGGACATAGTTGGAAGTCAGCAACATGTAACATGAAGAAAACTTGTTCCATTTGCGGAACAACAGAGGGAAATGCACTCGGACACAACTACACCTCAGAGGTAACAAAAGCAGCAACTTGTACAGCAAATGGTGTAAAAACTTATACCTGTTTACGATGCAGTAATGGCTATACGGAAACTATCTTGGCTAAAGGACATACAGAAGTTATCGATGAGGCGGTTGCACCCGACTGCACTAACACAGGATTGACAGACGGTAAGCATTGTTCGGTATGCAACGAGATTTTAGTAAAGCAAACAACAGTTAATGCTACCGGTCATCAGTACGGCGAATGGATAATAGTCAAAGAGCCTACTTTTACAGAACATGGCGAAAGAACACGCGAATGTTCTGTTTGTCACGATACCGAAACTGAAGCTATTGAGCCTATAGAAGTGGTTAGTTTGATAGGTGATGCAAATGAAGACGGAATAGTAAACATCAAGGATGCCACAGCTATTCAGAAGCATATTGCAAGTCTTATTGTTCTAACTGATAAGGGTTGTAGTATATCGGATGTAGATGGCTCAGGAGAAGTTAACATCAAAGATGCAACCGCAATTCAGAAATATATTGCGGGAATTTATACCGGTTTTCAGATTGGAAGTAGTATTGAGAAAACTAAATAGACAGACAAAAAACTGCACAGTCGGTAATCTACCGACTGTGCAGTTTTTTGTTTAGATGATTACTTGAACTCTGAACTATCGTTGAGTACCAGTGTGCTCTGAAGGAAAAGCACATCCTGACCCTTTACGGGAACGAAGCGGGAAAGTCTGTCATGGGGAACTTTTCTTATATCAACAAGTGTGATTTTCTTGTAGCCTTCCACAAGCAAAGGTGCAAGAGCATTTGTGTAGGAATCACGAACTATGATAAGCTCCTTGTCTGTGGTGGCATTGGGATTTTCAATTGTAAGAATACTTCGGTTAGGACCTGAAAGGAACATCTCGTAAGCATCGGGGATTTTTGTATCATCATCGCTATCGAGTTTTTCCATATCATAAAGAGGAATCTCCTTGTAGCTTTCCATATCGAGTACGGTTGCATTTTCAAGGGTATCGTTTGTAAGGTAGTAAAGGTCGTCAGCGGGTAAGTAAGAGAGTGCGGAGTGACCATGATACACGCCGTAAAATTCGGTGTCTGCCTTCTTTACATCGTATTCACCTTTGAGTGTAACTCCCATACCCGAGGCAAGAGCCTGTGCTGTATCCACTATACATTCCTGACGCCAGTGGGTGTCGGTTTTGTAGTAGTCGGAAAGCTCAAGGGTGGGAAAAATATCGATATACTCTGCGTAGGGCATATCACCCTTTACTGTTTCTACAAAGTTTTCGTAGTCCATGGAGAGATAGCCTTCGCCACCTGCAAAGTAGTTTTTGTCGGGGACAATAGAAAGGTAGATGTTGGCATCGGTATTTTTGAGCCAATTTTCGTACATATCCGAGAAAATATCGGTTGCATTTTTAACGGACTCTTTGTTTATAGGATATTCCATCTTAACGATATATCCGTCAATAAGATAAAATTTGTTGTTGTCCCTTTGCCCGAGAGCATAGTAAGCGGTTGTGGCTTTTATTGTTCTGAACAGGTCGCGAAGAGGAAACTGCTTTAGAGTGTAGGTATCGAATTTAGACATAAACTCACCACTCTCTATGGTGTCCATACTAAGCTCGGGGAATTGCTCAAGTCTGCTTCTTTCGGTTTTGGATATTTCTTTATCGGGAAGTATCAAGCTCCAGATTGAAAAGCCGAAGATAAAAAGACCGGCGAGGGTTACAGCAAGAATATTTTTAAGTTTTGACATCTGTATCCCTCCTTAGAAACGGAAATAGAGAAATGGATTAAATGAGCCGTCAATGAGAAACGCGGTGCAAACAACAAGCAAAATTGTGAGTATAAGAGGTTCTGCGACAGTCATAATGCTGTTGCCTGTTTTCTTTTTGCAGATAGTTTTGTAAATCTTTGAGGGCAGAGGAGTTGAACCTACTGCAGAGATTATAAGAAGCACAGCGAAGCTTCTGAGGTAATAGATTGTTTCGGCTGTGATGAGGGGATGACCGCCTGCACCGAAGAGAGAACCGATACGATAGATAGCTTCTGCAGGAGTAGCGGCATCAAAGAGCACAAAGCTCATAAGAACAAATATAAGTACATAAATGTGACTGAGCACATGAGTTTTCTTGAGTTGCTTTAGGAGAAAGACCTTTTCTATAATGAGGAGGATTGCAAAGTAAATACCCCAGAGAATAAAGGTCCATTCGGCACCGTGCCAGAAGCCTGTTGCCATCCATACAACAAAGATGTTAAAGAAGAATCGGGGCTTTGAAACACGATTGCCACCCATGGGAATGTAGAGGTAATCACGGAACCAAGAGCCAAGTGACATGTGCCATCTTCTCCAGAATTCTGTGATGCTTGCGGAAATGTAGGGGTAATTGAAGTTCTCCAGAAAATCAAAACCGAAGATTTTGCCAAGTCCTATAGCCATATCGCTATAGCCGGAGAAGTCGAAATAAACGTGAAGAATATATGCGATTGCGTACATCCAGAAGAAGAGCACAGACTTTTCTTCTGATGCTTTGAAGATTGCAACAAGCTCACCGAGGATGTTTGCAAGAAGGATTTTCTTTGAAAGACCTGTCACAAATCTTCTTACACCCAGAGCGGCTTTCTCAAAGGAGTGGTTGCGGTTTTCAAGCTGTTTTGCAATATCAGAATATCTGACGATAGGGCCTGCAATAAGCTGAGGAAACATTGCAACATAAGCCGCAAGGTTTATAAAGTTTCGTTGTGCACAGGTGTCGCCACGGTAAACATCAACGGAGTAGCTGAGTATCTGAAAGGTGTAGAAGCTGATACCGATGGGAAGAACAATACCCAGAAGAGGTACAGACATACCTGTAAGTGCATTAAAGTTTTCGATAAAGAAGTCTGTATATTTACAGTATACAAGAAGAGAAAGGCTTAAAAGAACAGAAGCTACCAAAAATACTTTTGATAGCTTCATACCTCTGAACTTTTCTATCAGTAATCCGAACACATAGCCCTGTGTTATGGATATCAGCATGAAGATGAGGAATTTAGGCTCACCCCAGCCGTAAAAGAAAAGGCTTGAGAGGAGCAAGACTGTGTTCTTTAATTTTTTCGGTACCGCAAAGTACAGTGCCAAAACGATTGGTAAAAAGTAAAATAGAAAGGGGATACTTGAAAATAACATAGTTCTTGCTCCGCTCTTATTATTTGGTTTTTGTCAATTTATAAGGGATTATACTTTTAAGCTACGATAGCCTCGTCAATAACAACTGCTGCGTTTGTGTAAGCTGTAGAGAGCTTTGCAGAGAAGTCGTCAACAAGCTGTGTGTTACCAACGCAAGCGATGATTGTGTTGTCAACAGTTACGATGAGAACCTTCTCGGGGAAGCCGCACATCCACTGTGTACCGTCGATTGTTGTCTTGATCTCTGCTGTAAGAACCTCGATGTCTGCTGCATCTGCAACCTGGAATGCACCGCAAGTGAAGGTGTTAGCATTCATAGCGTGCATCATAGAAGCTGCTGCTGTAAGCTTGGAAACAGAAGCATTGGGGAAGTGGAGCATATTCTCGAAAGCCTCTGCTGCCTCGCCTGTTGTGCCGAATGCTGCGGGACCTTCCCAGTTTGTTGTAGCCTCTGTGAGCATATCTCCGCCTGCTGCGGGGAAGTAGTTAGCATCATCCATAGAGTATGTTGCCCATACAGTGTTCAAAATGTTGAGAGCCTCGTTGTCTGTTACTACTACTGCAGTTGTACCTGTTGCGGATTCTGTGGGATCAACAACTGCATCGCCTTCTGTTGCAACGGTTGTTACATTCTCTGTTGCAACGGTTGTGGTTGTTTCGTTTGTGTCCTCTTTGTCCGCGCATGCTGCGAGAGCAAATGTGAGTAATGCTACCATAAGTACTGCAATAATTCTTTTCATTTTGAAAACCTCCATAAATTTTGTTTTTTAAGTTTTATTGCCTACATTTTTACTGCTTACAGATTGACCAGAGTGATATGCTTTCGTCGTAAGAAAGGGTGTAGACGATGCTGTCACCGAGAGTCAGCTTATAAACAGAATTTATATCCGTGCCGTCTAAGTACCAATTGATATTTACAGGCTTGTCTGTGGTGTATTCGGTGCCTGAAAAATATAGTGTATCGGTATTGTCCGACGAGCAGATATCCATTTTTCCGTGAGATACTTTTATGTTTGTATCATCACTGATTTGAAGGGTAAGTGAAAGAGAGAGCTTATTATTTATTTCTCTTGCCGAAGCTGTAGCAGGTAAGTGAACTTCCAAAGGAGAGTCGGAAATAACCTCACCGCCTAAAAGCAGCTTTGCAGTTGTATTGTTTTTAGGTAAGGAGAAAATAAAGGAGAATACCAGTACAAGACAGGCGGCAATAGCACATAAAGCATAGATAGGACGAAAATTCTTTTTAGAAGCTTTGTATGTTTCTGCCTCTGTGATGAGCTTGTCGTCAATGTCTGTTAAAGCCTTAATAATAACTTCGCTTTTCATATATGGTATCCCTCCTTCTCAAGATATATTCGCAGTTTTTCTCTTGTTCGCATAAGAGTGGATTTTACCTTGCTTATGCTGAAAGAAAATCGTTCAGCAATGTCCTCTAAGCTGTCGCAGTAAAAATACTTTCTTATAAAAATATTTCTTGCATCTTCCTTTTGTGTGTAAAGAAAATCGGAAATATGTTTGCTAAGAAGCTTTACTTCTGCTTCGTTTTCAACTCTTACATCCGATGGAGTGCATACATCCAGCTCGTCGTAAGAGAGAGGGTATTCGCCGCTGTTGCGTTTTTGTGCGTTTTGGGCTTTTAGCTTATTTATAGAAAGGTTCCTTGCTATTTTTGCGATAAAAGCCATAAGCGACTGAGGTCTTTGGGGAGGAATTGTATTCCAGAGCTGCATATAGGTGTCGTTGAGTACTTCTTCGCTGTCCTGCTCATCGTGCAAGATGTTCATGGAAATTTGTTTGCAGTAGCTTCTGTACTTGTTTTCTGTAGCACCTATAGCAAGCTGGTTTCGTTCAAAATACAAATCTATTATTTTGTTGTCGTCCAAGGAAACTCCTTTCCCAAAAGTGCCTACACTATAAAAGACAACTTTTGTTTTAAAAGGTTGCAAAATTTTCGAAAAAATTTATATTATTTTTATTATACCATATTTTTACAACTTTAACAGATATATTTTGTTGTTTTAGAAAGAATTTTATGATAGAATAACCCACGGTGATGAAAATGGTTTTTACAACTACACTTTCTTCGGTGGCACTTTTGCTTTTGTATGCGGTGCCCGGATTCCTTCTGGTTAAGTCAAAGCTTGTAGATAAAGGAGCAATTCCTGCTTTTGCAAAGGTGCTTTTGTATGTGTGTCAGCCTTGTCTTACTTTCTATTCCTTTGATAAAGCGGATTTTTCCCTGAATCTTCTTGCGGGTCTTGGAGTATTTTTTCTTATATCCTTTGTATCTCAGTTCGGACTTCTGATGCTTTTCTATTTTATTTTTCGTAAAAAGAGCAAAGAAATTGTAAAGTACAGAATTATGAATATGGCACTGGTTTTAGGTAATTGCGGATTCTTCGGAATTCCCGTGGTAGAGAGATTATTCCCCGAAAGAGCAGATGCGGCGGTATATTGTCTTGTGTTTACTCTTGCGATGAATCTTCTTTGCTGGACTATGGTGCTTTATATTGTAACTCGGGACAAAAAGTATATAAAGGCAAAACAGCTTTTACTTAATCCTGCAACAATTGCTTTTTTGGCAGGACTTGTACTCTTTGTGTTTTCTTTCAAACTCCCAGGAATAATCTCCGAAGCGGTGTCCTTGGGTTCTAAAATTTCAACACCTCTTTGTATGACAATACTCGGCATGCGACTTGCCACAGCGAAGTTCAGGACAGTATTCCTCAGTCCCTTGCAGTATCTTGTGGTAATAGCAAAGCAGACAGTAATACCCCTCGCTATATTTGGTTTGGTAAGCCTTTTGCCTGTGGATATATTTATTAAACAGCTTTCCTTCATACTTTTTTGTTGTCCTGTTGCAAGCAATGTGCTGAACTTTGCAGAAATCGCAGGCAAAGGACAGGAAGAGGCTTCGGGCTGTGTGCTCTTGGGTACAACCCTGAGCATAGCCACAATGCCCCTTATGATGCTTTTACTGTAAAAACAAATAGTTTGTAAAAACACCGTCGTATTTTGATTACGACGGTGTTTTGCTTATTTATTCGTAAAAGGGCAGATAGGTGCCGATATTGGCATTTGCCTCAAGACCTGCTATATACTTCTGAATCATAGTGGCATCCTTGATGTTCACAGAGCCGTTCTGGTCAGCATCAAGGCAAAGCTTGGCGATGTCACCATTCAAGGCAAGAAGTCCGGCTACGGTTTTCTGAATTGTTGTGGCATCGGAAACAGTAATTTTTTGATTGCTGTCTGCATCACCCAGCATATAGTAAAACAGAGGAGCAATAGGGACAATGCCGTCTTTTTCCAGTTTTTCGATCACACCAAGAATGGTATCTGCGATAAGTGCGTGGCCCTTATCGGAGGGATGGATTCCGTCGGACTGGATTACATCGTAGCTGCCTGCTTCTTTGTAGTAATTGGCAAATGCATCGTGTACATCTGCAATGAATATGTTTCGGTAGTCTTTGCAGATAGAATCAAAGATGTCGTCAAAAACAGGCACAAGCTTTTCTGCCATAGGAGCATAGGTGCTGTACTGGTTATTAGCATAAAGAGGATTGTATTGTGTCTGGAAGATAATGGGAGCATCCGGATTTAACCGCCTTATTTCTGTGCAAACACTTTCCAGATTATATTTTATAATCTCTGCTGCCTCTTTGACTGCTTTTGCATTAACTCCGTTGAGGAGGATGTCCATAAGCACGGAGGTGTCTGCTTTTGATAAAAACTGAATAAGGTCGTTGCCGCAGATTGAAATTGAAATAAGATCTGCTTTTTCTATGTCTTTTCTGGCAATTGTGCTGTGACATACTACCCAAAGAAGATTGTCGGTGGTGTGTCCCGGAACGGCATCATTGGAGAGATAGTATCCCTTTTCGGCAGAGATGACGGATGCGTAGCAGGTGTGGGTATTTGCAAGACCGTGACCTGATGCAATAGAGTCTCCCAACACAACAAAGTTTATGCGAGGAAGCTCTTGTGCAAGGAATGTCACAGAGCTTGCAAAAACAAGAACTAATGCAAGGAGCAAGGATAAAAGACCTTTAAGCTTTTTCATTGGGTTTCACCTTTCTTTTGTGAGAATCAGAAAACAACTCAGAATGCCCAGTTCCCGTTTTCGAAAATCTGAATCTCCTCGCCCTTTGCGGTTTTAGCTGTAATTGATAAGTCTTCTGTACCGATCATAAAGTCAACGTGAACGATGCTGTTGTTTACTCCCATTTCTCTGATTTCGTCAAGAGTATATTTTTCGTAATCCTTTACACAGGAGCTGTAGCCTTCGCCAAAAGCAATATGACAAGCTGCATTCTCGTCAAAGAGAGTATTGTAGAAAAGAATACCGCTGTTGCGGATTGGAGAATCGTAGGGAACAAGTGCACATTCACCCAGATACCGTGCACCCTCATCTGTGTCAAGAATTGAATTGAGAAGCTCCTCGCCCTTTTTTGCGTGAGCTTCTACAATTTTGCCATCCTTAAGAACAAAGTAGAAATCCTCGATAAGTGAACCCTGATAGGAAAGAGGCATAGAGGCATAAACAATACCCTCGGCACGGTTGCGGTCGGGAGCTGTGAATACCTCTTCTGAGGGGATATTTGCGTTATATTCTATATCGGAATTAAGAAGCAGATCACTGCCGCCCATAAATCTGCTCTGGGGCAGAAGTCCTACAGTAAGGTCTGTGCCGTTTTTTGAGGTGTAATGAAGCTCGGAAATTTCAAGAGAGTTGAGATATTCGTATCTCTTTTTAAGGTCTGCGTTGTGCTCTTCCCAATTCTTAATGGGATCTCCCTGTGCTCTTGCGGTAGAAAGGATTGCCTCCCAGAGCTTTTCAACAGCAACAGATGCTCTGTCCTCGGGGAATAGCTTTTTAGCCCAGGCTTTGCCGGGGACAGCCGCTATACACCACTGGTACTTGTTGTCCATCTCATCTCTGTAGGGCTTGAATACACCGCGGCGAATACCGAGGCATTTTGACATTTTCTTTTGGTTGACACCGCGAAGTCCGTCGGGGTCTTCGCTCTCCAGATAAAGCATTGCAGGCAGAGTTTTTACTCTGTGCTTAATCTTTTCGATTTCCCAGTCCTCTACCTTTGAGAGTACTTTTTCCTTCTGATACCTTACATCTAATTTACGAAGAGGCTGGTAGGTCCATTCAACAGATACCTTGCCGGCACCTGCTTTGTAGCATTCCTCTACAACCATTTTTACAAACTCGGGCTGGTCAAGCTCAGAAGTAACAATTACCTCCTGACCTTTCTGTACATTGATGCCTTTTATTGCAAGAAGCTTTGCATATTCACGTAAAACAGTTTTTTTCATTGTTTTTCTCCTTTTTTTATGTTGAGAGATTATGGTAATTACTTACAGTATTATTATATCATCTGTGTTTTTCAGGTCAATAGAAAAAAGTTAAGCCTTCAGTTTTATATTCTTTGACTTTTTAGCTTTGTAAATGTATAATATAAAATGTTAAAATATGCTTTGTGGCAATATGCAGAGCAGCAGGAGGTAAAATTTATGACCTTGTGTGCCAAAAAGAATCTTGCCGATAAAAAATCGGAAGGCTTCATCCGCAGGAATATGTTTTTGATTCTTGCTTTTTTAGTACCTGCGCTTATAATTGCAGTGGTGTTTGCACTCAGATCCTTTTTCCCTTTCGGTAACAGAATGGTGATGGTTTCTGACGGATGGCATCAGTATTATCCATTCCTTTCAGAGTATCAGCAGATGCTTAAAGAGGGACGCTCGCTTATGTATTCTTGGAATGTCGGCGGCGGTGTAAACTTCTCGGGTGTAATGGCTAACTATGTTGGCAGCCCTTGGTATCTTTTGACTGCAATAATTCCGAGCGGTACACCTTGGCTTCCTTTGTTCTTGGCTGTTACCGTAATTCTCCGAATCGGTTGTGCAGGTTTGTTCTTCGGTGTATTTCTGCACAAGACATTCAGAAGAAAAGATATTTCGGTTTCTGCATTCGGTACTATGTATGCCCTGTGTGCTTTTGCTTTGGGTTACTACTGGAATACTATGTGGCTTGATACCTTTGCGCTGATGCCCTTGGTTATTGCAGGCGTGGTAGGTGTGCTTAGGGACAAAAAGTTTATACTTTACATAATTTCGCTGACCCTTTCTGTTCTTTTCAGCTTCTATATCGGATATATGGTTTGCCTTTTTGTTTTGCTTTTCAGCATTTGTTATACCATAGTATCCTTTATAAGTATGAAGGAAAGCCTGAAAAATGCAGGAAAGATGGTGCTTTACACAGGTATTGCCTTTATGATGACCGCTGTTGTCACCATACCTGCCTTTATGGCTCTGAACGGTTCGGATTCCGCAGGCTCTGCAGAGGGATTTCCTGCACAGTACACAATTAACTATGCTTATAATTTAGATAACAATGATATTATCAGCACCTTGCTTGCCTTTGCAAGAACTGCAACCAATATGATTTCTGCAGACAATCCCATTAAGATGGATCAGGGAGATCCTAACATTGCCTGTGGCATGCTCGCTCTTGCACTTGTACCCTTCTATTTCTTTACAAAGAAGATAAAGCTCAAAGAGAAGCTTGTAAGTATAATTCTTCTTGTATTCCTGCTTGCAGGTTTTGTGGTGAATCAGCTCAATTACATCTGGCACGCATTTGCTACTCCCGCTATGGTTTATTATCGTTGGAGCTTTATATTCTCTTTTGCCGTGCTGGTGCTTGCATACAGAGCCTTTACACTTCTGGACTCCTTCGGCACAAAGACCATTATCGCTTCCTCTGCGTTGCTGATTCTGTATTTTGGTGCCGCATTCTTCCTTCAGAGGAAGCTAAGCGTCTTGGCAACAGCAGCCGGTGTTGCTTTAATAATGATTCTCATTGTTCTTTATAAGAGAGAAAAGGTAAAGTACAGAACCTTATCACTACTGCTTACTTTGGTTGTGGTCTGTGATATGGCTGTAACCGCTTATGTGGGGGTTCGTTTTGTAGGCTCAACAAAGATGGAAAACTATCCTATGAATGAGAAGTCTGTTGAAAGCTTGATTGATACTGCATACGAAGAAAGCAAAGGCGAGATGTTCAGAACAGAATTCCTTGCACCTCAAACCCTCAATGACGGAGCACTGAACTCGGTATGGGGAATTACCACCTTCAACTCAATGGTTGACAGCTCCTATGCAGATACACTTAAGGAGCTGGGACTTTCCGCATCAATGCCGAATAACCGTTATGCTTATTATGAAACCTCTCCCGTTGCCAACATATTCCTCAATATAAAGTATCTTATCGGCAGAGAGTATCAGACAAAAGACGAAAATGAAAATGATGTAACCAAGGTGCAGAAGGCTTTGGATACCGCTTATTTAAAAGAGGTCGCAAAAGCTGAGAACTGTACACTTTACGAAAATACCGCTTATGTTCCTATGGGCTTTATGGCACAGAAGGAACTGCTTACATATAAAAAATCAGCGAGTTGGAGACTTCCTGCAGAAATCCTTAACGAAATGTTCTCAAAAGCAACGGGCATAGCTCCCGATGTATTTATTGAGGTTGAGCCTTTGGAGGAAATCTCTGTAGAGTATAAGGATAAGCTCTCAAGACGGGGAGTGGATCCCCATTCCTATTCATATCAGCTGACCGACGTAAAGTCTCCGGACGGCGAGGAAACCACTTTGATGACAGTTGAGTACGAGATTCCCAAGGATGGCAGTTACTATGGAGTTTTCCGTTCTACCACCGATAAGAAGACAAAGATTATCATAAACGGCGACGAAGAAAATTCCTTTGAAATGGATCAGACCTATACCTGTATGCCCTCTGTCGGTACACTCAAAGCAGGCGATAAGGTCAGAGTAGAGATGGAAGCAGAGTATGGCAAGAAAGCGACCATTGCATATCGTATGGTGAGAATTAATGATTATGTACTACAGAAAGGTGCAGAAAAACTCAGACAGTCTACAATGGAGCTTTCTCAGTGGAACGATACAAGCGTTAAGGGTACAATAAATGTTAAGGAATCAGGTCTTTTCTATACCTCTGTGCTTTACTGCGATGGCTGGAAGGCTTATGTTGATGGCAAAGAGGTTGAGATTACTCCTGTGGGCGATACCTTTATTGCCTTTGAGCTTGCAGAGGGTAAGCACGATATTTCTCTTGAATATGAGTCACCCGGTATAAAAGCAGGCGTGATAATAAGTATTATGGGAGTTGCAGCCTTTGTGCTGCTTTGTGCAGGCTCTGTTCTTATCGGCAAGAAAAAGAAAAGCACACCCTGCAGTGCGGAAGCTATTGATACAGAGTCTTTGCAGACTGATGAATCGGTAGAGGATTCTGCTCCTTCTGATGCAGAGTAATCGGATAAAGCATAAATTAAACAAAAATGCGGACTGCTTTTTGCGGTCCGCATTTTTTAAAATTGTGTGATAATTTTTATGAGTTAATTGTTTTATATATGGAGGGAAAAATAAAAGGGAGGAGGGTTAAATGCAAAGCTCATTCTAACACTTAGTCTTCAAAGCAGACGCAAAGTTGCACATATATAGGTACATAATTATGTGTGTTTTGTGAATTGAAAGTGAAGCTCTAAAGTGTTATCATATACTATGTAAAATTATCCTGTGCCAAGGTTGTGCTTCAGGAAAAATAATAGGAGGAATTTTATGAAACAGACAAGACATTTCAGAAGACTTATGTCACTTCTTCTGATTGTAGCCATGCTTCTTTCTATGGCGGTTGTTGGTTTTGTGGGCGTTTCTGCAGCAGATGACGGACTCACCCTTACCTACAGCTTCAAGTATGAGAATGCCGGCTTCGCAGAAGGTCAGGTGACACTCTCGTCTAACTCAGATTTATACTATGATAAGTATAATTTCTACTGGGCTGATGACGAAAAAGCACTTGAGGGTTATGCTCCCATCACAACCCTTAATCTTAACAAAGAAAGTGTAACCTTTGCTCTCGGCGAGTTTACAGCTATTCCTGCAGGTGCTACAAAGCTTATTGCTGTTGAGAGTGCACTTGCAGTTGCCCCCATAAAAGTAGATATGGCTGACGCAGTATTTGATATTCCCGAGAGCAAGCAGTTTAAGTATGCTGACTCTGAGAAGGAATACAACTTCCAGACTCTCTCTGATATCCACTTCCACAGAGATGGTTATGACGCTTATAAATATGCAGATGAGCACCTTACAAGTGCACTTAATGCTGCAGAGCTCAGGGGTGCAGAGTTTGTTACCACTTGCGGCGACAACACAAACTATGGTGATGTAAAAGAGTGGGCTGAGTACCTCTATACTATTGCAAACTCCAACTTTACAGGTCCTGTGTATGAGGTTAACGGCAATCACGAGCCCTATAACGAAGCTCTTGGTTCCAGTGCTCACAAGAATATTCTTAATCAGTATAAACTTGCAACAGGTCTTGATACCGTAACAGATAAAATGCGCTCAGAGCTTTACTATGAAATAACAGCTCCCAATGGCGACCATCACATCTTTATGGCACTTGAGCTTGTTAACAAAGATGTTTCTCCCAAAATATCTGATAACTTCTCCCCTGAGCAGATGGATTGGCTTGAGGGTCTCCTTAACAACTACAAGAACGACGGCAAGAAGATTTTTATCTATGAGCATGCTCCCTTCACCAGTTACGGTGCAGGCGATAATAAGATAAATCCTCACTACACTGCAGCAATGACCATTGACGAGGCAACTTATCCTCAGACTTACAGATTCAAGGAGCTCCTTGAAGCAAATAAGGACATCGTTTGGTTCTCAGGTCACACACATATCGATTTTAAATACAACTACAACATCGACAACGAGAACGGCACAACTGCTTATACCGTTCACGTTCCCTCTACAGCGTCTACAACAACCGTAAATTCTTCTAATGGTCTGGTTTACGAAGCTAAGGCAGACAGTGCACAGGGCTATTTTGTTGACGTATACGCTGATGCAACCGTAATCAACGGTACAGACCTCGTTAAAAACGAGATACTTCCTCTCTACACATATCTTGTAGATTATTCCGGCGATGCACTCGTAGAGAATGATGACTACACAGAGGGCGAGGTTGATCCCGGCGTAGATCCTGATATTCCTGTTACAGGAGATACAATTAAGATTTACTTCTCCAACAACAGAGGATGGGAGAATGTTTACCTCTACGGTTTCTATGGTGCACCCGGTCAGGATGCTACAAATGTACATTGGCCTTGTGGATATCCCGGTGTAGAGATGAAATATGTAGAGACTAATGAGTTGAATCAGGATGTTTATATGTACGAGATTCCTGCTGATATCGATTACATCAAGTTCTCTGATAACAGTGCAGCCAACAATCGTACAGATAACATTCCCAACAGCGCATTCGAGAATAACACAGGCTTCTATCTTAAGGATAAGGGCGATAAGTACTGGCCTTACGAAACATACGTATACGAAGCTAAAGCTGATACCGCTTCCGTTGGCGCAGGCACAACTGTATATGCAATCAACTCTGCTAATTGGAATGATGTATGTGCATATTACTGGGGTGGCAGTGCATCTACACCCTCTTGGCCCGGCACAGCAATGACCAAGACAGGCGATAAAGTTAACGGCTTTGACGTTTATTCCATTACATTTGATGCTGCTCCTGCAAGCATCATCTTCAATAACAAGGATAACGGATCACAGACCGATGACCTTACATTCCAGGCAGGTCAGTACTATGACGTAAAGGGTGGTAAGTGGTACGCATCCCTTTCAGATGTTCCCGGGGTTGATCCTCTTGCTACTGACAGATACCTTGTTGGTTCCTTCAATAGTTGGAGCACAGTTGCTGATGAGTTCAAGCTCAAAGCAGTTGGCGAGAAGGTAGCTTATGTTGAGCTGGAGCTTGAGGCACACACAACCTACGAATTCAAGATTGTTCGTGAGGGTGCATGGACCAGCTGTAAGGAAACACTCCATATTACAGAAAATGCTTCTGCTCTTACATTCAGCTCAAGTGTAGGTGACAACACAAAGATTACTACAAGAGATGCAGGTACTTATGTATTTGCATTCGGTATTGATACATCACAGCTTGCTGTTACATACCCTGCCGCTGAGGTGGTTACTACAACAACTGAAGGCAACGCAGAAGTACCCACTACAACAGCTGAAAATGTAGTTATACCCACAACAACAAAGGCAGACGAGCCTGCTCCCGAGACAATTAAGATTTACTTCACCAACAACAGAGGTTGGAGCGGTGCATACATCTATGGCTTCTACGGCGTAGCAGGTGAGACTTCCACAGGCGAACCTCTTGGCGTATATCCCGGCACAGAGATGACCTTTGTAGAGGTTAATGACCTCGGTCAGGATGTTTACTGCTATGATGTTCCCGCAGACATCGACTACATCAAGTTCTGCGACGGTGATAACAAGGGTGTAAACAACCGTACAGACAACATTCCCAATGCGGAGTTTGAAGACGGCACAGGCTTCTACCTTCAGGATAAGGGCTCAAAATACTGGCCTTATGTTACATATAAGTACGAGGCTCCTACACCCACACCTGAAACAACTACAACTGTTCAGGTTGTTACAGGTACAACAGCTGAGGAGATTACTACAGAAGAGCAGGTTATCGTACCCACAACTGCAACACAGGTAATTACTACAACAGAACCTGATACAGTTGATACAATCACAGTTTACTTTACAAATAACAGAAACTGGAGCGGTGCATACATCTATGGCTTCTACGGTGTAGCAGGTGAGACTTCCACAGGTGAGCCTCTTGGCGTATATCCCGGCACAGAGATGACATTTGTAGAGGTTAACGACCTTGGTCAGGATGTTTACAGCGCAGTAGTTCCCGCAGACATCGATTACATCAAGTTCTGCGACGGTGATAACAAGGGTGTAAACAACCGTACAGATAACATCCCAAATGCAGAGTTTGAGGACGGCACAGGCTTCTACCTTCAGGATAAGGGCTCAAAGTATTGGCCTTATGTTACATACACCTATGTAGGCGAGGACGACGAAACAACTACTACATCAGCTGGTGAGGTTACAACAGTAACCGCAACTTCTGATGATGAGGTTGTAGTTCCCACAACAACAAAGACAGAGATCCCCACAACCGTTACAACAACAGAAGAAATCATTACAACAGTAACAACTTCTGAAAACATTACAACGGAGGAAATCACAACAACTGTTGAAGCTTCCGAGACAGAAACAACTCCCAAGCCCGTTGTTAAGCAGATTCGTCTTGGTGACGCTGACCAGAACGGCAAAGTAAACGTTAAGGACGCAACAGAAATTCAGAAGCACATTGCAGGACTTACAGAAGCAGATGGCGTTATCGCTCTTACTGAGCTTGGTCTTGTTGCTGCTGATGTAGATGCTAACGAGTCCGTAAATGTTAAGGACGCAACTGCTATCCAGAAGTTCATTGCAGGCCTCGATGTTCTTTATCCCATTGACCAGCTTATCGATGTTGAGCCTCAGCCCACAACAACTACACAGGAAGAGGTAACTCAGCCCACAACAACTACTAAGGAAGAGGAAACTCAGCCCACAACAACTACTAAGGAAGAGGGAACTCAGCCTACAACAACTACTAAAGATGAGCCTGGTCCCGAACCTCAGCCCGATTCCGACCTCTCTAAGCTCCTCACAGAGGTTAAGGCTACACTTGAGGATGAGTACTACTATGCATCCTATGTAGCTTATGCAAATCTTAAGAAGGCTTACTTCGAATACAAGGATGCTAATATGGCAGAGAACGAAGAGGCAGCAGCAATTGCAGAGATTAACGATGCAAAAACTGCATACGAAACAATGAAGAAGAACAATCCCAGTCATATTAATATTCCCAAGCCCGGTACCTACGTTGTTCACGGTAACTTCACAGGCTCATGGATTGACCACGAGTTTGCAGGAACAGGAAACGTTGTATCCTTCGACATTGAGCTTAAGGCAGGTACATACAAGTTCGTTATTAACGAGTCAGGTACAGACAACTGGTTTAAGAACGGTGGAACTATCAACGACACTTGTGCAAATTGGACATACGGCACAAGCGGTGCAGATACAACCTTCGTTGCTACCGGCGGTACTTACACATTCCAGTTCAGTATCTCCAATAAGGCTCTTACAGTTACAAAGAAGTAATTAGACCTTGCATATAAACAAAACGGCTGACACCTCGGTGTCAGCCGTTTTCTATGTTTTTGACTATTTTACAAAAATATATATTTTTCTGTGAGGTCTTGTAAGTTTAATCGTCTAATAAGTGAAGAGGTAAATCTCTGGGCTTTGAAAGGAGAGATTGTTATGAAGAAAATTCTGAGCTTTACATTGACAATTTTGATTTTTATGTCCTTGTGCGGCTTCTCTGCTTTTGCGGTAGAAAGAACCGTGCTGTCACAAAAATTCTACGATTATTGTGAAGAAGTAATGCCCGAGGATATTAAGTCCGCAGGTGAAAGAGAAGTTTATATTTTGGATAAAGCCGAGGTTGACGGAATCACTTACTTTTCTGCAAGGGCTTGGAACAATGTGGAATATTCCGGAGTATACAAAAAATTCGGAGACACTAATGTATATTCAACCGAGGTATATATGCCTTATGACCTTGGTATTTATGCAGCAAGCGGCGACGAGATATATACCCTTGAAGAAGCTTATAATATGGGCTTGATTACAGATGTTTCTCTTCTTGCAAATAGTTTTGAGTATTATCGGTACACTTTTTATGAAGATTATGTACCCAATCCTGAGAATAAGTATGAGAGCCAAGTAGTTCAGAAGGTATTTAGACCAAGCGAATGGGCAGGTCCGTATTTTAGTTTCTCTTATCAGGAAATGTATGAATATTATTCTGGTGGAAATGCATCACTTGACGAAGCAACACCTGACTACGTACTGATATATCTTTGCGACAATATAGTAATGCCTATGCTTACTTGTGATGTTTTCGGTGATTATATTCTTCAAGCAAGCTCAATGTACTCGCCCTTTACATACAGATATGGCATTTATATTCCTGAAACAGGAGAAGTTTTCAGCTTGGAAAAAGCTTATGAAAAGGGAATAGAGGGTATCGATAAGGTGTTTACCGAATTCGGTATAGGCAGGCTTCTGGGCGATATGGATAATGACGGAAAGCTTACCGTAAAGGACGCAACATATATTCAGAAGGCACTTGCAGGATTTGATGGATTTGCGGATACATCAATTTACGGCTGGCAATATAAAGATGATATGCCCTGCTCTATGGCAGATGTCAATCGTGACCGCACAGCAAACACAAAAGATGCCACTGCAATACAGAAATATATAGCAGGAATAACAGAATAATATAGACCTTCGTAAAAAACAGGGGCAGGCAGTGTAAAAACTGTCTGCTCCTGTTTTTAAGATAATTATTTTTTGCTGTCAATGTAACTGCAAGCGGCAAGGGCTGCAACAGCACCGTCGGCGGTGGCTGTTGTAATTTGGCGAATCTGCTTTGTTCTGCAGTCACCTGCAACGAATACACCCTCGGTGTCTGTAGTGCAGGTCTCGTTTGCGATTACATAGCCTGTTTTATCCAGGGCGGTCATATTTTCGAATGCTTTGTTGTCGGGAGCAAGCCCGATTGCAACGAATACTCCGCTTGGGTTGATTGAGGTTTCCTCTCCTGTGTCAACACTCTTGAGTATAACTGCGGTAAGTTCATCCTCACCCTCAAATCTTTCTACAACAGTGGAGTAGATAACCTCTACGTTATCGCGGGCAGTAAGGGCATCTGCTACCTTTTTTTCGCCCGTAAGGTGTGGGAGATTCTGGATTACAGTAACCTTTTTGCAGGTTTCCGCAAGGAGTGTTGCCTCTACAAGTGCGGAGTTTCCGCCGCCTATAACAGCAACCTCTTGTCCTGCATAGAAAGCGCCGTCACAAACAGCACAGAAGGAGATACCCGAGCCGATGAAGTTTTCTTCACCTTCGACTCCCAGAGTTCGATGCTTTGCACCTGTGGCGATAATTACCGCCTTGCAGTCGTATTTTGAGAAATCGGTTATTACAGTAAAGGTGCCGTCGTCGTTTTTTGTGACTTCAAGAGCTTCTTCAAGCTCAACCTGAGCACCCTGATTTATTGCCTGCTCAACCATTTTGTCGGCAAGCTCTGTGCCGCTTATGGATGTAGCAGAGGGAAAATTCTCTATTTTGTGGGAGTAGGTGATCTGTCCGCCGAAGCCTGATTTCTCAAGCACCATAGCGGATTTACCTGCTCTTTGGGCATAAACTGCGGCTGTAAGACCCGCAGGGCCTCCGCCGATGATGATAATATCTGTCATAGGAGCTGCTCCTTTTTATAAAGTTTAATTCCGCCGCAAGAAAAAGCTTCCTGCGGCGGATGGTTTTTATTATATATTAGCCTGTCTGTGCGGTTTTATTCTGAATGTAAGTTTTAATAGCAACTACATTTACAAATTTCTCTGCATTACCGCCCTTAACCTCTACAAGTGTAGGAGCCTGTCTGAGACCTAAAGCTCTTGCCAAATCCTCGTTGTCTTCAACGTAGATTTTCTCAAAGCCGATACCTGCACGGTCAAGGAGCTGAGCCATAGCCTTGCAGTTGGGGCAGCTCTTTGTAGCAAAGAGGTAAACGCCGTCTGCAAGTGCAGCTTCTGTCTCTTCTGTCTTTGTTTCAACAGTTGTTGAAACACCGTCACGACGAAGAACAGAATTTTCGATGTTGTAAACCTTTCTGTCTTTGAACTCCTGAGCCTTACCATCGTTGAAGTTCTGAACAGGACGGTAATAGCCTGTGATACGGCTATAAACCTCTGCCTTTTCGCCGCACTCGGGGCAGATGTACTCCTCGCCCTTGATGTATCCGTGGTTCTTACATACAGAGTATGTGGGAGAAAGTGTGAAGTAGGGGAGTTTGTAGTTTTCTGCAATAGTGCGAACAAGCTTTGCGGCACTCTGCCATGTGGGAAGCTTCTCGCCGAGGAAGGCGTGGAATACTGTACCGGAGGTGTAGAGTGTCTGGAGGTTGTCCTGAATATCAAGAGCAGAGAAAATATCCTCTGTGTAGCCTACAGGCAAGTGAGAGGAGTTGGTGTAATAAGGAACTCCGGACTCCTGATTTGCTGTAATGATGTCAGGATAGTACTTGAGGTCGTGCTTTGCAAGACGGAAAGCAGTAGACTCTGCAGGTGTAGCCTCAAGGTTGTAGAGGTCGCCGTACATTTCCTGATAGTCGGAAAGACGCTCTCTCATGTGGTTGAGAACTCTCTCTGTAAAGTTCTGGCACTCGGGATGAGTCATATCCTTCTGAACCCACTTTGCATTAAGACCTGCCTCGTTCATACCAACAAGACCGATTGTGGAGAAGTGGTTGTTAAAGGTACCGAGATAATGTTTTGTGTAGGGGTAGAGGCCCTCTTCCATAAGCTTTGTGATAACGTTTCTCTTGATTTTAAGAGAACGAGCGGCAATGTCCATCATGTGATCAAGCTGCTTGTAGAAGTCAGCCTCGTCCTTTGCTGTATGAGCAAGTCTGGGCATATTGATTGTAACAACACCGATAGAGCCTGTGCTTTCACCTGAGCCGAAGAAACCGCCGGATTTCTTTCTGAGCTCTCTCAGGTCAAGACGAAGTCTACAGCACATGGAACGAACATCGTTGGGCTCCATATCGGAGTTGATGTAGTTAGAGAAGTAGGGTGTACCGTATTTGGAAGCCATCTCAAAGAGGAGACGGTTATTCTCTGTGTCGGACCAGTCAAAGTCACGAGTGATGGAGTATGTGGGAATAGGATACTGGAAGCCTCTGCCATTGGCATCACCCTCGATCATAATCTCGATGAATGCCTTGTTGATCATATCCATCTCTTTTTTGCAATCTTTGTACTTGAAGTCCATCTCCTTGCCGCCAACAATTGCAGGCTGCTCTGCAAGATCGGGGGGTACTACCCAGTCCAGAGTAATGTTGGAGAAGGGAGCCTGTGTACCCCATCTGGAAGGTGTGTTTACACCGAAGATGAAGGATTCAAGAGCCTTCTTTGTCTGCTCATAAGTAAGATTATCAACCTTTACGAAGGGAGCAAGGTATGTGTCAAAGGAAGAGAAAGCCTGTGCGCCTGCCCACTCGTTCTGCATAATACCCAGGAAGTTTACCATCTGGTTGCAGAGAGTTGCAAGGTGGCTTGCAGGAGAGGATGTAACCTTACCTGTAATTCCGCCAAGACCCTCCTGAATGAGCTGTCTTAAAGACCAACCTGCACAGTAACCTGTAAGCATGGAAAGGTCATGAATGTGAATATCAGCACGACGGTGAGCGTTTGCGATTTCGTCATCGTAAACCTCACTGAGCCAGTAGTTTGCTGTGATAGCACCGGAGTTTGAAAGAATCAGACCGCCTACGGAGTAGGTAACAGTGGAGTTTTCTTTAACTCTCCAGTCATTGACATTAACGTAGTTGTCAACGATTTCCTTGTAGTCAAGGATTGTGGACTTAACTCTTCTGAGTTTTTCTCTCTGGCGTCTGTAAAGAATGTAAGCTTTAGCTACATCACCATAGCCTGTCTGAATGAGAACATCCTCAACGGAGTCCTGAATGTCCTCAACTGCAATCTTACCATCTACAACCTTGGGAGCAAAATCAGCGGTAACCTTAAGAGCGATAAGGTCGATCACGGAATCGTGGTAGTCCTTTTTGGTAGCTTCAAAAGCCTGCTTGATTGCGGCTGAGATTTTGGAAAGATCGAAATCTACAATTTTGTTGTCACGTTTAATTACTTTATACATTTAAGTCTCTCCTCTCAATATTATTATTTTTGCGTTGCTACACAATAATACACAAAAAATTGTGGTTTGTCAATACCAAAACCACAATATATTGTGACAATGTTGTTATTTTTATTTGCTGATTTAGAATAAAAAACACCCTCAAAAGAGGGTGTAAGCCAGTGTTCATCGGACTTTGAGCCTTGATTACAAAATAACACAATATTTAGTGCTGTAAACAGATAAATACAATATATAGTCCTATATATTGTGGTGTGCTGAAGTGAAAAACAAAATGTTTATTTGAAAAGCTTTTTTACTTAACCCCTCGCAATTGGGTGCAGGGGAGTATCTTTTTAAGCTCTTTGTACATAAGTTTAAGCTCATCGTCGGAGTAGCCTGTGATGGTATTGTCAATCAGGTTGCCGGAATCCACAAACTGCTGAAGGTAATATGCGTCACAGCCCGAGAGCCATTTTGCAATACTCAAGAGGTCCTCCATTGTGTGAAAATCCTTTGTGACAGTAGTGCGGAATTCATAAGGAACATTACCTTTTTTGAGAAAATCAACACTCTCTGAAACAGAAGTCAGGTCAAAGAGCTTTTTGCCAACGGTAACAGCATATTTCTGCTTTGAATTCTTTATATCCATTGCCACATAGTCGATGAGCCCTTTTTTGCACAGTGCCTTGAGCTTTTCAGGAAAGGAGCCGTTGGTGTCAAGCTTTACAAGGAAACCCATATACTTTATGGCTTTTATAAAGTTCTCAATATCTTCCTGCAAAAGCGGTTCACCGCCTGTAATGCAGACTCCTTCTAAAATTCCTTGGCGACCTTTTAGGAATTTAAGTACTTCCTCTGTGCTTATTTCTGCCTGCTGTGCATCTGTTACCAGTCCTGCATTGTGGCAGAAGGGACAGCGGAAGTTACAACCATGAGTAAATATAGTGCAAGCCATTTTTTGCGGATAGTCCAAAAGGGTGAGTTTTTGCAGTGCTTCGATTTTCATTTTCTTCACTCCGTAACATTAATATATATGCATAGATAAAATGTTAGATTTGATGTATCTAAATTATAGAATATAGAAAACAGTTTTGCAATAAGCTTAAAGAAATATAGAACATTTACCAAAAATACGCAGAAATGTTGACACCTCAACAACTTTTTGGTATACTGAACCTGTTGTAGATACTCGTGATTGGTTGATAATCCTTATTAATGGGGGTAATAATATGGTAGAAAGATATGAGTTGTTTTCCACTGCGATTTCAGTTATTTCCACTTGCATTCAGAAAATAGAGACAGAGCAGATGACAAAGTACGGACTCAAAGGCTCTTGTGCACAATACCTTGCTGTAATGCTCAGAAATGAAGAGGGGATCACCATATCTAAGCTCAGCGAGGTTTGTATGAAAGATAAGGCGGCGGTATCAAGATCGGTTGCTGAGCTTGAAGAAAAAGGTTTTGTCCGACGTTTAGCAGTAGGTACCAATTTGTATCGTGCCGCTATTGTGCTTACAGAAATGGGAAAGCAGGTTGCAGAATATGTAGAGAAGCAGGCATCTGCTGCTGTTGAGCTTGCAGGTAATGGAATTGCTGACGAGGAAAGAAAAGTTTTTTACAGTGTTCTGGATCTTATTGCATCAAATTTATTGAGTATATGCAAAAAAGGATTGCCAAAATCCGAGTAAGTACTTTTTAAGGAGAATTTTATGTCTACAAATAGAAAAGTAAGAATTATTGTTGACTCTGCAGCGGATATTGCAGAGAGTATTGCGGATAAATTAACCATTCTTCCTATGACTCTGAGGTTTGGAGATACGGAATATACAGATGGTGTTGATATTACCAATAAAGAGTTTTACGAAAAGCTTGTTGAAAGCGATGAACTTCCCACCACAAGCCAGATAATGCCCCATGCTTTTTTGCAGGCTTACAAAGAGGCAATCGATGCAGGAGAGGATGTTGTGGTTATTACAATTTCTTCGAAGCTTTCCGGTACATTCCAGAGTGCTTGTATCGCAGAGGAAGAGGTTGAGGGCAATATTTATGTTGTGGACAGCCTTTCTGCTGCAATCGGAGAGGGAATACTTGCAGAGCTTGCTGTGTATCTTGTGGACGAGGGCAAGAGTGCCTCTGAAATTGCAACAGAGCTTGAAGAAAAAAGAGAAAACATCCGAGTTATTGCAATGCTTAATACATTAGAGTACCTGAAAAAAGGCGGCAGAATTTCAAAAACCGTAGCATTTGCAGGAGAACTTCTTTCTATAAAGCCTGTAGTCAGTATTGTAGACGGAGAGGTTAATCTTCTTGGCAAGGCACGTGGCTCCAAGCAGGCAAATAACTTGCTAGTAAAAGAAATCGAAAATGCAGGCGGTGTGGATTTTTCTCTTCCTTTGCTTTTGGGGTATACCGGTATGGAGGATTCTCTGCTTAGAAAGTATGTAGAGGATAGCAGTGCTTTGTGGGAGGGTAATGCCGACAAACTGCGTACATCCTCTATCGGCAGTATCGTAGGAACACACGTAGGTCCCGGTGCGGTTGCTGTAGCTTTTTTCAAGAATAATTAAATAAGAGAGATTATTTTAGAGAGCCGTTTTGTAAATTGGCTCTCTTTTTTGGTGTTTGGTAATAAACCCAAATATATTGACAAAAAAGGTTTACAAACCACAATATGTATGATACAATGCTATTATTAGTAATAGTAGGTATTTTTGAAGAAAACAGTGTATTCTGCTCAGCAGATGCGTTAGGAGGTTCGTTATGAGCTTGTCCCGTTCAAAGATAGAGGGCTATATGTTGCCCGCAAAAAAAGGTAAATATTACGACAAAGCACAGGTGGATGCTTTTTTGCAGAATATTGCAGCAGATGCTGACGAAACCCTTTGCGAGCTTGCTGAAAAGAGAGAACGTATCAAAGAGCTTGAAAAGAGAGAGGAATCCATAGCTCAGGCTCTTGTTATCGTCAAGCAACTCTCCGAGCAGATTATTGCCAAGGCAAAGGCTGAGGCAGAAAGAATGATTATGGAGAGCACCGCCCAGAAGCTGGAGATTGAAGAAGAAATTGCAAGACTTCAGAATGTCCGTGACAGTTTCCGCAGCGAGCTTGAAAGCGACATTAAAACTCTTATGAATAAATTTTTGCAGGAAGTCAGAGATGCTGCAAATTAAAACGTAGAATCTGATTAGTTTAATGCTCGTGAGAAATCATGAGCATTGTTTTTTTGAGGAGTCTTGTTAATGAAAAGACAAATTTTATTTCTTTTATCTATAGTGATGTGTCTTTTGCTTATGTTTGGTTGCAGTGCAAAGAGCGGTTCCGATGATAATTCTTCGGGCAAGACAGACAGTATAGAGGATATGATATACGAAAATGGAGAGACTATTTCGGCAACCCCCGACGAAACAGGTGCCCGACCTGCTCAAATTCCGGGTTTTACTCCTGATAGAGAAATGCTCAGATTATCTCTTCCTTACGGAATAAACGGTACACCCTTGCAGGTTATTGCTGTAGGACGGTATAGTGGTTATTATGTAGAGGATGGGACAGATGATTCTGTTACCGATGTTTCTGCGGTTGTTGTGCAGAATATAGGTCAAAAATGCATTAAGAACGCAACTGTGATTTTGGCAGGTAAAGATGCAAAGGAGTATGCATTTGCAATTACCACTCTGCCTTCAGGAAAAGCTGCTTTGATTCTTGAGTCACACAGAAGCGAATGGCAGAAGGAAGAGGAAATAGCACATATAAGTGCTGTCAGCGAAGAGCTGGATGAGCTTGAGCTTCATAGCGATAAACTCAGCATATCCTTCAAAGATGGAAAATTCAGGGTAAAAAATCTGACAGATGCAGATTATAGGGCTGTTTATATTCGTTACAAGAATTACACTGCAGGAAATGTTTATATGGGCGGTGTTACCTACAGTGCTTCAATAGACAATGTGATGGCTCATGGCGAATATGAATGTGAGTCAATACATTTTTTTAAAGGCTACAGTGAAGTACTAATGTTACAGGTTATTGAGTGATTATATCATTTATAAATATCATTTGTGTATGATTCCTTTTTAAACAGGAAATACTAACACAAGGGTGAAGTTTTGTGAATGAGAATAATCAAGAAGGTAATGTGCCGGTTGATATGTTTATGATGCTTGCTGAAGACGCAAAAGCAGTTAATATATACGCAGGTTTATCAAATGCCGGACAACAGCTTTTGCTTGAGCGTTTTGCAAAAGCAGATTCAACCGAAAACAAGAAACGCATTATTGACGAGCTTACAAGATAAAGAGAAACTCCGAAGGTATTAAAACTGCTTTCGGAGTTTTTTGCGACTTTTGAGGGTAAATATAAGAAAATAGGATAAAAACAAAGTAATTTTGCATAATTTGTAGCGGAATAATTCAAAAAATAGCCAATTTATTCTAATTTAGAATAATACACTCTTGTTTTTGCAATATAATATATCATAGTAATCATTTGTAAAATGGAAAGATATAGGCAGTTTTTGGCAAAGAATCAAAGATGATTTCCTTATTAATTTGGATGACTTTGTGTTTTTATTTCAGACACATTTTGTTATTACTTTGTATGTTGAAAATACTCTCTGTATCAAGTACAATAAGAATGAAATATTTGGAAAGGCAGTGATTAAATTGACACCTAAATTTAACTCCTACTCACAGAATTCTCCTGATATTGAGAAGCTTTGTGCAAAGTGCATCGAGAATTCCTGCATTGACGCTGACCTTTACGCCAAATTTGATGTTAAGAGAGGTCTGAGAGACCTCAACGGAAAAGGCGTGCTGACAGGTCTTACAGAGGTATCGGAGATTCGTCAGAACAAAATTGTAGACGGAGAGGTTGTTCCCACAGACGGAAAGCTCTTCTATCGTGGTATCAACATCAACGACCTTATCGCTGGTTTTGCGGCAGATAACAGATTCGGCTTTGAGGAAACTATTTATCTTCTTCTTTTCGGCGAGCTTCCCAACAAAGAGGAGCTTGACGGTTTCCGTTCAATGCTTGCATCCTATCGTACTCTGCCCAAGAACTTTGTTCGTGATGTTGTAATGAAAGCACCTTCCGGTGATATGATGAACACCTTGGCTCGAAGTGTGCTTACACTTTATTGCTACGACAGCAACGCTAACGATATTACATATACAAACGTTCTCCGTCAGTGCTTACAGCTTATATCTGTATTCCCTCTTCTGTCGGTTTACGGCTACCATGCTTATAATCATTATCAGAAGGGCAAGAGCCTTTATATCCACAATCCCGACCCAAAGCTTTCTATTGCAGAGAATATTCTTATGCTGCTTCGCCCTGACCAGAAGTACACTGCTCTGGAAGCACAGGTATTGGATGTAGCACTGGTTCTTCATGCAGAGCATGGCGGCGGTAATAACTCTACATTTACAACAAGAGTAGTTACCTCCTCTGGCACAGATACTTACGCAGCAATTGCGGCGGCACTTTCTTCGCTCAAAGGACCCAAGCACGGCGGTGCAAACGCAAAGGTTGTGGGAATGTTCTCTGAGCTTAAAAAGAATGTTAAGAACTGGGAGGACGAAGATCAGATTAAAGCTTTTCTGCGTAAACTCCTCCACAAAGAAGCCTACGATAAAGCAGGTCTTATCTATGGTATGGGTCACGCAGTTTATTCTATCTCTGACCCCAGAGCAAAGGCACTCAAGGTTTATGTAGAGCGACTTGCAGAAGAAAAGGGACTTACAGACGAGTTCGAGCTTTATGCAAGGGTTGAGCAGCTTGCTCCCTCGGTTATCGCTGAGGAGAAAAAGATTTACAAGGGTGTTTCTGCCAATATTGATTTCTACAGCGGCTTTATGTATAAGATGCTGGGACTTCCCAAAGAGCTTTATACACCTCTTTTTGCTATCGCCCGTATTGCAGGTTGGTCTGCTCACCGTATGGAAGAACTCATTAATGCAAGCAAGATTATCCGTCCTGCGTATATGAGTGTTGCAAAAGAGAGAGAGTACACACCTCTTTCAGAGAGATAAGGCTTTTGTATGTTGATTAAAGGTTTGATTTTTGATATGGACGGTCTGCTTATCGATACAGAGCGATTGTCCTTTGAAGCTCTTGTTTATGATTGCAAAGAGAGAGGCTTTACGCTTACGATGGAGCAGTTTCTTTCAATCAGAAGCTTATCTATTCCCAAATGTGAAGAAAAGTTCAAGGGCTATTTCGGCGAAGATTTTGACTTCAAAGATTCCTTTGATAAGCATTTTTCTTATATGCGTGAGCATATGGATAAATATGGAGTGCCTATGAAAAAGGGTGCTGACAATATTCTGAAATTTGCAAAGGAGCAAGGGCTTAAGCTTGCTCTTGCAACAAGCACACCTCTGCCTATTGCAGAGAGTCAGCTTACCTCTTTGGGACTTTGGGAGTATTTTGACAGGGTGCAGAGTGCGGCAGATATTAAAAACGGTAAGCCTGCTCCTGATGTGTATCTTGCAGCGGCAGAGCTTCTGGGGCTTTCACCCCATGAGTGTATGGCGTTCGAGGATTCTCCCAACGGCATTCGTTCCGCGTCTTCTGCAGGATGTGTAACAGTTATGGTGCCTGATTTATCGGGGCCTGATGAGGAACTTTCCAAGCTTATCTTTGCTTCTGTGGATGATCTTGACGAAGCAGTGGAACTTATAAAAAATAATATGGAATGATAAAGTACTTCTAATTTGCGAGGCAAAATATGAGTAGCTTTATTGAGACAATCAACGGCTATCTTTGGGGACTTCCCATGATAGCCTTTTTGTTTTTGACGCATATATTGATGAGTGTGAGAACGGGATTTATACAGCGGAAGGTTTTTAAGGGGATAAGGCTTTCGCTCGGTAAGGATAAATCAACAAAAGATGGAATAAGTCCGTTTTCTGCACTTGCCACAACTCTTGCGTCCACTCTGGGTACGGGTAATATAATCGGCGTCAGTACAGCGGTTGCTTTGGGCGGAGCAGGAGCGGTATTCTGGTGTTGGCTGACAGGGTTGCTGGGAATGGCGACCCAATACTGTGAGTGTGTGCTTTCTGTAAGATTTCGGGAAAAGGACTCCAAAGGTGAATATCAGGGCGGTCCTATGTATGTGCTTAAAAACGGTGTGGGCAGTAAAGCTTTGGGAAGAGTTTACGCATCACTTGCGGCGGTAGCTGGGCTTATAACAGGAGCGGCAATACAGACAAATGCTATCAAAGAAACTGTTTTGGAATCTGTAATAAGCAGAAATAAAGAATTTGATGATCCCTCCGTTATTTCTCTTTGTGCGGGGACTGTAGTGGCGGTTTTAACCGCCTTAGTGATTTTTGGCGGACTTAAGTCCGTGGCAACGGTGTGCAGTATGGTGGTACCCTTTATGGCGGTGGCATATACCTTAGGCTGTTTGCTGATACTACTTATAAACAGAGAAATGGTTTGCGAGTCTTTTGTCCTCATAATAAAAGATGCCTTTTCTCTTAAAAGTGCGACCGGAGGATTTATGGGCTCGGCACTTATGCTTTCATGCAGATACGGTGTATCCAGAGGACTTTTTTCTAATGAGGCAGGAATCGGTACATCTTCGGTCATCTGTGCAAATGCGAATACTGATTCGCCTGCAAAGCAAGGGCTTATATCAATGACAGCAACCTTTTGGGATACTGTGGTGATGTGCCTTATAACAGGGCTTGCAGTAGTGAGTACGGGACTTTGCTGTGATGTTTCTGATACACAGGGAGCTATGCTTTGTATGACAGCGTTTAGTAGGATTCCTTATGTGGGCAAAGGTGTGCTGGTTTTCAGTATGATAGCTTTCGCTTTTTCCACAATACTCGGTTGGTCTGCCATAGGCGAAAAGTTTATAGTTTTTCTTTTAGGCGAAAAAGCGGCAAAGCCCTATAGAGCATTCTGGGTGATGACAATATTTATTTCCTCCTTTGTGTCACTTGAAGGCATTTGGGCTCTGGGAGATTTGATAAACGGAATACTTGTTGTTCCAAATGTGGCAGGGCTTTTGCTGTTATCAGGTAAAGTAAGGGATATTACAAGAAGCGAAAAGGGAATTGGGGCATAAAAAACTCCCGATACCAAAGTATCGGGAGCTATGTTTATATGCTTTAAAAATTATGCGAAGTAAACGTCCATTTCCTTCTCTTCGCCGTCAGCTACGAAGTAAGCCTTGCTGTCTTCGGGCTTGAGATATATTGTGTAGTTCTTTGCATCTTTGCCGTTAACCTTCTTAACGTTCTCGATGATCTCGTCAACGGAAACCTGAACACCGCCGAACTCGATGAACATCTCAACCTTAGCAGCTGTCTTCTTTGTAGTTGTCTTCTTAGCAGTTGTAGTCTTCTTTGCAGCGGGCTTCTTCTCAGCAGCCTTCTTTGTCTCAACTACGGGAGCCTCAACTACAGCCTCTACAGCCTTTGTCTCTGCCTTAGTAGCAGTCTTCTTTGTTGCTTTTGTTGTTGCTGCAGTCTTTGTTGTCTTTGCAGCAGTTGTCTTCTTTTCTGCCATAATAATATACCTCTTTCAATAATTTACAGTGTTTTTGCAGGTTTTTCCTACATTGCTATTATATAATTCTCTTTTTTTATTGTCAAAGGAAAAAGATAAATTTCGGCTATTGCGACAAATTAACCTTGTAGAAATCCCAGTTTATATGCATAGATACCATAAAAAAAGGCTATATTTTAGCAATTTTATGGGTCTGTGTGGCATAACTAACATAAAACGCACTTTAAAATTAGTGCATTACAACAAAAATAAAAGAGAAAAATATACATATTATGTAGAGTTGAAAAGCAGTTTCTTTTTGTGATATACTTAATATATATGTCGAATATTCGTACGGATTCGGAGGAATGAGTTATGGCAAAAAGCTCACGTCAAAAACAGAAACTTCTGCATATTATGCAGATGCTTATAGAGCGAACTGACGAAAACCACGGACTCACAGTTGCACAGATAATCGAGGAACTGGAGAGTATGGGAATACCTGCAGAAAGAAAAAGCGTTTACGACGACCTGGAGGTGCTCGAGCAGTTTGGCGACAGCTTCGGCTTTGAGCTATGCCGTCAGAAGACCAATACCGTTACATATTATATCGGAAGCAGAGTTTTTCAGCTTGCAGAGCTTAAGCTTCTTGTGGATTCAATCCAGAGCTCAAAGTTTATAACAGCCTCTAAATCCAATGAGCTTATCAGCAAGGTTGAGTCTTTGGCATCGGTTCACGAGGGAAGACAGCTTCAGCGTCAGGTTTATGTTACAAACAGAGTTAAAACTCCAAATGAGACAATTTACTACGCGGTTGACTGTATTCATCGTGCTATATCAGAAGATAAAAAGATAACCTTTGCTTATCTTGAATGGGCAATCGGAAGCGGTAAGGATAAAATTTACAAACGCCGCAGAAAAGACGGCAACCGCTACTGTGTATCTCCCTGGGCACTTACTTGGGACGATGAGAATTATTACCTTGTTGCCTTTGACAGCAACGCTCAGGCTATCCGTCACTATCGTGTGGATAAGATGGAGAAGGTGGATTTGTCCGAAGAAGCAAGAGATGGTAAAGAGGTATTTGACAAATTCGATATGGCTCTTTATTCCAAGAGTGTTTTCGGTATGTTTGGCGGAGAGATAACAGATGTAAAGCTTCGTTTTACAGAGGATATGATTGGAGTGGTTGCAGACCGCTTTGGTAAGGACATTTTTGTAAGAGCCGAGGATAACGGTCACTTTGTTATAGATGTAAAGGTGGCACTAAGTCCCCAGTTTTTCGGTTGGGTGTTCGGATTATCGAGCAAGGTGCAGATAATATCCCCCGAAAATGCGGTTGCTACTTACAAGGAAGAACTTAAAAAGGTTCTGGAAAATTACGGATAATTATTAAGAGGAAGTCATAATAAGGTGTACTGTTTAATGGACACCCCTTCTTGTAGAATAATAGACAAGGAGGAGATATTATGATTAACTTTTGTATTTTTGTATTTGTTTTTTATGCTCTTTTTGCAATCATCAGAATGCTTATAGATTACACGATCGGAGATTTTGCAATGGGGCTTAAGAGCAAGAGGAGAAGATCGCGTTATGAAAAAAATCGTTCTGGCATCAGCGTCTCCAAGACGCAGAGAACTGATAAATTATATTTCTGATGATGTGCTCTGTGTGCCGTCAGGTGAGGATGAAACCTTGCCTGACGGCATCAGTGCGTCCGAAACTGCTCAGTTTCTGGCACTTCAGAAGGCAAAAAGTGTTGCAAAGAATTATCCCGACAGTGTTGTAATCGGTTGCGATACGGTTGTTATTCTTGATGAGATTATTCTTTCAAAGCCTTCCTCACAAGAGGATGCTTTTGATAAGCTTAAAACTTTAAGCGGCAGAAAGCACAAGGTAATTACCGGCTGTGCAGTTTTGGCGAACGGCAAAGAAAAGACCTTCCGAGAAGAAACGTGGGTTGAGTTTTACCCACTTTCTGACGAAGAAATATGGAGTTATATAGACACCGGCTCGCCAATGGACAAAGCAGGTGCTTATGGCATTCAGGATAAAGGCTCTTTGTTCGTAAAGGGTATAGAGGGCGATTATTTTAATGTGGTAGGCTTGCCTGTGGCAAGACTTTACCGAGAGCTTAAAGAATTATAATATATGTTTCGGGGTGGAGTATGAGACATATTTTTATTATAAATCCTACAGCAGGAAAGACAAGTGCTGTGGATAGCTTAAGGATGCAGATACATAGCCTTAAAACAGAGGATGCGGTGGAGATATTTGTAACTCGTCGTGCAGGTGAGGCAAAGCATATAGCAGAGAGGGAAGCATCTGTAGGGGATAAAATTCGCATATATGCTTGTGGTGGTGACGGAACGGCAAACGAAGTTTTGGAGGGTATTGCAGGGCACAATAACTGTGCTATGGGAATCATTCCCATAGGCTCGGGAAATGACTTTGTAAAGGCATTGGAACCTTACGCAAAAGAGGATTTCCTTTGTCTTCAGAATATGATTGATGGCGTGGAGAAAACTATTGATATTATGGAGTGCGGCGGCAGATACAGTATGAACGTGTTTTCTGTTGGTTTTGATGCGGCAGTTGCAAAGAATGTAGATAAATTCAAAAGGTTGCCTTTTGTCAGCGGAAGCTTTGCATACAAGCTGTCTATTGTTTATTGCCTGTTTACCAAGCGTAAGCATAAGGTGAAAATTACAATTGACGGCAAGCCCTTTGAGAAGGCTGACTATAAAAAGACAACCCTCCTTGCCATTGGCGGAAACGGACAATTTTACGGCGGCGGATTTAAGGCGGCACCCAAGGCTCAGCTCTCTGACGGATACATAGACTTTGTACACAGCAATACCTTGTCTGTTTTAAAATTTGCACTTATGGTTGGCAAATACAAGAAGGGCGAGCATATAAATAATCCTAAATTGCCGTTTATAACCTTTAAGAGATGTAAGAGCATTGGTTTTCAGGCTGAAGCTCCCATTGATATAAATGTTGACGGAGAGATTTACAGCATGATGAATCCTGTGCTCAAAATCAGCGAGGGAGCACTTAAGCTTGTTTTGCCCAAGAAGTAATAATTTTTTTGTAAAAGTTTTAAGGATAGTTATGAAAGAAAAAGTGAGAATTAAATACCTTTCTGTGTTTTTATATATAGCAGCTTCAGGATTGTTTTTGTGGTACCTTTACTGCTGGATAGCTTCTGCTTCTCCTTTTTTGAGAGCAGGACTTCTTCTTTGCGGTTGTGTGCTTATATATCTCGGCACATATACTGGCTCAAAGGATAAGGATAGGGAAACAGCAAAAAGTCGGATGAAAGCATCCTTTGTTTTGATGTTTATTTTGTATCTTACGATGCTTATTACTTTCCTGTTTTTTGATGGATATTTCGGTAGGAATTCGGCTCAGTTTGAGGGCCGTTGGACTAAGGAGAATTTTTTGGAGTATTTGAGCAGTTCAGTAAATTTCATTCCATTTAAATCAACTTCTTCTTTGATATACGGTTACAGCAAAGGCTGGATTTCTTTTTATAAGCCCTTGATTAATATAGGCGGAAATCTGGTGGCGTTTATGCCCTTTGCTTTTTTCTTGCCCGTACTTTTTAGAAAAATGCACAAGGCAATTCCTTTTCTGCTTTTTACAGCAGGAGTGGTAATTATGGTTGAAACAACTCAGCTTATACTCAGATGCGGAGTTTGTGATGTGGACGACCTTATTCTCAATGTGTCAGGTGCAGGGCTTCTGTTTGCACTTCTGCATATAAAGCCTGTCCGCAAACTTATGACTAAAATGACTTTTGATTTATATTGACATAAAAGCGATGGTGTAAAAACCATCGCTTTTTTTGTGGTGAGGGGGATTTCCTGCTAAGAACAACTGTTAAGGTGATAATAGTTTACTTTATAAGAAAAATGTAATATAATCTAACCGATAACTTAAATCTGTGAGGGACAAAGTTAAATATGGAAAGAATAGATAAAATAATATCCGAGCATACGCATTACACAAGAAAAGAAATAAAAAGATTGATTTCTCAGAGAGCGGTTTATGTAAACGGAGAAGAAGTAAAAAAACCGGAAGCAAAATTTGACGAAGAAGATGTATCTGTAAAGATAAACGGAGAAGAAATAGAAATAAAAAAACATATATATTTGCTGTTAAATAAGCCAAAAGGTTATGTATCTGCAACAGAAGATAAATCTCAAAAGACAGTATTGGACCTGATTCCGAAAGAATATAAATACAGGAATTTATTTCCGGCAGGTCGACTTGATAAAGATACCACAGGGCTTATGCTGATAACTGATGATGGAGAATTTGCACACAATATATTGTCGCCAAGGAAACATGTACAAAAAGAATATGAAGTAACCCTCGATATTCCTGTTACATCAACTATGATAGAAGAATTTAAAAATGGTGTGAACTTAAATGATGGAGAATGCAAGACGGCTGATTTGGAAATAACAGGAGAATATACAGCAAATGTAACTATTACCGAAGGAAGATATCATCAGATAAAAAGAATGTTCGGATGTTTTGGTGCCAAAGTTCTGGAACTGAATAGGATTCGCATAGGTAACTTGTATTTAGGGGAAGAATTAAAACCCGGAGAAATAAAAGAAGCAACCGCAGAAGAATTACAGAAAATACAAGAAAGAGATTAAAATACCATTCAGTATTTCAGGGTAAAAGCATCATAATCTGACCGATAACGCGGGGAGGTATTAAAATGAAAAAAAGAAGCTTTATGGCAAGTATAGGGATTTTGTTATATGTGGTATTATCATTAACAGATAGATTTATTTATAAAATTCCAAATTATATTTATATTCCGTTAGCGATTGTGGGAATTGTAATTATAATTTCAGGATTTATTATTGATAAAAATAGGCAGTGACTCAAACCCCATTTTGTAAAACTAATAAAAGCTATGAGAGTTTTTTTATTGCTCTCATAGCTTTTTTGTTTATTCTGATAAGTGCATTCTGCCTTCGTGGTCGGTGGTGTAGTTGCCCTCGGGGATAAGCTCGGATATGGGTACAAATTCATAACCCTGTGCTCTTACTGCGTCGATGATTTGTGGCAGGGCTTCGGGGGTGTTTGTGGCACCATTGTGCATCAGAATAATGCTTCCGTTTTGAAGTTTAGAGGTTATTTTATTTACCATTTCTGCAGGGCTGGGGTCTTGCCAATCGAGAGAATCACCATTAGATACAAAAGTAAAGAGTTTTTTATGATTTACAATATATAATAGATGTAGTAAAATATAATTGATAAACTTGAATTTGACGAAGAACTATCGCGAGGATAAATAGAAGGAGTTTAGGTACTATATGTGGAATGAAATTAAAAATGAAATTGATATTGAAAACTTGATGAAAGAATATAGCGGCTTTCACGATTGCTGTATAGTATCAATAAACTATCATAGCGGAGCATTTGTTGATGATAAGGGTGTTATGGCAAATGGCGAATTGTTTGAGCATAGTATTGAAATGATATTACATAGTCAGTGTAATAAACCTATTAAACTGCGTTTTACAGGAGTAAGAAAATGTAATATTGTTGGCTGGGAGGATAATTATTTCTGCGACATTTTCGGTGCATATTTGAATTTTCATAGCGACTTACTTGGTAGAACTCGTGATGACAAGCTGATAGTATGGGCAGATTGGGGTGGCTTTAATCCCATAAAATATACGGAAGAAACACCGATTTCCACTAACGGAAACTACAGTACTTATGTAATTGCAGAAAAGCTATTTTGGAGAATAATGATGGATGACTAATTTAGAGAGACAGATTCCAAATTTATCGAACAGATAAAAGAGATATGAGAGATTTTTTCTCATTTCTCTTTTTGTTATCTCTATTCTGAAAGATGCATCCTGCCCTCGTGGTCGGTGGTGTAGTCGCCCTCTAAAAGTATTTCGGAGATAGGCACAAATTCATAACCCTGAGCACGTACTGCATCTATAATCATCGGCAGAGCCTCGGGGGTGTTCTTTGCACCGTTGTGCATCAGGATGATACTGCCCGGTGTGAGCTTCGCTGTTATCCTTTCCACCATCTGCTGTGGGGTGGGGTCCTTCCAGTCCAGTGAGTCAATGTCCCACTGCACACAGTACATTCCTGCACCTTTTACGGCACGGACAACCTCGTTGTTGTAATCTCCGTAAGGCGGTCTGAAGAGGGTAGGAGCTTTGCCTGTGAGTTCTTCAATTTTTTCGTTACAAGCGGTTATCTCCTTTATCATATCTTCGGTGGAGAGTTTTGTCATATATGCGTGTGTACTTGAGTGATTCTCTACATCGTGACCTTTTTCGGCAATAAGCTTTACGGATTCTGGATATTTTTCTACCCATTCGCCAACAAGGAAGAAGGTGGATTTAACACCCTTTTCTTCAAGAATTTTAAGGAGAGTTTCTGTTTGCTCATTACCCCAGGCGGCATCAAAGGAGATTGCTACCTTTTTCTCTTCGGTTTCTACGCAGTATATGGGAATATCCCTTGGTTCTGTGGCAGTTGTAATGGCTTTTGACGCTGTACGGATTGTTATTGTAAGTGCGATTGCTCCCATCAGAAAACAGCAGAAAAACATTATAAGACCTTTACGTGTCAGGGTTATAAATTTCATATTGTACACCTCGGTTATATATATGCCGAGGTGTAATAAAAAAGCACCGAAATCTTTGAAGTTTCGGTGCTTTGTGTTATAGGTATAAAACTTTTTAGCGGACAATCTTCCACTTGATGCCCTGTGCAGTATCTTCAAGCACTACACCCATATCTTTGAGTTCATCGCGGATTCTGTCGGCAGTTGCCCAGTCCTTTTCGGCTCTTGCTTTTGTGCGCTGTGCAATAAGCTCTTCGATTTTTGCAGCTTCCTCTGCAGTTGCACCTGTGTCCTCGGGCTCTGCGTTTGAAAGATTCTGTGCTGCCTCAATAAGATTGAGTGAGAGAACTCTGTCAAAATCTGCAATAAGATAGAGCTTTGTAGCATCATTTACGGGAGCTTTGAGTACATCGTAAAGGCAGGTAAGACCGAGGGATGTGTTAAGGTCGTTGCCTACTGCTTCCTTGAATTTTGCGATATATTCCTGTGCTTTTTCTGTGTCTGCTTCACCTTCTGCTTTAAGTGCGGCAATTCTTGAGATAAGCTTGTTGTAAGCAACTACTGCGTTATCAAGGCTCTCGAATGTAAATGTAAGAGGCTTGCGGTAATGGGACTGGAGGCAGAACATTCTGTAAACAATGGGGTCGTAACCTTTCTTCTCAAGGAGAGAAACAGTAAGGAACTCGCCTTTTGACTTACTCATCTTGCCTGTGGAGTCAAGGAGGTGAAGAACATGGAACCAATGAGGACACCACTCGTGACCGAGATAAGCCTCACTCTGTGCGATTTCGTTAGTGTGGTGAGGGAATGCATTATCAACACCACCGCAATGCAGGTCGAGGTACTCGCCGCCGTGCTTGATGCTGATGGCAGAACACTCAATGTGCCAGCCGGGATAGCCGTTGCCCCAGGGAGAATCCCACTTGAGCTCCTGATCCTCGAACTTGGACTTTGTGAACCAAAGAACAAAGTCGGTTTTGTTTCTCTTGTGCTCGTCCTCTTCAACGCTATCACGAACACCAACAGCAAGGTCATCTTCGGTCTGGTTGCCAAATACATAGTATTTCTGGAGCTTTGAGGTATCAAAGTAAACATTGCCGCCTGCCTGATAAGCATAGCCTTTATCGAGGAGTGTACTGACCATTTCAATGAATTCGGGAATGCAGCAGGTAGCAGGCTCTACAACCTCAGGGCGTTTGATGTTAAGCTTTTTGCAGTCATCAAAGAAAGCGTTTGTGTAGAACTCTGCGATTTCAAGAACAGTTTTCTTTTCTCGTTTTGCGCCCTTGAGCATTTTGTCCTCGCCTGTGTCGGCATCACTTGCAAGGTGACCAACATCGGTGATGTTCATAACGCGGTTAACTTCGTAGCCTTCGTAGCGGAGGAATTTGTCAAGAACATCCTCCATAATGTAAGTACGAAGATTACCGATATGAGCGTAGTGGTAAACAGTAGGTCCGCAGGTGTACATATTAACCTTGCCTTCTGTATGGGTTTTGAACTCCATTTTCTTTTGTCCGAGAGTATTATATAAAATCATTTTTTAAGTTCCTCCAATTCTTTTTTGAGTACATTAAGTTCGTGTTCCATTCTGCAAAGTGCCTGAGAAACAGGGTCGGAAACGTGAATCTGATCAAGAATGTCAATTCTTTGTGTGCCGATTCTGACAATTCGTGCAGGTACACCCACAGCGGTTGAGTCGGCAGGTACTTCGGAAAGCACCACGGCACCTGCGGCAATTCTTGCGTTGTCGCCCACATTAAAGGGGCCGAGCACCTTGGCTCCTGAGCCAACAAGTACATTGTTGCCAAGAGTTGGGTGACGTTTGCCGTGATCTTTACCTGTACCGCCAAGGGTAACGTTCTGGTATATGGTACAGTTATCGCCAATAATTGCAGTTTCGCCGATAACAACACCCATACCGTGGTCTATTACAAGCCCTTTGCCTATGGTTGCACCCGGGTGAATTTCAACACCTGTGCGTCTGCGGCTCCCTTGGGAAATCCAGCGGGCAAGAAATTTCATATTGTGTCTGTAGAACCAGTTGGCTCTGCGGTATGCTCTTATTGCTTTAAACCCTGCGTAGAGAAAGTAAATCTCAAATCGGCTCCTTGCCGCAGGGTCTCGTTCCATAAAAGCGTCAAGATCGCTTTTTAAATTCTTAAACATATAGTATCAGCTCCAAGTGATAAAGGAAAGATAAAGGGTAACTCAAAGCAAAAAATAAAGCCGTCCCAAATCCTTGGGACGACTCATAGCCGTGGTTCCACCCGAGTTCTGCCGATTTATAAAAATCGACACTCATAGACCTTTAACGGAGTCAACCGACAGAAACTACTTTTGCCTTAAATAAGGTTGTTCGCAACTGCAGCTCACGGGTGCATTTGGCTGACCGTAGCTTTAGGCGGCTTACAGCAAAGTCTAAAAAGACTTGCCGCCCTCTCTTAAAAGTCGTGTCAGTTACTTCTCCCGCTCAAAGCTTTTGGGATTTTAACTTTAGTATATTATATATATAGTTTAAAAAAAATGCAACAGTTTTATATATTCCAAAAATAACTTCGGATAAATGTATATAGATGTTACCTGTCTTTAATACAGTTTTTGTTATCCTTGATGTAGATATAGCCGGAAATAATAGTAAAGATTGTGCTGATCCAAAGCAGAGCCATACCGCCGATACCGAGATACAAAGAGAGATTATCTGTGATTTCCTTGCTCAGAGGTATTATTCCGTACTTGCAAAGCTCCAAGAAATACTGGAAAACAAATATAGCAACAATAGCAATAATCTGAGAAACGGTTTTGACCTTGCCCCAGATGTTTGCCGCAATAACCGAGCCTTTAGAGGCAGCTACAAGACGGATAGACGTAACTGCAAATTCTCTGAAAAGTACCACTATAAGCAGTATGGGGTCGCAAAGCTTCATAGCTACGAAGCAGACAAGACAGGAGATTACCATAATCTTGTCGGCAAGGGGGTCGGCAAATTTGCCGAAATCTGTAATGAGATTACGTTCTCTTGCGATTTTGCCGTCAAAGAAATCTGTAAGTGATGCGGCACCGAAAAGAAGTCCGGATACCAGGAAGTGGTGAGGGAAATCTATGAGCAGTGCGGCTATCATAAAGGGCACTATCAGGATTCGCAGTATAGTAAGTTTGTTTGGTAAGTTCAAAACATCAGATCCTTATATTTAAGTCTATGGTTTTATTCTACCATATCTCCAATTAAATCGCAATCAAGAATATCGGTAATTTTTACTTTTACAAATTCACCCGCCATAACCTTACGCTCAGCGGTAAAGAAAACATTGGGGTCAACCTCGGGAGCATCTGCGGCACTTCTGCCGAAATAGCATTCTGCATATCTGTCGAAACCCTCAACAAGCACCTCTATTGTAGTGCCAAGGCGGCTTTGGTTGAAGCTTTCCATAATATACTGCTGTTGCTCCATAATGGCATTTGCTCGGTATCGGCGTTCTTCTTCTTCAACCTGCTCCATCTCTGCGGCAGGTGTATATTCTTCTTTGGAATAGGCAAAACAGCCCAAACGTTCAAAGCCGATTTCCTTTGCAAACTCTGCAACCTCGTCGAACTCTTCTTCGGTTTCTGTGGGGAAGCCTGCAATGAGAGTTGTGCGAAGTACAACCGAGGGTATACGCTCACGGATTTTGTTTATAAGAGCGGTGAGGCTTTCTCTGTTGCCTCTGCGGTTCATTTTGGAGAGGACTCTGCCGTTACAATGCTGTAAGGGAAGGTCGATGTATTTAACGATTTTATCTTCTCTTGCTATAGTGTCAATAAGCTCGTCGGTTATTCTGTCGGGATAGCAGTAGAGAACACGAATCCAGCGAAGCTCTTCGATTTTTGAGAGTTCAGTAAGAAGCTCTGGAAGCATAAGCTTGCCGTAAATATCTTCGCCGTAGCGGGTGGTATCCTGAGCAATAACGCAGAGCTCCTTAACTCCGCCTTCTGCAAGATACTTTGCTTCCTCGATAATATCCTCCATCTTTCTTGAGCGGAAATTGCCGCGGATAAGAGGAATGGCACAGTAGGTACAGCGGTTGTCACAGCCGTCAGCCACACGAAGATATGCATAGTGGCGGGGAGTGGACTGTATTCTTTTGTCAGAAAGAGGCATAAGAGTTTTATCGGGGAAGCTTTCTGTGTGACTACCTTCGAGCACTGCTTTGATAGTTTCCACAATGTCGCCGTTTGCACCAAGACCTATAACTGCATCCGCTTCGGGAAGCTCCTTTGCAATCTGCTCTTTGTATCTTTCGGCAAGGCAACCTGTAACAACGATGTGTTTAATTGTGCCTTCTTCCTTAAGCTTGCCCAGCTCCAGAATTTCCTCTATGCTTTCCTGCTTTGCACTCTCAATAAAGCCGCAGGTGTTGACAATGACCACATCTGCTTTTGCAGGGTCTTCCTCAAGGGTAAAGCCTGCATCTTTGATTTTATAGAGCATCATTTCGGCATCAACACGGTTTTTTGCACAACCGAGAGAAACCATTGCAACTTTTATATTTTTCATAATACCTACCTGTATATGTATGTTTTATTAGTCGTAATTATCGTTCGTAAAACGCATCAGAGCGGATTTGATATCACTCCATTTGTAGCCTGCTCTCTGCAAAGCGGCGACCGTGCGCCTGCGACCTGTTTCGTCTGAAATCTTCTTTGAATATTTTTTCTCGATAAGTATGGAGATTTCCTCTACAGGGTCAATATCAAGCTCTTGTGCCACACTTTCTGCAAAATCTCTGTCGATACCTTTCTCCATAAGCTTCATCCGAATATTCTGCTCGGAGAGATGCTTTGAGTGAAGGTCCTTTGCAAGTCTTCTGGCAAAAGACTCGTCATCGATAAGCCGAAGTTCACGCATACGCTCTACGGTAGCCTCAGCCACATCTTCGCGGAAATCCCTTTTGAGCTTCAAAAAAAGCTCTTTTGAGGAGTGGTCCCTGAAGGATATAAGCCACAGAGCCTTTTCCTTTGCACGACGATGTTCGCTTTGAGATATAAGTTCGCGGAGTCTGTCGTCATCGATTTCTGTGTCAGGGAGAATTCTGTTTTCTTCAAGAATCCTTGTGTCAAGGTCGAGAGCATACTCAAGGTCAATATAGACCGCTGTTAGATATTTCTTCTTTTTTTGAAGGGCAGTGATTTTCATCAGTCTTCAACTAAAATGTCAAGCTTTGAAGTGTTCTTTGAGGCAGGAGCTTCTGCCTTGGTTGCACCGGGAGTTACAACAGGTGCTGCTTTGGGAGCTTTGCCTGTGCGGGTGTGGAGCTTTTCGATATTTTCCCAAAGCTCTTTTTCAATCTGTGCGGCAAGTTCGGTGTCTGCTTTGAGCAGTTCTTTTACATTATCTCTGCCCTGACCTAAACGGCGGTCGCCGTAGTTAAACCAAGCACCTGATTTCTGAACAACCTCTGCCTTAACAGCAAGGTCAAGAAGCTCGCCAACACGGGAGATGCCCTGACCGTACATAATATCGAACTCTGCCTCTTTGAAGGGAGGAGCAATCTTATTTTTAACAACCTTTGCTCTTGTTCTGGAGCCTACCATCTCGCCGTTAACCTTGAGTGTTTCAATACGACGGATGTCGATACGAACAGAGCTGTAGAATTTAAGAGCACGGCCGCCGGGAGTAACCTCGGGATTGCCGTAAGTAACACCAACCTTCTCACGAAGCTGGTTGATAAAGATAGCAACACAGTTGGATTTGGAGATAGCACCTGCAAGCTTACGAAGTGCCTGAGACATAAGTCTTGCCTGCAGACCAACGTGGCTGTCGCCCATTTCGCCTTCGATTTCAGCCTTGGGAACAAGAGCCGCAACGGAGTCGATTACAATAACATCAATAGCACCTGAGCGGATAAGTGCCTCTGCAATTTCAAGTGCGTCTTCACCTGTGTCAGGCTGAGATACAAGCAGAGAGTCAACATCAACTCCAAGCGCAGAGGCGTAAACAGGGTCGAGAGCATGCTCAACGTCAATAAATGCAACGTTTCCGCCATCTTTCTGTCCTTCTGCAATGCAGTGGAGTGAAAGTGTGGTTTTACCTGAGGATTCGGGTCCGTATATTTCAATAATTCTGCCTCTGGGCAGACCGCCTATTCCAAGAGCAATATCAAGAGAAAGAGAGCCTGTGGAAACCTTGCCCACATTCATAGCCTCGTTCTGACCGAGACGCATAACTGCGCCCTTACCAAACTGTTTTTCAATCTGACCTAAAGCGGTCTCCAATGCTTTGTTTTTATCAAGTGCCATAGTATTCAATACTCCTTTTGTGTGGATATTCGATATTGGGGCAGAAGAAATCTGCCTATAATATTATAAAATACTAAAATAATAAATGCAATATTTTTAGCGTAAAAAGTTCGAACAAATTTTCTAAACGCTTCGCAGAGTTCCGTTTATAGCCCTGTGCACACCGCCTAAGTCGTCAAAAACCATAATATTCTCAAAGTTTTCTGCGCTCATAAGTTTTGAAATTACATCTGCCTGATTGCCGTCATACTCAAAAGCAAGCATTCCGCCTGCTTTGAGCTTTCTTGTATACAGGGGGACAATCTTTCTGTAGAAATCACAGCCGTCCTCTCCGCCTTCAAGGGCAAGTGCAGGCTCATAGGAAACCTCCTTCTGAAGCTCTTGCATTTCAAAGGTTCTTACATAGGGCGGGTTTGAGATGATAAGGTCAAACTCACTGTCAGGAAAATTACCAACGCAATTAAAAATATCATCGTGAATAATATTTATATCTGCACCCAGATATTCAGCATTCTTTCGAAGATAAGAAACTGCATCGTCGGAAATTTCTACAGCGGTAACATCAGCCAAAGGATATTCTTTCTTGAGGGTAATTGCCAAAATTCCCGAGCCTGAACAAAGGTCAAGGATTTTAAGAGGTTTACTTTTATCTCTTTCTTTGAGAAAGGGGAAGACAGAAGTGAGAACAACCTCGGTGTCATCCCTCGGTATAAGCACACCCTCGCCAACGTAGAATCTTCTGCCGAAGAACTCCCAGTAGCCTATAATATACTGCAAAGGCTCACCTGCAATTCTTTTTTTTGCAAGTTCGAAAAGCCTTTCGGTTTGCTCTTCTGTTATGGGCTTTTCGCCATAAATTGTAATGTCCTGACGAGTTGTGCCCAGTACACTTTCCATCAGCCATATTGTATCAAAGGCAGGAGAGTCTGCTCCTGCCTTTTTTAGTTCATCACAAAGTTTTTTGTAAATCTGCTCAATGGTCATATTTTACTTACAACTAATAATATCAGAGCCGTCATCGGGAATAACGGGAGTAATAGCGGCGATTGCAACCTCAATGATGTCATCACTGGGTTCGCGGGTAGTGATTCTCTGTGCCCAAAGACCGGGAGCAGCAATAATGCGTGTGAATTTGTTATCGTGTTTACCGCAGATTTTGATAAGCTCGTAGCCCACACCGATGGTTATGGGAAGAAGCAGAATCTTGATAGCAGAGCGGAGTACAGTACCCCAAACACCCAGAACTGTAAACTGGGGAACAAAGAGACCTATTATAATGCCGAGGATAAGCATAATGATAATAAAACTTGTTCCGCAACGGGGATGGAAGCGCTTGTGCTTTCTTACGTTCTCAACGGTGAGTTCCTCATCTGCTTCATAGCAGAAGATGGTTTTGTGCTCTGCACCATGATACATAAATACCCGCTTCATATCTTCCATTCGGGATACAAGGAGTATGTAGCATACAAAAAGAATAATCTTGACAACACCCTCAAAAATTGACTGGGTAAGCCTTGCATTTACAACATCGCTTACGTTATCGGGGAAGTTGATTGAGATTATAAGATTATAGAGGAAGGTGGGAAGCCAGAAGAAGAGCACAAAAGCAAGGGCAATACCTAAAACGGAGGCAAGGGTCATAATAATACCCATGAACTTCTCGCCCAGCTTATCGTTGAGCCACTTTTCAAACTTGCTCATCTCTTCTTCGTCGGTTTCAATAGCATTGATTGCCTTGTCAGCCGACATCATCAGTGCTTTGTAGCTGAGTCTGAAGGAGTCGATCATACCCACGATACCTCTTATCATAGGCAGACGGAAGAACTTTCCCTTCTGTGATAGAGATTTGAACTCAAGCTCTTCGCTTTCGATTTTGTCTTTACCGGTTCTTACAGATACATTTACCTTCTTGGGACCGCGCATCATAACGCCTTCGATAAGAGCACTGCCGCCGATAGAGGTTATTTTTTTTGCTTTTATATTGTCTTTGTTGCAGGACATATAATACCTTCTTCCTTTTAAATTTTCATATACCTTTTATTATAAAATAATCAACTGTTTGCAACAGGCAGAGTAATGGTAACAGTAGTACCAACACCGATGCCGCTTTCAATTTCAAGGTTTCCGCCGTGCTTTTGTACGATTTCGTCAGCGATTGCGAGTCCGATGCCTGATCCTCGGACACTCTGATTAGCCTTGAAGAATTTATCTTTAACTCTGGGAAGGTCATCGGGAGCAATGCCGCAGCCTGTGTCGGTAACAATTACACGAACACTCTGGCTCTCACTTAACACCTGAATTCCCACCACACCTTCAGCAGGTGTGTATTTAAGAGCGTTGTCTACAATGTTGAGGAATACTTGCTTGAGCTTGTTTTTGTCTGCCATAATTGCAGGCATGGATTCAGGCTGGTCATAAAGAAGATGCTTTCCTTCGCTTATGGCACGGTCACGCATCATATAAAGAACCTCGTCAAGCTCTGCAAGAATATCCAGCTTTTCAAATCTGAGTATCATACTCTCGTTTTGCATACGGGAGAAGTCGAGGAGCTCTTCAACAATACCTGTAAGACGGGTGGATTCTTTAACAATAATATCTATACCCTTGTCAAAGGTAGCTTTGTCGGGAAGCTCTGTGCCGTGCATGGTTTCTGCCCAGCCTTTGATGGCGGTCAGAGGAGTTCGCAGTTCGTGAGAAACGCTGGAGATAAAGTCATTTTTCATCCGCTCGGATGCACCGAGCTCTTTCGCCATATCGTTGATAGAGTCGCACAAATCACCGATTTCGTCGTCGTACATCTTATCAATTTTTGCATTGAAGTCGCCCTGTGCAATCTTTTTTGCAGTATCGGAGATAACTCGTACGGGACGAACGATAGAACGGATAAAGTAAGTACCCGAAAGAATAACAAGAGCAATAACCACAAGTCCTATTGCTATGAAGATGGCGATTGCTGCAAAGAGAAGCTTGTCGGTAGCCTCCATAGATGAAACGTATCTTACGGCACAGATTGTGTTTCCATCAGAGGATTTTACAATACGGGTAACGGCAGTTACTTTTTCGCCTGATGATAATTTGCCTACCCATTTGGCATAACCTGAGGAGCTGTTTCTTGCACTTTCATAGTCGGGCATAGGCTCTTCTTTATCGGGAGTAAAGCCTGTGGAGGTAACAAGTATATCTCCCGAATGGCTCAGCACCGTAATTTCCATTCGTTCTTTGTGAGGAGAGTTTTCAACATAATCGCGGGCAGTTGAGGTAAAAGTTTGGTCCATATCAGAGCGGAAACCGGAGAGAATGTTCGCAAACTCTACACTTCGCCCGTTCAGGTTTTGCTCAACAGAAGAGTAGTAGTAGGTCGAGACAACATAAGACAAACTGACAACAACTAAAACAATAACAGCAACAATAGCACAAAGGGTATTGAGCACCCAGCGTTTTGTAATTCCTTTGAACAAAGCTTGTCCGACCTCCTTTTGTAATCTGATTTTTTGTTTTAAGATACTGTCATATCATAAAACAAAAATTAAGAGTAATTTATGCGTCCCACTTGTAGCCAAGACCCCATACAGTTACGATAAACTTGGGGTTGGATGGCTCGTCCTCTACCTTCATACGCAGACGGCGGATGTTAACGTCAACAATTTTCTCTTCGCCAACATAAGCTTCGCCCCATACGTGATTGAGGATGTCAGAGCGATCGAGAGCTGTGCCGGGATTGGAGAAGAAATATTCCATAATCTGAAACTCAACCTGAGTGAGTTCGATTTGCTTGCCGTTTTTCATAAGTGAGCGGTTTCGAAGGTTAAGAGTGAAGATACCGCTCTTCATTTCTTCCTTGAAGTTATTTTCGCTTCTTTGCTGAGCAAGAGCGATTCTTCTGTAAAGAGAGTCAACTCGGGCAACAAGCTCGCTGGGAGAGAAGGGCTTTGTAACATAGTCATCAGCGCCCAGCATAAGACCGGTTACCTTGTCCATTTCCTGTGTGCGAGCGGAAAGCATAATGATACCGATGCTGCCGTTTTTGTTTCGCAGTTCCTTGCAAACCTGCAGACCGTCCATACCGGGCATCATAATATCGAGGATAGCAACATCAAAGTCGCCGCCGTGCTCTTCGTATTTCTGCAGACCTGCTTCACCGCAGTCTGCTTCAACAACATCGTAGCCAGCACGACGAAGATTGATTACAACAAAGTCGCGGATAGCAGCTTCGTCTTCACATACAAGGATTTTTTTCATAAAATAACCTCCGTTTCGAATTTATAATAGAAAGTGTGTAATTTTAAAAATTTATAAGTAAAATGTTATGACATACATCACGCAAGAGAGAAAGCCTTAATAATTTCTTCGTTTGTAGGAAGAATAGAACTGTTGGTTTCAAAGGTGATGAAACCATAAACGCTTGAATCGTTCCTGCCAAGCTCTGTGTAACCTTTTGCAGATGTTTCATCGTTCCATATATCTGTTGGGAATACTTTGATTACAAGCAGAGGGTCGCCTGTTTTATTATCTTTCCATTCATAGAATGTAATTTCGTTTGTGGAGTAGTTTACATAGGCTGTGTAATTGTTCTGCCAGTTGTCAGGAATTGTAAACCGACAGCCCAGAACAAGAGATGTTGCCTGGAGTTTTTCAACCTTCATAGTACCAAGATTTGTGTACTCGCACCAATGAATAAGAGCAGCGGGTACCGCGTCGGTCTGAGCATCATCAATGTTCATTTTAAAGGTGTTAGGAATTTCAATGATTGAGTCACCGTCAATATCCTCTGACATCACAGCATAAGAACGATATGCCTGATTTGTGATTTCTTCGCCCGAAAAGCTTACTTTCTCTAAGCTTTCAAAGTAGCTGCTGTAGTATATAATCTGTGTAGAGTATACACTTTCGTTTCCATTTTTTGATTCTCCGTCAACCACAGCGCCAAATTGACCTTCAAAAACGTTGCCGCATTGAATTTTTCTGAACGAGGTTATGGTTGCATCAATGGGGGTGTCGCCTAAAGAATAAAGACTGTTTTTTGTGTCGTTAAGACTGATAAGTGAAGCGCTGGCAGGTTTGTCGGGAGTGTAGAGGGAGAGGAGCAGGAGCTCTTCTTTGTCTGTGCCCGTAAACCTTCCGCAAAGGAAATCGGTGTATTTGTTCTCTGATGTAATTTCTATGCTTTCGGTTTCGTTAACAAGGTAAACGGAAAGATCACTCACAAGGGGATTGAAGGAACTCCAGCCTACTGCGATTTCTTTTTTGTTGTCACCGTCAAGGTCGCAGAAAACAAGGCGGTCTACAATACTGCTCTTGCCCTCAAAGTTACCTACAGTTGTCCATTTACCGTTTTTTTGGTCCATAACAAGCAGGTGAATGGACTGACCTTCTCCTGCGGGAATGTAAAACGCAACTGCTTCCTCTACAGAGTCATTGTCATAGTCCATGGTTGTGATTGATGAGCGGTAAGTGCCGTTCTGAGGATACTTAAGGGTGTAGCCTGAGCCGGCTTCCTTTTCGATAAGCTTCTGGATGTCGGCTTGTTCACCTGTTGCTTTGGGCGGAGTCATCAGCTCGGAAACATTGAATGTTACCATATCGCATCCGCTCAGGAGTATTGTAATAAGCAAGGCAACAGCCAAAATCAGTATTCTTTTTTTCATAAGTCTGTTGCCTCCCTGAAAAATTTATTTTTTGGCAATAAGAAATTTAATGGGGATACCTTCGTCAGAAAACATCTTTTCGTGCTCTGTAACAATGTTGCCCTTAACATCACTTCGGTGAAGGTCGCGGGTAAGGTAGGTTATCTCAAAGCCGCATTCCTTGAAATATTCAAGGCTGTCATCAAAGAGCAGGTCGCTGTCAGTTTTGAAGTGAATTTCGCCGTCCTCTGCCAGTATTTCTTTATACTGGTTAAGCTTAGTGGGATGTGTGAGTCTTCTTTTGTTGTGCTTGAGTCTGGGCCAAGGATTACAGAAGTTTATGTAAATTTTGCCGATGCCGTCAGCCTTTCCCACAATCTCGGAAATTTTATCTACGTTGTAGGAGGTCAGAGCAATGTTTTTGCATTCTCTGTTATTTTCGGAAAATAGTTTAACGATGTTTCTTCTTGCAACTGCAAGCATATTGCTGATAAGGTCAACAGCAAGAAAATTTACATCGGGATTCAGAAGTCCTTTGTTGGATACAAAGTTGCCTTTACCGCAACCAACTTCAAGCTCCAGAGGATTCTCGTTTTTAAAAAAATCCTTCCAGTTATTTTTGTAGTCGCAGGGGTTTTGTATGAAAAAATCGCAGGCATTGAGTTCAGGCTCTGCCCACTTCTTTTTACGCATTCTCATATAATCACCGAAAAAACACAATATTTTGATTATATATACTATTAATCAGTAACTATTATATCAAAATGTAGTATTTATTGCAATTGTTTTTGCAGAAAAAATTATAATGTTTTTATAATATTTACAATTATGAGAAAAACTACCGTCGGATGTATCCTTTAACGGTAGTTTTTGGTTTCTATTTTTTAATTTTTTCATAATCTTTTCTGACAATACCGTAATGTGCCATATCAAGATATTCTCCAAATCGGGATTTGAATTCTTCTTTGTGAATTCCCTCAAGGGTAAGTCCACATTTCTGTGCAACTTTGCCCGATGCAGGATTCTTTACCGCGTGGCAAATTGTAATACGGTTAAGTCCGACTTCAGAGAAAAGGAAGTCAATAACCGCTTGTGCACTTTCGCTCATAATACCCTTGCCCCAGTAGTCGTAGCCTATGCAGTAACCAAGCTCTGCGGATTCGGATTTTTCGGAAAACTCTACAACTGCAATACTGCCTATTACTTTGCCATCGTAAACAATTGCCCATTGATACCAGTCGGGCTTTTCGTAGTCTTTGCACCAGATGTTCAAAAGATTTTTTGTAGCCTCTTCAGACTCGTGAGGATCCCATGTAAGAAACTTACAGACTCGTTCATCCTTCGCCCAGTTATTATACATTTCTTTTGCATCCTCGGGTGTAAATCTTCTCAAAATTAGTCTTTTGGTTTTAAGCTCTTGTGTTCCTTTGTGTGTAAGCATTTTGCACACTCCTTTCTAAAAAATAAAACAGTGCAAACTTTGAGTTAAGCTTGCACTGTTTTATAACCTGTTTTATAAAAATCAGTTTTTGATTTCAGGGTATAACAATGTAAGCCCGATGACAGCTTTGTTATCAGCAGGGACCACATACATCATATTCACTTTATTGTTGCGGATTTTAAGCGGAAACATTGTTACACCTCCGATTTCGATTTTTTTTTGCTATTATACTCTCATAAAATAGAGCAGTCAAGAAGAAAATAAATTATACGCAGAAATATGGATTTTTGCAGACTTTGGATTTAACAAACTCAACGTTTGCAAATTTCTTAGAAAGTTTTTCTTTAAGAGGGGTTATAACCACATCTTCTGTGTGAAAATGTCCTGCAGTTACAAGGGGTATATCGCAGGCTGCGGCATCAAGATATTCGTGATGCTTTGCTTCGCCTGTGAGGAAAACATCTGCACCTTTTTCTTTTGCAAGGGCATAAAAATCTGCACCTGCACCGGAGCACATTGCAAGGGTTTTCAGCATTCTTTTTGAGTCTGTGTATGCGACGCAGGTTGCACCCAAACGAGTTTTGACAAAGCGAGCAAATTTTTGCACAGACATAGCTTCGGGAAGCTTTCCTACAAGCAGAAAGTCCTCGGCATAGAGAGTGGTATCAGAGAGTGAGAGTGCATTGGCAAGGCAAACATTGACACCGCAGTTTTCGGCAATGTCAAGGTTTGTGTGCAGACAAAGAGCGGTAATGCCGAATTGAGCTAAGAGATAGGGAATACTGTCAGAAGTCAAAGCTTTAAGAGGATTAAAGATTACAGGGTGGTGGCTTATAATAAGCTGTGCACCCATATTCTTTGCCTCTTCTGCTACCTCTTTTGTTATATCTAGGGCAAGCAGTACCTTTGTGACCTCTTGTAAGGTGCTGCCTACAAGTACACCGCAATTGTCAAAATCTGCGGCAGTGCACAGCGGAGCAAAGGTTTCTGTAAAATTCAGTATATCCTTAATGGTTGTCATAAGTTTTCGAGCCTCTTTTCTATCTGTTGTGCAAGTTCACTGTAACGGCTGTCTGATGCACTTCTCTTTTTAAGAATTGAAACTTGTTTTCTGAGAAAAACCACATCGTCTTCATTCTCTTCGGGACACAGCTTACCTGCGTAAGAAAAATACTCTGTGCAGGGTGTGCTGTGACCTGTGAAATGCACACAAAAAATCGTGTATGGTTTGCCCTCAGCAATACAGCATTTCTGCTCTGTGATTTCAAAACCATTATCATAAAGATAAGAGATAACTCTCTCTGATTTTGTCATTGGCTGAAGAATAAGCCTTTTGCTTTCATCCTTAAGCCATTGTGCATCAGAGATGATTCCTATGATAGTATCTGCACCCATACCTGCAATAACAATATCGGTTACTTCATCTGCTTTGATTTCTTTAAGACCGTTTGAAAGTCTTGTGGAAACTATGTGGGCGGCATCGTATTTGTCGATGGTCTGCTTGCCACGGCTTAATGGGTCTGCATTTATATCTGCGGCAATGGCGGACTCAATCTTGCCGGATAAGGCAAGATACACAGGCAGATAAGCGTGGTCGGTACCTATATCTGCAAGCTTTGCGCCGACTCTTACGAGCTCGGCGCAAAGAGAAAGTCTGCTGTCAAGTGAGAATGGAATCTGCATATTAAGAATTATGCAATTGCTTCGTTAAGCTTTGCTACAAGCTCCTCAGCATTTGTGCCGTGAACCTGACAAGCCTGCTCGATTGTTTCGCCTCTTGCGGCAGGGCAGCCGAGGCAGTGCATACCGATTGCAAAGAAATGCTCTGCTGTTTCGGGATACATATCAAGTACATCGCCGATAATGGAATCTTTTGTAATAGTCATAATAAATACCTCCAAATGAAAAACTAACACATTGATTTAAATTTCATTATAGCACCTTTTTCGATAAATTACTACAGTTTTATAAAAATTTTAGTTTCCAAATAAACACTACACAAGCAACAGAATAAAAAGTGATAAGTTTTATTTCTGCTATTGACATTTACGAATAAGGAGTTTATAATTACATTGGAATAAATTAAATGTGAGAGGTGTAATGATGAAGAAGTTTTACGAAGCAGCAGAAATGGATATAGTTCTTTTTGATGACAAGGGTGTTATTGTTGCAAGCGAAGAAGTATTCGTGCCTTCTATCACACAGGAGGACAACGAAACAGAGATTCTTTAATCTGCTGTAAACTTAAAAGCATAGCAAATATTTACGGGACTTTGGATTGAATCCGGAGTCCCTTTTGCTTTTGTGCGGTTTATAAGGTATGTGATACTTTTGTAAGGAAGTGCATCTGCCTCATCCGAGCCATTGGTGTTGCCCATATTCTCCTTGAGGAGAAGCTTGTGATAAAGTGCACTGCTGTGTCACGCACACTATGAGAATTGTCGGGCTGCAGCTGTGTGTACTTCTGAATACAGAAAACCCCCGAGGAAAATTCCTTGGGGGTTTGTACACAAAATGAATTTCCGGGAACCGATGTCCGAAGTTATTATTCTGCGTCTGTGCCTCTTCTCTTGTCCAGACATGCTTTGCAGTAGTAGTCCTTGCCCTCCATAGGAGCGAAAGGAATGCTGTCCTCTGCACCGCAATCTGCGCAAATGATAGCATGTCTCTCTCTTGCGGGTCTGCCTGCGTTCTTGCGAGCCATTCTGCAAGCTTTGCAGCGCTGAGGCTCATTTGCAAGGCCTTTTTCTGCATAGAATTCCTGCTCACCTGCGGAGAATACAAATTCCTCGCCGCAATCCTTGCAAATGATTGTTTTGTCTTCGTACATGGGTTTTTACCTCACTTTGGAAAATAATATTTTTATCCCGGGTCGGAGTTGCCGCCTTGGGACATATATACATAATGAATAATTATTGCTCTGCGATTTTTCGCCTTATGCGAACGAGAGCATTGTCAACGGATTTGGATGATACCGAAAGCTTCTTTGCGATTTCGGTGTAAGAAAAGCCTGAAAGGTAGAGCTTTAAAACATTCTGTTCCAAATGGGAGAGCTTATTCTTTAAAAAAGCTCTGAAATCATTTGAGCTTTCCTGCTCCATTAAGAGAGTTTCAGGGTTTTGTCTGTTATGGTCAGAAATCTCAATATCCTCAATAGGAACAAGCTTGTCCGTGGGGATTGTGCTTTTGGCATTAGCCTTGCGGATAACAGAGAGAAAACGATTGCTTATACACACGGCAGCGAAGTTTTTGAAGCTTGCTTTTTTCTCGTCTGCACTAAAGGCTTTGCAAGCACTTAGAAGAGCAATCAAACCCTCCTGCATAAAGTCAGATTGATCAAATCCGACAGCAGAATAATTAAGTGCGATTGTACTTATAAGTCCGCGGTATCTGTTGGTAATTTCTTCAAATGCTGCCTGATTTCCTTTTTTGATTTCAAAGGAAAGTTCTGCATCCGAACAGGTCGAAAAGTCAGGCTGTAATTTTTGGTTTTCCAAGCTGATACCTCACAATGCCAATAATACATCTTAATTGTACTCTAATAAAAAATTGGAGTCAACTGAGTTTTGTATTTTTGGTCATTATTCCCCATAGAATATACAAAATAGCCAAAACACAACGGTGTTTTTTGTGTGGATAATAATGGGATTTGGTGCTATAATTATAGAATAACACACCCCTTGTGTCGAATTGTGTACAGGTATGTAATCAAGGTTTAATTTTGGAGGCTTCTATGGTAGTTAAATGCAACAGTGTAGGCTTGTTTGGTATGGACGGATATATGGTAGAAGTGGAGGCAGATGTGTCGGGCGGAATGCCTGCCTTCGACATTGTAGGACTGCCTGATGCGGCTGTAAGAGAAAGCCGTGACAGAGTACGCACTGCTATGCATAATTGCGGATACGGATTTCCTGTTTCACGCATTACCGTAAACCTTGCTCCTGCAGATGTTAAAAAGGCAGGACCCCTTTACGATTTACCTATACTTGTTGCAATAATGAAGGCGACCGACCAGATAAGCACGGATATTTCCGACAGTGCTTTTTTGGGTGAGCTTTCTCTTGCGGGAGAGGTAAGGTCTGTCTGTGGTATTTTGCCTATGGCAATAAAAGCAAAAGAGTGCGGTGTAAAGAAGCTCTATGTGCCTGCTGATGACAGTGTGCAGGGTGCCGTGGTTGAGGGAATTGAGGTTTATCCCGTTAAGAACGTGCCTCAGCTTATTGCTCATCTTCAGGGAAGAATACTTATTGAAAAAGCAAAGGCAACACAGATAGAAGCAGCAGAGGGCTTTGTGCCCGATTTCTCTCAGGTAAAGGGTCAGTTTGAAGCAAAGCGTGCTTTGGAGATTGCGGCGGCAGGCGGACATAATGTTCTGTTTATCGGCCCTCCCGGCTCGGGCAAAAGTATGCTTGCAAAACGCATACCCTCAATTCTTCCCGATATGACCTTTGAGGAAAGAATCGAAACCTCTAAAATACACTCTGTTGCAGGAACACTTCCCAAGGGTCAGCCTCTGGTTAGTGAGCGTCCCTTCAGAAATCCCCATCATACCGTATCTGCGGTAAGCCTTTCAGGTGGAGGAACAATTCCAAAGCCCGGTGAGATTTCTCTTGCACATAACGGAGTGCTGTTTCTTGATGAGTTACCCGAGTTTTCCCGCAATACTCTGGAGGTTCTCAGACAGCCTATGGAGGACGGAGCGGTGACTGTTGCAAGAGTACATTCCACTGTAAGTTACCCCTGCAGTGTTATGTTCGTTGCGGCTATGAATCCTTGTCCCTGCGGATACTTTGAACATCCCAAAAAGAAATGTACTTGCTCAAGTAACGCGATACACAAATATCTTTCCAAGGTTTCTGGGCCTCTTCTTGACAGAATAGATATTCATGTAGAGGTTCCTCCCGTTGAGTACGACGACCTGACCGATTATAACGAAGCAGAGTCCTCTGCAGAGATTCGCAAGCGAGTGAATGCGGCAAGGCTTATTCAGACAGAGCGTTTCAAGGGTACAAACATAACCTGTAATGCAAGAATTACCGCAGATGTTTTCAGAACCGTATGTGCAACGGACGATAAAGCACAAGAGGTTTTACGCAAAGCTTTTGATAAATTGGGACTGTCTGCAAGAGCATACGACAGGGTGCTGAAGGTTGCCCGTACCATAGCAGACCTTGATAAAAGCGAGGTTATAAAAGCAGAGCACATTCTTGAGGCGGTTCAGTATCGTGCTCTTGACAAAAAGTACTGGTCCAACACCTGATTTTGCCAAAACCCTCCTTGTGCATTCTGTATACATACCTGCCTACATCTTGTGGTAGTTAGGCTTATTTTGGTAATATATGGAGATATTATGTGATTGGGTTAGTAAAAACAGCACAAAAACAAATGTATGTTCTAACAATCGAAGAAACTTTTACAAAAAATAGTTACAGTTCAAAATATCGGTTGACATTGAGTCATTTCTGTATTATTATTTGAATGTTGGATAATGGTTAATTTCGCTAAAATCCATTTTTCTCTTTTGTTTAATACTGACAAAGATAAAATCGGTGAAAATTTTTAGAAATACCCTTATTTTTACCGCTTTTATAAAACTTCTGGTTAGACTGTTTTTTGATACATAAAATTACTACAAACCGTGTCTATCCCCTAATTTTTATGATTATCGGAGTGTGCAGATTTGGAAAGATATATAATTAACGGCGGCAAGCCTCTTGTGGGGGAGGTTACAATCAGCGGTGCAAAAAACGCTGCAGTTGCAATTATTCCTGCAACAATCCTCTGTGATGAGCCCTGCCGCATTGAAAATGTTCCCAATATAAGTGACGTAAACCTTATTGCAAGAATTCTTCAGAATTTAGGTGCAAAGGTTCAGCGAGTAAATAAACATACACTTGATATAGACCCCAGACCCATCAACACCTGCTCGGCAACTGATGATTCTGTTCGCGGTATGAGAGCATCCTATTACCTTTTGGGTGCACTTATCGGCAGATGGGGCAAAGCAAAGGTAGCCCTTCCCGGCGGCTGTAACTTCGGACTTCGTCCCATTGACCAGCACCTCAAGGGCTTTGAGGCTATGGGTGCAGACTGTCAGCTTGTGGGCGGTGCCATTGTTGAGGCAAAGTGCGAGGGCAAAGTACAGGGTGCACAGATTTATCTTGATACTGTATCTGTGGGTACAACCATGAATCTGATGCTTGCGGCTGTTAAGGCTCAGGGTCAGACTATCATCGAGAATGCCGCAAAAGAGCCTCACATAGTTGACCTTGCAAACTTCCTTAACTCCATGGGTGCAAATATCCGTGGTGCAGGTACAGACGTTATCAAAATCCGCGGTGTTGATTACCTCCACGGCATAACATATTCCATCATTCCCGACCAGATTGAAGCAGGCACCTATATGGCGGCAGTTGCTGCTACAAGAGGCAAGCTTCTGGTTAAGAATGTTACTCCCAAGCACCTTGATTCCATTACAGCAAAGCTTGAGGAAATCGGCGTGTCTGTTGAGGAGTTTGACGAAGCAGTACTTATTGACGCAACAAACAGAAGCTTAAAGCGTTGCAACATTAAGACAATGCCTCATCCCGGTTTCCCCACTGATTGCCAGCCTCAGTTTGTGGCTATGCTCACAACTGTAAACGGTACATCCATTGTTACCGAGAATGTTTGGGATAACCGCTACCAGTATATAAGAGAGCTTCTTTTAATGGGTGCCAATATTTCTGTAGAGGGCAGAGTTGCTATCGTTGATGGTGACAGCCAGCTTCACGGTGCTCCTGTTAAAGCTACCGACCTGCGTGCGGGTGCCGCTCTTATTATTGCAGGTCTTGTTGCAAGCGGTACAACAGAGATTTCTTCCATCCACTACATTGAGAGAGGTTACGAGGAAATTATCGAAAAACTCTGTGCCCTTGGTGCAGATATTAAGAAACAGTACGTCCCCGAAGAGGACGCTGCAGTTACAGCATAATCTTACTGATTTTATCAGGGGTACAAATTGTACCCCTGCTTTTTTTATAAGGAATAGGATTTAAGTTTGAGAGGATACTATTTTGGCTAAATTTGTTACTCTTTTCAGTTCAAGTAAAGGAAACAGTTATTACATAGGCAGTTCCGGTCAGGCAATACTCATTGATGCAGGCAGAAGCTGTAAGCAGATTGAGCAGGCTATGATGTCCTGCGGTCTTGATATGCGAAGTGTGAAAGCGATTTTTGTTACTCATGAGCATACTGACCATTGCAGTGGTCTTCGTGTGCTTGCCTCAAGATACGGAACAAACGTGTATGCAAGCGAGGGTACTCTTGAGGGGCTTGTGCAGAATAATATGCTTTGCGACAGGTTTTCTGCAGATGTGATTACGTCTAAAATTTCTATTGGCGATATGCTTATAGAGAGAATAGATACTCCCCACGATTCAAGAGAAAGCTGTGCATACAGGGTAACTACCGCCGATGGCAAAAAGGCTATGGTGGCAACGGATATGGGTATTATGTTACCAAGTGTAAGAAAAGCGATTTCCGAATGCACACTTGCAGTGGTGGAGTCCAATCACGATGTTAATATGCTTATGTCGGGACCTTATCCCTATCCTCTTAAAAGACGCATCCTCTCGGACAGAGGTCACCTTTCCAACGTGGCTTGTGCAGAGGAGCTTCCCGAGCTTGTAAGGGCGGGTGTGCGTCATCTTGTGCTTGGCCATTTGAGTCAGGATAACAACACTCCCGAGGTGGCATTCGAGACCTCCCTCTGCTCTTTAAAGCAATCGGGTATGAAGCAGGACGAGGATTTTACTCTTACAGTGGCTCCTGTAGAAACAAATGGAAAATCCATACTTTTTTAAGAGGTATATATGCAGACAGTAAATATAATTTGCATCGGAAAATTAAAGGAAAAGTATCTTTGCGATGCTATCAAAGAATACAGCACCCGACTTACTCCTTTTTGCAAATTCAGCATTACAGAGCTTGATGAGTACAGACTTCCCGACAAACCAAGCGATGCACAGATAAAGAATTGTCTGGAGGAAGAGGGTAAGAGAATACTTCAGAAAATTCAGAAAAACTCTTTTGTTGTTCCTATGTGTATTGAAGGTAAGCTCCTTTCTTCCGAGGAGCTGAGCAGTACCATTGAGGATGCGGGAGTATCGGGAAAGAGCACGGTGGATTTTATTATCGGCGGGTCTTTCGGACTTTCTGACGAAGTGAAAAGAAGAGGTGACTTTAAGCTCTCTATGGGCAGAATGACCTTTCCTCATCAGCTTGCAAGGGTTATGCTTTGCGAGCAGATTTACAGAAGCTTTCAGATTATGACGGGTGGTAAATACCATAAATAAATGATTTGCAAATTTAAAAGCAGGAGGTGTTTTTGTGGCACTTGACGGAATTTTTTTAGGGCATATAGGAAAAGAAATTGAAGACATAGGAATGGGTGCAAAGGTTAATCAGGTGCATCAGCCTTCAAGGGATGAGCTTATCCTTTCAATGCATACCCACACGGGCAACAAAAAGCTCCTCATATGTGCCAGAGCGGATTCTCCCAGAGTGAGCTTTACAACCCACAGTGCAGAAAATCCTCAGGTAGCACCCATGTTTTGTATGCTTATGCGAAAACACCTTTGTTCAGCAAGACTTTGTGCTGTGCGTCAGGTGGAAGAGGAGCGAATTCTTTTTCTGGAATTTGATGGTGCAAATACCTTGGGCGACAGAACAAAAATCACTCTTGTTATCGAGATTATGGGCAAGCATAGTAACTGTATTCTCCTTGACGAAGAAGGCATAATTGTGGATGCTTTAAAGCGAATTGATATGACTCTTTCTTCAAAAAGGCTTGTGTTGCCTGCTTTGAAGTACGAGCTTCCTCCTTCTCAGGGCAAGATGAGCTTATCCCGTTTTTCTGCAGAGGAAATTGCAAATCGCATATTTGAAAACACCGACTCAACTCTTGATAAAGCAATGCTTAGTACTGTAATGGGTGTATCTCCTGTTGTATGCAGGGAAGTAGCTTTTAAAGCTGTGGGTAGCAGTGATAAACGAGTTTGTGATTTAAGCACTCAGGATAAACTCCTTTATATGTGCGAGGTTTCAAAACTTATCGAAGCGTTGAAAAGTCACAGCGGCAGACCCTATATGCTCAAAGACACCACAGGCAAGCCCTTTGATTTGTCTTTTATGAATGTGGAGCAATATGGTGAGCAGGCAAAGTGTAAGGAATGTGAGAGTTTCTCGCAGCTTCTTGACGAGTACTACTATCAACGTGACAGCATAGAGCGAATGCGTATGCGTTCAAGAGATCTCTCAAGGTTTGTGCAGAATAATATTGCAAGGCTCTCAAGAAAACTGAATGCCCAGATGGCAGAACTTGAAAAAAGCAAAGACAGAGAACAACTGCGTATAAACGCAGATTTATTGCAGGCAAATCTCTATAGAATAGAGAAGGGTACAGAGAAGATACAGGTAGAGAATTTCTATGACGAGAATATGTCTTTAATAGAAATTAAGCTTGACCCTGCAAAGTCTCCTGCCCAGAATGCACAGCGATACTATAAAGAATACGCAAAGGCAAAAACAGCCGACAAAATGCTTCGGATACAGATTGAAAAGGGTCAGCAGGAGCTTGAGTATTTGGAAACTGTTGCAGATGAGATAGACCGAGCAGAGAGTGAAAAGGATCTTTCCCAGATTCGTTTGGAGCTTATGTCGGAGGGATATATAAAGCAGGCAAAGGGTAAGCAGAAGCCACTTGCTGGGATGCCTCCAATGGAGTTTTTTGTATCTGACGGATTTAAAATTCTTGTGGGTAGAAACAACAGACAAAATGATATGCTCACACTAAAAACAGCAAGAAAGACCGACTTGTGGTTTCATACCAAAGATATTCCCGGTTCTCATACAATACTGCTTACAGAGGGCAGGGAAGCTACAGAAGATGCAATTATGGATACAGCAAGAATTGCCGCATGGTATTCAAAAGCCAGAGAAAGCTCTCAGGTGCCTGTGGACTATACCCTTGTGCGTTTTGTTTCAAAGCCCCAAGGCTCGCCTCCCGGCAGAGTGATCTACACCGACCAGCACACAGTTTACGTCACTCCCAAGGAGCCGAAAACAGAAGAATAAAACCTAATCAAGTGTTTTAAACCGCCTTTGTTTTGAGGCGGTTTTTCTTGCTTGTTAATGAAAAGTTTATTGAAAAGATTGTATGATTCGTGCTATAATAATATGAAATGTTATGTCGTAAAAAGCAGGTGCTTATATGAGTCTGGTAGAATTTAAAAACGTAAAAAAGCATTATACAATGGGCGAGGTTACCATTAAAGCGGTAGACGGAGTTTCCTTTACCATTGAAAAGGGAAGCTTTACCGTTGTGGTTGGTTCTTCCGGTGCCGGCAAAACCACGGTACTCAATATTTTAGGCGGTATGGATTCTTGTACTGAGGGAGAGGTTATAGTTGACGGCAGAGATATAAGCAAATTGTCTTCAAGAGAGCTTGTAATGTTTCGTCGCAATGAAATCGGCTTTGTTTTTCAGTTTTATAATTTAATTCAGAATCTGACTGCTACAGAGAATGTGGAGCTTGCGACTCAGATTTGCAAAGACCCTATGGATGCTCTGGAGGCTCTTGAAAGCGTGGGACTCTCCGAGAGAGCGGATAATTTTCCATCCCAGCTTTCAGGCGGCGAGCAGCAGAGAGTTTCTATAGCCAGAGCCCTTGCAAAACGTCCGAAGCTTCTGCTTTGTGACGAGCCCACAGGTGCTCTTGATTATAATACGGGAAGAAATATTCTGAAGCTTTTGCAGAAGAAATCCCACGAAGACGGTATTACCGTTGTACTTATAACTCACAATACCGCCATCACACCTATGGCAGACAGAGTTATCAAAATGGGAAGCGGTAAGATTGTAAGCGATACAATAAACGAGAATCCCAAGAGTGTTGACGAGATAGAGTGGTAAACACTTAAGATTTGGATTTAAAGTAAGGAGGTGACTGCCTGTGTCAAATATTATTTGGAAAAATTCAATGCGAGATGTATCCCGCACAAAAGCAAGATTTATTTCCATTATGCTTATAATTATGCTGGGTGTGGGATTTCTTGTGGGTATCAATTCCACTGCTCCCTCTATGTTTGCGGTAGCAGAGGATTATTATGCGAAAAAGAACCTGATGGATTTTCGTCTTTTGTCCTCTTTTGGCTTTACTGATGAGGATGTGGATTCAATTGCTGATGTTGAAGGGGTTAAAGATGTTATGCCCTCATACTTTGCCGATGTGCTTTTAAAGGGCGATACAGGCAGTGTAGTCCGCCTTTACAGCATACCCGAAAAGTACGGGGAGTTTGATGCAATCAATAATCTGACATTAAGAAAGGGCAGAATGCCCGAAAAAGCTGACGAAATTCTGGTTGGTGAGAGCAGATTCGGTGAGGATGCCATAGGTACAAAAATCGCTTTCTCATCACCTTATGAAGATAAAGTTTTGTCGGATACTCTTATATTCAGTGAGTACACGGTTGTTGGCATTGTTGACTCACCCCTTTATATTTCTTTTGAGCGAGGCTCAACCAATGTAGGCTCGGGCAAGATTTCTGACTATATGTTTGTGAGTGCAGAGAGCTTTGCTCTCACAAGATACACCGAGCTTTATGTAACGGTTACAGAGCTTCGCAGTATTGAGCCCTACTCTGCAGAGTATGAGAAACTTCGGGATGAATTTGAGCCTAAACTTCAGAAAGCCGGAGACCTGCGTGTAGAAGCTTTTATCGAAGAGAATATAACTTCCGCTCAGGCAAGCATCGACGAAGCACAAGCTTTGCTTCGAAACGAAAAAGAAAATGCAACCAAAGAGTTGAATAATGCTCAGGCAAGCATCGACGAAGCGGAGGAAACCTTCAAAGAAGAAATGACGACTGCTGAAGCAAGCCTTGCCGATGCAAAAGAAAAAATAGAGAGCGGCGAAACAGAGTTTTCAGAAAAAAGAGCAGAGCTTGAAAGAGAAACCACCGCCGCCCAAGGTGAAATTGACAGTGCAAGAGAAGATCTTAAAAAGGGAAAAGAGGCACTTATAAACGGAAAAGCTCTCTTTAAAGAGGAACTCTATAAATCAGTAAGTGCTTTTGGGCTTACAAGGGAACAGTTTGATTCCTTTTATGGCGGCAAGGATATGCTCACCGAGGAGGATGTGCAGGAGCTTGTGTCTTTAGTTCAAATGTACAAGCCTATGCTTTCTGCTCAAAAGGATTCCTTGAGCGCTACCATAAAGCAGATGGAAGATGAATTTGCCGCTTCGGGTAAAGACCCCCTTAAGAGTGAAGAATACATAAAGACAAAAGAAAAGGAAGCAGAGCTCAGTGCTACTCTTCTTGCGGTTGAGACCTTCCTTGATACAGGCAAAGATGAGCTTCTTGAAAATATTGAAGCTATAAATTGCAATGAGCAGGAGCTTTTAAAAGCAGAGGAAGAGCTTTTGAAAGCACAAAGCACTCTTAACGAAGAAAAAAGCTTAGCAGAAATTCAGATTAAAGAAGCCGAAGCACAACTGAATACAGCAAAGCAGGAGTATGAAAACGGTCTTTTGGAGCTTGAGCTTACAAAAGAAACTGTGAGAGCCGAGCTTTTTGACGCACAAACAAAGCTCGATGAGCAAAAGGAGCTTGCAGATGAAGAATTTGCAGAGGCCCAAAAGGAAATAGATAAGGCACAGAGCGACCTTGACAGTGTCCCTGAGCCTTCATGGTACTATTACAGCAGAGTTCACAATCCCGGCTATGAATCCTACGACGATAATGTAGGACGACTTACCGCTGTTGGTAAGGTGTTCCCTGTATTCTTCCTGCTTGTAGCGGTGCTTGTGTGTGTTACAACAATGTCCCGACTTATTGAAGAGCAAAGGGGAGACATCGGAGCACTTACAACTCTGGGATATAAAAAATGGCAGATTATCGGAAAGTATGTAGGGTACTGCGTAAGTGCAACCGTTATCGGTGCGGCAGTTGGTATTGCCCTTGGTGTAATGGTGCTTCCGCCTGTACTGTTCAATGCTTACCGTATGCTTTATTCCTCTTTGCCTGACCTTATAATAACCCTTGATATAAAGAGTGCGGTGATTGCAACCTTGATTGCAATTCTCTGCACATCGTCTGTTGCATTCCTTACCTGTAATACTTTGCTTCAAAAAGAGCCTGCAACTCTCCTTCGTCCCAAAGCACCCAAACCCGGCAAGAGAATACTTCTTGAAAGAGTTAAATTTATCTGGAAGCGACTGGGCTTTTTCTCAAAGGTAACAGTGAGAAATATCTTCCGCTACAAAGCAAGATTTTTTATGACCGTTATCGGTGTGGCAGGGTGTACTGCACTTATCGTTGCGGCTATGGGCCTGCACAGAAGCATTAATGACGTTGTGACGCTTCAGTTTGGCGAGATATTTACAAATGATACCGTAATAGCTTTGGAAAAACCTGCAGTGCCAAACAGCGAGCTTGATGCTAAAATTACATCTGACGAAAGATTCTCTCAGGTTGCACTCTGCCGACAGAATCTGGCAGAGGTTATGACAGGATATGGATTCTTTAAGGATGATACCTATATCGTCGTTCCCGAAAGTATCGAGGATTATACCCAGATGGTAAATCTTCGTGAGCGTAAATCGGGAGAAAAAATCAAATTTAGCTCAAAGGGTGTAATCCTCAGCGAAAAGCTTGCCAAGGAAATGAAGGTTTCTGTGGGCGATGAGGTAAGAATAACCGACAAGGGTATTAAATGCTCCTTTGCGGTTGAGGGTATATGCGAAAATTATCTTTACGGATATGCCTTTATGACACCCGAGGTCTACAGAGAAAATTTTGGTATTGAGCCCGAGTATAATATGTATATGTGCAAAAACGCACAGGCTATGGAGTACAGCGAAGATGCCTTGGGAGAGGAATATCTCAAGGAGGACGGAGTGCTTGGAATTTCCTTTATAGGCTCCAGCATCAAATCCTTCGAGGATATGATAAGCTCTCTTAATTACGTTGTAATCGTAATGGTTGTTTGTGCGGCGGCACTTGCCTTTGTAGTGCTTTATAATCTGACAAATATCAATATTGCGGAAAGAAAGCGAGAAATTTCTACTCTGAAAGTTCTGGGCTTTAAAAACAGCGAGACCTCGGCATATATTTACCGAGAAAACATACTGCTTACACTCGTCGGAATTGCGGTAGGTCTTGTGCTGGGAGTTATGCTTTTAAGATTTGTTATAGTAACCGTTGAGATTGATATGGTTATGTTTGGCCGTAAGATGTATGCAGGTACATTTATAATAGCAACCGTACTTACTGCTCTGTTTGCGGCAATAGTCAATATTGTAATGCATTTCAGAATCAAGAAGATAGATATGGTAGAAAGTCTTAAATCTATAGAATAGTGTTTTCTCTCTTGCAGATACTACCCACAGTGACTTTGGAGGCTGTTATGATAACAGAAAAAGATATTAAAGATACTCTGAAACTATCCTGTCTTGAAATAAGCAAAGAGGATATGCCAAGGCTTAAATCGGATATGGAGTATATTTTAGACTTTGCTCAGATTGTCTGTGAATATGATTTTGACGAGGATTCTCAGAGTGAGGATGAAGCTTCTGTATGCCGACTCAGAGAAGACAAAACAGAGCCCTCTTATCCTTCTCAGGAGATGCTTTCAAATGCTCCTTTACATAAAGACGGATATATAGTTTTGAGAAAGAGTGAGTAATATGGGCTCTGTCAGGTATCTTCATAATTTGCTTATAAAAAGAGAAATATCCTCAAGAGAACTTACAGAAAAGTATCTTGAGGCAATAGAGCGGGACAACTCCTCTTTGAATGCTTTTGTCAATGTTACAAAGAATCAGGCTCTTTCTGCCGCAGATGAAGCTGATAAAAGATTTAAGAATAAGGAGGATACAGATATTCTTGAGGGAATTCCAATGGCTCTCAAGGATAATATTTCCACGCGAGGAATTGACACTACCTGCTGTTCAAAAATGCTTCTGGGCTATAAGCCTGTTTACGATGCAACTGCTTGGTACAGACTCAAAGAAAAGGGTGCGGTGCTTCTCGGCAAAACCAATATGGACGAATTTGCTATGGGAAGCTCTACGGAAAATTCCTGCTTTGGCAAAACCTCAAATCCCTTTGATTTGAACCGCTCTGCAGGCGGTTCTTCAGGCGGAAGTGCGGCGGCAGTGGCAGGCAATCTTGCAGTTTATGCTTTGGGCAGCGATACAGGCGGCTCTGTGCGTCAGCCTGCGTCTTTTTGCGGCATTGTGGGACTTAAGCCCACCTATTCTTCGGTATCAAGGCAGGGACTTATCGCCTTTGCATCAAGCCTTGACCAGATTGGTACAATGGGCAAAAGTGTAGAGGACGTAGCTTTAGTTTTTGATGCGGTTGCAGGACATGACCCCCTTGACAGCACCTCGGATTTTAGCTATAAGGCTGATACGTTTTCTTCCCTTAATAAATCCCTCAGAGGGAGAACTCTGGCTGTGGTTAAAGAGTTCTTTGAAGGGATTGAGCCTGCGGTAAAGGAGAGCTTAGAAAAGGCAATAAAAATCTTTGAGGAACTGGGCGTCAATATAAAATACTGCAGTATGCCCCAGATAGAGTATTCTCTGCCTGTGTATTACATTCTTGCCTGTGCAGAGGCTTCTTCAAATCTTTCCCGCTATGATGGTGTGCGGTTCGGAAATAGGACAAAAGAACCTTTTACCGATATACAGGAAATGATGTGCAAAAGCCGTAGCGAAGGTTTCGCCAGTGAGGTTAAAAGAAGAATTCTTGTGGGTAGTTTCGTGCTGTCTCGGGGCTATTATGATGCCTACTATAAAAAAGCACAGCTTCTTCGAAAGGAACTTGTCGATGCATTTGAGAAGGTGCTTACGGATTGTGATGCAATCCTTACTCCCACATCACCCACAACCGCCTTTAAAACAGGCAGGATAACAGAAGATCCGGTTGAGAATTACAGAGCAGATATTTGTACCGCTTGTGTAAATGTTGCAGGGCTTCCTGCAGTATCCGTTTGTTGCGGATACGATAAGAAGGGATTGCCTGTGGGTATGCAGATAATAGGAGACAAATTCTGCGAAGCTGCAATACTGAATTTTGCTCATATTTTTGAGAGCAATACAGATTTTAATAAAACTACGGATTGGGGTGTAAGACTATGAGCTTTTTGCTTACAGCCGGTCTTGAAACCCACATAGAGCTTGGAACGGAGTCAAAGCTTTTCTGCTCTTGCAGTGCTTCTTTCGGTGCTAAGCCCAATACCCTTTGCTGTCCTGTTTGTATGGGACACCCCGGCACCTTACCGTCGGTTAATCGTCAGGCGGTGTGTTATGCAGTTATGGCAGGGCTTGCGCTAAACTGTAAAATTTCTTCTGTGTCGAGGATGGTTCGTAAGAATTATTTTTATCCTGATTTACCCAAGGCTTACCAGATAAGTCAGCTTTCAGAGCCCTTGTGCTATGACGGATACCTTGAGCTTGCAAGCGGTAAAAGAATAAGAATTAACCGCATACAGTTAGAGGAGGATGCAGGCAAGCTGATACATAAGGAAAACGAGATTTATGTGGACTACAACCGTTGCGGTGTACCTCTTATCGAGATTGTTTCCGAGCCCGATTTCGAGAGTATAGCACAGGCAAGGGAGTATATTGAGAAGCTTCGCATAATTATGCGATATATCGGCATATCCGATTGCAGAATGCAGGAAGGCTCCATGCGTTTTGATGTGAATGTTTCTGTAAGGGCAGAGGGAGAAGAAAAGCTCGGCACCAGAACAGAGATTAAGAATATGAACTCTGTGAGCAATATGGCAAAGGCTATGGAGTATGAGTACAGTCGTCAATGCAAAATTTTGCAGGAAGGCGGCAGGGTAGAGCAACTTACCCTGCGCTTTGATGAGGCAACGGCTGCCACTATACCTATGCGAAGCAAAGAGGATGCTCACGATTATAAATTTTTCTCTGAGCCCGATTTGCCGCCAATAGTATTGAGCGACGAGGAAATCGAGGAAATAAGCCGAAATATGCCGATGCTCCCAGATAAGAAATTCAGAAGCTATGTTGATAATTTCGGAATCTCAAAGGCTGATGCTGACCAGCTTTCAAAGTACAGACGCGTGTCAGAATTCTTTGATAAAGTTAAAGAAGGGGTGCAGTCGCCTTCTTTTGCGGCAAGCCTTATCATCAGCAGAATTTTTGCAATCTTCGAAACAGAAAATGAAAAAGAAGATTTTAATATAAAGATAACTCCCGAGCAGTTTTGTGAGCTTGTCAAAATGACAGAAAGGGGAGGTATCAGCAAAAATCTTGCAAAGACTACCTTGGATAAAATGCTCATTTCCGGTAAATCTGCAAGTGCATATATATCCGAAGAAGATGCAAAGAAACTCACCGAAGAGGAGCTGAATGTTCTTTGTAAAAGAACGATTGAGGAAAACACTTCGGCGGTATCTGACTACAAGAACGGTAAAGAGAAAGCCCTTATGGCACTTCTCGGTGCGGTTATGCGCTATTCAAAGGGCAAGGCTGACCCTGTGTTTACAACGGAAAAACTAAAAGAGATATTAAGAGATTAAAGGTTTTGAATATGAAAACATTGTATGTGACCGATTTGGACTCGACCTTACTTCGAAGTGATGCTACACTTTCGCAGTTTACAATAGATACAATCAACTCCCTTTGCAAAAGAGGACTTTTGTTTTCTTTTGCAACAGCTCGCTCTGCAAAAACCGCCACAGCGGTAACAAAGGGACTTGTGGGAGATACACCCATAATCGTATATACGGGTACCTTTATTGCGGATAGGAATACAACGGATATAGTTGTATCGAATACAATGTCAGATGATGAAATACAAGCTGTAAAGTGTGCTGTCAGGGAGTTTAGCTTTATTCCCATAGTTTATTCTCTTGTTGATGGTGTTGAGCGTTTTATGTATGACCCTGAAATTGTAAGCAAAAACATATCGGAGTTTATTAAAACCCGAGAGGGTGACAGTCGCAGTGTGGCGGTGTCGGGAGGTTTTAACTCCGCTCTTAAAGGGGATATTTTCTATTTTACTTTTATGGAGCCGAGAGAAAAACTCTTGCCTGTTTATGAGTATCTGAAAGATAAATGCAACTGCCTTTTTCAGCCCGATAACTATACGGATAACTGGTTTCTGGAAGTTATGCCAAGGGCGGCTACAAAAGCAAATGGTGCACTGCGACTCAAGGAAATGGTCGGGGCTCAAAGACTTGTGGTGTTTGGTGACGGCTACAATGATATGGAGCTTTTCAAGGTTGCTGACGAATCTTATGCGGTAGCAAATGCAGTGCCGGAGCTTAAAGCAATTGCCAAAGGAGTAATCGGAAGCTGTGATGAGGATGCAGTAGCACATTGGCTTCTTGATAATTACAAAGGATAAAAATAAAAGCACCTCCGAATTCGGAGGTGCTTTGCTGTAAAGAACAGCTTATTTCTTTGTGAATGTAACGGGATATTCGCCGTCTGTCATTGTAAGCTCGTTGCCAACTACAGAATACTCAAGAGTTTCTGTTTCAGACTCGCCCTCAAATGTTACTGTGTAGGTAACTGTATTGCCTTCGGTTGTGTAGGTCATATCCATTGCAATGCCCATCATATCGATAGAGCCTGTGCCGTCTGCATTGAATGTGTAGGTAATCTCAATGCCCTCTTCTTCTGCAACCCAAGCACCTACGATGTCACCGCCGTTAGCAGTAAAGTCAACTACGTTGTCTGTGGGCTCTTCAAGTCCGAGGTCAAGAGTGAACTCAGTAGGAGTTGCAGGTACATGGCCTTCCTTCTTTGTGAAGACAACGGGCTCAATACCGTCTGTGAGTGTGAGCTCGTTGCCGTTTACAGTGAAGTCAAGAGTCTGTGTCTCGGACTCGCCTGCAAAAGTCATAGTGTAGGTTAATTTGTTACCCTCAATGGTGTATGTCATATTGAGAGCAACACCCATCATTTCGATAACACCTGTGCCGTCGCCGTTGAATGTGTAAGTGCCTTCAACGCCGTCCTGTGATGCATACCAAGAGCCCTTGAGTACATCTGTTGTAGCAACATCAGCCTCGGTCTGAGGAGCTGTTGCAACAGGAGCGGTAACAACAGGGGTTGCTGTAGTTGTTTTGTTGTCTTCTTTCTTATCGCCGCAAGCAGCAAATACTGTTGCAATCATCAAAACTGCGATGATAAGAGCAAAAATTCTTTTTGTCATTTTTAAAAACCTCTTTTCAAAATTTAGCTTTACGCTTGTTAAATTCTATCACATATTTGGATTGAAATCAAGAAAAAACAATAATAAAGTCTATGAAAGGAAAAACACGATGAACAAAATGCTCATCGTGTTTTTGTATAATAATTAAAAGCAGGAATAAAAGTTTAAATTAAACGCAACCCTGAGCCTTCATAGCCTCTGCAACCTTAATGAAGCCTGCGATGTTAGCACCTGCAACCAGGTCGCCTTCCATGCCGTACTCCTTAGCTGCATCATAGGAGTTCTGATAGATGCTCTTCATAATTGTCTTGAGCTTTGCGTCAACCTCTTCAGCGCTCCAGCTGTAACGCATGGAGTTCTGGCTCATCTCAAGACCGGAAACTGCTACACCGCCTGCGTTAACTGCCTTGGAAGGAGCAACCAAAACATTGTTCTCCTTGAAGTACTCAACAGCCTCGTTTGTTGTGGGCATATTGGAAACCTCAACATAGTACTTAACGCCGTTTGCAACAATCTGCTCTGCTTCCTTCATTCCTACCTCGTTCTGAGTAGCACAAGGCATAATGATGTCAGCCTTAACACCCCAGGGCTTCTGAGCTGCAAAGAAGGGAACACCGAACTTGTCAGCATAATCCTGAACCTTGTCACGTCTGGAATCACGCATCTCAAGCATAAAGTTGATTTTCTCTTCTGTGTTGATGCCGTCTTCGTCATAGATGTAACCGTCGGGACCGGAGAGAGTTACAACCTTACCGCCCAGCTCTGTTACCTTCTGAACAACACCCCAAGCAACGTTACCGAAGCCAGAAACAGCAACTGTCTTGCCTTCGATAGTTTCGCCGAGAGTCTTAAGCATTTCTACTGTATAATAAACTGCACCGAAACCTGTTGCTTCGGGACGGATAAGAGAACCACCATACTGGAGGCCCTTACCTGTGAGAACGCCTGTGAACTCGTTTCTAAGTCTCTTGTACTGACCGAACATATAGCCGATTTCTCTTGCACCTGTACCGATGTCACCTGCAGGAACGTCAAGGTCAGGACCGATGTGTCTCTGGAGCTCTGTCATAAAGCTCTGGCAGAAACGCATGATTTCGCCGTCGCTTTTGCCCTTGGGATCAAAGTCAGAGCCGCCCTTGCCGCCGCCCATGGGCAGAGTTGTAAGGGAGTTCTTAAAGGTCTGCTCAAAACCGAGGAACTTGATGATGGATGCGTTTACAGAGGGATGAAGTCTGATACCGCCCTTGTAAGGACCGATAGCAGAGTTAAACTGTACTCTGAAACCGCGGTTAACCTGTACTTTACCATTGTCGTCAACCCAGGGAACACGGAAGAAGATCTGTCTTTCGGGCTCAACGATTCTTTCGAGAACTCCTGCCTCTACAAGGTCGGGTCTCTTTTCTACAACGGGCTCGATAGAGGTAAGAACCTCTGTTACTGTCTGAATAAACTCAGTCTCGCCGGGATTTCTTTTCTTAACTCTTTCAATAAGGTCAAGAAGATACTCATTTTTAAGTGCCATATTTCTCACGGCTCCTTTTTCTAAAATTTCGCTTTATAGCAACAAATGAATTATACAGCAATATATTCGGGATTTCAAGACATAAAAGGAAGGTTTTTGCAATTTTTTTTATTAAAGTTTCAAAATTCGCTGACTTTTGTTGATTTTGACATATAAAATGAATGAAAAGGGAGCTCTTCCTGCAATTATTGTTGCGTAACATATTTTGTAGATGTTATATTGTAAAAAAACTTGTTTTGTGTTATTATAATCATTAGTTAAATGACAAAACTATTTAATACAGCTTTTCTGTAATTTATATGTTTGGTGTTTAGATATATTACGTTTGGGAGTAATTTTATGAGGAAAACTAAAATCGTCTGTACGCTTGGTCCTGCTTGCAGCAACAAAAAGACTCTTAAAAGAATGATTGAAGCAGGTATGAATGTAGCGAGAGTCAACCTTTCTCACGGTACCTATGAGGATATTGGCGCAAATATTGCAATGGTTAAGGAGGTTGCGGCTTCCTGCAATAAGGAGATTGCAATTTTGCTTGATACAAAGGGTCCCGAGGTAAGAGTAGGACTTTTTGAGCAGGGCTTTGTAGAGCTTGAGGATGGACAGGATTTTGAACTTTATAAGGAAGAGTGCATGGGTAATGAGAAGGGTGTAAGTATTTCTTACCCCAAACTTGTTCAGATATTTAAGTCTGATGCTTCTGTTATCGGCAGACAGATTCTCCTTGATGACGGCAAGATTATTATGAAGGTTAAGTCCACCCACTCTGACAGAATTGTATGTACTGTCGAGCAGGGCGGTAAGCTTTCTAACAGAAAGAGTATAAATATTCCCGATTACCATATTAATATGCCTTATGTAAGTGCTCGTGACAGACAGGATATCGAATTCGGTCTTGCCCAGGGTGTTACTTATGTTGCGGCTTCTTTTGTAAGAAGTGCTGAGGATGTTATGACTTTGCGTGATTACATCGAGAGCCTCGGCTATGACAATATAGAGATTATTTCCAAGATTGAGAACCAGAGCGGTGTTGCAGATATTGACAACATCATCCGTGTCAGCGACGGCATTATGGTAGCCCGTGGTGATATGGGTGTTGAGATTCCCTTCATCCGTCTGCCTGAGCTTCAGAAGTCTATCATCAAAAAGTGTGTTATGGCGGGTAAGTATGTTATTACCGCTACCCAGATGCTTGAAAGTATGACCACATCTCCCAGACCTACCCGAGCAGAAATCAACGATGTTGCCAATGCAGTTTATGACGGAACATCTGCAGTTATGCTTTCGGGTGAATCTGCAGCAGGTAAGTTCCCTGTTGAGAGTGTGAGAACCCTCTGCGATATTTGTACCGAAGCCGAAAAACACAAGGAGCTCCATGTTATCCGTGATGCACTCCGCCATTGTGCAAACGAAAGCAGTTTCCGTGAGAACATTTGCTATGCCGCAAAGACAATCGCCGACAGCCTCGGTGCAAAGGCAATTATTGTAGAGAGCAAAACAGGTTCCGTTGCTCGTGCTATGGCAAAGTATCGTCCTGACTGCGATGTTATTGCTGTTGTTACCTCTGTCGAGGTTTGCAGTAAACTTGGTCTTAACTGGGGTGTTACTGCTGTGCTTGGTGAGGAGCTTACAGAAAGCGACGAGATTACAAAGCAGGCAATGGCAAAAGCTCTGGAAACAGGAATTGTTAAGAAGGGCGACCTTGTGATTGTAATTTCTTCAAACAAAACTGTTCCCACCTCGGGCACAGATACACTTAATATCCGCATTGTATAATAAATCAAAAAACGAACCCGCTTTTCTTTTTAGAGAAAGGCGGGTTTTTTTGTATGCGTTTATCTGAAATGTTTTGTCCGTATGTTCTTGAGAAAACAGATGAGCATACATAGAGCAAAGCATAAGAGAGTGTATAGTCCCATATAGATAATGTAATTATCCTGATATGTAGCATTTACATAATAGGTGGGCGGTAAGAAAAGCTGAAAAGTCAAATGAGTGTTATAGAATACAGGGCAGACCGCCATAGAAATTATAGATACAAGAGGCACGATAACCGCAAAAAGCTTCATATTTGAAATGATGAGCTTAAGAAGCATACAGAATATAGTACAGCATATACAGTATAAAAATGTAACAAGGAGCTCTCTGACAAGAGCTGTGTTAAGTTTTGATACGGTAAGAGAAATAACTGCAACCACGCTTATGTTAAGCACAGCAATAAACATTGAAGCAAAGCCTATGGGGAGCTTACTTCTGTCTGAAGCCCAGGAGAATGTGCCGTTTTGCTCGTCCTTCATAAGGTAAAGTGCCGAAGCCATACCGCATATCATAATCAGAGTGCCTAAAAGTCCTCGGATTGGGGTAGTCAGATAGTTGACCGCCCCCGATTCGTCTTGAGTGTCAGAGCTTGCGGGATTGGAGAATACAAACAGCTCTTCGTCAATGCTTACATTCTCAAAGTATTCCATAAGCTCTTCGTCACTCAATTTATCAAGGCCCTCATATTCTGCTCTTGCAAAATCAAGGTAATATGCCTTGGCTGTATATTCAAAAACAGCGGAAGAGAGCTTTTCTCTTGAAAGCATAGAGAAAACTGTCTTTTCTCTTGAGATAACGGTTATGAATTTATCGGCACCGTATTTAACGTAAGCATCTATCCTGCCCTTTGTGTCTGAGGGGAATATCCATGCTTCGTCAGCTTTGCCCGTGCTGACAGCTTCAGTAGCTTCCTGAGGACTCGAGCTTTTAGAGAAGCGTATAACAGAGGGGCTTGAGGTCAGCTTATTTATAATATCCTCGGATACGGCATCAGTCTCGTCTGTTTGTACGAGGATAATGTGCAGAAAGCCTTTTTCTTTTTGTGCAACAGAAGTAAATAAGCCTATGCACAAGGGGATGAGTGCAAGGATGATTACAAAAGAAGCTTTCTTAAAAAGCCTTTTGTTAAGCATAAAAAACCATTTTATTATTCTTTTCATACTGTTCCTCCTTTTTGCTTATTCGACGTCTTTTGTTTGCGTACAAAAAGGGAAGCAGAAAAAAACAGCAGGGAATATATAAGAATGCCTGATAATGACATAAGGTGAAAATCACCTGTAAAGTTGCCCGAAAGCCAATTAACAGCAAGACCTGCAGGAAGGAATGCAGATATTTTCTGCAGAACAACGGGGAAGGTATAAATAGGATACATACAGCCTGCAATATAGCACATACAAAGGCAGGTAAAGAAATGTATCAGCATACCGCTTACAATGTTGTCAGCCAGTTCAAAGGCAAAAATGTTAAAAGCAGAAATCATAATGATTACAGGCAGAAGTCTTAGAATAAAGGTTAAGAGGCTGATGTCAAATATCGAAGACAAAGTCCCAAAGCTGTTTTTGGTAATACCGAGAAAAACAAATACAGTTACCACCAGACTGAACATAGCTGCAAGATGAGAGATGTATTCACACAGAAGCTGTCTCAGACAAGAGTGGCTTCTTGAAAGAAGAAGTCTGCTCAGAGAATAGTCCTTCTTAACATAGACTATGGCATAGGGAAGTCCCATCATAAAAATAAGCAGAACCGTAATGCCACAGACAAAATAGTCCATCATATCAAGTCCGTTTGCAAAGCCGATTTCTTTTGTTTCGTAGACTTTTGAGCGGTTAAATATCATATTTACATAGTAACTGCTGATTTTTTCCATAGCCTCAAGGGATTCTTTGGAGAGACCGTTTTCGTCCATAGCATCATTTATACCGTATGTGCCCTTTTCCGATGCTATCATCATATCGGTGATTATCATTGTAATCTCGTTTTTAAAGAGGGTTGTAATGTCGCTTGCGCCTGAGGAGGTAACAAACTCAATTCGCTCAATATCGCCCGAAAGTGCCTTGTCGATAAAATCCTCGGGGAATACTATGTAGGCGGAAATGTTGCCTGATGCTATAGCTTTTTCGGCATCACTCTCACTCATTTCTTCAAAAACAATAGAGAATCTGGTATCGTCAAGACTTTTAACAGCGGCTATGCCTATCTGCATATATTCGTTTTCGGTATCACCCGTAACGCCGATGTAAAGGGGCTTTTTCTCTTCGCTGTCGTCAAAATAGCTGACTATACCCGAAATGAAAACAGAAAGCCCTAAAAGCAGACAAAGGGTGACAGCAATTACCAAAGGCATAAACCTGAGCATTCTTTTCAGTTGTAAAAATAAAAACCTTTTCATATCAAAGCTTCTCTACCAGTTCTTTTACATTGCCTGTGTAATCAAAGGGTATAAGTATACCGTCCTTGATTATATACCATTCATCGCAGAGCTTAAGCTCCAGCACATCGTGGGTAGCAAGCAGAGCGATACCGCCGTTTTCTTTGTGCTTTTCAATGTATTCTGAGATGTTCTGCTTGCAGGCAAGGTCCAGTGCCGCCATAGGCTCGTCAAGCAAAAGCACAGGGGGATGATTGTAGATAGCACAGCCTATAGAGAGACGTTTTTTCATACCTCCCGACATTTTGGAAACAGGAACCTTTAAGAATTCATTTATACCCAGCATCTTGAGTACTCCGTTTTCGAGTTCTTTTTCCATATCTGCTTTTTTGTACCACAAAAGCAGATTGTCTTTTGCGCTAAGTTCCTCAATAAGAGGAGTGCCTTGGGGCACATAGCCTACAAGGGTTGCTCGTTGCTTTGTGTACTTAAAAAGATTATTTCCGTCAAAGTTAAATTCTCCCGCATCTGCACTCTGTATTCCTGCAAGGATAGAGAGCAGAGTGGATTTACCTGTGCCGTTTGCACCTAAGATGCCTATGCATTTTCCGCTTTTGACGGTAAGGTTAATGTCCTTTAAAACTTCTTTTGATTTGTATTTTTTCTTTATGTTACGGATTTCTATTTCCATTAGTTTTCATCCTTAAAAATTTTGGCGCTGACAATAATCAGCGCCAAATGTCTGTTGGTTTTATGATGATAAGCTTATCTGCGTGCAACAGCATCAGATTCTACTCTGTTTACCTGTGTCATAGCAGTAACAAGGAAGCCGAGAGGAGAATTTTCGATTCTCTTCATAAATGCCTCTTCGTCGATAGTCTCTGCCCACTGCTCTGCGTTTTTATAGGATATTGCATTCTGAGGCACAGCGATGTCGGTTTTGTTGACACTCTCTGCAGAGATAGCCATACCGAACATTGCTTTATCGCCTGCAACAATGTTAAGCTCTAAACCGCCGGAGCTTTCTGTGCTTGAGAATTTAAGCTCCACACCGGGTTTTGCACCGTTTGTAAGCATTGAAACAAAATCGTTGTCCATATCAAGCATATCCTCTAACATATCTTCTTCCAGATAGTAAATGATAGAGCCGTTGATACCATTGGAATCAATGCTGAAATCCTTGATGTTGAATGTGATTGTTTTATAGCCGCTGGTAAGGTTAAGTGTACCTGTTTTCTTACCGTTTGCAATTGTACCTTTACCCTCTATTCTGAAATCATCCTCAAGCTCAAAGGTAGAAGCATAGTTGCTGCCTTCTGTTGCAGTTGCATGGTAAAGGATTGTTTCGTTTTCTATGATAAGCTCACGGCCGATAATCATATTGTTGGAGTCAACGTAGCGGACAAAAGTCATAATAACCTCGTCAGATGCGGGAGTTGACTTGAAGTTGGAAATAGCCATATCAATGGCAGTGCCGAACTGATCCATTGAGAAGCCTCCCAGTTCATCAGCATCAACAAGACCGCTCTCGGTGAGGAAGGAGATTGTTCTCTCAATTATGTTTTTCACAGTAGAGTCGTTCTTTAATGTTTCAAGAACAGCTACTAAAATGTCCTGAACATCCTTTGTGCTGATGTCCATTGTGCATTCGGTTACTTGCTGGCTGATGCCATCAACAGTGATAGTTGTAGGAACTTCACTGTCGTTTACAAGGTAAGGAATAACAGTATCTGCGTAGGTGTTAACAATGGTGTTGATTTCTGCCTCTGTGGGAAGGAAGGATGTGTCAAACTCGCCTGTGAACAAAGACATATACATATTCATCATCTGAGAGTTTGAAGCAAGCATATCTGAATCAATATCCATTTCGTCCAGCATATCATCTAAACTTAGGGTGAGATATGTTTCGCTTAAAGAGGGAGAGCCCATGTAAAGAGTAGTAGTTGTGACATCGAAGATTACATTTACATCAATAAGATTCTGACCGCCGGAAGCAAGAGCAGCTTCAACTAAGAAGAGGTTATCTTTGGAGTGTGCATTGAGGTTAACGGTGGTTTCGTTCAGAGCACCGAAGTCAACGTTAGTACCGCCTTCGCTTGAAGCTAAAGAATTGAGCAGTTCAACTGTTTCGTCAGAAAGATTGATTTTAAACTGCATATTGGTGCCTGTGCTGAGCTTGGATGCAATGGCATTGTAGCCATCCATAACAGCATCAACCTTCTTGTCAAGAGAAGTGTTTTGGGATAAAACACTTACCATATTACCCACAGAAGCCTCAACATCGCTGTTGTTCTTTTTATTGCTTTTCTTTGTGATGAGTACTACTGTAAGAACAATAGCTGCAACAAGTACAACTGCAATGGAAGCAATTATAAGGGGTTTAAAGTTTTTCTTTTTTGGTGTAGCTGCAGGAGTACCGAAATCTGCCTGAGCAAACTGTGGATTTTCCACAGGAGCAACGGGAGTGTCGGCTGCAACAGGGATAGCGGGTGCTACAGGAGCAACAGGTGCAGGGACAACCTCACTCTCAACAGTGGCTGTGCTTTCTGCAGGTGCAGAAGTTGTTACCTGAGTGCCGCAGTAGCCGCAAAAGGTTGCATTATCAACAATTTCTTTTCCGCAATTTTTACAGAACATAATAATCACCTCGGCAAAAATGCCGTCCTTTCTGTGTTTTATATATTAAAGTGTAGCACAAAGCTACTTAAAAAGCAATAACATTTATATTACGAAGTTTTAAATTTATGAGCTATGATGTTATTTTTTTGCAATAACTATGGGCTGATAAAAGTTGGTATACTTTGGGAATAACCAATCAACTTTACTGTAACCGTATTTGTAGAAAAGATTTGTGATTTCTTCTCTTTTAACCGCTCTGTACTCGCAGTTATATTTGCTGATTTCGAGAGTATCTTCATCGTTAATAATATACTGAGTCAGCTTGTAGCGGTCACCCTTCCAATCCCAAGTCTGAAAGGATATTTGTCTGTTTCCTTCTCTTCCGTAAATGTAGGGAGGGGAATAGGGAGGTTTTGTTTTAAGGATTTCATCGTAATCCCTTATACTTGCAACGAATACTCCGTCATCGTTTAATCTGTCGGTTATGCTCGCTATCGCCATTTCCATATCTTCTTCTGTAAGCATGTGGGGCAGAGCATTATCCATAGCAATTATAATATCAAACTTTTGCTTGAAGGTATCGGATAGTTTTCTGAAATCTGCTTTTTGGAAGGTAACAGGACATTTGAAAATTTTTGCTATTCTTCTTGCCTTTTCGAGTGAAACCTCACTTATATCCGAGCCGATAACATCAAATGTAAATCGGGAGATGCCCAGTGCCTGAGTACCGATTCCGCAAGCACAGTCAAGTACGGTTTTCGGTGGATCAATTCCGTATTTTCTGAGAATGCCCAAAAGCATTACACCTTGATAAAAAGTTTCTTTACGCCAGTCATCAAACAAGTTTTCATATTGAGGGGCAAGATTATCATAAAATTCCTGTACAATATCCATTATGTATCACTCTTTCTCTTGTTTATCAACTTAATAATCCTCGGACGGTTGTATCTTTGCATAATAACAAACATCATATCAAAACACGCAGACAAAAGGGAGGTAATGATGAATACTCCGAGTGCACCGAAGGGAATATATGCGAGTATAGGCAGAAAGCTTAATACCACGATTACTTCGTGGACTATTTCTGCCTGACACATTGCCTGAGCAATTTCTTCCCAGGAATGAGCTTTGCTGTCAAAAAAGCTTGAGTCATAAGTGGGCATATTGTTTTTCCACTTTCTTACTTTGAGCTTTTTATAAAGCTTAAGTTCCCTTTCACTTACATTAAACCATTTTTTGTGATAATTTACGTAGTTCTTCAGAAATAAATTTATAATCCAGCCTACTGCCAACCTCATCAGAAGATGATATGCGGTTGTGCCGAAGATGATTGCGATTGTAAGGAGAAAGCCAAGAGCGGTAAAATAATACAAAGTACCGCAGATAAAGGTGAGTGCAACCGATATTACAGATATTATTTTAATTGTCTTTGCCATTGTGTCACCTGCAAAATTTATTTTTCGGTTATGATTTCGGTACAAAAATATTGTTCCTGAGAATTAACCTTTTCCATAATTTCTTCTTTTGTAAAAGAGGTGTTTTTCGGAGCGACAACCCACTTGTCTTATATATCGTCAAGTCTGTGGATAATTGCAATTACCTTTCCCGTAAATTTCTCAAGTGGTATATCTATGCCAAGAATGTAAGCGTCCTGCTCCTCACCATCGGGTGCAATTATTCCCTCAATATATCCGTAATTTACGGGGTAGTGAATATCCTTGTGCTTGGGGTGGTAACTTCCAAGGGGTCTGTCAACAGTTACTGTAACAAGTTTTCCGAGCATAACATCACCTTCGTAACGTTTCTTATGCTGATTATATCATATTAGTTTTGAATTTCATAGACTGCATTGTGTGTATTAATATAAATAACCCACATTTGAGTGAACAAATGCGGGTTAGAAATAATTAGTTTTATTAAGGTTAGTTATTATCTTCCTTCAAAATAGTTTTCAACCATACTTGCAGTTCTATGGTCAATCTCATACATTTCTCCATTTACTAAATATATAAAATAATGACCATCAGGTGTTTTTTCCATTTTGAGCATTTGTGGAATATTGATCCATACTTTACTACCATTAACTAAATCAATAACTAATTTAAAGCTTCGCATATATTTACCCCCCCATAGATTATTATAAGCAAAGAATATCATTTTGAATATTGTATGTCAAGATTTATTGACTGCATTTGTTTTGTTTGATATACTATAAACACTAGAATTGAAGGGTGTGTATTTATGTTTGTTTTGGTTTGTCCTAATTGTGCTGCAAATTTAGAAATCGATGAAAGAGGACAAATTGCTTTTTGTCAATATTGTGGAACAAAGATAGCAAATATAAATAATACAATCCAAATTAACAGAGAAAGAGAAATTGACAACCTTATTCTCAGAGCAATAGAATTTGAGTGTAGAGGGGACTATGAAAAAGCAAAAGAATATTGTATGCGAGTATTGGATTTAGAACCTGATAATATTAAAGCACGAGAACTTGAAAGAAGATTGCCTGGATATTCAGCGGGACCGAACGTTACAATCGTATATAGATCTGTTCATGATGATCGATTTAAGTTGCGTATTACTTTGGATGGAAAAACTTGGAAGATATTAAGTAAAAACGAAGCAATTAAATTGGAACTCCCATTGGGAAAACATAGAATATTATTTTTGGGAAAGAAATCTTATACCTACGAATTGGTGATCGCAGATACAAGTAGAAAAATAACAGTTGTATATATGGCTGATTCAAGACGAAATACAATTGAACAATTTGATGATTGACAAAAAAGTCAGTTAGGATAATAAAAACCGTAACTTTATCTAAAGTTACGGTTTTTTTTGGTGGACTTGAGGAGATTCGAACTCCCGACCCTCGCAATGCGAATGCGATACGCTCCCAGCTGCGCTACAAGCCCTAAAGTATTATAGATTATTCTTCGTCCTTTTTCTCAAACTTTTCTGCAGGCATATTGCAGATGGGACATTTCTCGGGAGGAGTGTCGCCTTCGTGCTGATATCCGCAGATTTTGCAAACCCATGTAGCCATAGTTAAAGCTCCTTTCTTCCTGTTAAATATTTGTACAGCCGCCGCATACTCCGTAGTATGTAAGCACGGTGCTGTGAGTTTCGAATCCGTCCATAGTGCAAGTCTCGTTCTTTATGGGTGCGTGTGTGGCAGGCACATCGTAAACACAGCCGCAGTTTTTGCACACAAAGTGGGCGTGAGGTGATGTGTCGCCGTCGATTCGATCTTCTCCGTCAACGGTTGCCACGGTCATAACATGGCCTTGCTCTTTAAAAAGATTTATATTTCTGTAAACAGTGCCCAGACTTAAATCAGGTATCTGTTCCTTAAGGCTTTCATATATCCATCTTGCACTTGGGTGGGAGTCGGTGGATTTTATTGTATCAAGTATCATCTGTCGCTTTTTGCTGAAATTCTGACCACCCATATTTTCACTCCTTAAAATAGTAATCATTATCATTTTCTTAATTCTAGCATATAAATCTCTTTTTGTAAACGGGTATAAATATAAAATATTCTCGTATAAATTAGTAAAAACTATACAAGGAGAGTATTCTATGCCGACAGTTTATTTAAGCCCTTCCCTTCAGGAGTTTAATCCCTTTTACGGCGGAGGCAACGAGGAGTATTATATGAATCTCATAGCGGATGCTATGGAGCCCTATTTGCGAGCTTCGGGAATTGATTTTGTAAGGAACAATCCTTCGGACACATTGAGCAAAACTATTGCGGATTCCAACCGAGGTAACTATGATTTGCACCTTGCAATTCATTCCAACGCATCTTCAGCCGATAGAGCAGGCAGTGCCACAGGAGTGCAGGTGTATTATTATCCCACAAGCAGAAACGGAGAACGATTTGCAAACATAATAAGGGATAACTACAAGGGACTTTATTACAATCCCCAAAAGGTGGATTCAATCCCCACCACAAACCTTGCCGAAGTAAGACGAACAAAAGCACCTGCGGCTTTGGTAGAGGTTGCATTTCACGATAATCCTACAGATGCACAGTGGATCAGAGAAAATATTGACGGCATTGCTAAGAGCCTTTCTCAAAGTGTTGCAGATTATTTTGGGGTACCCTTTGTATCACCTTGATTTATGAGGGATTTGATGTATAATATAAAATAGAATAATTTTGGGATGTGAAAATATGAAAAAAGAACTCGATATGCAAATTATAGAAAAAACTATGCAGAATTTAGAGGGCAACAATATGAAGCCCTATTTTTGCAATACTTCATCTGAGGCTTTGGAACTTGTAAAATCTCTTCTTAAGGAAGGCTCAACTGTTGCAACAGGCGGCTCGATGACTTTGAGAGAAACAGGAGTTGAGGAGCTTCTTCGCTCGGGAGCTTATAATTTTATTGATAGAGCAAAGGCAACCACTCCCGAGGAGACAGAGGAAGTTTTCCTCTCGGCTTTCAGAGTGGATACATACCTTATGAGTACAAATGCTTTGACAGAGGAAGGCGTGCTTTATAATGTAGACGGTAACTCAAACCGTGTTGCTGCTCTGCTTTATGGCCCCAAGAGTGTTATTATCGTTTGCGGTTATAATAAGATTGTAAAGAATATGGACGAGGCTGTTTACAGAATGAAGACTGTAGCGGCACCCCTTAACACAAAAAGACTTGCCACAGGCTCATACTGTGAGTCGGCAGGCAAGTGTATGTCCCTTTTAAAAGATTCACCCGAGCTTTGTGACGGATGCAAGGGTGCAGGCAGAATTTGCTGTAACTTTGTGGTATCTGCACAGCAGAGGAAAAAAGATAGAATCAAGGTTATCATCGTAGGCGAAGAACTGGGCTTCTGATTTTTAATCCGATTTATGTACCGTTAAGGCTGAATCCTCCGGCTTTTTGCCGGAGGATAATAACGGAATAAAACAAATAATAAACTGATTACTTATTCTGGTTGTTATACTGGTTTTTGTTCTGATTGTTGTTCTGGTTGTTATTCTGGTTCTTGTTCTGATTGTTGTTCTGGCTGTTATTCTGGTTCTTGTTCTGATTATTGTTCTGGTTCTTATTCTGGTTGTTGTTCTGATTCATTTAGGACACCTCCCTTGTGATGTTTATTATCTGCAATATGCGGTGAGTTATGCAATGAATGATTTTTTTGAAAGAGTAAGTAGTTTACTTACAAGTGAAGATTTTGAAATTTTTAAAAATGAATATAATAAACCTGCTTACAGAGGAGTAAGAGTAAATACTCTCAAATGCGAAGCGGACAAGTTTCTGAGTTTTGCAGAGGGTATATCCGAGGATGATACCACACCTTTTTGCAAAGAGGGATTTTATATATCCGATGATTGCGACCTTGGCGGTAATCATCCTCTGCACCACGCAGGTGCTATATATTTTCAGGAGCCCTCTGCTATGTCGGCAGTTTCTCTTTTGGGAGTAAAAAAAGGGGACGCGGTCCTTGATTTGTGTGCCGCACCGGGCGGAAAATCCACCCAGATTGCCTCAGCACTTGCAGGTACGGGACTTCTTTGGAGCAACGAGATTGTAAAAAATCGTGCTAATATACTTCTTAGCAACATAGAGCGGTGCGGTGTTTCGAATGCTGTTGTTTCAAGTACCGACCCTGATACTCTTTGCAGTGCTTTAGAGGGAGTTTTCGACAAGGTTCTGGTAGATGCTCCTTGTAGCGGTGAGGGAATGTTTCGACGTGACAGTGCAGTTTATGACGAGTGGACACCTGAGCATTCCGATGCCTGCAGTGTAAGACAGCTTAAAATTTTAGAGAGTGCCAAAAAAGCTCTGCGAGCAGGTGGAATACTGGTTTATTCAACCTGCACTTTTTCAAAGGCAGAGAACGAGGATGTTATTGCAAAATTTTTAGAGGCGAATCCCGACTTCGAACTTCTTGAAAGCGGAGAAAATTTCGGCAGACCTTCCCTTGATGGTAAGTCTGTGAGGATTTATCCCATGGATGGCGGAGAGGGCCATTTTGGTGCAAAACTTTTAAAGAAAGATAGCGAGTGGGGAGGCAGTCGCACAGACTCAAGGCTCACCCCTGCTGATGAGAGAAAAATTCCTGCGGTTGTAAAGGAGTTTTTCGAAGATACATTTATAAATACGGATTTTGCAAAACGGCTTTTCCTGCATTTGGATAATGTATTTATCCTGCCCGAGCTTTGTCCCGAAATAAAGGGTGCAGGGGTTATCCGTGCAGGTGTGTTTGCAGGTACTGTTAAGAAAAGTTATTTTGAGCCTCATCACGCTTTGTTTATGTCTGCTCATAAGGATAATATTAAGCGTGTTGTGGATTTGAAGCTGGACGACTCGAGAGTAAAGAATTTCCTTCACGGAGAAGAAATTTCCGTAGAGGAAAATATAAAGGGCTACACCGCTGTTTGTGTTGAGGGCATTACAGTAGGCTTTGGCAAAGTGTCCGGCGGTATGCTCAAGAACAAATATCCCAAGGGACTTCGCACATTATAAGGAACAGCTTTGCTGTGTAAGGAGTAAAAATGGACAGGCTATGTGACATTGGTGAAATTAAAAGAATAATGGAAAGCTCGGGCTTTTCCTTTTCAAAAGCACTGGGACAGAATTTTATCGTCAATCCTTCGGTGTGTCCCAGAATGGCGGAAAATTGCGGTGCAGACAAAGAGTGCGGAGTGCTGGAGGTAGGGCCGGGTATCGGTGTGCTTACAAACGAGCTTTGCAAGGTAGCAAAGAAGGTTGTGGCAGTTGAGCTTGACAAAAGACTGCCTGAGATTCTTGCAAAAACTCTCTCGGACCACGATAATGTAAAGATTGTAAGCGGAGATATAATGGAGCTTGACCTGCATAAGCTGATTGCGGATGAGTTTGCGGGTATGGATGTAGTGGTATGTGCCAACCTGCCTTATTACATAACATCTCCTGTAATAATGAAGCTTTTGGAGGAGCGGCTTCCCATTAAAGCACTCACGGTTATGGTGCAAAAGGAAGCGGCAGACCGCCTTTGTGCACAAATGGGAACAAGAGCGGCAGGAGCAGTTACTGCGGCGGTAAGGTATTATAGCGAACCGAAGCTTCTGTTCAAGGTTTCTGCAGGCTCCTTTATGCCTGCACCCAAGGTTGACTCTGCGGTTATAAAGCTGGATATTAATGCTCGTCCCGCTTTGGATGTTAAGGATGAAAAACTGTATTTCAGAGTGGTGCGTGGTGCATTCTCGCAACGCAGAAAGACAATATCCAACTCCATATCCTCGGTGCTTTCAATAGATAAGGCAACTTTGCTCGGTGCATTAGAGAAAGCAGACATCAGTCCTATGGCAAGAGCGGAAGAGCTTTCCCTTGAAGACTTTGCAAGTATCGCCAATTTACTGAGGGAGGTTATCTGATGCAGGTGGAAATGATAAGCTGGATAACCTTTTTGATGGGAATTTTCCTTATGATTGTGGGAATTGTTATCTGGGCGGGTAAGAAGATTGAGCTTGTACACGGAGAGGATTCTGCAAAGGTTTATGATTTTGACAAAGCCTCTTATGCAAAGCTTCTCGGCATTGGAGTAATTCTTATTTCCTTTGCGGTAATCGCTTACGGTGTGCTTTCCTGTTTTCCTTCGGTGCCAAAATTTGTTCACTGGATTGCAGTAGGAGCTTTCGGCGGTGCAGGAATACTGATACTTTTTATCGGCCACAAAAAGTATTTCCACGGGGATATATAATAGAATAATAAACAAAACGGAGCTGTGATGAGTAAAAATCACAGCTCCGTTTTTACATAGGATTTTTAATTACATTTTGTCGGGGCAGGAGACATTGAACATCGTAAGAACGTTCTTGATTACTGCCTTGACACAGCCGCAAAGAGTAAGTCTTGCCTGAGTGAGAGACTCTTCTCCGCACTTAACACGATGAGCATTGTAGAACTTGTGGAAGAGGGTCGCAAGAGTTGTAACGTATCTTGTGATTCTTGTGGGGTCGTAGTTCTGTGCTGATGCTACAATCTCGTCTGTGTATGCGGCAAGGTGGTGGATAAGCTCCAGCTCCTCAGATTCTTTAAGAAGGGTAAGCTCTTCCTTTGTGCAGGATCTCTTTGTAATGCCGTCTGCCTCAAGATTGCGGAAAATACTGCAGATTCTTGCGTGAGCGTACTGAACATAGTAAACAGGGTTCTGGTTATCCTGTGTAACAGCAAGGTCCAAATCAAAGTCCATCTGAGTGTTAGCCTCACGGGTGTTGAACATAAAACGTGTGCTGTCAACGGGAACCTCGTCGAGCAAATCGGAAAGCTGAATAGCCTTGCCTGTACGCTTGCTCATCTTAACGATTTCGCCGCCCTGCATAAGCTTTACAAGCTGCATCAGAACAATGTCAAGCTTGTCGCCGTTGTATCCGATAGCATCCATAGCACCCTTCATTCTCATAACATGGCCATGGTGGTCAGCACCCCAGATGTTGATGCATGTGTCAAAGCCACGGTCAAATTTATCCTTGTGGTATGCAATATCAGCGGCAAAGTAGGTGGGATTGCCGTTTGCACGGATAAGAACATCGTCCTTGAGTTCCAGTTTATCGATTTCGTCCTGAGTTTTACCCTGTTCGAGATATTTCTTTGTAAGGATTTCTGTGTTCTTGTACCACAGAGCACCCTCTTTTTCGTATGTAAGACCTTTCTGTGTGAGTAGGTCGATAATTTCCTTAACTTTGCCGCAGTTGTGAAGCTCGCTTTCAAAGAACCACTTGTCATACTCAATGCGGTACTTCTTCATATCTGCCTGCATCTTTGCGATGTTCTTAGGTAATGCAAAGTCTACAAGAGCTTTTTTGCGGTCTGCAATTTCTGCATTTACAAAGCTGTCGCCGTTTATTTCTGCGAATTCTTTTGCACGGTCGGTGATGTCGCCACCCTGATAGCCGTCCTCGGGGAAGGGAGTCTCGGGAATATAAAGCTGAAGGTATCTTGCCTCCAGAGAGTTTGCGAATTTTTCAATCTGATTACCTGCATCGTTTACGTAGAATTCTCTGTAAACGTCGTAGCCTGCCTTACTAAGTACAGCTGCAAGGCAGTCACCGAGGGCACCGCCACGAGCATTGCCCATGTGCATAGGACCTGTGGGGTTTGCAGATACAAACTCCACCATATATTTTTTGTTCTGACCAAAGTCGGAGTTGCCGTAGTCTTCGCCTTTTTCTTCAATTTCTGCGAGTACCTCTGCAAAGTACTCTTTCTTAAAGAAGAAGTTTAAAAAGCCTGCACCTGCTGCTTCGCATCTCTCAAAGAGTGTTCCTTCAAGGTTGATGGATTCTACAACAGCCTGTGCAATTTTTATGGGAGGCATACGGAAAACCCTTGCACCTGCCATAGCGGCATTTGTTGCCAGGTCGCCGTTTGCTCTGTTTGCAGGAGCCTCGATGATGAAAGCAGGAATCTCTGCTTCAGGCAGGAGACCGTTTCCCATAGCTTTTTTGAAAGCATTTTTGATTGCTTCGTTTAAACTTAATACTGCGTTAGCGGAAGTTTTAGACATTTTAGTTTCCCTCTTTTTCTGTAACTTTTATAAAAATCTCGTTTTTGCTCACAAGTCCTGCATTGAAATCAAGTGTGTAGGCGGCCTGCAGGGTACCGCCCTTTTCACTCAGGTTGTTTTCGATAATATTGGTGAAAACCCCGACCATCAAATCACCAAACATAGTGTTGTAGTGGCATTGATGACGTCTGCCCTTTTCAAGCGTCAGTCTGGAGTTTGCAGCACCGCCGCGAATTACCGTTACTACGTTGTCGCCCTCTACAGTAACTGTATTGTCAAAGCATATCATCGGGTTTTCGTTATCGTATTCTTTATATTTTATGTAAATTATATCATTCTCACAGTAGTATTCGCCAACGGTTTTGAGCTTTACAACATCCTTGTCACCGTCAACATACTGTGTTCCGATTACGGAAATCAGGTATTTATCTTTCATATTAACTCTTCTTTTAATCAGTATTCTTCAATATCAATTTGTGTAACCTTGCGGTGAATATCACAACCGAGGAACATTCCTGCCATTTTTTCGAAGTTGTCGGGCGTGTCGCTTACAAAGAATTTGTATTCACCTGTTACCTCTTTTGCTTGAGCAAGACCCTTTTTCTTCAGCAGATCTGCGGTATGGAGTGCGGTTGCACAACCGGAGTCGATGAGAGTTACGTTCTCACCAAGTACCCTTTGGATAGCACAACTTAGCAGGGGATAGTGGGTACAGCCCAGAATTACGGTGTCCACATCTTTTTCTATGAACTCGCCTGTATAGTGCTCTACAACACTTTTAACAATAATGTCGTCGGGGTCTGTAAAGCCGTTTTCAACCAAGGGCACAAAGAGGGGACAGTCCTTTTCGAAAATCTGAAGGTCAGGATTTATCTCGTTGATTTTCTTTTTGTAGCTGTGGGAGTTTATGGTGGCGGTAGTGCCGATTACACCTATCTTACCATTTTTTGTAGCTTTAGCGGCGGCATAAGCCGTAGGATTTACAACACCCGTAAAGGGTACTTCCAAGGTATCTGCCAGACCTGTTGCAACAGAGCTTACAGTACCGCAGGCGGCAATAATCATCTTGACATTATGCTTTAAAAGAAAATTAACATCCTGCTGTGCGTATTTGATTATGGTATCACGGCTTCGATTGCCGTAGGGAACTCTGCCTGTATCGCCGAAGTAAACGATGTTTTCAAAGGGGAGAACCTTCATCAGTTCGCGAACCGCCGAGAGACCGCCCAGACCTGAGTCAAACACGCCGATAGCCATATCTTTTATATCCATAAATTCACCGCCAATCTTTACTAACTTGTTATTTTAACATATTTATATGTAACTTGCAAGGGAAAGAGAAAAGAAATAGAATGCTAATTGTTTTTGTTAAATACAGATTTTTATTGAAAAAGAAGATAATGTATGATAAACTAATTTATTAGGTAATATAGAGTTGTTGCGGAGGGAGTTGCAGAATGTATAAAAATATAATGCAGTACTTTGAAAACACAGCAGAAAAGTATCCGGACAAAATAGTGTTTGGCTCCAATGATGCTGAAATAACTTACAAGAACTTTATTGAGTACGCAAGAAAAATAGCGTCAGTGTTAATTCGGTCAGGACTTACAAAAAAGAATGTGGCAGTATTTGTAGACAAGTCTGTTAATTGCTTGCTTGGAATGTTCTCTTCGGCGTATGCAAATGCGTGTTACACGGTAATTGATGTTGAAAGTCCGACAGAGAGAATAAACACTATTATCGATACCCTGAATCCTGCTTGTATTATTACAGACAGCAAGAACAAGGATGTATGCCTTGCAAAAACCGGCAGAACAACACTTATTATTGAAGATATGCTTAAAGAGGATGCAGACGATACTCTGCTTGCCGAGGTTATGAGAAAGCAGTGCGATACAGACCCTCTGTATGTTTTGTTCACTTCAGGCTCAACAGGAGTTCCGAAAGGTTCTGTTATCTGTCATCGTTCGGTTATAGACTATGCTTTGACTATCTGCAAGACCTTTGATATAAACTCAGACACCGTATGGGGTAGCCAGACACCCTTTTATTTCAGCATGTCAATCCTTGACATATTTTCTACGATAGTTTCGGGTGCAACATTTTATATTATTCCGAAGATCTGTTTTATTTTCCCTCTTTCTCTTATAGAGTTTTTGGATAAGAATAAGATAAATTCTATATATTGGGTTCCTACGGCTCTCAATATAGTAGCGGATTTTGATACCTTCGGTACTGCAAAACCGAAGTATCTCAAAAATATTCTTTTTGCAGGAGAATCTATGCCTGTAAAACAGCTTAATTATTGGAGAGAGCATTTGCCTGAGGCTTTGTATGCCAATCTTTACGGACCAACAGAGATTACGGATACCTGTACCTACTACATTGTTGACAGAGAGTTTTCTCCCAGCGACAGCCTGCCTATCGGCGTAGCTTTTGATAACTGCGATGTACTTGTTATAGATGAAGAGAACAATTGTCTTGTTGAAGATACAGTTTCAGAAGGTGTTTTGTATGTGCGAGGCTCATTCCTCGGGTTAGGCTACTATAATAATCCCGAGAAAACAGCCGAGGCTTTCGTTCAGAATCCCCTCAATAAAATGTATCCCGAAGTGCTTTACAGAACAGGTGATATAGTTTCTTATAATGATAAAGGAGAACTGTTGTTCAAAGGCAGAAAAGACCATCAAATAAAGCACATGGGACATAGAATAGAGCTTGGAGAAATTGAAACAGGTGCTTCTGCAATCGACAATGTAGATAGAGTATGCTGTCTGTACGATAACGTTAATTCAGAAATTGTGCTGTTCTATACAGGCTCCGCAGAGGAGAAAACTGTTCGCAAGAGTATGAAGGCCTATGTTCCTTCTTATATGGTACCTCAGAAATGTATTAAGCTTTCTGCTATGCCCATAAATATGAACGGAAAAATCGACAGAATTAAATTAGGTAATGACTACCTTAAATAAGTATATAAAGGAGATTTTATTATGCAGGAGTTTTTGGAGTTACTTAACGGAATAAGACCCGATGTAGACTTTGAGAATACTAAGAATCTTGTGTCCGGCGGAATTCTTAAATCCTTTGATATCATTCAGATTGTAGGAATGATAGATGATGAATATGATGTTAAGGTTCCCGTTGCAGAGCTTAAGCCTGAAAATTTCGATAGTGCTCAAGCTTTGTTTGAGATGATAGAGCGTCTCGATGATTAAACTTGGCATTTATAGTAAAAAAGACAGCTGATATAGTGTCAGCTGTCTTTTCTATTATAAGTCAGTTCAGATATTTGCCGTTTTCATTTAAGAAAGTTTCCAGATATTTGTCGTAATATTCATATCCTTCTGTTCCTCTTCTGTCAGGCAAATCAAAGTTTTCTGAAAGGAGCTTTGCCAGATAATTGGAAATTTTTATGTTTCCTTTTACATTGGTGTGTTCTCCTTCGTCAGAAAAATCAACTTTCGGGTCAACTCCAACTTCATCCATAATGAGTCTCATATCACAGTACATAACATCCTGTTCCTTGCAAAGCTCGGTGAGTTTGTTGTATCTTGCGTAGGTTGCATCTGCATTGGGGTAGGTTACTACCATAACCTCAATACCCTTCTCTTTGCACAGTTTAAGAATTTTAAGGAAATATTCTTCGTTAACGGGATCTACATCTGCAACCTCGTCGGTTGTAGTGAAGTTTTCTTCGGGCCAATCAAATGTACATACATTTGTATTTAGTCTTCCTCCCATAGGACACAAGCTGTTATAATCACTGTTGCGTTTGGAATAATAAAGGAATACTTCCTCGGGCTTAAGCTCACTCCAGCTTTTGCTGTAGTAAAGGAAGGGAACATAATAGCTTGCCTTGGTATACAAGGGAGTATCGGAAAAGTCACTGAAAAAATTGATAGCTTCTTTTTTTACATCGGAATTCTTCATTGAATCGATAGCTGTTCTTACAAAGTTTTCATTGTAATCTGTAAAGAGAGTTTCTCCCTCGAGTATTACTATCTTGGGAGTCTGGTATTCGAGAGCTTCCAGAAGGTAAAAGTAAGCGGTGTAAGAAGCCTGAACAGTACAGGATCGGTTGAAGCCTGTAATGCCGGTCTGATTGTAGATTACAAGGGGAGACACGCCTGCCCAGGTTGAAGATGAACCGATATAGAGGGCATCAATAGTATTTCTTTCAAGGCTGTAAAGCTCGTTGGCACAAGCTTTTATTTCGCCTGTGTTTCCTATTCCCACGATAGCGGCAGAAGTAAGAGGAATTGCTGTTAATAGCAAAATCAGTATAAATGCCAATACTTTAATTGTAATTTTCATAAGCTGTTCCTCCTTTTAAAATTCAAAGTAAGCAAAGCTTACTTCGCCTGTGCCGTATATTCCCAGAAGGATTACTCCGAGGAGAATCGCCAGAAGAACAAGGGAGCGTACCACATAGTTGGATTTGTACAGAAGGTCGCAGATTTTACCTTTTTTCTCTGTTATAATTTCTATGATAAGGAGTATGGCTATTCCCATTGCAGCAATTATCCATTGCCAGGAGTTGAATCCGGTAACAAAAGGAGATTTAGAGCCATCCATAGACAGAGTGCAGATGCGAGAGAGAATATTTACTGCCCGACCCAGAGAATCTGCGCTGAAGAATAAGAAACCAACCGCAACCAAAAGGAAGGTTCTGATCATTCTGATGAAATCAAAAAACCATCCGTGAAGTTTTTGTTTTGTATATCGGAAAGGTGTATCAAGCCAGGAGGAAAGAATGAGTATTGCTCCAAAGAAGATACCTTCGAATACAAAGTTCCATGAAGCACCGTGCCAGATGCCCATAGTAATCCAGACTGCCAGATATCCCATAGTACTGGGCAGATATTTCATAATGGTCCGGGCAATTTTATTGGTGGGCTTTTTCTTTCTGAAACAGCCTGCGAGGGAAATCGGATAGAAGAGATAATCTCTGAACCAGCTTCCCAAGGAGATATGCCATCTTGCCCAGAATTCCGCAATAGAGAGAGAGAAGAAAGGAGTGCGGAAGTTATCTGTCAGGTTGATGCCCATAGCTTCGGAAGCACCAAGGGCGATGTCCATATATCCCGAGAAATCTGCATAAAGCCAGATTGCGTTCATGATGATTGCAAGCAGAAGGATGGGTGCGGAGTATTCGTTTTCTGCAGTGAGCACAGGGGTGATAAAGTTTATCAGTCTGTCAGCAATAACAAGTTTTTTGAACAAGCCCCAAGCAATGCGGAAGATTCCTCTGCCCACTCGCTCTTGGTTGAAGGTGTGAACTTCAAAAAGCTGGGGAGCAAGTTCGTTGTGTCTGCCTATAGGACCCTGAAAAATCTGGGGAAAGTAAGATACAAACAATGTAAAACGAAAGATATTTTTTTCGGGTTTGGTTGTTCCTCTGTAAACATCAACAACGTAACTTATGCACTGGAATGTATAGAAGGATATACCCAAAGGCATGATTATCCATTCGGGAGATGTCAGGGTTGTATGCAGTAAACTATTGATATTTTCCACAGCAAAACCTGAATACTTAAGCAAACAAAGAATGCCGAAGTTAAGAAGACAAGCTATAAGTATAATTAAACGCTTTTTCTTATCGAATGCTTTTTTTATTGCTTTCTTGTTTTCGGGATTGCTCTTTGCCTGTGTTTTCTGTGTTTTTGTCATCTTGCCGATAATAATACCGCAAAAATAAACAGAAACAATACTGAATACAAGGAAAAGGATAAAAAGGTATGCCAGATTGCCAAACTTATATTTTGTTGATAAGAAACTGTAGTAGCTTGCATAGAATACAGAGCTGGCAATAAGAAGCCATATCCATTGAGTGTTTTGGAGTGTAGGGAATTTGCTGAAAAAACTTGTTCTGCCAAGAGCGGCTATTGCTTTAGGAACAGTAAAGTATCCTAAAATAGTCACAGCCAGAAACATAAGAAATTCCCAGGAAGTGAACAGATAAACGGAGCTGAAATTCATCTTTTATTCCTCCTTATGTTGCAATCTCGATTTGCGTCGGTATTGCATAGATACATTAATACTAACAGATGTGGGATATTGTGTCAATAAAATGAGAACAAAGAAGAAATATATTTGTAAATACTTAAAGTTGGAATAACCTTTGACAAACGGATACAGAACTTGTATAATAAGTTAATAATAAAAATATAGAATGACTTGAGCAGGATTTCTGCTTTGGAGGTATATTATGAGCGATTTAATGAAATCATTTGATGTTATTGTAGGCAAGGTTGCAGAGCCTCTTACTTCCCAGAATTTCAAGCGTGAAAAAACAGCTAACACAGATAAGGAGATTATTGCACTCTTTACAGGTGAAGCTGTTGCTTATTCCGTTATTTATTTTATTGATAAGAAGCATATGGTGCTTCGCTCCTGTGCTATGACAGAAGACGGTCCCGATAACGAGTGGAATACAATGGCAACCTGGATGTTTGATCCCGAAACCGACGGCCTGAAGGAAGCCGAGAGTATCGGTAACGACTTCTATGATGCTGTATCTGCAACTGCAGTTGTAAAGAGGGTTAAGCAAGCAAAGAAAAAGAAGAGTGACGAGGGTAATGCAGACCCGTTATTCCTTGCAAAGAGATTTGTTACTTTCTTCCCCGAGCTTAAGGATGTAATCAAAGAAGAGCGTGAAAGCTACGAAGAATTCCGCGGAGTATATTTTATCCGTACCTATGTGCTCGAAAAGTTTAATGCTCTTATTAGTCGCGGGGCTAAAGGCGAAATGAACAAAATGGCACAGATGATAAGCACCCAGTATGCAAACGGCGATATGGATACCCGCTCTATCATTACTATTGTTATCCTCAATTCTATAGAGGAAAAGAATGTAGAGAAGTTTATGCCTCTTCTTTCCGAGGAGCTTCAGAAGGCTTGGTCTTATGCCCTCAAGATTAAGGGCAAAAAGATTAAACCTGAAAAACCCCAGAAGAGCATTGCCAACTATTCCGGCAGCAGACTCGGCTGATTATTAAATTAGAATTCTTATGTCCTCTCTGCATTTTGCAAAGAGGACTTTTTTATTACTTTAGGTGCGGATACCATCCGCCCGCTAAAATGGCTCCCTCCTTTTGTTCCAAACCCGTAGGGGCGGGTCTCCGTGCCCGTCCGTATACAATCTACCCTCTACGTAGGGGCGATTCACGAATCGCCCGTAACCCTTTCCGCAAAACTAAACCTTTCGGGAGGTTCGTGAACCTCCCCTACAAAACTCCTCCCGTCAAAACCTTGTGGTTTTGCCACTCTTTCTGCGAAAGCGGCAACCCTTTTGTCCCTTCAGGACATTTCCCCTAACAGGGGAATTTCCTCTCAGAGGAGGGCTTAATGGCTCCCTCACCGAGGGAAGACTCCCTCACAATGTGAGGGAGATGTCTGCAAAGCAGACAGAGGGAGACAGGCTCCGTGAGAGTGGCTTTGCCACAGGCAAAGACTGAGGGAGTAAAAAACTTCATACTTCTTCCTTTTTCTTTTACCTTTACATAATAAAACAGAGCGGATAGTTTACACCATCCGCTCCGCTTAATTAACATACACCTAAAACTATGTATGATGCTTTTAAGTTTGTACAGCCAGCTATTTTGTGGGGTGGACTGACTGTACAATGTGCAAAACCTGCAGGGTAGATGCAGGGTATTGCCAAGTTCAAAGATACAAACAACACAAACCATATTTCAGTACCGAATTTTCGGTGTTTTTGGTTCGTTTTTGTATCTTACGCACACAGCTTATCACATTTAACTAATTTTGTCAACAATATTTTGGCAAAAATAATATTGAAATTTGAAAACATTTGTTATATAATGTGGAAAAGAGGTGAGATTATGAGTAAAAATTTATTTTTTAACAGTTTGTCTGATATGCTGATTCTCTCTATTCTTGAGAAGCACGACAGTTATATGTACGAGATTGTAAAGTCTGTCACAGATTTTTCCGGTGGATTGCTTAACATTTCTCAGAACACAATTTATACTGCGGCTTATAAGTTAGAGAACGAAGGCAAAATCAGCGAATACTCAAAGCTTGTCGGAAGAAAACGCACAAGGGTTTACTATCACCTTGAGCCAAAGGGCAGAGAACACCTTGCTGAGCTTCTGCAAAATTACAAATGCACTACCGAGGGAATTCAGAATCTTCTCACAGTACTTGCAGGAATAGAAACAGCACCTTCGTATGTTAAGGAGGTGGACGGAGCAAGTGAGCAGGCTGTGCAGGAAGTATATGTCGGAAGTGAGGACGCTATTTCCGATAAAGAGAAAACAGGAGCGGGTATACCTAAAAACCCTTGCTTCAGCTATTGAGGAATTCTGCGAAGATAGGCTGATAACCTCGAAGCAAGAGCTTTACGAAAATTACGGTACACCCTACGAGGTTATGACCGGCTATTTTGCCACAATCAACACAGACCACGTAGTTAAAAAGCGGAGGGTTTCCAAAGCCATTAGACGAGCCGTGATGATAATACTTTTACTCGCCACCTTTGCAACAACCGTGTATTGTATTCATATGTTAGAATCTTTTGTGGTTTTTAAACAAGAGGGAACTATAGTTAATGATACATATAATGTTACAAACAATGTAATTCAAGAAGAATTTTAATAAAGTACTTTAAGATGTTGAGGGACAAACACTTATGAAGAAAATAATAGTTGCTTTACTCATTTTAACCATATTTACTTTTTCCGTATTTTGTGCTCCCGTGAGTGCTGTTGAAGCTTCCGAAACAAAAGTAACCGTTGAGTATTTGGATAATGGCTGCTATATTGAAACTATAATTACTCAAAATACTTTGACAAGGGGAACTATAAGCGGAACAAAAACAAGAAACTTTAACAATAGTAATGGTGACGTACTATGGTATGTGAGTGTTACAGGAACATTTACATATAACGGAGCAACATCCTACTGCCATTCTTGTTCCCATAATGCTAAATCAAATAGTTCTTATTGGACAATAAGAAGTGTTACTTCTGATACCTATGTAAACACTGCTACCGCTACAGCAGTTGCAAGACAATCATCGGGAACAGCTTCCCACGATTTTACCGCATCTGTTACATTGACCTGTGCCAAGGATGGTACATTGTCCTGATTATTCAGCAGTAATTTAATAAAACACTCAACAGGGTGCTCACGTAAAATGTGAGCACCCTGTTTTTTGCCCTCGTATCTCGCGAAGCAAAAAGCCCTCCTCACCGAGGAAATTCCCCTGTTAGGGGAAATGTCCCGAAGGGACAAAAGGGTTGCCGCTTTCGCAGAAAGGGTGGCGAAACCGCAAGGTTTTGACGGGAGGAGTTTTGTAGGGGAGGTTCACGAACCTCCCGAAAGGTTTGGTTTTGCGGAAAGGGTTAGGGGCGATTCGTGAATCGCCCGTACATAGAGGATGGAATGTATGCGGGCGGCAGGTTGCCGCCCCTACAGGCTCGAAATAAATGAAGGGGGATTTTTTAGCTTTTAAAACAATCAACGGTGCCGTGTGTTTTCTAATGTGGGAATAATTGGCAAATCGTCGGTATTGTGCCTTCATAGAAATAAATCTGCAAAATAAGTGAAAAACTTTTTGAAAACCCCTTGACATCTTGACAAAAGGCTTATATAATTTCATGATGTACCATTATGGGGGGATTTACCCTCCGCGCTAAATGGGACTTTTGCAGAAATGTAGACTATAACACATTGCAAAATGAATGTCAAGTGATTTTTTTATGGAAGTCGGCTTTCATTTGCATTGTGGGAGGTTTTCCTTTTTGCCCACAAGATAATGGGTGTCTGTCCATTATCTTGAGCAAATATTGTGGTCTTCGTTCTTCGTTTGTTCCCGCTGCTTTTTGCAGTTTGCTTTGGCACAGAATTCTTATGCAAGGAGAGATACGCCTATGGATAATGTTAAGCAGGTTATGCTTGGCAAAACCGAAAGAGTGAGCTTTTCGAAGATTGACGAAGTAATCGGAATGCCCAATCTTATTGAGGTGCAGAAGAAGTCCTACCAGTGGTTTCTGGACGAAGGACTCAAGGAGGTTTTCAAGGATGTTTCGGGTATAACCGACTATTCCGGTAACCTTGTTCTGGACTTCATCGACTACACACTGGACGTGGACAATCCCAACTACAGTGTTATCGAGTGTAAAGAGAGGGATGCAACTTATTCCGCTGCTCTTCGTGTAACTGCCAGACTCATCAACAAAGAAACCGGCGAAATCAAAGAGTCCAATGTCTTTATGGGAGAATTCCCCCTTATGACCGACAGCGGTACCTTTGTTATCAACGGTGCAGAAAGAGTTATCGTATCACAGCTGGTTCGTAGCCCCGGTGTTTACTACAAAATGGAGCACGACAAAACAGGTAAGGAGATGTTCTCTTCAACCGTTATTCCCAACCGTGGTGCTTGGCTAGAGTACGAAAACGACATCAACGACGTATTCTACGTGCGTATAGATAAAAACCGTAAGATTCCGGTAACTGTTCTTCTTCGTGCACTTGGTCTTGGCTCCAATGCTGACATCATCGAGGTTTTCGGCGATGACGACAGAATCAAGGCTACTATCGAGAAAGACACTACCGACAGCATAGAAACAGGTCTTCTGGAGGTTTACAGAAAGCTTCGTCCTTCCGAGCCTCCCACAGTAGAGAGTGCTCAGAATCACCTCCACAATCTGTTCTTCGACCCCAGACGTTACGATATGTCTCGTGTTGGTCGTTATAAATACAACAAAAAGCTGGGTGTTTCCGGCAGACTTGCAGGTCAGGTTGTTGCTGACCCCGTTATCAATCCCCGCACAGGCGAGGTTATGGCACTTCGCGGTGATACTATCTCCCGCGAGAAAGCCATGGAGATTGAAAACGCAGGTGTTAAGGAAGTATTCGTAAGCGTTGAAGGCAAGCTTGTAAAGATTCTTTCCAACAACATGGTTGACATCAGCGGCTATGTAAGCTTTGACGCTAAGGAAGAGTGCGGCATCAACGAGAAGGTTTCCTTCCCCGTACTCTGCGAGATTCTCGACTCCTGCTCAAATGATGATGAACTCAAGGAGATGCTCATTGCTCGTCACGATGAACTCATCCCCAACCACATCACAATCGAGGATATTTTTGCATCCGTTAACTATATGAACTGCCTTGCAGAGCACATCGGTGTTACAGACGACATCGACCACCTGGGCAACAGACGTATCCGTTGCGTAGGCGAGCTCTTACAGAATCAGTTTAGAATCGGCTTCAGCCGACTTGAGAGAGTTATCCGCGAGAGAATGACACTTCAGGCTCAGGATTTGGAGACACTTTCTCCCTCAACTCTCATCAATATCCGTCCTGTAACTGCAGCTATCAAAGAATTCTTCGGCTCTTCACCCCTTTCTCAGTTTATGGACCAGACCAACCCCCTTGCTGAGCTTACTCACAAGAGAAGACTTTCCGCTCTTGGTCCCGGCGGTCTTTCCCGAGACAGAGCAGGCTTCGAGGTTCGAGACGTTCACTACAGCCACTACGGCAGAATGTGTCCTATCGAAACTCCTGAAGGTCCTAACATCGGTCTGATTTCTTACCTTGCTACATTCTCAAGAATTAACGAATACGGCTTTGTTGAAGCTTCTTTCAGAAAGATTGATAAAGAAAGAGGCGTAGTAACAGACGAAGTAGTTTATATGACTGCTGACCAGGAAGACGAGTTCTATGTTGCACAGGCTAACACACCTCTTGACGCAGAAGGCCGCTTTATCAACCAGAGAGTTGTAGGCCGTCACCGCGACGAGTTCGTTGACCTTGATGCTTCCAAGTTTGACTACATGGATGTATCTCCCCGAATGGTTGTTTCTGTTGCTACATCTATGATTCCCTTCCTTGAGAACGATGACGCAAACCGAGCTCTGATGGGTTCTAACATGCAGCGTCAGGCAGTTCCCCTCCTTGTTACAGAAAATCCCATTGTTGGTACAGGTATGGAGTACAAGGCAGGTACAGACTCAGGTGTTTGTATCCTTGCTGAAGACGACGGCGTTGTTATGAGCGCAGATGCTAACCGCATCCGTGTTCAGTACGACAACGGCAAGGTTAAAGACCACGAGGTTATCAAGTTCCTCCGCAGTAACCAGGGTACTTGTATCAACCAGATTCCTGTTGTAGACAGAGGTCAGCGCGTTAAGAAGGGCGATGTCCTTGCTGACGGTCCTGCTACAAAGAACGGCGAAATTTCCCTTGGTAAGAACGCACTTATCGGTTTTATGACCTGGGAAGGTTATAACTACGAGGATGCTGTTCTTATTTCTGAAAAAATTGTTCGTGAAGATGTTTACACTTCCATTCATATAGAAGAATACGAAATCGAAGCAAGAGATACCAAGCTCGGACCCGAAGAGATTACCCGCGACATTCCCAATGTAGGCGAGGATATGCTCAAAGACTTGGACGAGGATGGTATCATTCACATCGGTGCAGAGGTTCATGCTGACGATATTCTCGTTGGTAAGGTTACACCCAAGGGTGAAACAGAGCTTACTGCAGAAGAAAGACTCCTTCGTGCAATCTTTGGTGAGAAGGCTCGTGAGGTTAGAGATACTTCTCTGAGAGTTCCTCACGGTGAAAGCGGTATTGTTGTTGACGTTAAGGTATTTACCCGCGAAAACAGCCGCGACGAGCTTAAGCCCGGTGTTAACAAGGTTGTTCGTTGCTATCTTGCTCAGAAGAGAAAGATTAGTGTCGGCGATAAGATGGCTGGTCGTCACGGTAACAAGGGTGTTGTTTCCAGAATCCTTCCTGTTGAGGATATGCCTTACCTGCCCGACGGTACACCCCTCGATATTGTACTTAATCCTCTGGGCGTTCCTTCCCGTATGAACATCGGTCAGGTTCTTGAGGTTCACCTTGGCTATGCAGCAAAGGCTATGGGCTTCAAGGTTATGACTCCCGTATTTGACGGCGCACACGAAGGCGACATCTTCCAGGCATTCCGCGAAATGCAGGAGAAGTCTGACCGTGGCGAGTTCCCTGATCGTTCTCAGGTTACAGGCATTGACTTTGGTGAGTGCCTCAGACAACACGGCATTACTCCCGAGTGTAAAACTTGGCTTAGAGACGGCAGAACAGGTGATTACTTCGATAACCCTGTAACTGTTGGTTATATGTACTATCTCAAGCTGCATCATCTTGTTGATGATAAGATTCACGCAAGATCCACAGGTCCCTACTCTCTCGTTACTCAGCAGCCTCTGGGCGGTAAAGCTCAGTTCGGCGGACAGCGTTTCGGTGAAATGGAAGTTTGGGCACTTGAGGCTTACGGTGCAGCATATACTCTTCAGGAAATCCTCACAGTTAAGTCTGACGACGTTACAGGACGTGTTAAGACTTACGAGGCTATCGTTAAGGGTCAGAATATTCCTATGCCCGGTATCCCCGAATCCTTCAAGGTTCTTATCAAAGAGCTTCAGTCCCTCTCTCTTGATGTTAAGGTTCTTGACCACGATGGTCAGGAAATCGACCTCAAGCAGAAGTTTGACGAGGACGAGGATATGGGTATTGTTCCTGCTGATGCAGAGCTTCAGGAGGACGAGGTTATGACCACCATGGACGGCTTCCTGCTGGATGAAGAATCCGAAGAGGGCAATATGTTTGACGAATCCTCTATCTTTGAGGATATGGACGATATGCTGGATTTTGATGATCACGGCAGCGATGAATATTAAGTTAGGAAGGGGCAATTAACTAATGGATAATAATGTTTTTGATTCTATAAAAATCGGTTTAGCCTCTCCTGAGCAGATCAGAGAATGGTCACATGGCGAGGTTAAAAAGCCCGAAACCATAAACTATCGTACTCTCAAACCAGAGAGAGACGGTCTATTCTGCGAGCGTATTTTCGGACCTACAAAGGACTGGGAATGCCATTGCGGAAAGTACAAGAGAATTCGTTTTAAAGGCAAAATCTGCGACCGTTGCGGCGTTGAAGTAACACGTGCAAAGGTTCGTCGTGAGAGAATGGGTCACATCGAGCTTGCAGCTCCTGTTTCTCATATCTGGTACTTCAAGGGTATTCCCTCCAGAATTTCCCTTATGCTTGATATTTCTCCCAGAATGCTTGAGAAGGTTCTTTATTTTGCACTTTATATCGTAACAGATCCCGGTGATTGCCGTGATCTTCAGAAGATGCAGTTCCTCACAGAGCGTGAGTATGCAGATATGCGCGAGAAGTACGAGGACGACTTCAAGGCAGCAATGGGTGCAGAGGCTATCAAAGAGCTTCTGCAGGAAATTGACCTTGAAAAGCTTTCCGCAGAGCTCAAAGAGGAGCTTGTAGACGCATCAGGTCAGAAGAAGGTTCGCATCCAGAAGAGACTTGAGGTTGTTGAAAGCTTCCGTATGTCCGGCAACCGTCCCGAGTGGATGATTCTGGATGTTGTTCCCGTTATTCCTCCCGATATTCGTCCTATGGTACAGCTCGACGGCGGTCGTTTTGCAACTTCCGACCTTAACGACCTTTACCGCAGAGTTATTAACAGAAACCACAGACTCAAGAGACTTCTTGAGCTTGAGGCTCCCGATATTATCATCCGTAACGAAAAGCGTATGCTTCAGGAAGCAGTAGATGCACTTATCGACAACGGCCGTCGCGGCAGACCTGTTACAGGTCCCAACAACCGTCCTCTTAAGTCTCTTTCTGATATGCTTAAGGGTAAGCAGGGCCGATTTAGACAGAACCTTCTCGGTAAGCGTGTTGACTACTCCGGCCGTTCTGTTATCGTTGTTGGTCCTGAGCTTAAGATGTACCAGTGCGGTCTTCCCAAGGAGATGGCTCTGGAGCTTTTCAAGCCTTTCGTTATGAAGCGTCTTGTTGAGACAAAGGCAGCACAGAACATCAAAGCAGCAAGAAAAGCTGTTGAGCGTGCAAAGCCCGAGGTTTGGGATGCACTGGAGGTTGTAATCAAGGGCCATCCTGTTCTCCTCAACCGTGCTCCAACACTTCACAGACTTGGTATTCAGGCATTCGAGCCTGTTCTTGTTGAGGGCAGAGCGATTAAGCTTCATCCCCTTGTATGTACAGCTTACAACGCCGACTTCGACGGCGACCAGATGGCTGTTCACGTACCTCTTTCTGCAGAGGCACAGGCAGAGGCTCGTTTCCTTATGCTTGCTGCAGGCAACCTCTTAAAGCCTTCTGACGGTCATCCTGTTGCTGTTCCTACACAGGATATGATTCTGGGTTCCTACTACCTTACTCTTGATAAGGACGGAGAACTTGGTGAGGGCAAGGTATTCAAGGATACTGACGAGGCTATGATGGCTTACTCCACAGGTGCTATCAAGCTTCACTCCAAGATTAAAGTTCGCCGCACAGCCATAGTTGACGGTGTAGAGAAATCTGCTCTTGTTGACACAACAATGGGTAAGATTATCTTCAACGGTCCCATTCCTCAGGATTTGGGCTTTGTTGACAGAACTGACCCTGATAATTATTTCAAATACGAAATCGACTTCCTTGTTGGCAAGAAACAGCTTGGCAAGATTATCGATGCTTGTATCCGTGTGCACGGCACAGAGATTACCTCCAGAGTACTTGACGACATCAAGGCTCAGGGTTACAAATACTCTACCCGCGGTGCTATTACAGTTGCTGTTTGCGACGCAATTATTCCTGAAGCTAAGAAAGAAATTCTTGTTCAGGCAGAAAAAGACGTTGACTCTGTTCGCGAAGAGTTTATGATGGGTCTTCGTGCTGAAGAAGACAGATATAACGAAGTTATCAAAATCTGGGATAAGGCTACAAACGATGTTACTGCTGCTCTTCAGGCTGGTCTTGACCGCTACAATCCCATCTTTATGATGGCTGACTCCGGTGCTCGAGGAAGTATGAGCCAGATCCGTCAGCTCGCAGGTATGCGTGGTCTGATTGCAAATACATCAGGTAAAATCATCGAAATTCCCATTCGTGCTAACTATCGTGAAGGTCTTAACATTCTGGAATACTTCATTTCCTCCCGTGGTGCTCGTAAGGGTCTTGCTGATACAGCGCTTCGTACCGCTGACTCAGGTTACCTTACTCGTCGTCTGGTTGATGTTTCTCAGGAAGTTATCATCCGTGAGGAAGATTGTCATACCACAGAGGGTCTTGAGATATTTGATATTAAGGCAGCAAACAAGACAATCGAAGGATTACACGAGAGACTTATCGGCAGATACCTTGTTGAAGACTTCAAGGATGCCGAGGGTAATGTTCTTGTTTCAAAAAATAAGATGATGGACGATAGCGATGCTGATATCATCTGCAACGCAGGCACAGAAAAAATCACAATCCGTTCTGTTCTCGGCTGTCATGCAAAGCACGGCGTTTGCCGTAAGTGCTATGGTGCTAACCTTGCAAACGGTCAGCCTGTAACAGTAGGTGAAGCAGTTGGTATTATCGCTGCTCAGTCTATCGGTGAACCCGGTACACAGCTTACAATGAGAACCTTCCACACCGGTGGTGTTGCTTCCGCAGAAGATATTACACAGGGTCTTCCCCGTGTTGAAGAACTCTTCGAAAGCAGAAAGCCCAAGAGCCTTGCTATCATCAGCGAAATCGACGGTGAAGTTCGCTTTGATACTATCAAGAACAACCGTCACGCTGTTGTATTCAATAAGGAAACAGGCGACGAGAAGCAGTATCTGATCCCCTTCGGCTTCAGAGTTAAGGTTCAGGAGGGTGACATCATCAAGGCAGGTGACAAGATCACCGACGGTGCTGTTAATCCCCACGACATTCTTGCAATCCTCGGTGCACAGGCAGTGCAGGATTACCTCATCAGCGAGGTACAGAGCACATACCGTCTCCAGGGTGTTGATATCAATGATAAGCACATTGAGGTTATTGTTCGTCAGATGATGCGTAAGGTTCGCGTTGACGAGCCCGGTTCTACAGAGTTCCTCGGCGGTCAGATGTATGACAAGAGCGAAGTTCTTTATGCTAACAAGCAGATCCGCAAGCGTATCGAAGCAGGCGAGGAAGGCCTCAAGGAAGCAGAGTGGACTCAGCTTCTTCTCGGTATCACAAAGGCATCTCTTGCAACAGACAGCTTCTTGTCTGCAGCTTCCTTCCAGGAAACAACAAGAGTTCTCACCGATGCTGCTATCAAGGGTAAGGTTGATCCCCTTATCGGTCTTAAGGAGAACGTTATTATCGGTAAGCTGGTACCCGCAGGTACAGGAATGCGCCGTTACACTAACGTTGAGCTGGAGGAGAATTACATTCCTCAGGCTCCCCAGTCTTTTGAAGACCAGTAATAATATATAAAATTCAAGGCTCTGTGATTTCAAGATCGCAGAGCCTGTTTTATTTATTATATTAATGAAAAGAATTGGGAAAGAAAAAGTTTGAAAAATCGTCACTTTTTCAAATTCTCTGTCGTTTTTACAAGTTTTATTGAAATTTAATATTTTGTTTACTATAATATAGCTGTTCTCGCAAAGAGAGCATAAATAAAAAAGGCTCACGGTTTCTTTCCACCCCTCCGTGAGCCTTTTCTTTTTTGAAAACATATGAAAAATATTATTGACAAACGGGTATAAATTTGATATAGTAAGTAATTGTCGGATAATGCGCAAAAATGGGTTTGCAAAGTGGTAATAATACTCACAAATTCCGCTTTTTAACTGTGTTTTTTGTGACTTTTTCCAACAATTGCATATTGCTTGTATTTTGGGCGATAATACGCTAAAGTGTATTTTGTCCGTTAATATACAAAATTTTATAAGAAAGGAGAAATGCACAAGATGCCTACCTTTAACCAGTTGGTTCGTAAGGGAAGAGAAGTTTCCGAGAAGAAAGCTAAGGCTCCCGCACTCCTCAAGGGCTGGAACTCTAAGAAAAACAGAGCTATCAACCAGAGCTCCCCTCAGAAGCGTGGTGTGTGCACAGCTGTTAAGACTGCTACACCTAAGAAGCCTAACTCCGCTCTTCGTAAAATCGCAAGAGTTAGACTTTCTAACGGAATCGAAGTTAGTTCCTACATTCCCGGCGTAGGCCACAACCTGCAGGAGCACTCTGTTGTTCTTATCAGAGGCGGTAGAGTTAAGGATCTCCCCGGTGTGCGTTACCACATCATCAGAGGTACACTCGATACTCAGGGTGTTGCAAACAGAAATCAGGCACGTTCCAAGTACGGCGCTAAGCGTCCGAAGAAGGGTAAATAAGAAAGACATTAGACAACTAAACGAAAACTTTATTTTTACTTAAGTTAATTTCGTTTCTGTATCTGATACAGAGCTTTATATATATGTAGAGCCTCTGGGTCGGCATACGGGAGTTTGTCGCTTTCGAGTACCTATGAGATCATTAAATATTGTGAAGGAGGGAAGTAAAGTGCCAAGAAGAGGTTCAATCGCAAAACGTGATGTTTTGCCGGATCCTATTTACAGATCCAAATTAGTTACACGTCTGATCAACAATATCATGCTCGACGGTAAAAAGGGTGTTGCCCAGAAGATCGTATACGGTGCATTTGACATTATTTCTGAGAAGACAGGTAAAGATCCCCTCGAGACATTCGAGGCAGCAATGGAGAATATCATGCCCGTTCTGGAGGTTAAGGCTCGCCGTGTAGGTGGTAGCACATACCAGGTTCCGATCGAGGTAAGACCCGAGAGACGCCAGACACTCGGTCTGCGTTGGCTCACAAACTATTCTCGTCTTCGTAGTGAGAGAACTATGAAGGAAAGACTTGCCAATGAGATTCTCGACGCTATCAATGGTACCGGCGGTGCTGCTAAGAAGCGTGAGGATACACACAAGATGGCAGAGGCAAACAAGGCTTTTGCACATTACAGATGGTAATAATTTTCGACGTTATAAGGTTTATAGGAGGATTTTATGCCTAGGCAAGTATCTCTTGAAATGACAAGAAATATCGGTATCATGGCTCACATCGATGCCGGTAAAACAACTACAACAGAAAGAATTCTGTACTACACCGGTGTTAGCCACAAGCTCGGCGAAACACACGACGGTGCAGCTACCATGGACTGGATGGCTCAGGAGCAGGAGAGAGGTATCACAATCACTTCTGCTGCTACCACTTGTTACTGGAAGAATCACAGAATTAATATCATCGATACCCCCGGTCACGTTGACTTCACAGTTGAGGTTGAGCGTTCACTGAGAGTTCTCGATGGCAGCGTTACTGTTCTTTGCGCTAAGGGCGGCGTTGAGCCTCAGTCTGAGACTGTTTGGCGTCAGGCTGACAACTACGGCGTTCCCAGAATGGTATACGTAAATAAGATGGACATCATGGGTGCAGATTTCTATCGTGTTCTGCAGATGATGAAGGACAGACTTAAGTGTAATGCTGTTCCCATCCAGCTTCCCATCGGTGTTGAGGATACCTTCAAGGGTATCGTTGACCTGGTTGAGATGAAGGCTGAGGTTTACTACGATGACCTCGGTAAAGATATGAGAGAAGAAGAGATTCCCGCTGATATGATGGAGCTCGCAGAGGAGTACCGTAACAACCTCATCGAAGCTGTTGCAAGCACAGATGACGACCTTATGGAAAAATACTTCGGCGGTGAGGAACTCACAACAGAGGAAATCAAGAACGCTATCCGTAAGGCTACTATTGCTAACGAGATGGTTCCCGTATGCTGCGGTACTTCTTATCGTAACAAGGGTGTTCAGAAGCTTCTCGACGCTATCGTAGATTATATGCCCGCTCCCACAGACGTTCCCGACATCAAGGGTATCGATTGCGAAACAGAAGAAGAGTGCGTTCGTCATTCTTCTGACGATGAGCCCTTTGCAGCTCTCGCATTCAAGATTGCAACTGACCCCTTTGTTGGTAAGCTCTGCTTCTTCAGAGTTTACTCCGGTAAGGTTGAGGCAGGTTCTACTGTTTACAATGCTTCCAAGGACAACCGTGAGAGAATGGGTCGTATTCTTCAGATGCACGCTAACGACAGAAAGGATATCGAGTGCTGCTATGCAGGTGATATTGCTGCTGCTGTTGGTCTTAAGAATACAACAACAGGTGACACACTCTGTGACGAAAAGTATCCCGTAATTCTTGAGTCTATGGAGTTCCCTGATCCTGTTATCCGTGTTGCTATTGAGCCCAAGACCAAGGCTGGTCAGGAGAAGATGGGTATCGCTCTCGCAAAGCTTGCTGAAGAGGATCCCACATTCAAGGCATACACAGACGCTGACACAGGTCAGACAATTATTGCCGGTATGGGTGAGCTCCATCTGGAGATCATCGTTGACCGTCTCCTTCGTGAGTTCAAGGTTGAGGCTAACATCGGTAAGCCCCAGGTTGCTTACAAAGAGACAATCCGTAAGGAAGCTCAGGTTGACACCAAGTACGCTCGTCAGTCCGGTGGTAAGGGTCAGTACGGTCACGTTAAGCTCAAGGTATACCCCAACCCCACAAAGGGTTACGAGTTCGTTAACGCAGTTGTTGGTGGTGTAGTTCCCAAGGAATACATCCCCGCTGTTGATCAGGGTATTCAGGGTGCAATGCAGACCGGTACAGTTGCAGGTTACAACGTAGTTGACGTTAAGGTAGAGCTCTATGATGGTTCTTACCATGAGGTTGACTCTTCTGAAATGGCATTTAAGATTGCCGGTTCTATGGCTTTCAAAGAGGCTATGAAGAAGGCAGATCCTGTACTCCTCGAGCCCATCATGAAGGTTGTTGTTATTGTTCCCGACGAGTACCTCGGTAACGTTATCGGTGACATCAACTCCCGTCGTGGTATCCCCTCAGGTACAGAGGCAGACAACGGTGTAACACGAGTTACTGCTAACGTTCCCCTCTCCGAGATGTTCGGTTACGCTACAGACCTTCGTTCCAAGACACAGGGTCGTGGTCAGTATGTAATGGAGCCCAGCCACTATGCAGAGGTTCCCAAGAGCATTTCTGAGAAGCTGACAACTAAGAAAGAAGACTAATTTAAGTCTTTTTAGGCTTTTAGCCTATAAATTTTCATAAATCTATTGCAATTTTAAGTTAAAATTGTTACAATGATTTTGTCTTTAGACTCTAATTTATTAAATTTAAGGAGGAAATTTCAAAATGGCAAGAGAAAAATTTGAAAGAAGTAAGCCCCATATTAACATTGGTACAATCGGTCACGTTGACCACGGTAAGACAACTCTTACAGCAGCTATCACTAAGGTTCTTAACCTCGGTGGTGACGCAGAGTTCGTTGACTACGCAAACATCGATAAGGCTCCCGAAGAGAGAGAGCGTGGTATCACAATCAACACAGCTCACGTTGAGTATCAGACAGAGGCACGTCACTATGCACACGTTGACTGCCCCGGCCATGCTGACTACGTTAAGAACATGATCACTGGTGCTGCTCAGATGGACGGCGCTATCCTCGTAGTTTCCGCTGCTGACGGTCCTATGCCCCAGACAAGAGAGCACATCCTTCTTTCCAGACAGGTTGGCGTTCCCTACATCGTTGTATTCATGAACAAGTGCGATCAGGTTGACGACGAAGAGCTCCTCGAGCTCGTTGAGATGGAGATCCGTGACCTCCTCTCCGAGTATGAGTTCCCCGGCGACGATACACCTATCGTTAAGGGTTCTGCATTCCAGGCTCTTGACAGTGCTTCCAAGGATCCTTCTGCTCCTGAGTATGCTTGCATCCACGAGCTTATGGCAGCTGTTGACAGCTTCATCCCCACACCCGAGCGTAAGTCTGACCTTCCCTTCCTCATGCCCGTAGAAGACGTATTCACAATCACAGGTCGTGGTACTGTTGCTACTGGTAGAGTTGAGAGAGGTACAGTTAAGACTCAGGAAGAAGTTGAGATCGTTGGTCTCACAGACGAGAGACGTAAGGTTGTTGTTACAGGTCTCGAAATGTTCAGAAAGTCTCTTGACTTTGCTGAGGCTGGTGAGAACGTAGGTGTTCTCCTCCGTGGTGTTCAGAGATCCGAGATCGAGCGTGGCCAGGTTCTTGCTAAGCCCGGTTCCATCAACCCCCACACAAAGTTCCGTGGTCAGGTTTACGTTCTGACTAAGGAAGAAGGCGGCCGTCATACTCCCTTCTTCAACAACTACCGTCCCCAGTTCTACTTCAGAACAACAGACGTTACAGGTACAATTTCTCTTCCCGAGGGCACAGAGATGTGCATGCCTGGCGATAACGTTGAGATGGATGTTGAGCTTATCACTCCTATCGCTATCGAAGTAGGTCTCCGTTTCGCTATCCGTGAGGGTGGTAGAACAGTTGGTTCAGGCGCAGTTATCGCTATCAACGAGTAATTCAGCACTTAAGGTATATCCTTATTACTGAAACCTAATATCATGCAGTATTATCGGTCTTCTGTTTCGGCAGAGGACCGATTTTTTTCTTAATACTGTCCGAAATAACAGGGTGCAATAAAATTATAATTTGTTATTATATGTCTGGCTTGTAATTTTGAACACAGTCTGGTGTTTTATTGAGGAATATCTAAATCCTTCGGTGTTTTACACAATAAAAAATAAAAGAATGTATCAATAATAATCAAAATAATACTTGCATTTTACAAAAAGATGTGTTAATATATTATGGTCGTAAAAACGATATGCGCTGCTAGCTCAGCTGGATAGAGTGACTGGCTACGAACCAGTAGGTCAGGGGTTCGAGTCCCTTGCAGCGCACCAAGACGGTAACCTAAAAGGTTGCCGTCGTTTTTTATGGCAAAGGCAACAACTAAATAGGAACTGAAGATAAACAGGTTAGCGTTACGGGACTCGAACCCTGAGAGGGTGAGCACCGTAAAGAAAACAGTCCGGTGGACTGTTTTTAGGTGCTAAATCTGAAGGCGGGTACCGAATGCGGAGCATTGGGTCGCCGAAGATGGCTGGCTTTCAAGGAAAGACAGCGTCCCTTGCAGCGCACCAAAATAATAAAAATATTATGTGCTTTGTTACTAGAGGTGATTTAAATGACTATTGAAATCGGTGACTTTGTCACTTCCTGTGAGGCAGGATATTGGCAATTGCTTGATATAAAACCCAAGATTGCAGATGAAGATTATTCAAGTGATATAGTAAAATGGAAGAAAGGCGATGTTATCGGTCAGTGGGTAATTTTGAAGAAAGCATTTACACCGAAAATGAAACCACGAATTGATTTTTCTTATGTTGATGCTTCGTGGCTTAAGCCTGTTTCACCAGAGGCTTTAAAAGAGATACATAATTATTTTACACAAAACCCTGATTACAAGTATAAATATGAAAATGCTGAAATCAAGCTACAGCCAACGATTACAAACTGTTGGATAAACCTCTCTGAAAATGAGGCAAATGAGTTACGAATGCTTTGTGATAAGCTGCCTGCTCAATTTACTATGGATGATTTTTGGGAAAAAGCAAAAAGATTTAAGAAGAATATTTCATCTTCCCCTACAAGTTATTTGATTAATTTCACAACATATCCATGGAATATGGATAAAAATGCAAATTTAATCTACCATGGCTACGAGATAAAGAAATTATAGTATTTTAGTCATTTCCAGGTTTAAAACTAATTCTACTCCATATAAACTCAATTAAGTTAATTTGCTTGGAGACATTTTATGTGCAACAACATTATCAACAACACAATTGAATATATAAAAGGTTTCTTTGCCTCTGATTTTACGGGTCATGATTCAGAACATAGTATGAGGGTGTATAAAATAGCAACAAAGCTTGCCGTCACAGAAGGTGCAGATATGCTTGTTACTTCGCTTTCAGCTCTTCTTCACGATGTAGACGACAAGAAAATCTCTCCCGATACTGCAGATAATCTTTCTAATGCAAGAACGTTTTTAAGCTCCCAAGGGGTTGATGATATTACTTTGGAGAAAATTTGTGATGTAATAAAGCAGATTTCCTTTAAGGGTAAGGATTCTGTAGTGCCCGATACTATCGAGGGTAAGTGTGTGCAGGATGCAGACAGATTGGATGCTTTGGGTGCTGTGGGAATTGCCAGAGCGTTTGCCTATGGCGGAGCCAATCATAGGGTTATGTATGACCCCGAGATAAAGCCCGTTCTAAATATGAGCGAGCAGGAGTATTACTCTGCTCAGGGTACTACGGTAAATCAGTTTTATGAAAAACTCTTTTTGCTCAAAGATATAATGAACACAGAAAGTGCAAAGGTAATTGCCTCGCAAAGAGATACCTTTATGCGTAGTTTTATTGATGAATTCTTAAATGAATGGAATATGTAATCAGCAAGCTTTTGTATTTGACTACCGCTTTTATCTTTGCTATAATACTAAACAGTTCAGTTTTAATAAAGAGATGGTATTATGAAAATTATAGATTTTCACGCTCATATTTATCCTGATAAGATTGCAGAGCGTGCAACACAGGCTATCGGAAATTTTTACGATATAGGTATGGATAGGGTAGGCTCCCTTTCTAATTTGCTCAGATGCTCAGAAGAAGCAGGAATTACAAACTGCGTAGTTCATTCTGTTGCTACAAGTCCACAGCAGGTTGAGCGTATCAACGATTTTATAACCGAATCGGTGAATGCTCACAGTGATAAGCTTTTCGGGTTTGGTACTATGCATCAGGATTTTGAGAATAAACTTGAGGAAGTAGACCGTTGCATTAAAATGGGACTTAAGGGAATAAAGCTTCACCCTGATACTCAGATGTTTAATGTGGACGATGACTGTATGCTCGAAATGTATGACTATCTTCAGGATAAAGTACCCGTTCTTCTGCACTGCGGCGATTATCGTTATGATTATTCTCACCCAAGAAGAGTTGCCAGAATTTGCAAAATGTTTCCTCGTTTGACAGTTATCGGTGCCCATTTCGGCGGATATTCTGTTTGGGATGAGGCCTATGAATACCTCAAGGAGCTTAACTGTTTCCTTGATACCTCCAGCTCTTCTGCTTTGATGGAAGAGGGAATGTTTGAGCGTATGATTAAGGCTTATGGTGCAGACAGGCTTTTATTCGGCACAGATTTTCCTATGTGGGACAGCAAAGAGGAGCTTGAGCGGTTTATGAGTGTATCTCTTTCGAATAGTGAGAGAGAAAAAATACTTTACAGCAACGGGGCTTCTCTGCTAAAGATATAGTTGATTTATCAGAAATGATAAGTTATAATAAAATCATAATACTTATGAGGTGACTTATATGAAAAGAATATTTGCTCTTATTATGACAGTTGTTATGTGTTTTTCTCTCTTTGCACTTGCAGGATGCAAGAAAACCGAAGAGTCTGATGTTTTATCAGGTGCACAGAGATATAAGGAAAAATATGACTACGATGCTTATATTGAAGAAGAGGCTGATATTATCGGCGAGTGGAAACAGCAGCTTGACTCAAGCAGTGAAGCAAGTGAGTGTGTATGGACGTTCAATGATGATACAACTATTAAAATTACAGAAACTCTTAAAGGCCAAGGTGTTAAGATTACCACCAATGGTGCTTGCAATTATAACGAAAAAACAGGCGAGATAAACTATATGCTCCTGCTTAATAAAACAGGTAATGATGGCAAGCTGGTTTCTGAAATAAAGGAATATGATGCGAAGGTTTCCGTCGATGGCAATAAGATGACATTTACTTACACAGACGGTACAACAACAGTTTTCACTAAGTAATTTTGAGTAAAAATATACAGCAGGTGTTTTATATGCCTGCTGTATTTTTTTGCTTTGCAGGATAAATTTCAGGAAGAAATGGTATACAAATAACAAGTTAATAAAAATTCTAAAAAAATGTGGAATTATTCCACAAATAGTGTTATAATGTAAAACGTGTGAAAAATACGATATGTTAGTTTCCGCAGTTAGTATCAAGGGGTGGCGTCGCTGCTGAGTGTCAAGGAGTTGTGGAGGTTAATATGTACAGAGTATCTATTTGCGATGAGAATCAGTTTTTTAGAGACTCTTTGGAAAAAGTAATCCGATGCTATTTTGTTGCAAAAGGGATTAAGGCTTTAATCAAATGTTTTGAAAAATCAGAGTGTTTACTGAAATATCCTGACTATACTGATATAGTTTTTCTGGGAATGGATAGAAACAGGGCTTTGAACCTTGATATTGCAAGAATACTTCATAATAAAAATCCTAATATGTATTTATATATTATTTCTAATAAGTATACTTATCTGGATGATGCAATGGATTTAAAAGCCTTTAGGTATTTATCCAAGACTTTGGATATAAACAGGATAATCACATCGCTTGATATGATTGTTTCTTTAGATAACAGCATCTCCTTTATGTCTAATTATACGATGATAGAAATAAAGGAAACTGAAATTGCCTGCATATTCTCCAAAGACAGAAGGACGTTTGTTTTGACGGACTCTGGAGAATACTATCCGACTACACTTACTATTAAAAATTGGCTTTGTAAATTATCGGATTCACGGCATTTTCTGCATCCTCATTACAGTTACATTGTTAATAAGAAATATATTCATTCCTTCGATGGAAGAGTTATTACGCTACGTTGTAAGGATGGTAAAACTATGGAGGTTTATCCTTCCCAAAGAAGAATGACTCAGGTGAGAACTGCATTAACACAAAACAGGTTTTAGTACTTCAAGTTAATATAGGTAAAAGAATTCCCGTTAACAATAGTCTGTTAACGGGATGTTTTTATTACTGTACAATCTTTAATATTGTAATACTCAAAGACCGCTATGGTTCGCTTGTCGATTATCTCACCGCATACGATAATGGGTACGGCAGGCGGACAGCCGACGGTAGCAGCTGCAAGTGTTCTGCCTTCTGATTCCTTAACAGGTATAGTCTCCATCGGAGAAAGAGATGCCTGACGCACAGACATAGCTTTTTTGGGGATATGTGCGGTGGGTGGAGTTTCCTTTATGGGAGTAAGAGGTGTTATGGATAAAAGTGCCTCCTGAAGCATTAAAAGGTCTTTTACTTCCAAAGCAGGACTTAACATAAGCACCACATAATCAGGGTCGGAGAATTCGCACACAAATCCTTTTTGTGTAAGGATTTCGGCAAAGTCATTGCCCTTGTATCCGTAGTCCTTGGTGCTTAAAGTGATTTTTAAGGTTTCCTGCTCAATGAGTTTATATCCGTGAGTTGTAAGCTTGTTTTTAAGGTTATTAACCAAGGGTAAAAAGCTTTTGAGTGATTCTGTAAATTCCTCAAAGATATATTTATTGGCTCTGTCCATTGATTGAAGAATAAGATAAGAGGGGCTTGTAGAGCCAAAAAGAGCAAGGGCATTTTTCGCCATAGGGGATAAAGCCTCGGACATATCTGGACCTATATGCAGATAAGCTCCGCCTGTGAGTACAGGCAGGGTTTTATGAGCAGAGTCGGCGCATAAATCCGCACCCAGATCTATGGGATGCAAGGATTCAGAGAGGAATTTAAGATAAGCCCCATGAGCATTGTCTACAAGTAACAGCACACCGTATTTCTTGCATACGGCAGATAGAGCTTTTATATCCGTCATATTACCAAGGTAATCGGGACTTGTCAGATATACGGCAAAGGGTTTTTCTTTTAAGATAAGAGTCTCCAGTTTTTCAGCTGATATATTGCAGGAAAGATAGGAGTTTTCTGTATCACTTTCAATCCAAACCACATTTATGTCAAGAAGTGCTGCAGCAGAAACAAAGGTCTTGTGAGCATTTCTGCCTGCAAGGATTTTGGGCGATTTACCCTGCTCTTTGCCGTAAAGCATCGAGAGATACAGCATAGTACGGATACAATGGGAAGAGCCTTCGGTAGAGTAGAAGGTATCACAGCCAAAAAGTTTGCTTGCATTTTGCTCACTTTCTTTGATGATTCCTTCTGCTTCGTAAAGACTGTCTGCTCCGCTTATTTCAGTGATGTCGAATTCTTCAAAGCCGAGTAAAGCTTTACCCTTGTGACCCGGCATGTGCAGTCGCACGGCATTTTTGTTTATGTATTCATTTACGAAATCACAAATTGGGGTGTTCATTATTTGTTATCTCCGAAGGCTCTTGCAATTGCAACCATAATGGCACATTCCATTCTTTTTCTGAAGAGAGTACAGCCGTCCTTGTAAACTCCGGTAACCGAGCCTGTGGAGTGGTAGGCGTTAGCGGCACATCCGCCGGAGCAGTAAAGCTTTGCCCAGCAATCCTTACAGTCAGGTCGAGCATAAACATTGCAGGAGGCAAATTCCTGCTGAATTTCCTTGTTTGTAACACCCTGCCATATATCGCCCAGCTTGAACTTTTCTTCGCCTACAAACTGATGGCAGGGATAAAGGTCGCCCCAAGGAGTAACTGCCATATATTCTGTACCCGAGCCACAGCCTGAAATTCTCTTGTAGATGCAGGGACCGCCTGTAAGGTCAATCATATAGTGATAGAATGTAAAGGGATTTTTCTCTTTATCTCGACTAAGCATAAGCGAAGCCAAGTCCTCATACTGCTTCATAACAATCTCAAGGTCCTCTTTTGTGAGGGCTTCGGGGTCGGAGGGAGAGCTTACAACAGGCTCCATAGAAAGCTCGGTGAAGCCTAAATCCAGCATCTGCTGAATATCCTTCAGAAAGTCAGGGTTAGCGTGGGTGAAGGTGCCGCGCATATAGTAGTTTTTGCCTTCTCTTGCTTTAACAAGCTTCTGGAACTTGGGAACGATTCTATCGTAGCTTCCGTTACCTGCATAGTCTACACGATAGCGGTCGTGGATTTCTTTTCTGCCGTCAAGGCTTAAAACAATATTGCTCATTTCTTTGTTTGCAAATTCGATAACATCGTCGTCAATGAGCAGACCATTGGTGGTAAGAGTAAAGCGGAAGTTCTTGCCTTTTTCTTTCTCAATAGAGCGAGCATACTCAACCATCTGCTTAACTACGTCGAAGTTCATAAGAGGTTCTCCACCAAAGAAGTCAACCTCCAGATTGCGTCTTGAACCTGAATTTTCAACAAGGAAATCAAGTGCTCGTTTGCCTACCTCAAAGCTCATCATAGCTCTGTCGCCGTGGTATTTGCCCTGACTTGCAAAGCAGTAGGAGCAGTTAAGGTTGCAGGTATGGGCGATGTGAATACAGAGTGCCTTGATTACACCTGCTGTTTTTGCCTTTAGCGTGTCTGCCATAGGCTCGAAGTTATCGGGAGCAAAGAGCTTACCGCTTTCTTTGAGTGCTTCTACCTGAGCGTAGCATTCCTCTATATCTGCGGGAGTGATATCCTTTCTGTCTGTGTATTTCTTGTTCATAGCATCAAGGACTTCTTGCTTAGAGCTTTCCTCGAACATTCCGATAATATCGTAGGCTACCTCGTCAACAACGTGGATTGAACCAGAGCAAACATCAAGAACAATGTTGTAGCCTGAGAGTTTATACTGATGAATCATAGTTTACCTCGTAAAGTTATAGAATAAAAATGCCGCCTAAAAAGGCGGCATTTAAGGATGCAATTACTTGCTCTCTTTATTCTCGCATTCCTGGTTTGCGATACCGCAGCTTGTTTTGCAAGCGGACTGGCAAGATGTCTGGCATTCGCCGCAGCCACCGTTCTTTGCGCTTTCGCAGAGATTACGAGTTTCGATAGTTTTAATATGTTCCATGATAGAAACCTCCATCAAATATTTGTAAAAATTTTATCACGTTTTAAACCTAAAGTCAATAGATAATGCTTTGTGTTTTATTTCTTATTCTTTTTATTTCTATTAAAAATCTTTGAACGGAAGAGAATAAGGTTAAGTACAACAAAATATGCAACTACAAGGCTCAAAGTCAGCACAGGTTTTGTTGGTGCCAATGTGGCTAAAAGCATCATTGGGAAGCCCATAGCGATAGCAGGGAAGTTCTGATAAACCATATTGTCTGCGGCAGGGGTTTTGAATTCTCCGTCAATTTCACGCAGGAGAATAACACCCGTACTTGCGGTACCTGTGAGCATTCCGTACATCATAAGGAATTGCTCCTGCTCGTATTCCTTGAAAAGTGTTTTTGCAATAATTCTGTTGTAAATATAAGTAACCAAAAATCCTGACACACCAAGAATAAGAAGAATGCCCCAATAAGACTTGAGTGTGCTCAAGTTGATTGCCGCAATACCTGCAACAACCATCAAATCAAAGAAGAAGTTACTGACACGAGTCATCAAAAAGTCATTTATGTACTGTCTGTTGATAATTTTCTTTATGCGAAGCTTATCAACAACAACCTTTACAAGTGTTGCGGCGAATACACCGATAAGGAAGTTGAAGCCGTATATAAGGGATCTCATACCGGGCAGAAGTTCTCCTAAGCCCCAGATAAGCAGATAGGTTAAAAAATAAGCGGAAACAACAAACGCAAGCTGAACGGTAAGCTTATCCATACTGCCCTGCATAGGAATTTCGTTATCGCCCTCTACATTTTCAGCCTTTGCAGTTGAGTCATCTGCATAAGTGAGCTTGATTTTATTTCTTTTTTTGAGAATATTAAGGTGAATAACACCGCCGACAGAAGCACAAAGGAAGCCCAAAGCAGCAATTGAAAGTCCAAAGGATTTGCCGTTTACAAAGCCGTGTTCTGTTTCGTAGAGGTTGCCGTAGTTCATAGCCTGACCTGTACCCTGACCAAAACCGAAGGGAAGAAGTATTCCTGCGGCAGAGAAGAAGTCAGTAACAATTAAAGCGGCAATCATTGTAATTCCTAAGCCTGCTATTGCCTGAATAAGATAAGTTGAAACAGTGGTTACACCGGTGTTGAATACTTCGGTTGCTCTTTTTTTAGACATTTTGCCGCCACTGCTTTTAAAGGTGGAGGCAATAAAGCCCAATGCGAGTGCATGGAAGGTTATGGTTTCAAGGGTAGCCATACCGTTTGAGCCGAAGAATTCTGTGTTGAATATGGGCGTGTCTGTAAAAACTTCATAGACAGAGGAAATTATCAGGAGTATTATACCGCCGAGAACAGAGGTGGGAACAAGTGAATACTTTAAAACTTTAAAGGAACGTTTGATCATATTTGCTACAAGCATGCTGAGAAGCAGTACTGCAACAATGTTGATAAAGCCCCAAACGGAAGAGTCCCAGAAATTAACGGTTTTGATTTCTTCTGTTACAGTTTCTGCGATTGTTGTGGTTGCTACATTATAGGCCAAGGAAGTTATCATTTTCGTTTCCCTCCTGTATGTTTTTGTTTCTGTAATATATGTTTACATATTTAAGGGCATTGAAGCGTTTGCTGCCCTTAAACTGATAAACCGTATTGTTATGATAGATATTGAGCTTGTTTTTACCAAGCACAACTACTGCAGAAACATCTTCAAAGGACATATTGAGAGCAAAGCCCTTCTGTCCCTTTACTGTTATTTGGTTACCGTAAAGATTTAAAGTGCAGTTCTTTTCGATGAGTCGTTTGTTTTTGTAGAGGATAACCTCGGATATTTTTGCTGTGTCAGTATATATGGGCTTGTCCGTAAGTTCTCTTGTGTCAAGGCTGTTTACAAACTTACACTGATGAGCATACCACTCGGCTGTGTCTTTGAAAGGAAACTCAAAGCCTACACCCTCAAGAGATAAGTCTTCATTGTAACGGATTTTGGAAAGACAGGATTTGCACTGAATTATGTCGCCATTGCTTTCAAATTCCGAAAGACCGCAGAAAGGACAAACATACATAGCTCTCTCCAGGTATTCTGCAGTCTTTTTATGTTTGAAGGTCTGACCCAAAGCACAGTCGTTCTGATAAAGCTCGGTATTTATAAACTCGTAAAGCTCCTCATCGCTCATAGCTTTATACTCATCGGGCTCAATTATACGGGACACAAAGCCTCGCATTTTGCCCTTTCGCACTACATCGCTCCATCTGGGGTGAACACCGTAGCCGCCCTCAATACGATAAAGTGCCAAGGGAAGCCCCAGCTTTTTGGTGAGCTTTGAGATAGCAGGGTTCATATATACATTTTCGCCTGAATATGTACGGTTGCCTTCAGGGGCAATGGCAATACTGCCGCCTTCCTTTGCAACACGCATACAGTTAAGAATAGCGTGAACATCGGTTGTTTGCTTTTTTATCGGGATAGGTGCTACCAGATATGTCAGCAGTTTGGAGATAAAACCGTTGGAAAAAAGATCTTCGCTTGCAACATAATAGATAGTACCGGAAAAACCCATTCCCAAAAAGAACTGGTCAAAGCCGGTCTGGTGATTCATAAGAACAAGATACTGGCGTTTGTCACGTTTTTTGTTTTCAAAGCTGAATCCGTATCTGATTTTTGAATAGGGATAAAGCACTGCAAAAGCAAGGTTTCTGACAACCTTGTGTCTGAATTTTATCCATTTTTTCTTTTTGCTTTTTTTCTTGCCCATTTTAAACCCTCCCCCAAAAAGAATTGATATAGTAAACTGTTATTTACTTAAAAAATGCATTACATAAATAAAGAGAAAATACCCAACTTGCACACACATTATATGATTTTTAAAAAATATATAATATATAATAACACATTTTTTCTTATTTGTCATTAAAAAGTTTATGAAAAATAAAAACACGCTCTGAAAACAGAGCGTGCTGAAATCAGTCGAATGCAAGACCGAAATATTCGGGAGTAGGGTGGGTTCCTTCAGAAAAGTCATAATACATTCCAAAGGGTCGGCTCATACCTTGAGTGCGAAATTTCCCTTTATTAAATCCAAGAGTGCAGACTATTGAAGATGCTTTCTCTTTGTTGCCTAAAAATTCAGTGGCAATCAGAGTGCCTTCTGCCTCAAAGGAAGCTAAAAGAAAATCTTTGCCTGTGTAGAACTTAGCAAAGCTTTCAAGGAAATCAAGATTTTCACCCTCTTGAATAACAGGTTTTTCGGGCAGAAACTCTCTGCGTAGTTTTGCAAATTCCACTTTGTCGATTTCGTTTATTTCTACAGGGCAACCTTGTGCTAAAACCTCAAACTCCTCTGTAAAACAGCAGGTTTTATAGCCCAACTTTTCGTACATTTCAAATAATCCCTTGTCAGAGGGCACAAGAATTGCACCCATATATCCTTTTCCTTTTAAAAGGTTGTGGGTAAAATTCATAAGTTTTCGGCAAAGTCCCCGACCTCTTGCAGTTTTCTTTGTAGCAACAGCGTAAATGTATGCAATTCGTTTTTCTTCAAACAGACAATCAAAAATGTAAAGAGCCGATAAAATATTGTTGTCTTCTTCTATACATACAGACCTGTCAGGAGAAAAGGCTGTGCCGAAAAAGGAATCGAGGAATTCATCTGTATCGCCAAATGCCTCTTTCCATAAAGCACGAAGGGAAGGTATCTGTTCTTTTGAAGGATTATTTATTATCATCTTCTGCCTCCAAAGGAAATACGGAATACTTCTCTATCAGATGATGAGGATTATAGCTGAGCTTTGCTTTTCGCAGTCCCTCAAGTCCCATATCTTCTTCTCGGTCAAGATATGTTACATCAGGATATTTTGCTTTTAAATATTTAGCAAATTCGTTATTGATTACGGGATAAGCACCCTCAAAGCCTGCTTTTGCCTTTTCAAAGTGTACGTCAAAGGTGTTCTCATTCATTCTGCTTGCCATGGTGAATGCAAGCGTTTCACCATGAAACATCAGCAGTAGTCCTTCCATACCGAGCTCATCGTAGTGGCGAAGTGCACGGTCAAGAGCAATCTGCTCCATATCAAAGTCGGCAGTAGGATTAACAGACAGCTTATCCCTGTACCATTTTGCAGCAAGATCTTTTGCAAGATGAATATTATCTTTTGTGATAAGCTCGGTGTTAAAGCCGTTAAAGTTCTCTTTGAAGCGGTTAATGTGATTCCTTTTGGAGTGAAATTTTCTGCCTGCAAGGGTAGCTAAATCGTTAATATCATAAACATAGTCAAAGCTGTCACGGCTGTGAATGTATTTGAATTTATCGGGGTAAAGCTTTTCGAGTAATGCCTTGTCTTCTTCGTAAACTCCAAAGAAGTTACACGTGATACCGCGTTCTTTTGAATCTTTGATTATTTCTTCCAAGGCTTTTTCTTTGTCGTTCTTGCCGATTGGGAAGGAATAAGAGATATGTCCGGCATAGTAAGAAAGTCGCACAAGACAATCGCCAACCTCAGCGATATTCTGCTGACCCCAGAGGATAAGATTGTTAAAGTTGCACTCACATCCGCGTTCTTTTTTGTCGGTAAAAAAACTGTTGTAGTAGTCCTTTTGCTTTAGGTCTATAGCCTTGAAGTCTATCATAATTCCACCTCTGTTTTCCTGCTGAATAGATTATAGACTTTATGTAAAATATTGTCAATTACATAAATAAAGCAGTCCTTTCGGACTGCCTTATTGTTTGCATTTATTCTGTTAACATACACCGAAGTGCTGTAAAGTGAGCATTGTGCCTGTAAGGATAAAGAGAAAACCGAAGTTGAAAATGGAAAACTTCTTGATATAACCTTTGGTTTTGTTAGGATAATGACGGGAGTATTCTCTGTAGGTTATTAAACTTGCAAGAGAAGCGATAAGTGTACCTGCACCGCCGATGTTTACTCCCACAAGCAAAGAGGAATAGTCACTTGTAAACTGAGAGAGCAAAACAGCAGAGGGTACATTGCTGATAAATTGACAGGAAAGCACGCTTACAAGAAGAGTATTTTTGCTCATAAGGTAAGAGAATGCGTCCTTTACCGCATCAATGCGAGCCATATTGCCTGCAAAGATAAAGAAAAATACAAAGGTGAGAAGCAGAGGATAGTCCACCATTTTTAGAGCTTTTCTGTCAAGGAACATAAGTGCCGAGGGAATTACGATAAGACCTATCCAGTAAGGTATGCCTCGGAAGACGATAGCGATGGAAAGTGCAAAAAGTACAAGATATATGGCTGTCCTGCCCTTTGGGAGTGCTGTTTTAGTACCGCTTATCTCCATAGTGTCTGATTTGACAAAAATGAAACAGCAGATGGTGATTAGTATAATTGAAAGTGCAAAGGGAATTACCATTATACTCATAAATTCTATATTTGGTATGTTGAATTTAGAGTAAAGATAAAGGTTCTGGGGATTACCGAAGGGGGTGAGCATTCCGCCTAAGTTTGCAGAAATATTCTGCATTATAAAGGTGAATGCCATATATTTTTCTTTTCTTGTGGAGCTTAAAACGAAATATCCCAAGGGGAGAAAGGTTAATAGTGCCATATCGTTGGCAATCAGCATAGAGCCTAAGAAGGTTATATAAACAAGTGAGAGTACACACATTCGTGCGGTCTTAAAGCACTCCACGATTTTTTGTGCAATAGTGTAGAAAAAGTTGATGTTCTTAAGCGCACATACAACAGCAAGTACTGTGAAAAGACAGGTAAGAGTTTTAAGGTCGAAATAACCCAGATACTCGTGATCGACAGGAACGGCAATGCAGGTTAACATGGCGGCTGCAAATGCTACCGTCATAACCACGTTTTTCTTTAAAAAATCAATTATGATTTTTATGTACTTAAACAGTATAGAGCTATGAGCTTTTTTAACTGCGTGAGTCATTGCCATAGATTTAAGACCTCCCTTTTGAACACTCGCACAGTTTCATAGTATATCACAGTTTTTCTCACTTTTCTATGGCATTATCTCATAATTCTGCAAGCTTTTTTCGCTCAAAAACAGACTCTTTGCTACATTGTGATTCAATATGCAAAAAACCTGTCCGTTTGGGACAGGCTTTAAGGAGTTGTTTTAAGTTTTTACTTTCAAATCTTTTCTGATTTTAAGATGCATAGCAAAAGCCAGCAGACAAAGTGCAGGGTAATAGGTACCCATACATGCGTGGGATGTCCAGCTGCCAAGGTCTGTAAATCGTCCTAAAGCGAGCATAAGGTCAGAGAAGAAAAATAATATACTGCCAAGCAAAATTGTTGTGTTTACGGCATTCTTTTTCAAAAAGAAATTTCCCAGAGCTTTTCCAAGCATAAAAGAAATAATCAAAGCATATACAAGACACACAATTTTCATTATAATACCGCCGAAATCGAAGCGGGGATAAAACAGTATAAATGCACCTGCTCCTATAAACAGAAGTGTTCCGAACAGAATATCCTTTGCTCTGAGCTTTATAAGAGTGTGGTATGCAAAAATAAAAACAATGTGACCCAAAGCAAAAGTCGCCGCACCGATTATAAAGTTAATGTTAATCAGAATATCACCCAGCATAGCAAGTATCAGGGCGATGGCTTGAAACATATAGAAGCTCGTATTGTTTAAGTTCGTTTTCTTTGCATAGATAAGATTTATAATACCGAGAGTTGCAAAGAGAATACTGGTAATACACTTTAGAGTATAGTTAAAATCCTTTAGCTGATAAAAAACATTGAGTATTGATACGGCGGAAATAAAAAGTAAATTAGTAAAAAGCAGGATTTTGTTTTTCAATATAATCACCTTGGAATGTACAGTTAAATTTTATTTTAATTGGTATATTAGTCTTCCCAATCTGCTATTTCGTAATACAGTACCTCAAGCTCTTTTTTTGTCATAAGCTTTGGCACAGGATATAAGGGGTTCGCTTCTTTTTCTGCATAACTTGCCATAAGTGGAATGTCCTCTTCTTTTATACCTTTGAGCTTTTTCGGAATATCCATTTGTCTGTTGAGCTTCTCTATGGCAGAAATGAATTTTTCAGCACCCTTTTCTATTGTGTCAGAGGAAGTGCATACCCCTGCGGCTATACCAAGCTCCAAGAGCTTTTTGTGTGCGGATTTTCCATAGGATTTAAGTACATAGGGCATTATTACTGCGTTTGCAAGTCCGTGAGGCATATTGTATTGTCCGCCGAGGGAATGGGCTATGGCGTGAATGTAGCCTACATAGGATTGCGTGAATGCGGCACCAGCCTTAAAGGAAGCTAAAAGCATATTTTCTCTTGCACATTTGTTTTTACCGTCATTATATGCCTCGGTGATGTTTTCAAAAATAAGCTTTGTTGCTTCAAGGCACAGCTTTCTTGTTTCTTTAGTGGTGGATTTTCCGATGTAAGCCTCTACAGCGTGAGTCAAAGCGTCCATACCCGTTGTGGCGGTAAGGTGCGCAGGAAGAGTGTAGGTAAGTGCAGGGTCAAGGACCGCGTAGCGTGGAATAAGCGGAAAACTCATCAGCGCATATTTATGATGGTTTACGCTGTCGGTAATAACAGCGGCAAGAGTGGTTTCGCTGCCTGTGCCTGCTGTGGTGGGAATAGCAATGATTATGGGTGTTGCCCTTAAAACCCGAAGCATTCCTTTAAGCTTTTCAATGCTCTTTTCAGGATACGCAACCCTTGCGCCTACTGCTTTTGCACAGTCCATTGATGAGCCTCCGCCAATGGTGATGATACCTTTGCAGTTATGTGCTTTATAGACAGAGAGTGCATCTTCTACATTTGCAATAGTGGGATTGGGCTGTGTTTTGTCATATATTGCAAAATCCACACAGGCACTTTTAAGGGCATTTGTGACAGGAGTCAGCAGGTTGTTATTGACAATGCCCTTGTCTGTGATGATGAGGACGGACGTAATATTTTCTTTCAAAACAATGTTGTCTATTCTTTCGCAGGAGTTGATAATCTGGGGTTGCCTGTAAGGCAGAAGGGGTAAGATTACACGAAAAACATTTTGGAATATGCGACAGTATATTGATTTAAGAAATAGCATAGCGGACTCCTTAATATGTTGTTTTTAAAACTCAAATACATTATATCATAAAAATTTGATGTATAAAGAAGAAAATTAGTATCTTATTAAAAACGTCTCCGAGCTTTTATGTGCAGGCATAGTTACCAACAAAGTGGGAATATGTACCAAAAACAGTGCGTTGCTTATTGTAAAACTCATATTGGTGCAGATGCGAAAAAAACCGAAACCTTCACTCCGTAAACAGACCGCTTGTAATCGCAGAGCTTGGAAAGCGGATTGACGAAGCATACGAGTTAAGTCCGGTGCTCAGAAAAACCGCCTCCCTTGACCGCCAGACTATCCTTTTCGTCCCGAAAGAATTTGCATCAACTGAATACTGTATATAAAAGCACCTGACATTCAAAGGGAAGTCAGGTGCTATCGTTAGGTCACATTGCCGAAGGCAAACATTATTGCATCAGTTTTTTATTGGAAGGGTAGCATAAATTCGTTTTAGTAAAAGATGAATATTTAATAATGAAAAAGTAAAAATCCCCGTACTATCGTACGAGGACTTTTGGAAAGGGAGCACAAATTCGAAGCCCTTTAGATTTTTAACCTATGTGTTCGAACCACTACATATTTTAAGTGAAATCGTTCGCGAACGCTCACGGTGAAATCAAAGGCTTACGCCTTTGGTGAAATATTTTGCTAAAGCAAAATGTGAAATTAAATCCACCCACCGCCGCAGCGATTTCACACGAGCGAAGTGAGTATTTCACGTTGCGGAGCAATATTTCACCCACCCGAAAGGGTGGATTTAGTTGAAAAACCGACTTGTCGAAACAAGTCGGTTTTTCTGGTGGGAGAAGGTGGATTCGAACCACCGAAGTCACTGACAACAGATTTACAGTCTGCCCCCTTTGGCCGCTCGGGAATTCTCCCATATGAAAGACCTGCCTATAAGACAGGTCTTTGTTTGGAGCTGGTGGACGGACTTGAACCCCCGACCTGCTGATTACAAATCAGCTGCTCTACCAACTGAGCTACACCAGCACGAAAAGTGCTCATTTAATATAACACAGTAAAATAGTCTTGTCAACACTTTTTTGATAATTTTTTAAATTTTTTTTGCAAATTTTTTTATTTTTCTTCTATTGTTTTTCTTTTTAAGTTATAGTATCATTACTCTCATAGGCAGTTGTTTTCGATTAAAACAGCGATTCAGACTTAATGATTTTATTTTGAAGGAGGTGTTACGGTTGGCGGTACTGAGTATAAGAGGTCTTTCGATGAGTTTTGTGGAGAGAACTCTTTTTTCGGATGTGAGCTTTGATATTGAAAAACGAGATAAAATGGGATTTATCGGCAGAAACGGTACCGGCAAATCCACACTCTTTAAAATAATTACAGGTGAAATTGACAAAACAGGCGGAGATGTTTTTCTTCAGGGCGGTGCCAAGGTAGGATATATGCGTCAGCATGCCTGCACAGACCCCGAGCGTTCTGTGTTTGATGAACTCAAACTTGTGTTTTTGCCTCTTATAGAGATGGAGAAAGAGATAGAACACCTTACTTCTCTTATTGATAAGGGAGCAGGGGATATGGATGTTCTTATTACAAAACAGACTGCTCTTATTGATAAGTTTAATCTTGAGGGCGGACTTACATACAAAAGCCGTACTCGCTCCGCACTTCTGGGACTTGGATTTACTGAGGAGGATTTTGGCAGGAATGTAGGTTCTCTTTCAGGCGGTCAGGCATCAAAGCTTTCTCTTGCGAAGCTTCTTTTGTCGGGAGCGGATTTGCTTTTGCTGGATGAGCCTACAAACCATCTTGATATAAATGCTGTCAGATGGCTGGAGGGCTTTATTAAAGATTTTCCGGGTGCTGCACTTATCATAAGCCATGACCGATATTTCCTTGATGCTGTTACCAACAAAACTATTGAGCTTGAGCACAAAAAGATTCAGTGCTATGAGGGCAATTACACAGTATTTATGGAGAAAAAAGCCCATGAGCTTGAGGCGGCAAGACGGCTTTATGAAAAAGAGAGCCGCGAAATAAAGCGAATCGAAGGTATTGTTGAGCAGCAGAAGCGATGGGGCAGAGAGCATAATTTTATAACTGCCGCCAGCAAGCAGAAGGAAGCTGACCGCATAAAAGAGCGACTGGTGAAGCCCGAGAGCGAAGAAAGCTCAATAAAGCTTAAGTTTGAACCCGGAAGAGAAAGCGGCAACGATGTGCTTATCTGCCGCAATATTTCAAAGTCATTTGGGGATAATAAGATTCTTAACAATATAAATATGCATATCCGCAAGGGCGAAAGGGTCTTTGTGGTGGGTGCAAACGGCTGTGGCAAAACCACACTCTTTAAAATCCTTTGCGGTGAATACGAGGCATCATTCGATGAACTTACCTTCGGTGCAAGGGTGGATGTGGGATATTTTGACCAGATGCAAGCTGACCTTAATCCAAAAAATGATGCTTTTTCTGAGATAAGCGATGCTTATCCTAAAATGAATAACACACAGATTCGGTCATCTTTAGGTGCTTTTCTTATTAAAGGTGACGATGTATTTAAGCCGATTTCTGCTTTGAGCGGCGGTGAGCGGGCAAGAATTTCTCTTCTGAAGCTTGTGCTGTCAGGGGCTAACTTCTTCCTTTTGGACGAGCCTACAAACCACCTTGATGCTCCCTCTAGAGAAGCTTTGGAAGGAACTCTCTCCGACTACGAAGGCACAATGCTTATCATAAGCCATGACCGATACTTTATAAATAAACTTGCAGACAGAATCATAGAGATTACTCCCGAGGGTGTTCGGGAATATCTGGGAAATTATGATTATTATTTAGAGAAAACAGCTTCAGATACCGACTCGGCAAGGCTTACTGTTTTGGGCAGAGAGGAAGAAGCAAAGCCGAAGGTGAATGACTATAAGCTCAGAAAAGAGGAGCAGGCAAGAGAGCGAAAACGCAAAAACGACTTAAAGAAGGTTGAAGAGCGTATTGAGGCTCTTGACGAAGAAATAAAAGCTTTGGAAACAGAGCTTCAAAGTGAAGAGGTAACCTCGGACTACGAAAAACTCTTAAGCCTTACTTCAAAGCTTGAAGAACTGCAAAAACAGCAGGCGGAGCTTTTTGAGCTTTGGGAGGAACTGGCTGAGTAGTTTCTCCTTTTGGTTGACAAGTCTCTACTTTTAGATTATTATTTTTATAACCGATATTCATTGGAGGATGTATTATGAAAAACAGAATTTTAGCTTTGATTTTTGCACTTTTACTTATATTAACAGTTTTCTGCGGTTGCAAAAAGGTTGAAAACAACCCCGCAGGTGCGGTTAATGTGCCCAACAGCGAAAAGCCCGTTGACGCAAAGGTACAGGTTATCGCAGACAGCATAAATATCTGGAAGTTCGACAAAACCGCTTACGAGGGCACACAGGCGCTTTACGATTACTGTGTAACCGACCTTGACCAGAATGGTCAGTTTGAGCTTATTACGGTTGTTAATGTTCCTAAGGTTGGCGTTGTTAATGCTTACGACACAGTAGTTAAGTATTACGAGCTTAATAAGGACTTCAGTGCTTTGCTGACTCTTGAGCGTGTAGCCGACAGTGAGTCTCAGCCCCAGCCTGACCTTTGTACAATTGTTGAGAATGTAAATGCCAAGGATACCGATACCTGTGCTTGCTTTAAAGACGAGGAAACAGGTCGTTACTACTATGTGTTTGCCGATAAATCCGTAGATTTTAACGAGGACGGCACCAAGAGTGAGCATTACAGCAAGGTAGCAATCTCAATCTTTGAGGGCAAGGCTTACGAAGAAACCCTTGCAACCTACAGTATTTTAAGGGAAAAGGGCAAGGATGCTCTTGAGGTTTACACCGACGGCGAGGGAAACGAGATTACCCTTGAGGAGTTTGAGGGTATAGAGGATACAAGATTTGAAGGCCTGAAGAAAATGAAGGTAACATTTGGCTGGCAGGGATGCTCAGAGTCTAACTTTGATAAGGAACTCAATCCTGCAAGCAATATATTTATCAAGAAGCTTTCCGATTCTTTCTATGATTTCAAGATAAACGAATAATTTTTAGCTGCACCCTGCTTTTGCAGGGTGCTTTTTGCTATATCGGATAGGTGTAAATTATGATATTACAGAGAGGGAAATATTGTTGACAAATTACGTCTACTGTGATTGAATTGAGCTTAGGGAAGATGCGGATTTTATAGAAAAACGAATTAAAATTTTCTGTGAGGTTTTAGTTGCTTACTTCGTCTAATAGTTGAAAAGGTAAATATACCTTGTATTTTAGTAAGGAGTGATTTTATGAAAAAACTTTTAGCACTTTTTTTAATGCTTGCAATGCTTATGTGTTGCACAGTGCCGGTATCGGCTGTTGAATCTCAAAAGATTTCAAAGGAATCTCTTGAGATTATCGAAAACGCGGCTGATGATGAACCTATCACTATTATTTTATGCCTGGAATTTGAAAAAGAGTTTTACAACAATATGGGCTATGTGGTAGCAAAGGGCTATGACACCGAAAAATACTATACAGACCCTGAGTATAAAGCACAGTGCGACAAAGAGTGGCGTGCCTATGTTGATGAGTTTAAAGCACAGAATCTTAAAGAGATGATGGAATTATATCACGAAGTATTCGGCGACGATACAGAAAATCTTCTTGAGTGCCTTGATTTAGGCAGAACTATGATGATAAAAGCCACTAAGTCAGAGATTTATATGGCTGCAGAATTTCCTGTAGTCAGCTTTCTTTACGTGTATAATGAATCAGAAAGTGAAGATACTACTGCGTCAGATTCAGTGAGCCTTTTGTTAAAAGAAGCATTTTTAAAATACGAAGGTTTCGCATCTAACAATGAAGCAAGAGACGAAATGCAGATTTATTACTATGGTACTGCAGGTGACTATTATGTTTTTCGTCCGAATAAGATTTCCCCTTCACTTATGACTGAACAGAGAATCGGAGATTATCTGTTTTCCTACGGAGCTATTGCGGGAAATGAAAGCGAAAACCCAGTAGGACTTTATGTTGCGGATAAAGACGGAAATGTAGAAATTCTCAAAGCTGCCTTTGAAAATGGTCTTGTTGATATTAGCAAGATTGCACAGATTGTACCTTATTGTCAGCTCTTTGGTGATGCAGACGGCGATGGTACACTGACAATACGCGATGCAACATATATTCAGAAGATGGTAGCAGGACTTGCAACCACTTTTGAAGGTCGTGAGATAATAACTTCAACCTCTCCTGATGATATGAACGAAGACGGAGTGGTGAATGTCAAAGACGCAACCGCAATACAGAAATATATTGCAGGAATTGAATAATTTAAAATAAAATATAATCAATACGGCACCCTGTCCGATTTTTCGGGCAGGGTGCCGTATTGTTATCTCGGATAGGTGTAAATTATAATATTACAGAGAGGTGAATATCGTTGACAAACAACGTCTACTGCGATAGAATTGAACTTAGGGAAGATGCGGATTTTATAGAAAAACGAATTAAAATTTTCTGTGAGGTTTTAGTTGCTTACTTCGTCTAATAGTTGAAAAGGTAAATATACCTTGTATTTTAGTAAGGAGTGATTTTATGAAGAAAATATTATGTATGGTATTGATTGCCGTTATGCTTATGAGTGTATGTTTAATAACTATATCGGCAGAAGTTGTTGCAGAAAACTCGGGGGAAACTATCAATACCCCTCCAACGTCAACTGCCGATGAAGCTGATAATTGGCTGTTTTTTCAGCTTTTCAGTGATAGATTCGCATACCCTGAAGATCGTGATCCCGTAGCTTTTTACGAAGAACTGTATTATCACTATGATGAAAACGGAAACGTTGAATGGGCTTTGATATATGGAGGCAAAACTTTACACGAACCTTGGAATATGAAATGCTGTGCAGTATTAGAGGATCGTGTAATCCGAGATCCACACAAGATAATCGGAGTATTTTCTTGTGACTACGGAATTTACGACGTAAATAAACAAGACTTCTTTGATATTGGAACCGCCATGGAAGACGAAAAATATCATGACGAGATTTATGCATATCTTAACGAGAACAACATAGGCGAAATTATCGGCGATATGGATAATGACCGAAAACTCACCGTTAAAGATGCAACCTATATTCAGAAGTGCCTGGCAAATATCATCGAATTTCCCGAATCGGATGCAGTCAGTGCTGATTTCTGGTACACCGAAGGCTACGGTCATTTAGCATATATTTCTGACTTTAACCGCGACGACGTAAGAAACATCAAGGACGCTACCGCAATTCAGAAATATTTAGCAGGAGTTGAATAATTTAGAATAATATTTAAGCAGTACGCACCCTGTCCAAAGTTTCGGGCAGGGTGTTTTTCACCTTTTCTCGGCTTTTACATAGTATAGACAAGGGGATGTCCCCTGAAAATAAAAGTAAATGAAAGGTGAAAATCTTGGCAACGATTCTTAATAATTCAGCAACCCTGACCTATAATTCGGGTGATAATACAGGCTCTGCGGCTTCAAATGTAGTGTCTACCAGCCTTCTTGACAGTTACAGCATTACAGCGGTAAAAAATTCTGCAAACGATTCCTTCAGACCCTCTGAGAATATAACCTACCTTGTTACAGTAACAAACACAGGTACACAGCCTCTCACATCTGTAGAGATAACAGATGACTTGGGCGGCGGTGCTTCAACACTTCTTGCTTATGTGGCAAACAGTGCTTTGGTTGTAGATGGCAGCAATGTGACTGCGGTAACTCCCACAAGCACGAATCCCCTTGTGATTCCTCTTGTGAATACCCTCCAGAGCGGAGAAAGTGTAACTGTTGTTTATGTTGCACAGGTAAGTGCTGCAATTGCTGACACGGTAGAGACAATAACAAATACTGCTACTGCCTCTGCAACTCAGGGCGGTGCAGGAGCTATCATAACATCAGAGCCCACAAGTGTTACCATAACCCGTGAGGACTTTGCACAGATTGATATTGTAAAGTCGGTGGATAAAGCAGTAATCTCTTCCGGAGATACACTGACCTACACCTTTGTCATCGAAAACTCCGGTAATATTCCTGCAACAAATGTGGTAATTACGGATACTCTTCCCGAAGGCTTTGCAATAACCTCAATTGAAAGTGAAACTGACGGCGTTGTAACAGTATATGATGCAACGGATTATACTGTTGATGCAAATAATACTCTCGTTCTGCCCGTAGGCGAAAAAACAATTACAGTACCCGCAAGGGACGAAAGCGGTAACGGTGTGGTAACAGTTACAATTACAGGCACAGTTACAGGCTGATATTAAAAGAATAACTTAGAAAATCGACGGCAGTCACATTCGTTTGTGGCTGCTGTCTGCTTTTGTCTGAAGCTAAAGCATCTGTGTTAAAAGAAAAAAGTTGATTTGTGTTGAAAAAAGTTATATAATATAAAATTGTTATCTTATTATAGCAAGAAGATTTCGATGTTGAAAATATCAACATTTTATCTCACTTTTTTCGGAAACAGGGGTGGAAACAATGTCCGAAATCGACTTTACCAAAGAGATGAAAAAGGAATACACCATACTTGCACCGGATATATTCCCGACACACATGGAGCTTCTTTCAGAGCTCTTCCGTATGTACGGATATAACCTTAAGGTGCTTAAGTATGAGGGTAAAAAGGTTATAGACACAGGACTTAAATATCTTCACAACGATATGTGCTATCCTGCAATATGCTCCATAGGTCAGCAGCTTTATGCCCTTACCTGCGGAGATTTTGACCCGCATAAGTGTGCTCTCATTCAGTTTCAGACAGGTGGCGGATGCCGAGCTTCCAACTATATCTGGCTGCTGAGAAAAGCTCTTAAAAATATGGATATGGAGTATGTGCCCGTAATTTCTCTGAGCTTTGCCGGACTTGAAAAATACAGCGGATTCAAGATTACTCTGCCTATGGTTTATAAGGCGGCAATGGCACTTGTTTACGGCGATATGCTTCTTCTGCTAAAAAACCAGACAGCGCCCTATGAAGTAAATAAGGGCGATACAAGAAAAGTTGTGGATAAGTGGATAAAAGAGCTTACTGACCAGTTCAGACATAATAAGGGCTTGAGAGTTAAGGCTTTAAAGAAAAATTTGTCTGCAATTGCACAGGATTTCCACAATATCGAACGAGAAAAAAGAGATAAAATCAAGGTTGGTATAGTTGGCGAAATTTATGTGAAATACTCATCCTTCGGCAATAACGGACTTGAAAAATTCCTTGATACTCAGGACTGTGAGTATATGCTTCCCGGAGTGCTTGGATTTTTCCAGTACTGCTTCTCCAATATGGAAACTGACTATAACTACTATGGCGGCAGTAAGTTTGTACGCTCTGCAGGTAAATTCGCAGAGGGTATTGCAAGCAAGGTAGAAAAATATATGGCAGAAGCCCTTGAGCCTTTTGACTTTGTTGTGCCGTCTTCTTTTGAAGATAAGAAAAAGGCAGTAGGAAAGGTTATCGACCGAGGCGTAAAAATGGGCGAGGGTTGGCTTCTTCCTGCAGAAATTATCGAACTTATTGAGCATGGCTACAATAACATCATCTGTGCTCAGCCCTTCGGTTGTCTGCCTAACCATATTGTTGGCAAGGGTGTTATCAGAAGACTCCGTGAGCTTTATCCGGATGCCAATATTTTCCCAATAGATTACGATGCGGGTGCATCCAAAGTAAATCAGGAAAACCGCATAAAACTTATGCTTTCGGTGGCAAGAGAGGAAGTGGAGCATAGATGAAGAAGATAGGTCTTGACGTGGGCTCTACAACCCTTAAATGTGTTATCCTTGACGAAAACGATAAGATAGTTTTTTCTACATATAAAAGACATTTTTCCAAGATTTCTCAGATGACAGGCGAACTGCTTTCTGAAATCGCAGAGAAATTCTCGGACGAAAAAATGCAGATTGTGGTATCGGGCTCTGCAGGAATGGGTATGGCAAACGATATGGGTCTGCCCTTTGTGCAGGAGGTTTACGCTACCCGAAATGCAGTAAGACGTTTAAGCCCTCAGTCTGATGTTGTAATTGAACTTGGCGGTGAGGACGCAAAAATCCTCTTTATTACAGGCGGCCTTGAGGTACGAATGAACGGTACCTGTGCAGGCGGTACAGGTGCATTTATTGATAGAATGGCATCCTTGCTTTCTGTAGATACTCCTGCTCTGAACGAGCTGGCAAAGAACAGAGAAAAGATATATACGATTGCTTCCCGTTGCGGTGTTTTTGCAAAGTCCGATGTTCAGCCTCTTATCAATCAGGGCGCAAGAAAAGAGGATATTGCCGCAAGTATTTTTTATGCGGTAGTAAACCAGACTATTGCAGGACTTGCACAAGGCAGAGAGATAAAGGGAAATATTCTTTATCTTGGCGGTCCCTTAACGTTTTTATCAGAGCTTCGTCTGGCTTTTGACGACGTACTTAAAACCCATGGTGCTTGTCCTGAAAATTCTCTTTATTTTGTTGCATACGGAGCGGCTGTTTCTGATAAAAGCGACCCTTACGACTTAAAGGAGCTGTCGGAGAAGATAGGTAATTACAGCAGCTCTGCAGGTTACAACAGTTGTGAACCGCTCTTTACAAGCGAAGAGGAGTATGAGGCTTTTATTAAACGTCATAAATCTGCTTCAGAGGGTATAAAGAATATTGATGCTCCTGCAGACAATATGTATTTGGGTATTGATGCAGGCTCCACTACTGTTAAAATCCTGATGTGTGACGATGACGGTAATATTTTTCGTCCTCTTTATTGCAGAAACGATGGTAAACCTGTTGAGATTGTAAGGGACTATCTTGAGAAGCTTTACAGAGATTATCCCGAAATAAAAATCAGACAGTCTGCGGTTACAGGCTATGGTGAGGATATAATCAGAAGTGCTTTCCATATTGACCATGGTATTGTTGAGACTATTGCACATTACACAGCTGCAAAGAAGTTTAAGCCCGATGTGGACTTTATTCTGGATATCGGCGGTCAAGACATAAAATGCTTTAAAATCCGCGGCGGTGCGATTGATAATATCTTCCTCAATGAAGCCTGCTCTTCGGGTTGCGGGTCCTTTTTGCAGACCTTTGCGGCGGCTCTGGGATATTCCATTGAGGATTTTGCAAATCTTGGTCTTTATGCGGACAGACCCGTTGATTTGGGCTCTCGCTGTACAGTATTTATGAACAGTTCTGTTAAGCAGGCACAGAAGGACGGAGCAACGGTAGAGAATATCTCTGCAGGACTTTCCATAAGTGTTGTTAAGAATGCACTCTATAAAGTTATCCGTTGTGCAAGTGCCGAGGAACTTGGTAAAAATATTGTTGTGCAGGGAGGTACCTTCCTCAATAATGCGGTACTCCGCTCCTTTGAGCAGGAGATAGGCCACGATGTTATCCGCCCCGAATATTCTGCTGTTATGGGAGCTTATGGTGCGGCACTCTTTGCCAAATCCAAGTGCAAAGAGTGTATGATGAGTAACATTATTTCCAAAGAGGAATTAAAACGTTTTTCATACAACGTAAAGGCAATTACCTGCAAAGGCTGTACCAATCGTTGCAGACTTACAATAAATACTTTCTCCGACGGAGAGAGGTATATCGCAGGTAATCGTTGCGATAAGCCTATTGACAGCACAAAGGTAAAAGAAAGATTTAATCTCTATGCATACAAAAACAGACTTCTTGAGTCTTATGCAGATGTTAAGCCCGATAAAAGCAAAAAGACCATAGGTCTGCCTATGGGGCTTAATATGTATGAGTTGCTTCCTTTCTGGGCAACTTTCTTCAGGGAGTTGGGCTTTAATGTAAAGACTTCTCCTGTGTCAAACAGAAAGATTTATCTTGAGGGTCAGCATACTATTCCTTCGGATACTGTTTGTTACCCTGCAAAGCTTCTTCACGGGCATATTGAGGAGCTTCTCAGTATGAATGTAGATGCAATTTTCTACCCCGGTATGTCTTATAACTTTGACGAGGGTAAGGGAGATAACCACTTTAACTGTCCTGTTGTTGCTTATTATCCTCAGGTAATCGAGGCTAATGTTAAAGCACTTGAGGGTACAAAGTATATCTGTGACTTTATCGGTGTTCACGATAAAAAGGAGTTTGAAAAGCATATTGCTCCCATTCTTTCAAAGCATCTTGGTGATTTTTCAAAAGCACAGATACACAAAGCAAGCGAAAGTGCCTACAGCGAATATGCCTCTTATATGGAGAATGTTCGTAAAAAGGGCGAGGAGTTCTTAGAACTTGCCAAAAGAAAAGGACTTCCTGTTATTGTGCTCTGTGGCAGACCTTATCATCTTGACCCCGAAATCAACCACGGCATAGATGAGCTTATCTGTAATTTGGGTGCGGTTGTGCTTACAGAGGATAGTGTAAGCCATAAGGTTAAGCCCTTCAGAGCATCTGTTCGAAATCAGTGGACATATCACGCAAGACTTTATGCGGCGGCAAAATATGTGGCAGAATATCCCCGTGACCTTTCCATAAATCTTATTCAGCTTGTTTCTTTCGGATGCGGAGTTGATGCGGTGACAACGGACGAGGTTCGTTCTATTATTGAAGAAAAGGGCAAGATTTACACCCAGATTAAGATAGACGAAATTTCCAATATGGGTGCTGTTAAAATTCGTCTGCGAAGTCTTTTTGCGGCGGCTGTTGACAGAACCTAATTGTGAACAAACCATAAACATATACAAAAGCGGACACTGTTTTCGGGTGTCCGCTTATCGTTTTGCTCAAAAGTTCCATTATCCATTGACAAAGGTTTTGCATAGGTATATTATTGGAACGCTTCAAAAGTATTTTGAGCAAAAATCTAAATGTAAAGGTGAATGAAATGGAAGTTTTACTTAGTCTTTCCATAGCCCTTTTTGCAGGTCTTATGATGACACGAGTTTGTAAGCCTTTAGGCCTTCCTGCGGTTACAGGTTATCTTGTTGCAGGTATTCTTGTAGGCCCCTATTGTCTGGGACAGCTTGGAGTAGAGGGACTCGGCTTTATCTCTAATGAAAATGTAGAAGCGTTTAAGATTCTTTCCGAGGCGGCTCTCGGCTTCATAGCTTTTACAATCGGAAACGAATTCAGACTTTCTACACTCAAGCATATAGGTAAAAAAGCGGTTATTATTGCGATTTTCGGTGCAGTAGCTGCTACCATACTTGTTGATGGTGCTCTTATCGGACTTTCATTCCTTATGCCCGATGTTATAGATATTCCCACAGCACTGACTTTGGGTGCTATTGCTTCCGCAACAGCACCTGCGGCTACCCTTATGGTTGTCCGTCAGTACAAGGCAAAGGGCCCTGTTACACAGATGCTTCTGCCTGTAGTTGCAATTGATGACGCAGTTGGACTTATTGTGTTTGCGGTATCTCTCGGTGCGGCAAATGCTATTAACGTAGGCCATATGGATGTGCTCTCTATAGCTGTTGAGCCTTTGGCAGAGATTATCCTTTCTATTGCAGCAGGTGCGGTTTTCGGTGCATTGCTTTCATTTACAGAAAAGTTCTTCCACTCAAGAAGCAAGCGACTCTCAATTACAGTTGCTTATGTGCTTATGGGTGTTGCGATTTCCAAGCTTAAGTTCAATATCGGTCCCGTGCATTGCGGATTCTCCTCACTCCTTCTTCTTATGATGATGGGTACAGTATTCTGCAATATGTGCGATTTTTCCGAAGAGCTTATGGACAGACTTGACCGCTGGACCGGCCCTCTGTTTGCACTCTTCTTTGTACTAAGCGGTGCAGAGCTTCAGCTTGATATATTCACACAGTGGACTATGGTTCTGGTGGGTGTTGTATACATTATATTCAGATGTCTTGGTAAGTACTATGGTGCAGGTATCAGCGCAAAGATTACTCACTGCGAACCCACAGTACAGAAGTACCTTGGTATCACACTCTTTCCCCAGGCAGGTGTTGCACTTGGTATGACACTTATTGCACAGACAACACTGCCCGAGCAAGGTGCAACAATTACAAATATCACACTTTTCTCTGTAATGATTTACGAGCTTGTAGGTCCTCTTCTTACAAAGATTGCTCTTACCAAAGCAGGCGAAATCAAACCCGAGGAAAGAAAATCCTCCAGAGGTGTTTTACACCACTGATTTGATAGTCAAAATATATAAGAAATTCCTTTGTGATTTGTTGCTGATAGTCAAATATGGAGATTATTGCGAAAAATTCGAAGGTGTTTCAAAAAAACTTGACAAATGCTCTGTAGTTGTTGTATTATAAGTACTAATCTTTTTGTTTTTACATATATATAAGTATTAAATGCAATGACGGAAAATTGCACTTTGGAAGGTGTCAAAGAGAGTCGGCGGTTGCTGTAAGCCGATACACCGAGAATCTGCATCTCGTTCCCGAGCAGAATTTCTGAAAATAAGTAGGTAATTCCGGATAATCTCCGTTAAAGGATTTTGAGTGGCTGTATTTTGTTATACAGCAATCCGGGTGGTACCGCGGTGTTTATTATCGTCCCTGAAGCATATATGTGCTTCAGGGCGTTTTGTATTTTTATTTTATTTTTCCAAAAAGGAGGATACTGTTATGAAAACAGTAAGAATTGCAGATGTGACACTTAAAGAAGGCACACGAGTTTCAGGCGCAACTCTCAGCTTTAAAGAGAAGATTGAGATTGCAAAGCTACTTGACAGAGTTTGCGTTGATGTTATCGAGATGCCTGCTATTGAAAATGAGGCAGCAGATTCTCTGCTCCTAAAAACTGTTGCATCACTGCTAAAGAACAGTACCCTCAGCGTTTGTGTCGGCACAACACAGGAGAGCATTAAGACTGCTTGGCAGGCAATTATGGGCGCAAAGAAGAAAAGACTTGTGGTCTCCCTTCCTACCTCAACAGTACAGATGGAGTATCTTTGCAAATGCAAGCCTGCAAAGATGCTTGAAATCATAGAGAAAACAGTTTCTCTTTGTAAAGAACTCTGCGAGGATGTTGAGTTCTGTGCACAGGACGCTACAAGAAGCGAAAAGGATTTTCTTGCTAAGGCTATAGATACTGCTATCAAGGCAGGTGCAACAACAATCACAGTATGTGACACAGCAGGTCAGCAACTCCCCGATGAGTATAAGCACTTTATTTCAGACCTTTATGATGCGGTTCCTGTGCTTAAGGATGTAACACTTTCTGTTAATTGCATGAGCGAGCTTGGAATGGCTGATGCCTGCGCGGTTACCGCTGTCAAGAGCGGTGCTCAGGAGGTAAAGGCTACTGTAACAAGAACAAATTTGCCTAATCTTGAAAATGGCGTTCACCTTATCCGTACCCGAGGCGAGAGCATCGGTGTGGAGTGTGGTGTGAACGTTACAGAGCTTTCCCGTACTGCAAAGCAGATTAAAACTATCGTTAAAACAAAGCGTTCCGAAACAACTCCCTTTGATGCACCTGTTTCAGCAGTTGCAGATACCGATATTAAGCTTGACTCAAGCTCTGATATTACAGCGGTCAGCAATGCAGTCAAGGCTTTGGGCTACACACTTTCCGATGATGATATGGCAAAGGTGTTTGAGGCATTCCAGAATACTGCGAAGAAAAAACAGGTTGGAGCAAAAGAGCTGGAGGCCATTGTAGCCGCTTCTGCTCTGCAGGTGCCTCCCACATACAAGCTTGTAAGCTATGTTGTAAATTCAGGTAATATAATAAGTCCTACAGCAAACATTGTTGTAGAGAAGCAGGGCAAAAATTTCACCGGTCTTTCCACAGGTGACGGCCCTATTGATGCCGCACTTTTGGCACTTGAGCAGATTGTAGGTTTCCACTATGAACTGGATGACTTCCAGATTCAGTCTGTTACCGAGGGCAGAGAGGCTATGGGCGAAGCACTTATTAAGCTTCGTGCAGACGGTACACTCTACTCGGGCAGAGGCATCTCTACCGATATTATCGGCGCTACAATCAGAGCTTACCTTAATGCTCTCAATAAAATTGTTTACGGGGAGAACTAAAAATGAATTTATCCTTTTCAACTAACGGTTGGAGCGGGTTTTCCTGGGAAGATTTTTATTCCATGGCAAAGGACCTGGGATTCAAGGGCTTTGAGATCCATGATACCTCAAGAAGTATCTACTATGGAGTAAACGGTCCCCTCCGAGAAGAAAATATAAGCAGGACTGTCAGAAACCTCTCTAATTTAGAGCTTACAATTCCTTGCATTGACGCATTGTGTGATATTGCAGATGCTTCAAAAAAGGAAGAAAACATAGAAGAAATCAAAAATCAGTTGAAGCTTGCAAATGCCCTTCATTGTCCTTATGTCCGTGTTCATGCAGGATACAGCAGTGAAAATGCAGACGAGTTTTCCGAGGCTGTGCTTCGTGCTTGCCTGGAGGAAGCAGAAAAACAAAAGGTTTCTATGCTGGTGGAAACCGTCGGTGTTTATGCAGATACTGCAAGACTCCGTGATTTGCTCAATTCCTTTGCCTGCGACAATGTAGCGGCACTCTGGGATATGAGCCACCCTTATCGTGACAATGGCGAAGCCCCCGAGCAGACAATTACCAATTTGGGTGCATATATAAAGCACGTTCACATCAAAGACTCTGTTTCGGTTGATGGCAAAACCTCCTACCGTCTTATGGGTGAGGGTGATATGCCTATCGATAAAATGATGTTTGCACTTACTTCTATCAACTACGAGGGCTTTGTTTCTTTTGAGTGGATTCCTTCCTGGATTGAGGAAATCGGAGACGCAGGTATTGTGTTCCCTCATTTTATAAATTATATGAGCCGTTTCGATGCATCTGCAAATACAGAAACACAGCTTTACGACAACAAGACAAAAACAGGTAAGTTTATCTGGAAGAAAGAAACCCTCATTAACCTTACCTGCTCACAGATGCTTGATAAAATATGCGAGCATTTCCCTGACCAGTATGCTTTCCGTTATACAACCCTTGACTATACCCGTACATATACACAGTTTCGAGATGATGTGGATGAGTTTGCACGAGTCCTTATTTCTCTGGGAGTCAAGAGCGGCGATAAGGTTGCCATCTGGGCAACCAATGTACCCCAGTGGTTTATCACCTTCTGGGCAACAACAAAAATCGGCGCTGTTCTTGTAACGGTTAATACCGCATATAAAATTCACGAGGCAGAGTATCTTCTCCGCCAGTCCGATACCCATACACTTGTTATGATTGAGGGTTCAAAGGATGCAAGCTATGTTGACATTGTTAATGAGCTTTGTCCCGAGCTTGCAAACACAACACCCGGTGAGCCCATGCACTGCAGACGTCTTCCTTTCCTGCGTAATGTAATTACGGTAGGATGTGAGACAAAGGGTGCGCTGACTTGGGAGCAGTCCCTTAAATTTGCCTCAAAGACACCTCTCGAAGAGGTAAGACGCAGAGCCTCTATGGTAGATCCACACGATGTAGGTAATATGCAGTATACCTCGGGTACTACAGGCTTCCCCAAGGGCGTAATGCTTACTCACTACAACTTCCTCAACAATGGTAAATGCATCGGTGACAGAATGGATCTTTCCACCGCTGACAGAATGATGATTCAGGTTCCCATGTTCCATTGCTTCGGTATGGTGCTTTCTATGACAGCGGCTATGACCCACGGCGTTACAATGTCACCCATACCTTACTTCTCACCCAAGAATTCACTTGCTTGTATCAATAACGAGAGAATTACCTGCTTCCATGGTGTTCCCACAATGTTTATTGCACTTTTAGAGCACGACGACTTCGGGAAAACCGACTTCTCTCACATGAGAACAGGTATTATGGCAGGCTCACCTTGTCCCATTGCTGTTATGCAGGATGTTGTTGATAAGATGAATATGAAGGAAATAACCATTGTTTACGGACAGACCGAGGCTTCTCCCGGATGTACCATGAGCAGCGCAGATGATCCTCTTGAGGTTAGAGTTTCTACCGTTGGCGGACCTTTGCCAAAGATTGAATGTAAGATTGTAGATCCTGAAACAGGGGAGGAGCTTCCCGACGGTGAAAACGGCGAATTTGTAGCAAGAGGCTACAATATTATGAAGGGCTACTACAAAATGCCTCAGGCTACCGATGCGGCTATAGATGCTGACGGCTGGCTTCATACAGGCGACCTTGCCTGCAGAACTCCCGAGGGCAACTTCCGTATTACCGGCAGACTTAAAGATATGATTATCCGCGGCGGTGAGAATATTTATCCTAAAGAGATTGAGGAGTTTATTTACACTCATCCCAAGGTATCAGACGTACAGGTTATCGGTGTTCCTGATGAGCAGTACGGCGAAGAGATTATGGCATGTGTAATCCTCAAAGAAAACGAGGAGATGACTGTGGAAGAACTCAAAAAATATGTTCTTGACCACATGGCACGCCATAAGGTTCCCAGATATATCGATTTTGTGGATAGTTTCCCGATGAATGCAGCAGGTAAAATCCTTAAATATAAAATGCGTGAAGATGCAGTTAAAAAATACAATCTCTCAAAAGCGGCAGAGATTGAAACAGCTTAAATATTCATTACATAAAAAGGAGTGTCAGATATGTTGGACATTAAAATCACAAAAACCACTACACCTAAAGAGAAACCCGCAGACGAGTCAAAGCTCGGTTTCGGTAAAATCTTTACAGACCATATGTTTATTATGAACTACACAGAGGGCAAGGGTTGGCATGATGCAAGAATTGTTCCTTATGAGAACATCTCCCTTTCTCCTGCGGCTATGGTATTCCACTATGGTCAGGAAATGTTCGAGGGCCTCAAGGCATACAGAGGTGCCTCAGGCGAACCCAGACTTTTCCGCCCTGATATGAACGCAAAGAGAACAAACGCTACTAACGAGCGTCTTTGCATTCCTCAGCTTCCCGAAGAGGACTTTGTTGAGGCAGTTAAGGCTCTGGTAAAGGTTGACGCTGACTGGATTCCCAAGGCAGCAGGCACATCTCTTTACATCCGTCCTTTCATTATTGCAACAGACGATTTCCTCGGTGTTGCTCCCAGTAAGACCTATATGTTTATGATTATCCTTTCTCCCTCAGGTGCTTACTATGCAAGCGGTCTTGCTCCTGTTGGCATCTGGATTGAGGATGACTATGTTCGTGCTGTTCGCGGCGGTATCGGCTTTGCAAAGACAGGCGGTAACTATGCAGCTTCCCTTGCAGCTCAGGTTAAGGCTCACGACGGCGGTTACAGTCAGGTTCTCTGGCTTGACGGTGTTGAGAGAAAGTACATCGAAGAAGTTGGCGCTATGAACATCTTTTTCAAGATTGACGGCAAGGTTGTTACTCCTGCCCTCTCAGGCTCAATCCTTCCCGGTATTACACGTAACTCCGTTGTAACACTCTGCAAGAGCTGGGGCTACGAGGTAGAGGAGAGAAAAATTTCTGTAGACGAGCTTATTGAAGCTCAGAACACAGGCAAGCTTGAAGAGGTATTCGGCACAGGTACTGCGGCTGTTATCTCTCCTGTTGGAACTCTCCGCTACAAAGATGATGTTATGACCATCGGTGACGGTTCCATCGGTGAGCTTTCACAGAAACTCTACGACACAGTTACAGGTATCCAGAACGGTACAGTAGCTGATGAGTTCGGCTGGGTTACACTTGTATGATAAAGGACTTTAAAAGAATTACAATTTTTGCAGGGCATTACGGCTCGGGCAAAACGAATATAGCGGTAAACTATGCCACCCTTATTAAAGAGCAAACAGGCAGAGAAGTTGCTCTTGCTGATTTGGATATTGTCAATCCTTATTACAGAGCAAAGGATAGCACGGATATATTGGAGAGCAAGGGTATCAGGATGATTTCTTCTCCTTTTGCAAATTCCAATGTGGATTTACCTGCACTTCCTGCAGAGGCTTATGCAATAATCGACGATGAGAGTGTGTATGCAGTCTGCGATGTGGGCGGCGACGACAGAGGAGCTTATGCTCTGGGCAGATACCGCGAGGGCATACTCAAAGGCGACTATGAAATGCTTATGGTTGTCAATATGTACCGCCCCTTAACACGAACTGTGGAGGATGTCCTCGAAATGAAAGCCGATATTGAAGCGGCAGCAGGAATACCCTTTACAGGAATAGTTAATAACTCAAATATCGGGGTGCTTACCACTAAAGAAGATGTGGTAAGCTCATTCCCTTTTATTGAGGAAATTGAGAAAGCAACAAATCTTCCCTTGCGTTTTACTGCAGTTTGGGATAAAATATACTGTGAGCTTTCAGAAAACTACAAAAATCTAATACCTCTTACCCTGCAGGAAAGGGTATGGAATTAATGGAGGAATCGATATGGCAAAGGTAACATTCGATAGAAATCGTTGTAAGGGCTGTGCACTTTGTGTTGGCGCTTGCCCCAAGGGAATAGTTGCACTTTCTGATGAAATCAATCAGAAGGGTTATCATCCCGCAATTGTAACAGACGAGGAAAAATGCATCGGTTGTGCTTTCTGTGCAACAATGTGTCCCGACTGTGTAATTACTGTTGAGAAGTAAGGAGGAAGAGTATATGAGTGAAAAAGTTTTGATGAAGGGTAACGAAGCTCTGGCAGAAGCTGCTATTATGGCAGGTTGCCGTCATTATCTGGGCTATCCCATTACCCCTCAGACTGAAATTGCCGCTTATATGGCAAAGAGAATGCCCAAAATCGGCGGTACATTCTTACAGGCAGAGAGTGAAGTTTCTGCTATCAATATGGTAATCGGCGTTGCATCTGCAGGTAAAAGAGCTATGACATCAAGCTCCAGCCCCGGTATCTCTCTTAAGGGGGAGGGTCTTTCTTACCTTGCAGGCTGTGACCTTCCTGCATTTGTTGTAAACGTTCAGCGTGGCGGCCCCGGTCTTGGCGGTATTCAGCCTTCTCAGTCTGACTATTTTCAGGCTGTAAAGGGTACCTCCCACGGCGACTATCACATGCTGGTGCTTGCACCTGCTTCCGTTCAGGAAATGGTATCTATGACCTTCAAGGGCTTTGACCTTGCTGATAAGTATCGTATGACTGTTATGCTTTTGGCTGACGGTACAATGGGTCAGATGATGGAGCCTGTATCTCTTGATATGGGTGAGGTTACAGAGTACGATAAGTCCTGGGCAGTTACAGGTACAAACTGCGAGAGAAGCCACAACATTGTAAACTCCCTCTTCCTTAAACCCGAGGAGCTGGAAGTTAAGAACTTTGAAAGATACGAGAAGTACAGATACATCGAAGAGAACGAGGTAATGTACGAGGAATATATGATGGACGATGCAGATATTTGTATCGTAGCTTTCGGTATTGCCGCAAGAATTTCCAAGAATGCTATTGATATGGCAAGAGCAAAGGGCATCAAGGTTGGTATGATGCGTCCCATCACTCTCTGGCCCTTCCCCAAGAAAGAAATGCGTGCAATTGCTGACAGAGTAAATAGCTTCATCAGCGTTGAACTCAATATGGGTCAAATGATTGAAGACATCAAGCTGGCAACCGAATGCACTAAACCCGTATATCTTTGCAACCGTACAGGCGGTATGATTATGACTCCCGAAGAGGTACTTGCAAAGATTGAAGAAGCTCAAAAAGGAGGTAACAACTAATGGCAGTTGTATTTGAAAAGCCTAAGGCACTTACAGACGCAGTTCTTCACTACTGCCCCGGCTGTACACACGGCATTATTCACCGTCTCGTAGCAGAGGCTATTGATGAGCTGGGTATTCAGGGCAAAACAATCGGTATTGCTCCCGTTGGTTGCTCCGTTATGGCTTATGATTATTTTGATATTGATATGGTACAGGCTGCACACGGCAGAGCTCCTGCTGTTGCAACAGGTGTAAAGCGCGCTAACCCCGAGAATATTGTTTTCACATATCAGGGTGACGGCGACCTTGCGGCTATCGGTACTGCAGAAACAGTACACTCCGCAGCAAGAAATGAGAACATCACCATTATCTTCGTAAACAATGCTATCTATGGTATGACAGGCGGTCAGATGGCTCCCACAACTCTTCCCGGTCAGGTTACACAGACCTCTCCTTACGGCAGAGATACACAGACTGTAGGTTTCCCCTTAAAAGTTTGTGAGCTCCTCTCCAATGTGGACGGTGCTACATACCTTGAGAGAGTTGCAGTTAACAACGTTAAGAATGTTAAGGCTGCAAAGAAGGCTATTAAAAAGGCATTTCAGTATCAGGTAGAGGGCAAGGGATTCTCTCTTATCGAGGTCGTTTCTACCTGTCCTACAAACTGGGGTATGACTCCTCAGAATGCTCTCAAGTGGCTTGAAGAGAATATGCTTCCTTATTATCCTCTGGGTGTATATAAGGATAGATTCGCACAGGAGGGTTAAGACTATGACAAAGAATATGCTTATTGCAGGCTTCGGCGGACAGGGTATCCTCTTCTGCGGTAAATTTTTGGCTTATGAGGGACTTCTTGAGGACAAGTGCGTAAGCTGGCTTCCTTCTTACGGTCCCGAGATGCGTGGCGGTACTGCTAACTGCTCCGTTATCATTTCCGATATTCCCGTTGGTTCACCCATCGTTTCCAATCCCGACATCCTTATGGTTATGAATATGCCTTCTCTGGATAAATACGAGGATGCTACATGTGCGGGCGGTCAGATTTTTGTTGACAGTGCACTTATCGACAGAAAGGTAAACCGTACCGATGTAGAGGCTTATTATATCCCTGCTACCAAAATGGCAAACGATGAGGGCCTTACAGGTCTTGCAAATATGATTATGATAGGCTATGTTATCAAGAAGAGCGGCATTATTCCTTTTGAGAATATTGAGCGTGCTCTTCAGAAGGTTGTTCCTGCTTCCAAACAGCACCTTTTTGATTCCAACAAGAAGGCTCTTGAGCTGGGATTTAACTATGCTGAGTGATGACAAACCGAAAAGTTTGTGTTATAATTTAATTTAAAGCAATTGGATTTTGCTATCCTATTTAAAGAAAAGGAGACACCGTCATGACTGAACAATTAAAAGAAATCGGCACAAGACTTGAAGAACTCCGTGACATCTGCGATATTACCGCAGAGGATATGGCACGCCAGATGGGTATGTCTGTGGAGGAGTATCGTGCTTATGAAGAAGGTCTCTTAGACTATTCCTTCAGCTTCCTTTACAATGCTGCAAATATTCTGGGTGTGGAAGTCGTGGATATTATGAGCGGCGATTCTCCCAAACTCTCAACCTGTGTTGTTACCAAGAAGGACCAGGGTATTGAGGTAAGCCGTAACGATTCTTACGATTACTCTCACCTTGCTTTTACTTTCCGCGGTAAGAAGGCAGAGCCTATGATCGTTACCACACAGCCTTCCAAGAAGACACCTGTGATGCACGAGCACGAGGGTCAGGAGTTTGACTACATTCTTTCCGGTACAATGAAGTTCTATATCGGCGATATTTCTTACGAACTCACAAAAGGCGACAGCATTTACTTCGATTCCGGCAAGGCACACTCTTTCAAGGCAATCGGGGATAAACCCCTTAAATTCCTTGCTATTGTAATTAAGTAATTTATCGGGAGATTAAGGAATGGCAATATACGAAAAATATACAGGCAGGTCAAGAGAGTCTTTTACTTCTCTTGAGGATTGTCGTGAAAACTATAAACTTACATGGAACGACAATTTTAATTTTGCTTATGATGTAATTGATGAATTGGGTACTACAAAGCCCGATAAGCTGGCACTTCTTTACATATCTGCAAATGATGAGGAAAAGCGTTTTACTTTCCGTGATATGATGCTCCTCTCAAATAAAGCCGCAAACTATCTGAAGTCTTTGGGTATCAAGAAGGGTGACAGAGTTCTTCTTATCCTCAGAAGAAGCTATCTCTTCTGGGTAGTGCTTTTGGGACTTCACAAGATTGGTGCGGTTGTAGTACAAGCAAACGATATGCTCAAAACCGGTGAGTATATTTATCGCTGTAATGTAGGCAGAATTGATGCAATTCTTCTTACAGGCCACGGCAAATGTACCGAAAACTTCGATGCAGGCGAGGGTCAGTACGAAACCGTGCGACTCAAGATGGTAACAGAGCATAAATGTGCAGGCAAGGGCTGGATTGACTTTGAGGCAGGTCTTGAGGCAGCTTCTGATGAGTGGAAGCGTCCCACAGGCAAGACTGCCACAAAGGCAACAGACCCTATGATGATGTGCTTTTCTTCCGGTACTACAGGCTACCCCAAGATGATTATTCACGATTTCTCTTATCCCTTGGGACACATTATGACAGGTCTTTTCTGGCACAGAGTTGTGGATGGCGGTATGCACTTCACAATTTCCGACACAGGCTGGATGAAGTCTGTATGGGGTAAGCTCTATGGTCAGTGGTTCGGCGAAACCGCCATTATGGTTTATGATTTCGAGCGTTTTTGTGCTAAGGATATTTTAGAGAAACTGGAGAAATATCAGGTTACTACCTTCTGTGTACCCCCTACAATGTATCGTTTTCTTCTGCAGGAGGATGTTAAATCCTACGACCTTTCTTCTATACAGCATTGCTGTACAGCAGGTGAGGCCCTTCCTGCAGATGTTTTCGAGAATTGGAAGGAGCTTACAGGTCTTGAGATTCACGAGGGCTTCGGTCAGAGTGAAACTCCTATCTGCGTTGGTACACTCTACCCCTGGAGCAAGCCAGTTCCCGGTTCAATGGGCAGACCTGTTCCCGGTTATGATATTAAAATTCTGGATGCAGACGGTGAGGAATGCCGTCAGGGTATCACAGGCGAAATCTGTATCAAGGCTCCCACTCTTGCAACAAGACCCCGCGGTCTTCTCTGCAGTTACAACTGGAGCAAGGAAGATACAAAGGAAAAATGGTACAGTGGTTACTACCATACCGGCGACGTTGCATATATGGACGAGGATGGACTATTTCATTATGTCGGCAGAAACGACGATGTTATTAAGTCTTCGGGTTATCGTATCGGACCCTTTGAGGTTGAGTCTGTGCTTTTGGAGCATCCTGCAGTACTCGAAGCTGCAGTTACTGCTTATCCTCACGAAACAAGAGGACAGATTGTTAAGGCTAACCTTGTTCTTCGTCCCGGCTATACTCCCTCTGAGGAGCTTTCCGCAGAGCTTAAAGAGTATGTTAAGCAGAACACGGCTCCTTACAAATATCCCAGAATGATTGAGTATTTTGATGCTCTGCCCAAGACCTTCTCGGGTAAAATCCGCAGAATTGAGATTCGTGCAAAGGATATGGAAAAATATCGTGCAGAAAAACTTAAAGCGGAGAAAAACTGATAATACTATCTGTAAATAATATATGAGGGTCTGCTTTCAGACCCTCATTTTGAGTTTTATTCAGAGGCTTTTATGAAACTTTCAAAAAAAGATAAACTGAAACTATGCTTTGAACTGTTCTTTGCTTTTTTTAAGATAGGTGCCTTTACCTTCGGCGGAGGAATGGCGATGCTTCCCTTTATTGAGAGGGAGGTTATTGAAAAAAAGAAGTGGATAGATAAGGATACCCTTATGGATATTCTTGTTGTGTCCGAGTCTACACCTGGGCCTATTGCCATCAATGCGGCAACCTTTGTAGGTACACAGACCGCAGGCACACTGGGTTCAACCTTTGCAACCTTGGGTGTGGTGCTTCCTTCCTTTATGATTATTCTTTTGCTTTCGGTATGCCTTGAAGCAGTGTGGACAAATGAAATTGTGCAGTTCGCTTTAAGAGGTATCAGAGCAGGTGTGTTGGCACTTCTTGCAAAATCCCTTTGGGGACTTATAAAGAAGTGTCCCAGAAGTATTTTGGCGTATGTTCTGATTGTGTCAAGCTTTGTTGCAGTTGCAATATTCTCAGTTAAGGTGCTTTTGGTTATCGGCTGTGGTGCCGCAATAGGACTTGCATCCTATTTTATTTCAAGAAAAGCAGGTGAACGCAGATGATTTACCTTGAGCTTTTTCTTGTTTTTCTTAAACTTGGTGCCTTTACATTTGGCGGCGGTGCGGCTATGATGCCATTTCTCGAAGACGAGGTAGTGGAGAGAGGCTGGCTAACTCTTGAAGAGTTCATCGATTTTGTGGCTATAAGCGAGTCCACTCCCGGCCCTTTTGCAGTGAATATTGCTACCTATGTAGGAGTGGAAAAAGGCGGCTTTTTCGGTTCGGTGTGTGCAACACTGGGACTTGTGCTGCCTTCGTTTATAATAATTCTGCTGATTGCAAGATTCTATAATAAGTTTAAGGAGAGCAGACTGGTTACGGGTGCCATGAGCGGATTAAAGCCTGTATCTATAGGTCTTATCGCTGCCGCTGTTGTTTCAATCGGTCAGGCTGTACTTTTCCCCACAGGTTTTGCATGGAGCGAGCTTTTAAGCTACAATTTCATAACCTCGCTTATGATTTTTATTCCTATGTTTATTCTGTGCCTTAAAAAAATTCATCCCATACTGGTTATTGTGATGTCAGGCGCTTTGGGTGTGGGTTTCGGTTTTTTGGAGAAAGTATTTTAGTTTTTTATGTATAGACAGGACCCACGCAAAAGCGTGGGTCCTTCTTTTTGCAGCTTATCAGCAGCAACCGCCGCAGCCGTTGTTGCAATCGTTACCGCCGTTGTTGCCGCCACAGCAGGACAGAACAAGGATCAGGATGATGATCCACCAGCAGCAGTTTCCTCCGAAAAGGCCGTTGTTGTTGCACATAACCAGGGTTCCTCCTTTCGGTGTCAGACACAAATGCAAAGAAGAACTCTCTGTTGTGTGTTTCTTTGCTCTGTGCTGTCTACAATACATCATATTGCAAAGGAACTGTTTTGGTTACAATTTTTATTTTTGAAGTGCTTGCAATGCAAAATCAAACTATTTAGTGTGCAAATTTTAGTACAAATTAAAAATGTTACTAAATTTTGCATATATAGGTTGAAAGTAACAATGTTATGAGTTATAATGTAATTTGAGTTAGCATAGTATGCTAAGAAATTTTATAGGAGGATTTCTATATGAGAAACGCAAAAAGACTTTTGTCAATCGTATTGGTAGTTTTGATGCTCTTCTCTATGTCTATGGTAGCAACTTCTGCTTATACCGTTCCTGACGGCTATGCAGTTGCTCCCGGTGACACTACAGAAGGAAGCATCAAGGGTGAGACCGTTGGTATCATCGGCGATGCTGATATGAATGACGCAGTGAACGTTCGCGATGCAACACTTATTCAGAAGTTTGCAGCAGATCTTGTTGAGCTTTCAGAAGTTCAGAAGCTTCTTTCTGATGTAAATTTCGATAAGAATGTTAATGTTAAGGATGCTACACCCATTCAGAAGTGGGTTGCAGGTCTTGAGACATTAGAGCCCGTGAACCAGCTTATTTATGTTCCTGAGGTGGAAACAACTACAACTCAGGAAGAACCCTCAATTCCCACAACATCTGTAGAGATAATAACTACTACAGATACTGAGGTTATTGAGCCTTCTTCAAGCGAAGCAATCACAAGTGGTGACGAGGTTGAGCCCACATCCACAACTGCTACAGAAGTAACAGAGCCCACATCTACCACAGCAGAAGATGTTACAGAGCCCACATCCACAACAGCAGAGGATGTAACAGATCCCACAACTACAACAGAGGCTCCTATACCTGCAACATACACAATCTACTTCAGCAACAACAAGGGCTGGGAGGATGTATACATCTACGGCTTCTACGGTGTACCCGGTCAGGATGATACAAATGTTCCTTGGCCTTCTAAATATCCCGGTGAAAAGATGACATTTGTAGAGGTAAACGGCTACGGTCAGGATGTTTACAGTGCAGTAGTTCCCGCAGATATTGATTACATCAAGTTCTCTGACGGTACAGCTACAAACAACCGTACAGATAACATTCCTAACGCAGAGTTTGAGAACAACACAGGCTTCTACCTTGAGGACAAGGGTTCTAAGTATTGGCCCTATGCAACATACGAGTATGTACCCTCAACACCTGTTGATCCCACAACAGCTGAGGCTACAACAACCGAAGTTGCAACAACTACAACAGAGGCAGAGGTAGTTGTTCCCACAACATCTGATGAGGTTGAGCCTACAACTTCTACAGCAGAAGTGACAGAGCCCGCAACTACAACAGAGGCTCCTGCACCCACAACATACACAATCTACTTCACCAACAATAAGGGTTGGGAAGGCGCATATATCTATGGCTTCTACGGCGTAGCAGGTGAGACTTCCACAGGTGAGCCTCTCGGTGCATATCCCGGTACAAAGATGACCTTTGTAGAGGTAAACGGCTACGGTCAGGATATTTACAGCGCAGTAGTTCCCGCAGATATTGATTACATCAAGTTCTCCGACGGTACAGCTACAAACAACCGTACAGATAACATTCCTAACGCAGAGTTTGAGAACAACACAGGCTTCTACCTTGAGGACAAGGGTTCTAAGTACTGGCCCTATGCAACATACGAGTATGTACCCGCAACTCCTGTTGATCCCACAACAGCTGAGGCTACAACAACCGAAGTTGCAACAACTACAACAGAGGCAGAGGTAGTAGTTCCTACAACATCTGATGAGGTTGAGCCTACAACCACAACAGCAGAGGTTGTAACAGAGCTTACAACTACAACAGAGGCTCCTGCACCCACAACATACACAATCTACTTCACCAACAACAAGGGTTGGGAAGGTGCATACATCTATGGCTTCTACGGCGTAGCAGGTGAGACTTCCACAGGTGAGCCTCTCGGTGCATATCCCGGTACAAAGATGACCTTTGTAGAGGTAAACGGCTACGGTCAGGATATTTACAGCGCAGTAGTTCCCGCAGATATTGATTATATCAAGTTCTCTGACGGTACAGCTACAAACAACCGTACAGATAACATTCCCAACGCAGAGTTTGAGAACAACACAGGCTTCTACCTTGAGGACAAGGGCTCTAAGTACTGGCCTTACGGTACATACGAGTATGTACCCGCAACACCTGTTGATCCTACAACAACAGCAGAGGCTACAACAACCGAAGTTGCAACAACTACAACAGAGGCAGAGGTAGTAGTTCCTACAACATCTGATGAGGTTGAGCCTACAACCACAACAGCAGAGGCTGTGACAGAGCCCACAACTACAACAGAGGCTCCTGCACCCACAACATACACAATCTACTTCACCAACAATAAGGGTTGGGAAGGTGCATACATCTATGGCTTCTACGGCGTAGCAGGTGAGACTTCCACAGGTGAACCTCTCGGTGCATATCCCGGTACAAAGATGACCTTTGTAGAGGTGAACGGCTACGGTCAGGATGTTTACAGTGCAGTAGTTCCCGCAGATATTGATTACATCAAGTTCTCTGACGGTACAGCTACAAACAACCGTACAGATAACATCCCCAACGCAGAGTTTGAGAACAACACAGGCGTCTACCTTGAGGACAAGGGTTCTAAGTATTGGCCTTACGGTACATACGAGTATGTACCCGCAACACCTGTTGATCCCACAACAGCAGAGGCTACAACTACAGTTGCAGTTACCACAACAGAAGCTCCTGTAACAACCACAACAGAAGCAGAGGTTGTTGAGCCCACTACAACAACTACAGCAGTAGTTGAGCCTACAACCACAACAGCAGAAGCTGTAACAGAGCCTACCACTACAACAGAGGCTCCTGCACCTGCAACATACACAATCTACTTCACCAACAATAAGGGTTGGGAAGGCGCATACATCTATGGCTTCTACGGCGTAGCAGGTGAGACTTCCACAGGTGAGCCTCTCGGCATATATCCCGGTACAAAGATGACATTTGTAGAGGTAAACGGCTACGGTCAGGATGTTTACAGTGCAGTAGTTCCCGCAGATATTGATTACATCAAGTTCTCTGACGGTACAGCTACAAACAACCGTACAGATAACATTCCTAACGCAGAGTTTGAGAACAACACAGGCTTCTACCTTGAGGACAAGGGTTCTAAGTATTGGCCCTATGCAACATACGAGTATGTACCCTCAACACCTGTTGATCCTACAACAACAGCAGAGGCTACAACTACAGTTGCAGTTACCACAACAGAAGCTCCTGTAACAACTACAACAGCAGCAGAGGTTGTTGTTCCCACAACTACTACAGAGGCAGAGGTTGTTGAGCCTACTACAACAACTACAGCAGTAGTTGAGCCTACAACCACAACAGCAGAAGCTGTAACAGAGCCTACCACTACAACAGAGGCTCCTGCACCTGCAACATACACAATCTACTTCACCAACAATAAGGGTTGGGAAGGCGCATACATCTATGGCTTCTACGGCGTAGCAGGTGAGACTTCCACAGGTGAGCCTCTCGGTGCATATCCCGGTACAAAGATGACCTTTGTAGAGGTAAACGGCTACGGTCAGGATGTTTACAGTGCAGTAGTTCCTGCAGATATTGATTACATCAAGTTCTCTGACGGTACAGCTACAAACAACCGTACAGATAACATCCCCAACGCAGAGTTTGAGAACAACACAGGCTTCTACCTTGAGGACAAGGGTTCTAAGTATTGGCCCTATGCAACATACGAGTATGTACCCTCAACACCTGTTGATCCCACAACAGCTGAGGCTACAACTACAGTTGCAGTTACCACAACAGAAGCTCCTGTAACAACTACAACAGTAGCAGAGGTTGTTGTTCCCACAACTACTACTGAAGCAGAGCCCGAGACACCTGCAATCACAGTTTACTTTGTAAACTCCGGCAAGTGGTCCAAGGTTAATGCTTATGCATGGTCTCCCGAGGCAGCAGCTTGGCCCGGTGCAGCAATGACCAAGACAAGCGAGAAGGCTCCCAACGGTGCTGATGTATATTCAATGACATATACTCAGACCTACAGCAACATCATCTTTAACAATGGTTCATCTCAGACATCAGACCTTACTTTCCAGGCAGGTCAGTACTATGACTATGCAACAGGCAAGTGGTATGCAAAGCTCAGCGATATTTCTGCTGAGGCTCCCACAGGCTACACAATTTACTGTGTAAACTCCAACAATTGGTCTAAAATCAATGCTTATGTATGGAATCCCGGTGATGCAGGCTGGCCCGGCACAGCTATGACAAAGACAGGCGAAAAGGCAGCCAACGGCTCCGATATTTACTCCATCACATTCGCACAGAATCATGGATCAGTCATCTTTAACAATGGCTCATCCCAGACAGCAGACCTTACCTTCCAGGCAGGTCAGTATTTCGACCTCGCAACAGGCAAGTGGTATGCATCTGCTGCAGATGTTAAATAATTAAGTAAAGTTATATTCAGAACTTTATAGCGGAAAGGGACAGACGAGAGTCTGTCCCTTTTGCTGTGTTTTTATTTGATACAAAGAATATGCAAAATATTGACAAGATTTGCATTATTCCTTAAAATAATACTATATTTATATTTGAGGAGGAGAGGTTATGCTACTCTACGATATTTCTACAGATATTCTTACAGCCAAGGTTTACGACGGCGACCCTGCACCAAAGCATGAATACATAAAAAGCTTAGATTCAGGGGATGAATATAATCTCTCACAGTTTTCTATGTGCAGTCATAACGCAACCCATATTGACGCACCCTTCCATTTTGATGAAGATGGTCAGAAAATAGGCGATATGCGGCTTTCTACCTTTTATGGCAAGTGTACGGTAGTTACTATCAAGGGAATACTCACGGGTGAAGATATGGAAAAGCTCCTGCCTTATTGTAAAAAACGACTTATCCTCCACGGTGACGGAGAAGCTTATATATCCCAGAGTGCCGCAGTTGTTATTGCAGACAGCGGTATAGTTCTTGTTGGTACAGACGGACTTTGTCTGTCTACAAACTTTGACGAAATGCGTGTGCATTTGGAGCTTGCCCGAAAAGGCGTTGCTATACTGGAGGGGCTTGACCTTAAGGGAATAAAAGACGGAGAATATACTCTCTGTGCGTTTCCTTTAAAGCTTTCCGATTCCGAAGCCGCACCCTGCAGAGCAATCCTTATGGAGCAAGAAAAGGGATTTTAATCTAATATTCTACATAAGAAACATACGGAGGGATTTCTTTTGAAGAGGATAGTTATTTTTGACCTTGACGGTACCCTTGTTAATTCAATATACGACTTGAAAGATTGCGTTAATATGGCACTTAGCAATGCAAACTTACCTCAAAATTCGTTAAAAGAATATTACACCTTCGTGGGCAACGGTATCGAGAACCTTCTCCGTACTTCTATGAGAGAACAAGGAAACAATGATGAACTCTATAAGCTCATAAGAAAAGACTTCGATTCTCTTTACGAGAAGCATTGTAATGATAAAACTGTAGCTTATGATGGTGTTGCAGATTTGCTTTATAAACTAAAGGCAAAGGGTTATGCCACAGCAGTGCTCTCTAACAAAGCCCACAGATTTGTTGGCGCAATTCTCGAAAAATGCTTTCCTTCTCACACATTTGATGCCGCATGGGGTCAGCAGGAGGGAATAAAGCGCAAGCCGGACGGCGAAGGAGTAAAAAAGCTTCTGGAGCTTCTGGGATACAGCAAAGAGGAATGTGTTTATATCGGTGACAGCGATGTGGATGTTATTACAGCAAAGAATGCCGATGTTGATATGATTGGAGTTCTTTGGGGATTCCGTGATAAAGAAGAACTTATTTCCACAGGCGCAAAATATATCGCCGCCGACACCGAAGAGCTTTTTGGAATTATTACCGGAATGGATTAAATAAAAGTTATGATAAACAGAAATTTTCAAAAAGAAATGGACAGCCTTATCTCAAAGCTCAAAGCCGAAGATAAAGTGCCCACACTTATGCTTCACAGCTGTTGTGCACCTTGTTCCAGCTATGTGCTTGAGTATTTGTCCGAGTATTTCAGGATAATGGTTGTTTATTACAACCCGAATATTTCTAAAATAGAAGAATACGACCTGCGTCTTGCAGAGCAAAAACGTCTTATAGAGCAGATGCCTTTTAAAAATCCCGTTACACTTATAGCAGGTGAGTATAACCCTTTGGAGTTTTTCGAAATTGCTAAAGGTTTAGAGGATTGCAGAGAACGAGGCAAGCGTTGTCACCGTTGCTACAGACTTCGTCTGGAATATACAGCGAAACTGGCAAAAGAAAAAGGCACGGACTATTTTGCTACAACTCTGACACTCAGCCCTCTTAAAGATGCAAAGGTGATAAACGAGATAGGCGAAGAACTCTCAAAAAAATACGACACTCCCTATCTTGCTTCGGATTTTAAGAAAAAAGAAGGCTACAAGCGTTCTTTGGAGCTTTCAAAAGAATATAATCTTTATCGTCAGTCCTTCTGCGGTTGCATATATTCACAAAGGGAGAAAAATAAAAAAGAAGATTTATAATGAGAACAAGCTCGTTTTATGGGCTTGTTCTTTCTTTTTTGAAAATAAAAAGGAAAAAATGTTGCTTTTTGCATCAAAATCTTTTATATTTAATATATTGTTTTACAATTTGCATCAGAGGGGTGGATGCTGTGAGAGCAGATGGCAAAAAAACAAAAGACGTGTTTCCAATGTATATGGTGGCGGCTCATTTGATGAGCCGACGCTATGATGCTATGAATATGATTACTCTGGATATTCCTTTGGAGCCTATTCGTACATACCTTAACAAAAAGAAGAAAGAGGGTATATTTTTAAGTCACATGGGTTTGTTCATTGCGGCATACCTGCGTACGCTTTGCGAATATCCTCATCTTAACAGATTTGTTGTGAACAAAAAAATATATTCCCGCAACGAGATTGCTGTGGGAATGGTTGTGCTCAAAGCAGGGGATATAAATAACGAGACAATGTCCAAGATATATTTTGAGCCGGAGGACACAAGCTTTACGGTTCAGGAGAGAATTGACAGATACGTTGAGGATAACAGAAAAACTGATAACAATAACAGCACAGATAAGATTATAAAGTCCCTTCTGCGTATTCCCGGACTTCTTACAGTTGGAGTAGGACTTTTTAAGTTTATGGACAGATACGGCCTTCTTCCGAAGAGCATTGTTGATGCAAGTCCCTTCCATACGTCAATGCTGATTTCAAACCTTGCAAGTATTCGTACAAACCATATCTATCATCACGTTTACGGCTTCGGTACCACAAGCCTTGCACTTACCATGGGAAATCTTCATGATGTGCCAAAACACAAAGGGGAAGAGGTAGCTTCAGAAAGATGCATTCCCGTGGGACTTGTTATGGACGAGCGAATTGCCACAGGAGTATATTTTGCACAGGCTTTCAGAAGGTTCAGGGATTATCTGGCACATCCCGAAAAGCTGGAGCTTCCTCCTGAACGCGTTGTCTTTGACTTTGAAAATCAGTATCTTAAGCAGAAACTTCGCAGAGAAAAGCTTCTGGCAAAGAAGCAGAAAAAGCTCAAAAGAAATCCGAATAACAATTAAGCTGTGCAGGAGAGGTAAGTTTGCCTCTCCTGTTTATTGTAAAATGGATGGGAGTATTCTATTAAAAATTTGCAGAGTGAAACCAAAAGGCAATAAAAAGTGTTTTATTATTGAAGATAGGAGAAGTCCCTGTTATCTCAGAAATGTATTTATTAATAGGTATAGAAACGTCGGATTTATCAAAGCAAAGTGTGTTACACAAAAGATAAAAAAGGGCAAGAAAGATTTACAAACTTGAGAATTTAGCAAGATATTTGTGACAAATCGTAATTTTTAACAATAATTTACGTAAATTTGGCAAAATTAAGTATGTTTTTTATTGATAAAAGGCTTGATTTTTTAAATGTCTTGTTTTATAATGATAATGCTTAAAAAAGCATAAAATTAAAAGGAGGAAATTATTATGTCCAAAACAAAGAAGATAATCAGCCTGCTTATCACAGTAGCTCTGATTATGACAATGGCAACAGTAGCTATCGTTTCTACATCTGCTGCTGTTAAAGTTTACTTCGAAGACAGCCTCAACTGGGGCAACATCCATGCTTACTGCTACGGCGGCGACGGCGAGCTTCTCGGTCCTTGGGTCGGCACAGCATGTACTGATGAGGGTGACGGCATTTGGTCCATCGAGCTTAGTGGCACACCCGAAACAATCATCTTCCACGCAAACGACGATGCAACACAGACAAGCAACATTCCCTTCGCTGGCGATGGTATGATCGCTAAGCTTACAGGTGAGTGGGTAGCTGGCGAGTACGGTAAGACAGTTGCAGTTGCTGAGTTCGTAGCTTACGAAGAGCCTGGCGACGATGATCCTGCTGACGGCACAACAGCTGGCGACGTAGTTGCAGATCCCACAACAACAGGTGGCGTAGACACTCCTGTTGAGGGCGAGACAATCACAGTTTACTTCACAAACAACTGGGCTTTCACAACTCAGAACGTTTACTGGTGGAAGGGTGAAGAGAACTGCGGCGAATGGCCCGGCGTTGCTATGACAGCAGCTGGCCAGAACGATGCAGGCGAGGATGTTTACTCCGCAGAAGTTCCTGCAGACGCAGAGGGTATCATCTTCTCCGGTATTGACGATCGCGACGGTGAAACTCTCCGTCAGACAGTTGACATCACAGATTTTGCTGATGGCAAGGGCTTCTTCTGTAAAGAAGAGGTTACAGGCGATGACGGCAGCGTTAAGATTGCAGTTGAGTCTTATGACTACAACCCCGGCGGCGAAATCATCACAACAACAGTTGACGGTGGCGAAATCATCACAACAACAGTTGACGGTGGCGAAATCATCACAACAACAGTTGACGGTGGCGAAATCATCACAACAACAGTTGATGGCGGCGAAATCATCACAACAACAGTTGATGGCGGCGAAATCATCACAACAACAGTTGGTGGCGATGATACTCCCGCAGAGACAGGTATCGATGTTGCAGGTACAACATACGATGTACCCGCAGGCACAACTGTTACTTACAAGGTTGACCTCACAGCAGCAAGACTCTTTGAGAACATTCAGGCATTTGTTTCCTACGACAGCACAAAGCTCGAGCTCGTTAGAATTAAGTCTGACGATCCCGACGTAGCTGACTGGGAAGTAGAAGGTCCTGTAAGATGCCCCAACCTTGACGGTGTTATCTTCAACGCTGGCACAGAAGGCCTCGTTAAGTTCAACTCCTCTAAGGTTTCCGGCTACAACTTCAAGGAAGAGAACGTTCTCGTAACTCTCGAGTTCGTTGTTAAGGATACAGCTAAGAACACAATCGCTCTTACAATCGAAGAGATGACAATCAAGGGTGACGGCACAGAGTCCTACTTCACAGGCGGCCAGGCTGTTATCACAGAGGGCATCACAGTAGTTGAGTCTCTCGACTATGTAGGTCCCACAACAACAGTTACAACTTCTGAGATCACAACAGTTACAACTTCTGAGATTACAACTGTTACAGTTTCCGATATTATCGATCCTATCACAACAGTTACAACAACTAAGGGCGGCGACGTTGTTCCCACAACAACAGTTACAGTTCCCGATCCCAGCACTGATCCTACAAATGCTGTAGGTACAACACCCAGTGGCGGCGTTGATACACCTCCCACAGGTGCAGCAGCATACATCTACATTGCAATCGCAATCATGGCTATGGTAGCATGTGCAGTAGTTGTTCTTCGCAAGAAGGCTAACGACTAATTAACAAAGTCTGAAATAATTTAAATAATTATTATGCTTTTTGCGCCCCTCCATTTTGGAGGGGCGTTTTTTTATAATCTTAAACTAAAGTAGAGCAAAAGGGCTCTTCCACAAATAGAGTTGGATTTTGCTATAGATAAAAACTGAGGGCTAAATGGATCCCTCCCCGAGGGAGCTGTCGAGCTTAGCGAGACTGAGGGAGTAAAATGCCTCCTTAGATTGTCAATCCAAGTGCAACACCTTGGCGAGATATTCATTGGGGGACAAATAACCAAGACATTTTCTAG
>SVQA01000020.1 GCA_015065545.1 Oscillospiraceae bacterium
AGATATGACATTAACCGTAACGGCATTACCTGCCATCTTATATAGATGTCCGTCTGTAAGTCCTGTCCCTTGAGCTTCGTAGAACTGTTCATCCGTAAAACCTTGTAATCGCCAACATTCTATAGGCATAAGTTTTCGAATTCTGCCCTTATGAATTACGCCATGTTTATCTTGGGCAGTTATTGTAAACATGGCTTCGTCAGGCTCTTTAATGCGCCGACCTTTCTGTCTGACAGTTTCTCGGTCAGGTGTGATTATAGCTCTCGGTTTTTCTTCGATAAGTACCGCAGAGTGTTCGCCTCTGTGATTACTTACTCCCGAATCCTGACGAGCTGTTATACACCTTGCAATGTCGGTTATGACGGGATCGGTGTTCATATCGATAAAATATAACCCTGTTTTACCGCCCCAACCGCCTGCTCCGGCACATTGTGTGCAGGCTACTCCGTCTACGGAGTAAACCCTTTGTCCTTGTGAGCCTCCGACGATTTCATCGAGAGCTTTCGCATAGCTTTGTCTGAGAGGAAATATTTGTCCGGCACCTCTGCTATCAAGATGGCCGATAATGAACAGCCTTTTCCTCTGTTGGGGAACTCCAAAATGTTTGCTGTTACACACGCACCATTCAACACTATACCCCAATTCAACAAGCACGGAGAGGATGGTTTTATATGTCCTGCCTGAGTCATGCGATAGCAGTCCGGGGACATTTTCCAAAAGTAAAAATGGAGGCCGTTTCGCTTCAGCAATTCGGGCAATCTCAAAGAAGAGAGTTCCTCTCGCATCGTCTGCAAATCCGAGTCGTTTTCCAGCAACACTAAAACTTTGGCATGGAAATCCTGCACACAAGAGGTCGAAGTCGGGCATTGACTCTGCTTCGATTTCTCTTGCGTCTGCATAGAATACTTCTCCTTCTGTGGAATATATTGCGTTATACGCTTGGTTCGCTTTTGCATCTATTTCGCAATGACCTATACACTTAAATCCACCGATTTTTTCTAACCCACTGCGAAAACCGCCAATGCCTGCGAACATATCAAAGAATCGGATTGGCACTTTGCATCCGACCTTTTTCTAATTAGGCTAAATCACTCCTTGGATTGAAAATAATAGTCCAACAGATCTTGCGGACTTGTAATTTTTACAGGTGTCTGACTGAATTGCGGATAGTAATCTGCCTGTTTGCTTGAATACAAAAGCCACCATTCCAGAAGCCTTTTGTCATCAATAACATTACCGATCACCTTATAAAGACAATCAATAGGCTCATACTTTTCTTCCATATAATCCAGACCTGATTCCAGAGAACCTAAGTAAGAGACTAAATTTTCTTTTCCGACACCTGAATCACGAATTGCAGTTAAAATCTCGCAAGCTGTATCATTGCTGATTTCAATTGTGATTTCATTGTTCAACTTAAATCTCTCCTTTACATAGTCTGTGTCATGCCAAAACCATCATCAAAGTCGGCATCTTCTTTGGGTTCTTCGCCCTCGTTTTCCTCAAGTTCAGAATCTTCCTTGATATTGCCTTCCTCACGAAGTTCTTCTTCAGTAAGTGTTCTGAACGAGTCCTCACCGGGTACTAAACCAAGAGTTCTTCCGTTATCCCACTGCATATGAATAGTTCCCATATCGTCAACGTGACGGACAGTTCCTCTTGTTCCTTCAGGTACGGGAGCATAAGGGTCATCCATATGAAGGAGCATAAGTCTTGTTCCTTCGGGATAGGCTTCTTTCAGCCTCTTGGCTTCTCGTTCCATACGAGCCCAATCATTCATCTTTTTCACCTTCTTTCCTTTGAGTTTTTTGACTCCTCTGCTAAGTTTGAAAACAAAGTAGAGTAAAACAAAAAAAGCAGGCAGTATATATGAGTTTTCATTACTCACAATACTGCCTGCTTTTATGTCAGATATTATATTTTCTTATGCGTGTCAGAGTCAGCAGTTGCTGTATTCACAGTTTCTGCCGACTCATCTCTTTCTGCGGTTACTATAAGCCTGTGTGTATTCTGCCCATAAGGATGGCAAGTAACAAGAGATAGTAAGTCCTTATCTCTTGCCACCTGACAAGGACTAATATTCGAAGGCTCAACAATATGCCTTTCAAAGACTTTATACGCAAAGGTATAGTCAAGGATTTTGATGTAAATCATATCTCCTGTTTTGAGTTTATCAATATCATCAAAGAATATCTTGCCTACATAGCCTGTATGAGCTGCAAGCACACAGTGATTCCCTATACCGCCAACTGGGAACGCTGTGTTCGGGAGATGAGCTGCTCCCTTTGAGAGTATATCCTCTCCCGAACCATGATAAATTGGTAGATGCACTTTGATTGTAGGAATCTCGATGTAGCCTATAACGCCATCGTTAAAATCAAGCACGTCATCATATCCGATTACATTACTGTATATTGAATACGAAAAATCATTATCCAGATTTTTTAGTTGGTCGTTATAGTCTTCTGCTTCATGGATCATTTCATCTTTTGATGCAGTATCAAGTGTATCTACCTTTTGAGAGTAGTTATCAATTGTGCTTTCACAATATTTTGAATTGATATAGTTGCTAATAGACGGATACAAGCCTACGGCAAGTGAAACTATCAGCAACAAAATAGAGCATATTAAGAGTATCTTTACTTTCATAGGCTTAATATCCGTCCTTTGTTAGAATTTAGTTGTTGGCTGTTGCCTTTTTCTTTCTCATGTACATTACGAAGAAGACTGCAGAACCTGTACCTGCAATGATGCTTACTACGGAGAAGATTACTGTACCTGCACCACCTGTGGCAGGGAGTACGATGGGATAGTTTACAACATCGACACTTGCAATACCGTTTGTTGAACAGCTTGTTACATAGGTGTTGTTAACGAATGTATCACCGTATGTCGCTTCAATCTTCACGGGGATAGGATTACCATGGAGAGCGAAACCCTGAGGCGCCTTTGTTTCAACGATAAAGTATTCGCCACTCTGAAGCTTGATAATATCGCCATCTGTTGTCTTATACACTACAAGACCGTCTGCATCGGAAACACCTGTTGCAATGGCATTCTCCTGCTTCTTTGCATCTTCCTCGTTCTTAAAGAGTGCAAACTCTGCACCTTCAAGGGGTGTCTTATCTTCCTTAACCTTTACTGTCTGAAGAGTGTAAGTATAAACATAAACGGTGTTACCTTCCACCTCGGATGTAACACCGTTCTTGTTTGCATATTCAAGTTTTACTTCTTCGTTGGGGTTGCCCTGTGTGCCGATTACAGAATACTCATTAAGGGTAGCGGAGTAGGTAACAGAAACATAGTAAACATTGCTATTATAAAGGCTCTCAGTTTTAAGAAAGGATTCTTTAAGGCTTACATCAAATGTTGTGTTGAGACCTTCGCCCTCACTTGTAATTGTTACTGTGTAGTCTGCATCGTTAAGTTCAGAAATCACATCACCGTCTGCTTCAAGAAGTGCTACATTAAAGCTCTCTTTGTCGAGGGTAAGACCTGCGGACATATCATCATATAACTTATATGTCTTAAGCTTCATGGAAGAAGAACCTGCTGTTGTAGAACGGAGTTCAAAATTTACTGTGTCACCAAGAGATACATCTGTAAAGTTTACATTATCCTTTGTAGAGTTTGTGATTGTCTTCTCTGTTGTGGGTGTACCGTCTGCAACCTTTGCAGCAAGCTCGATGTCCTCGATTGAATACTGCCAAGTTGTGCCGTCATAGTAAGGGAGAGCACAGGCGGAGTTTGTAACAGCCTTTACGCCAGCGGGGAAGTTTGTAGCTCTCACATAGTAGATACCCTGTGTCAGATTATCAAATGTCGCTGTATTGCCATCGTCACTTGAATATGTACCAACTACTGT
>SVQA01000005.1 GCA_015065545.1 Oscillospiraceae bacterium
AACCAAGGTGCCTTCTCTGTTTCGTAGTCTGTGCCTTCTGTGAAGTATACATATACTTCCTCCTGGTCGTAGACTATCGAATCGGCTGTCTTCAGGTTCTCTCCATCGGAGATTACGAACTGGTAGGATGTGTCATACTTAAAGGTTCTGTAGTAGAAGCCTTCGCTGTTGGGACCATCCAGTATCTGACCGGGTTTGAGAGGACCGATATTATTAAGAACTGAATCTATTGTTTCATCCCATATATATATGTATGGTGTTGAAGTAAAGTCTGAATCCTTAAAGTCAACATAGATTGTGGCTGTCTTCTCGCCTGTTTCCTCAATATTTGCAGGCTCGAATGATACAGATAATTCATTTTTGCTTAGGCAGTAATCAAAGGTATAAGTACCGCCTGAAGCAAGGAGTGTACACACATCCTCAGAATTCATAATGTGACCTGTAACAGAGTCTTTGATTATGGTATTGCTACCAATAATATCTTCCCCATTATTTCTGATGTTGAAGTTATACTCTCCTTTATAGAGCTCAATGGTAGTTCTGACAATGTCGGTATCATCAGTATGAAGCATTGTGATGCCTTCGTCGAGAGTATTGTAAAGTCCCATAAGCTCGAAGGTGGATTCCTGCTCGGGTTCGAAGAGGTCAGCGTCGATTGTAAGTACTAATGTATCCTCGTCGAATGTAAATGTATAAACACCGCCTGATGCCTCAAGAGTGAATCTTTCATCAGATTCTTCTACAACAGTAAAGCCATTTGAATCGGTCTTATCAACTATAGTGATGTCCTTACCCTGTAAGAAATCATACTCGACATTCTTAAGGATAAATTCGTATGTGCCTCTATAGAGAGTAACTGTATGGCTTACAAAGTCGGGGTCTTCTGCGTGAAGCATATTGATACCTGTTTCGAAGTCACCGTCTATACCTAACAGGTTAGTATCGGAAGGATCACCGGGATCATAAGGCTTCTTAACTCTTAAATCCATATTTGCTCTTGTTACAACCTCTGTGTTGGTTGCATCAGCAAAAGCAGTAATAATTGTGTGACCGTAATCTACTGTGTTAACCAAACCTGTTGTGCTGTCGATAATAGCGATTGTAGGCTCGGAAGATGTAAATGTTGCAGGTCTGCCAAGTTCACTGGTAAGGAAGTCCTCTGCAGATGCGGTGAATCCGTGAATCAAGGGGAATTTCTCGGGAAGACTTACGTCGTTATTGTAGAGTACGCAGTAAGCTTCGGGAATCCACTTGCCACTTATGAAGTCACGACCCATAAGAACAATCTTATCCTCGTAAACTCTTACATAGATGCCATCAGCTGAATCATCAATATAGCCCTGATTTACACCATTCACATAGCGTCTTGTTCTTGACACAGCACCTACGTTAACATTAACAGGAAGGTCCACACTACCGCCACAGATGTTGCCTGTTGAGTTAAGTGCTGCGAGGGTGTTACCCGACCAAACTATAACATCGTCATACTTACTGAATACAGCTGAAACCTCATCCATATTGGTAACTGTCTGGGTACCGGGCAGATTAGAACCGCCAAGTGCCTTGTGACAGAGTACAAATACAGGTTTACCGTCGTTGTTCTCTTCATTGTCAAGAAGCTCTGCATCAAGCCACTCAAGCTGAGGTACTGAGATCTGCTCATCATCAATATCAATTACAAGGAAGATGAACTTATAGCCACCTATCATCATTGAATAGTAGGGCTTGTCTTCTGTAACGCCCTCTGCGTATCCGCCAACAAAGGCAACGTATTCGTCCATACCGTTTCTGTCGTCTGTGTTACCATGTGCAACATAAACAGGAGGAACAGTTTTGTTAGTGGAAGCCGCTACGCTATCTCTGTATGTATTAAGACTTTCAAACTGTTCAGCTTTGCCATCGTTGGTAGAGTCACCTGCGATGAAGATACCAAGACTGTTTGCACCGCTCAGGTCTGCGATATCCTCAAGAGCTGCTACGTAGTGCTCATCATAATAGGTATTTGTTTCGTTGCCTACTTTTGAATCAGCAAGAACCTGGAACTCGTCATAGGTTGCATCGTCGAGTCCGTCGTAGGTTTTGCATCCCTCGGGAAGAGGAATGTAAAGTCCTGTAGTGCTATCCACATCATTGTATCCCACATAAGCCTTAAGACCCTTTGCCCCCTCGGGAATGATTGAATAAGGTGCCATATCGAAGCTTAAGATATTATTGGTAATGGGAAGTTTTGCAAAAGAACCAAAGTCCTCGAGAGGATTACCCTCTGCGTCTACCCAATATACTGCTGCATAGGCACCGCTGCCGATATAGCCGTAGCTGTCCTCTGAAAGTTCGAGCATAACTGTACCATTAGCAAAGCCGTCGGAAAGCTTTTCTACATAATAAGCACCGCGGCTGAATGTGCCGGTTATCTCGTTGCTAACAGAGAATGTAGCAGTATCAAGAACATTTTCATATCCTTCGGTACCGTATAAGTAAAGCTTATGTTCACCCGAAGCAATGGGAGTTGTTACTGTGGATACATTCTGAAGAACTACTGTGCTGGAAGTATTATTGAGATTATAGCTTCCGTCAGCAGTAACATCTGCACCGGGAGTTACATTATTCTTGTAAAGGTCTACTCTTGCATCAGAGTCGGCAGAAGTAATTGTATCAACATCATAAGGTTCGTAAACAATTGAGTAATATGATGTAGCTGTTACTGTGTTTCGATACAAATAACCTGTGTATCCGCCAAGCTGAACCTTAATCCAATACGGTCCGATATACTCGAGATAGTTGTAGGCGGTACCGGCAGGGATATTCGTGATAAGCTTACCGGAATCTGTTGAATTGGAGTTGTAAAGCTCGCTGGTACTATTAACAAGATATCCGTACATCTTAACGTCAGAACCGTCAGCTACGCTAAAATAAGGTGACATATATCCTTTATCGCCATTATATTCAACATATGCCCAGTTTGCTGAATCACCGCCTGATAATCCGATTAGATTAACAGTTTCACCCTTTGGAACAACAGCTAACGAGGTTGCGTCGGAATCAGGAGAAACTCTTAAATTAACGTTACCTTTAGTTACAAGAGTGTTCTGGATATCAAGAGCTGTGCTGTCACAAGCCTCTGCATGAGCAGTTATATTCTCACCATAGCCGTATGAGTCTTTATCTGTAGTTACAAAGCCCTCTGATACAGTAATAGAAACCTCAGCAAGCATTTCGGCTGTGATTACATTCTGTTCACTGAAAAGACGAACATCATATTCACCGGGCTTAAGGAATCTGCCGGGAGTAACCTTAGAGTTTGCAATAAGGTTAACATTAATACCGGGGAAATCTGCAACTTTAATTATATACTCTGCAGGAGTGGTTGCTGTATCAGAACCCTTCGGATACACACCCACCCAAGCGTTAGCGTGATTGGGTGCAAGTGCATTAAGAGTAATTTCTTCACCATAAGTATAGGTGCTTCTGTTTGTAGCAACATAAGTCAGATTATCATAAAGATCAATATTTCCATAATCAACTTTGATTGTTGACTGTGCTCCTACTGTGAAACCATCGTCTGTAAAGAGGAACAGGTTGTATGTTTGATTGTCAAGATAAGGAGGAACACTACCGGCATTTTCGGAGTTATATATACCTGTTTTTATGTCAAAAATCTGAGTATCGCTACCATCAAGATGATAGGTATAAACAGCATACTCTAAACTTGTGGGATTTGTTACATTAGAAGTATATAATCCAACCCAGACACCATTGCCGGCGGTTACATAGATAGGCTCATCAATAACATATGCATCCTTATTTGCATGGACAAAAGGTTCTTCAGAATCGACGTTATCGAAAATGAAGAAGTCACCGCTTACGTTATGAGGTCTTACATAACTGTCCACATAAGTTTTATTACATACGGAACAAACGTGAGTTGTATATCCGTAAGATCTATCTGTGGGAGGAGTTACAGTTGCTACCCAAGTATGATCAGGCTTAGTTGCATAGTTTGTATAACCAATAGGAGCATCGTCTGCACAGTCTACATCGCTGTAGTAAACCTTTGGAGCATGTAATAAAGGCAGAGTATCCTCACCTATTTTCTGTCCCCAGACTTCTGTTTCCTGTGAGCCTTGAAGGAGATATGCAACCTCACCGCTTGCAAAAGCTTCAGCAGTTCTGACTTCTGCTTTACCTTCTGTATCATTACCGTTATAGCCGCCTGTGGCTGTTCCTTCAAGATAACAGTTGTTTGTATATACACCGCTGTTCTGGTTACGTCCCAGAACACCGCCCTTATAATCGCCGGAGCAGGTTACCTTACCTGTATTGTAGCAATTCTTAAATTCACCGGCATTATTAAGACGACCGCAAACACCGCCTGTATAGCTGGTACCTGTGACGTCACCTGTATTGTAGCAGTTTTCCATAAGAGAACCGGCATTGTTAATATAACCTACTACACCGCCGACATAAGTTGGAGCGTTAACCGAGCCGGTGTTATAACATTCAAACACGTGACCTGTGTTAATGTATCCGGTAACGCCACCGACCGAGTTGGTAGTGCCCACAACTGTACCGGAGTTAGAACAATAGGAAACTGTGCCGTAAGTGTAGCCTGCAACAGCACCAATATACTGAGTACCGCTGATATATGAATTTGCTACATTAACACGAGTAACAACACCATCAGCACCTACAACACCCACAAGACCTACATAAGCAACTGCAGATGAATGATAAAGACCTGAAACTGTGTGATTAGCACCATCAAAGGTACCCATGAACTGTGTAGTGTTATTACCGATTGGCAAAAGCTCTCTTGCATCTGTTGAGTCAGCTGTAATTGTGCCTTCGTTTACAAAAATATCCTTTGTAAGGATTGCATTGATTGCATTATTACCGCCGTTAATCTGTGATGCAAACCAATAGAGCTTACCACCGTTGTCAATCTCGTAATATCCGTCTTCGTCTGTATCCAGAGCGGGCTCGTAGCCGTCACAAACCGTACAGAAACCGTTTACGTAGTTGTGAGGAGGAGTATCGGGAGTATTTGAATATATCTGATTGGGGTCATCGGGACAGCCAACACCCTTGAGATAAACTGTGTCATCGTGAAGTGCAGGAAATGCATCTTCGCCAAGAGTCTGACCCCAAATATTGCCCTCCTGTGTGCCTTGAAGCAGATGAGTAACTGCACCGCTTGCAAACTGCTCGGCAGTTTTAACCTCTGCTTTACCTGCTGTGTTACTGCCGTTGATACCGCCTGCATGAGCACCTGTAAGGAAATAGCAATTTGTTACTGTTCCCTCATTATTTCTTCCGACAACAGCACCGTCGTAGGAGGTACTTCCGGTAACGGCACCTGTAGTATAGCAATTCATAACATTAGAACCTGAGCCTGTGTTATATCCTGTGATACCACCGCAATAACCGCCTGAACTGGAAACATCTCCAGTATTATAGCAATTATAGATCCCTGCACCGCCATGGTTATCGCCTGCTATACCGCCGACATACGCACCACCTGCAACTGTACTCTCATTAAAACACTCAACGATACATCCCGCTGTGGAGCTGTATCCTGCTATACCGCCAATATAGTTACCTGTACCGGTAATTACAGAGTCGGTGACTGTACAACCGGAGATTGTAGCATAGTTATCACCTGCAATAAATGCACTGTTAGACTTAGCTTTAATATAGGAATTGGTAATATGTACATCCGATATATAAGCACCTGCATTCAGGTTACCAATCAAACCAACATTAGTATCGGTTGAATTGTGGTACATACCTGAAATTGTCTTATTATTACCATTAAAGTGACCCTTAAAAGGTGTATCATCATTACCGATAGCAGTCCACTGTCTTGCATCTGTAGACTCAGCAGTGATATCGCCCTGATTGATAACAATATCTTTGGTAAGTTTTGCGCTGATTTCTGTATTACCGCTATTAACCTGAGCTGCAAACCAGTAAAGCTTACCTGCGTTGTCAATCTCGTAATACCAATCACCGTCTGTATCAAGTGCAGGCTCGTAGCCGTCACACACGGAGCAGAAGCCGTTAATATAGTTATGATCAGGAGTACTGGGATCATTTGAATAAACCTGAACAGGGTCACCGGCACAGCCTACACCCTTGAGATAAACCTTGTCGCCATTAAGCTGAGGAATTAAATCCTCACCCAGAGTCTGACCCCAGAATTCATCAGTCTGAGAGCCCTGAAGCAGATATGCTACTTCACCGCTAGCAAGCTGCTCAGCTGTTACTACTACAGCTTTACTTGATGTTGCGTTAGTGCAATCAGTATTGGAAGTGCCTTCAAGGTAATAGCAATTTACATAAGTGGGAGAATTATTATAGTTTCTGCCGGTGATAGCACCTGTGTAAGAACCGGTGCCTTTCGTAACCACACCTGCGTTATAGCAATTCTTAATATCAGAAGCATTATAGTTGTAACCTACAACACCGCCTGAGTAATTATTAGCGTAAACTGTTCCTGCATTGTAGCAGTTATTTACAAGACCTGCAGCAGTAGTATTATAACCTACAACACCGCCGGCATAGGAGCCTGTTGAAGAAATATCACCTGTGTTGTAGCATTCAAGGACATCATTGTTTGAATAACCTGTTATACCGCCGACATAGTTAGCTGTACCCTCGATTGTTGCCGCACTGGAACAGCCGGTAATTGTACCACTGTTATAACCAGCGATACCAGCAGTGTAAGCACCACCTGAGAAGTAGCTGTTTGTAAGGTGAACATCACTCACTACTGCAGCTGAAGAAATGTTCGCAAAAAGTCCAATATATGTACCTGTACCTGAATAGTAAAGACCTGAGATAGTTTTGCCGTTACCGTTAAAGTTACCGGCATAAACAACAGAGGTAGTTGTACCGATGGGATTCCATACTCTTGCATCTGTAGAGTCTGCAGTGATTGTCCCCTCATTAACAGTAATATCTGCTGTAAGGATTGCATTATACTTTGTGTTACCTGCATCAACCTGATTTGCAAACCAGTAAAGCTTACCGGCATTGTCAATCTCGTAGTATCCGTCGCCGTCTGAATCAACTGCAGGCTCAGTAAGTCCACAATAAGAACAGAAGCCGTTTTCAACTGTATGGTCAGAAACATCAGGAGAATTTGAATAAATCTTAATCGGGTCATCTACACAGTTGGCACCTTTTTCATAAACCTTGTCGCCGTTAAGCTGAGGGAGTAAATCCTCACCTATAGTCTGACCCCAGATTTCATCAGTCTGTGTGCCCTGGAGTGTGTATGCAACTTCGCCGCTTGCAAACTGATCAGCTGTACGAGCTTCTGCTTTGCCTGCAGAGTCAGCACCGTTAATACCGCCTGCAGCAGCTGTATCTAAATAATAACAATCTGTTAAGGTTGTACCATTTTGTCCGGTTATACCGCCAACATAAGAAGCTCCACCTGTTACAGTACCTGTGCTAAAGCAATTTCTTATGATAGCACTGGTGCTTGCATTATTACCGGAAATACCGCCTACATAATTGCCGGTACCGGTAACTGCACCTGTGTTATAACAGCTAATAATGGTTGTAGCGTTGTAGTTAGAGCCTGCGATACCACCGACATATGCACCTGTGCCATTAATAGTACCTGTGTTATAACATCTGAGTATATCGCCGGCAGATCCGTTATTGTAACCTGCAACACCGGCAACATAGCCCTTACCGGTAACTACACCCGAGTTTGAACAATCGGTGATAACGCGAGTGTTGTGACCAACTACACCAGCGCAATACTGACCGGTAGCTGTAACATTGCCAGAGTTCTTTGATTCAAGAACCTGACCTACACTTTTACCGGCTACACCGCCGGTATTTGTTACACCCTCAACAGTACCGCTGTTTGTACAGTTTGTAACTATAGATGCTGCATTCTGAATATTACCGACTACACCACCGCAGTCTGTAGTCATACCTTTAACATAGCCGGAATTATGGCAATCGGTCATTACTGAGCTGTTTGAATGGAAACCGACTATACCGCCTACGTAAGAATGACCGAGAACAGAGCTTGTGTTTGTACATCCTGTTATGGTAAGAGTGTAAGCGTAACCTACAACACCGCCAATATACAAGGCATCTGAATTACTACCGACAACAGTATTATCTATGCTGTGACAGTTAGTTATTGTACCATAGCTATAGCCCACAATAGCACCTACAGAATCATCACCTTGGATGTAAGAATTCTTAAGGGTAAGATTCTGAAGAGAGAAGTTCGCACCGGTTCTACCAAAAAGGCCTTTAAAGCTTGAAGAGGTATCATTATGATAAAGACCGGAAATAGAGAAATTATTTCCCTCAAAATCACCGTTGTAAATATTACTGCCAGAACGACCTATTCCAAGCCAAGCTCTTGCATCTGTTGACTCTTCGGTCATCTTTCCTTCATTTACAATAATATTTGCTGTCAGCTCACCATTGATTGTAGTTTTTCCGCTAAAAACAAGAGCAGAAAAAGCATACAAATCATCAGCCGTGCCAATATCATAGTAGCCATCGTCATCGTTATCGTAAAGTGTTACGCTGGCTCCGGTATCAATTGTGACAGTTAATGGATCAACACCAACACCTGATACATCCAAATCTGCCGCCAAATCGGCAATATCCCGACTTGCAGAAGATATAGGTATACCAATGGTAAGCATTGACATTGTCATAATCAATACCAAAACAACTGATATTAACCTTTTTGTTATGTTTCTCGCATTTGATTTCATAAGAACATCACCTAACTTTTTAAAAATATTTGAAAATAATAAATATGTAAAAACAATAATTCCAAAAGTCATTGGAGCAGACTCATGTCGTCTCACAGGCTCTCGTCCTGAGGAGTTGAGATATAGGAGCGGTCAGCGGTTTAGCTCATCTCCCCTTTTGAATTATTTAACACTTTCTGCTTCATAGGAATTTTTGATTATGCCTGCCAGCTTCTTCTGGATGTGGGTTGCATCCTTAACCGAAACCTTTGCACTGGAATTGATAACTACAGGAAGAGTATTATTACCGCCAAATACGGAGTGTTCTGAAGTAATTTCTACAAGTCCATGAGCTGTAAACATGAACACGCAGTTGTAGCCTTTAAACGGGAATGCCGATAGTAATTAAGGACATAAGCATAACCAATACGAGAATGAATGACAGCATTGGACCCATTGTGGTTCTGAAATGAGTATTCATTTGGTCAGCTCCTACAGACAATTTGTACCGTACAAAAACAACATAAAAACCGAGCAGCAAGAATTATGTTGTAATATTGTGTTAGCGAAATTAACAATAACACAATTTCTAAAAAAGGGTATAGTATCCCCTATATTATATATTTACTTATATATTATATATCATGATGCTGGTAAATTCAACAAATATTACAAGCAAAATACAAAACTGTTAAAATGTATCAAAATAGTTTCAAACCTTGTTAATTCTGACTAAAGGATTTTTTTGAGAATTTTCTTGACAATAAAATCACAGGTAAAATTAAACAATACTTTTTCCTTCATGTTGTGCAACTCAACGAAGATTCAAGATAATATTCTTCTATTATCTTGACTATATTTATTCTGAAATAGGCCTAAAAGCCTCCCTCATCGAGGGAAGACTCCCTCACAGTGTGAGGGAGATGTCTGCAAAGCAGACAGAGGGAGACAGGCTCCGTGAGAGGTGAATTTTGCCGAAAGCAAAAGACGGAGGGAGTTAAACATAACATTTCCTCTTACTCCCTCAGTCAGCTATCGCTGACAGCTCCCTCAAAGATGGAGCCTCTCATCACCCAGGCATAAAAAAAACCACCGAGCATAAAACTCGGTGGTTTAAAATCAAACTATGAAATTAGTCTGCAGAGTAAGGAAGAAGTGCAAGATAACGAGCACGCTTGATTGCTACTGTGAGCTCTCTCTGGTGTGCTGCGCAAGTACCTGTTACTCTTCTGGGAAGGATCTTTGCTCTTTCAGACATATAGCGGCGGAGACGGTTGATATCTTTGTAATCGATCTTCTCTACCTTGTCAACGCAGAAAGCGCAAACTTTTCTGCGGGACTTTCTGTGCATGGGTCTTTCAGCCATGATAATTCTCCTTTCGAAAAATAGGATTCAATATAACGGATTATCAGAAGGGCAGATCGTCGTCTGAGGGCATTTCCTCAAAATCAGATGCAGCACCGCTTGCAAAAGAAGGAGCCTGCTCAGCGAAATTGTTAGCAGGAGCCTGATTGTAACCACCGCCGTAGTTCTGGCTGTAGCCTGAATTATCGCGACGCTCACCTGTAAAGGAAGCACTGTCAGCAATAACCTCTACAACATAGCGGTTTGTGCCGTCTTTTGCCTGATATGTGCGGCTCTGGAGCTGACCGTCGATAGCAATCAGAGAGCCCTTTCTGAAGTGTTTACATACAAAATCTGCGGTATAACGCCATGCAACAATATCAAAAAAGTCTGCCTGACGCTCTTCGCCGGATTTTACATAGCTTCTGTCAACAGCAATACGGAATGTTGTAACATTTGTGCCGGACTGTGTTGTCTTAAGCTCGGGGTCAGAAACCAATCTGCCCATGAGTACTACTCTGTTAATCATACTATTCGTCCTTTCGTTTAGCACTTACGTGCCGCAAAACTGTGATTATTCGTCCTTTTTGATGATGAGAGATCTGAGAACGCCGTCTGTGATCTTGTATCTACGATCAAGCTCAGCAGGGAATTCAGCCTCAGACTCAAAGTTCATGAGAACATAGTAGCCTTCTGTCTCTTTATTGATCTGGTATGCAAGCTTTCTCTTGCCCCACTCATCAACGCTCTGCAGTGTAGCATACTTCTCGATAGTCTTCTTGAACTTCTCAACGAGAGCCTGTACAGCTTCTTCGCCGTTCTTTACGGAGAGAACCATAACGGTCTCGTAAATAGCCTTAACTGCCATTTATTGCACCTCCTTATGGACATTTGGCACTGCATTTTTGCAGTGCAAGGATGTACGCGGCCTGACCGCCGCGTCGGCTATTTCTTAAAAAGGAAAAGCCTGCTATGCGCACTTTTACACATAACAGGCTAATTATAACATAAGAAAACAAATTGTCAAGAATTTTATATCAAAAACAAGTTTAAACTCTGTTAATTGTCCACTTTCTTTTCATTTGCAGATAAATCTTTATCTCCATAAACAGGTGGATTGGGTGCTTCATCGTAAGAGTAAAAGCCTCTGCCTTTGATAGCGTTTGCTGTAGTAATAATCACAAAAGCATTGGGGTCAATCTCGTGAACAAGCAAATTTGTACGATGAACCTGCTGAGGTCTTACAGCACAAAGAAGCACTCTCTTCTCATCACGCTGATAACCGCCCTCAGCATTGAGCAGGGTTACTCCCCTGTCAATTTTTGAGAGTATTGCATCGGTTACAGCATCGTACTTTGAAGTAACGATAAAAAGAAGTTTTCCGTTATTCCTTGACACACCGTAGAGCACGGTATCAATGAGCTTGGAATTCATAAATATGCATATTGCCGCATAAAGTGCATTCTCTATATTACCATAAACAAAAGCAGAACTTGTTACAACCAAGGCATCAATAAGTAAAATAAAATTGCCCATTGACACATGGGGCATCTTCTCGTGCATAATGCGGGAAATAATATCGGTACCACCTGTGGAACCGCCACGGTAGAATATGAGAGCAAGTCCTACACCGCAAAGAAGTCCGCCAAAAATACAAACAAGCATTCCGTCCCCATGGTAATACGACATAACTCCGTTATCTATCAAGATATTGAAAAAGTCCATCAACACTGAAGAAACCGCAGATCCAAGCACCGATCTGCCAAGGTATTTCCAGCCCAGTGCAAAACCACCCCAAAGAAAAATCGGAATATTAAGCACAAGAGTCATAGTACCAATAGGCAAAAACGGAAAAACATAATTTAGCATTGTGCTTACACCGATAACTCCGCCGGGAGCAATATTGTTCGGTGACGTAAAAAGCACAACGGACAAAGCATAAAGAATACAGCCGAAAAAAATAATTAAATAGTCAGCAAAAAACATTCTGTCGAATTTTTCAAGAATATTCTTCTTCCTCATAAATATTCACCTCTATGAATTTTTATTCATTATCAGCAATAATGAATGAGAACAATTCTTTTATTCTTTCTACCCTGCCGCTAAGATAAAGATAGCCGAAAAGAGCCTCTAAACCCGTTGCAGTATGATAGTCCTTTAGGGTGCTGTTTTTTGGCACAGAGTTCACCTGAACGTTTCTGCCACGTTTAAAAACAGCCTCCTCTTCTTCTGTTAAAAGCTCAATTATTCTTTCCAAAGCCTTGGTCTGCGCATTGCAACAAACCATAGAAACCTTGTATTTATTAAGGTCTCCGACCCTTCGCGTACCCTTTGTCAAAAGATACTCTCTGACAAGCAAATCATAAACACTATCTCCTACAAAAGCAAGGGTTAGAGAAGATAATTCCTTTGGGTTTACATCCGATGAAAATAGTTTATCCATACTTATAACCTTTATTATTAAAGCTTATTACTCAACAAAATCGAACTGAACTTCGTAAATAGATACGGTGTCACCTTCCTCGATTCCCGCATCACGCAAAGCCTCTATTACACCGCCGCTTATAAGCACATTCTGGAAGTAGTTAAGGCTCTCGTAATCGTCAAAATTAACAGACTGCATAACCTTATAAAGCCACTTACCCTCAACAAAGTAAATGCCGTCACACTTGGTAATCTTAACCTCTCTGGAGTTGAGAGAATCAATATCAACCTGAGGTGCGGGCTCTGCCTCGTAAACGGTTACAGGAGGAAGTTTTGAAAGCATCTCGGTGATTTTATCAAGGAGGGGGTCTACATCATAGCGAATTGCAGCCATAATGGGATAGAACTCATAGCCCAAGCCCTCCACATATTTACGGAAATCCTCAATCTGCTCATCGGTTGCCAGGTCGCATTTGTTGCCTGCAACAACCATAGGACGTTCCGCAAGTTCTGCGTTGAACTTTTTTAATTCTTCGTTAATAACGCGGAAATCCTCCTTGGGATCTCTGCCCTCGCTGCCTGCAATATCAACGATATGAACAAGCATTCTGCAGCGCTCAACATGGCGAAGGAACTGATGACCGAGACCTACACCTTCCCAAGCCCCCTCAATAAGTCCGGGAATATCTGCCATTACAAAGCTTTTGCCTTCTTTAGCACTTACAACTCCCAATTTGGGAGTAATAGTTGTAAAATGATAATCAGCAATTTCGGGCTTTGCCTGAGAAACTACAGAAAGAAGTGTGGATTTACCTACATTCGGAAAGCCCACAAGACCAACATCAGCCAAAAGCTTAAGCTCAAGCTGAATGTCGAACTCCTCGCCTGGCATACCCGGACGTGCAAAACGAGGGGTTTGACGGGTAGGTGTTGCAAAGTGAGAATTACCCCAGCCACCTTTGCCGCCTTTTGCTACAACAACAGGCTCCTTTGAGGAAATATCTGCAATAATTCTGCCTGTTTCTGCATCCTTAACAAGAGTTCCCAAAGGAACACGAATTATCAAATCTTCGGCTTTTCTGCCGTTTTTTCTGCCACTCATACCATTCTGACCGGGATTTGCGGCATATTTACGCTTATATCTGAAATCCTGCAGAGTTGAAAGGTTAGTATCGGCAACAAATACAACATCGCCGCCTTTACCGCCGTCGCCGCCATCAGGACCGCCGGATGCAACATACTTCTCACGGTGAAAGGTAACCGCACCGTTTCCGCCGTCGCCGGCTTTAATATTAATTTTGGCTATATCTACAAACATTGCATCCTCCATAAAAATTTTTAATAGAATAAATAAAAAGGGCGGATATAAATATCCGCCCGAATGCCTCGATATTACTGCTCAACAGGATAAACGCAAGCGCGCTTTCTGTCTCTGCCCATACGCTCGAAGCGAAGAACGCCGTCTACGAGTGCGAAGAGAGAATCGTCCTTGCCTCTGCCAACGTTCACGCCGGGATGGATGTGGGTACCTCTCTGCTTAACGAGGATGTTGCCTGCAAGAACGAACTGACCGTCTGCACGCTTAACACCAAGACGCTTGGACTCAGAGTCACGTCCGTTCTTGGTAGAACCCATACCTTTTTTATGTGCGAATAACTGGATATTAATCTTAAGCATTTGTGTTACACCTCCGAATAATTTACTGTAATGTTGATTTGGTACTGCTGTGAAAGCTCATTTATGTGGAGCTCTAAACCCCTTAAAATATCCTGTGCTTTCAGAGCATCGTGTGAAGTAAGCTTCATCATCATATAGCCGTCATTGACTTCAATATATGCAGGTACACCGATAATCTCGGTGATGGTGTTAGCAGTCATATATGCTGCCGAACTGACGGAAGCACAAACAATGTCAGAACCCTGTTCTGCATAGCCGCTGTGCCCATTCATTTCAAAACCTAACAAAAGATTTTTGTCTTTGATGAAGCAGATGTTGATCATAATCAGCCTGCAATGGACTTGATCTCAACCTTTGTGTAAGGCTGTCTGTGTCCGAGCTTTCTCTTCTCACCCTTCTTGGGCTTGTAAGTAGCAACTGTGATCTTCTTACCCTTAGCGGTTTTAAGAACCTCACCTGTTACCTTTGCACCATCAACATAGGGGGTGCCGACAACAAGACCGTTGTCTGTGGAGATAGCAACAACCTTAAACTCAACAGTTGATGCTACTTCTGCGTCAAGCTTTTCAACGAAGATAACGTCGCCGTTTTCTACTTTGTACTGCTTGCCGCCGGTTTCGATTACTGCGTACATAGTTAGTACCTATCCTTTATTTAGACTCGCTACAGTAGGCGTGATTAAAAATCAACTTATGACCCACAATAAGCGGCTTATACACTATAACACAACAAACCTTAAATGTCAACAATTATTTTGAAGTTTACAGGCTTTAAGTGTATTTTTCATAAGCATTGCAATTGTCATAGGACCTACACCGCCGGGAACGGGTGTAATCATCGATGCTTTATTCTTTACTTCATCAAAATCCACATCACCGCAAAGCTTACCGTCGTCCATTCTGTGAATACCAACATCAATAACAACCGCACCGTCTTTAACCATATTTGCCTTAACAAATTTAGGTTTGCCTACAGCAGCTACAAGAATGTCTGCTTCTTTTGTATATTTCTTTAAATTAAGTGTTCTCGAATGTGTAATAGTAACAGTACCGTTATCGTGAAGAAGCAACATAGCCATGGGCTTACCTACAATATTGCTTCTGCCGATAACAACGCAGTTTTTGCCCTCTGCACTTACGTTGTAATGCTTTAAAATCTCCATAACTCCTGCAGGTGTACAGGGCAGGAAATCGTACTCGCCAATCATAATTTTGCCTACATTTGAAGCGTGGAATGCATCCACGTCCTTGTCTGCTCTGATTCTCTCAATAACAGCCTTCTCGTTAAGTCCATTAGGCAACGGAAGCTGTACAAGAATACCGTTTACATCTGCTCTTTCGTTAAGCTCATCAATAAGATTCAAAAGTTCTTCCTCTGTGGTTTCTGCAGAAAGTGCATATTCCTCGGAGATAATGCCGCAAGCCTCACAAGCTTTTTTCTTATTATTAACATAAACTCTGGAAGCAGGGTCGTCGCCTACGATTACCACTGCAAGCTTTGCCTCTATTCCCTCTGCGTTTAAAGCCTTTATGCTTACTGCTACTTCTTCTTTAACTTTTGCTGATACGGCTTTGCCGTCCATTAACATAGCGCCCATATTTTCAACCCTCTTTCTGAATAATACCAATAAAACAATACCAACTAAAACAAGTGCAAATGAGAGCACCTGAGATACTCTGGGAGTATAACCACCTATGCTGAAAGGCATATACAAGCTGTCTGTACGAAGTCCCTCTACCAAGGTACGCTCTACACCGTACCATACAAGGTAAAGAATAAAAATCTGACCCCTGTATTTCTGGAATTTCTTGCTGAAAAAGTGCAGAAGCACAAATCCCAGAAGACACCACAATGACTCGTAAAGGAAGCAAGGATGTACAGCTTTGCCGTTTGTGGTATCGCTTACCATTCTCCAAGGAAGTGTGGTTTCCGTACCAAAGGCTTCCTGATTCATAAAGTTGCCCCAGCGACCCATTCCCTGTCCTATAAGGAAGCCGAGTGCCGCAAGGTCCAAGGTGCCCGCAATACTGATTTTTCTTATTTTCCCTACCGTTAAGCCGCCTAAAAGAGCACCTATCAGACCGCCGTAAATAGCAAGTCCGCCTTCGTGAATCTTGAATATATCGGCTAAATTATCCTTGTAGTTATCCCAAGAAAAGATAACATAATAGAGCCTTGCTCCGATAATTCCGGTAATAAACCCCACAATAACACAATCCAGAAGTTTGTCTTTATCAACACCGAAATATGAGGCTCTGCGGTTAGCATATAGCACAGCAAGAATAAAACCCGTTGCTATTATAAGAGCATACCAACGCACCTCATATTCGAATATCTTAAAGGCTACTTCATTAAGGGTCATCTCAAGTCCCAGACCGGGAAATGATACATTATGCATACTTAACCTCCCTTAACAACAGATAGAGTTGTATTCTCTGTATCCAGAATATTTTTGAGGACTTTTTCTACATCCTCCACTGAAGCCGAAGCTACTGCATCATAATAATCAAAAACATTTCGCTTTGAGAAGAAGAAGTCTTCTACTAAATTTGCAATTGAGCTTACAGAGTTAAGCGCTGACAAGGCATCCCCGTATACCGCTCTGCGAGCATTCTCGAAATCTTCTTTTGAAATTCCCTCTGCTTTAACTTTATTTATATATTTCTTGATAATCTCCTCTACCCTCCTGGGTTCTCTGGATTCACCCGAAAAAATAATACTGTTAAAGCCTATACCCTCAAACAGTTCGTAGGAGAAGGTTGCATTGATAAGTCCCTCGTCCATAAGTTCACGGTACATAGGGCTTATATTGGAAGCAAGCATAAAGAGGAGAATATCAACGTATGCTACCTCCTGCTCGGTAAAGCGTTTTGAAGCATCAGCCTTAAAACCCAGATTGAAAAGAGGAATGGCAACGGGAAGAATCTGCTCGATATAGCTTTCTTTTACTTTATAAGGGTCTGTGGGAAAATGGCTTTCTACATCTACCTTTTCCTGAGATTTAAGGGATTTATCACAAATCTCCAGAACCTCATCCACAGACACATTACCAACTACGGTAAGTGCCATATTATTAAGATTATAGTAGGTATTATAGCAGGTATAAAGCTTATCTGCATCAATCTCTGCAATAGACTCAACTGTACCTGCAATATCAATGCGTACAGGATGCTCGTGATACATGCCTACAAGAGTGTTAAACATAACCCTCCAGTCCGCAGAATCGTCATACATCTTGATTTCCTGACCAATAATACCCTGCTCTTTCTCTACTGTCTCGGGAGTAAAATAGGGGCTTGTAACAAAGCCTAAAAGAATTTCCAGACAACGCTTAAAATTATCTGTACAAGAGAAAAGGTAGCAGGTTTTATCAAAGCTTGTGTAAGCATTGGCATTTGCACCTGTTGAAGCGTAAAGAGAAAAAGCATCTCCCTCTTCGCTCTCAAAGAGCTTATGCTCAAGATAATGGGCAATACCATCGGGCACTCTGACTTCTTCTGAGTTTACAGTAAAATGATTATAAATACTTCCAAAAGGAGTTCCGATTATTGCATAAGTTGAATTGTAGCCCTCTTTTGGCCACACAAACACACGAAGACCTGAGGAATGCTCGATTTCGTAATATTTTTCCTGAAGCTTTTCTGATACCACTTCTTTTATCTGCATAACTCTCACTCTCCTCTAAGAATATAGACTGTATCGAGGGTGAGCTTGTTTGCAGCTTCTACGATCTGTTCCTTTGTAACAGCATCAAAAGCAGCTACAGCCTCCTCAACAGACATAAGTTTTTTGTCACCAAGCTGTGATACATACCACTCGGTATTTCCGCCTACACTATCGCAGATACTTACAAAGCTGTTGATAGCGGCAAGCTTTGCAAATTTTATTTCATCATCGGAAACATCGCCGTTTCTGATTGCCTCAAGCTCTGCTTCCATAGCTTTTCTTGCTTTTTCTATATTTTCAAACTCAACTCCGCTTTCAACTACCATAATGCCCTTTACTCTGTGCAGTCTGCTGACACAATAGTAGCATAAGCTCTGCTTTTCTCTCACATTAGTAAAGAATTTCGAATGAGCACTGCCTCCGAGAATAGTACACATAAGACGCATTGGGATGATGTCGTCGTCCAGAGATGAGCAGTCTGTTCTGTATCCCATAAGGAGCTTTGCCTGAGAAACCTCCATAGTTTCTGTATGCTCAACCGCAGCCTCCGCTCTGTCAACCAAAGTTGTAAACACAGAGCAAGCATCACGTTCGATAGCAGAAAACTTCTCTGTGAATACTTTTTCTGCAGTTTGTGAGGAAGATTCGCCCACATAGAAAATCTCGAACACAGCAGTAGAGAGCAGTTTTTTCCAAGCATCAAAAAGAGCTTTGGGAGTTACCTCATTTATAAGCTCCTTATTGCCGTATTTACGCAGAGCAAATGCCTCACCTTTGCACATTACTTCAAGGAGTTTATTGTTTGCATAAACACGCTTGTCGCCAAGCTCGCTGTCTGCCATATCGATAAGCTGACGTCTTTCCTGCTCAACCTCATCCTCAAGGAAAGCACCGTTCTCTACAAGAGGTTCAAACATAACCTTGCAAAGAAGCTGTGAAAGCTCCTCGGAAATGCTTTCGCTAGTTAGTGCATAACGGTCATCAATGCCCGAAACAGAAAATGAAAGTGCCTGCATCTCGCCGATTTTTTGTACCGAACCTGTAAGTGAAGCACCATAAAGGGAACTTAATTTCTTTGAAAGTTCGGTAAAATCGGGATACTCCTTACAAGAACGGGTCATAACCTGAGAAAGAAGGGCAAAAGCCGCAACGTTCTCTGTGGTAAGCGGTACCATAGCCACCGCTGTAATCTTCATTGTTTTGAATCGATTGTCTTTTACGGTAGAAAAATACACACCCGGTGCAATTTCTCTGCGCTCAATGGTATTCAAGTGCAATACCTCCAAACATAAATTTGCATAATAAAAAAATACATATTTATTATATCAATAAATAACAGTTACATCAACAATAAATTCAAAAAATTCAAAAAAAATCTTGACATTTGAAAGCTCTTGATATATAATGGTCAAGCAGTCGAAAATTTGCGGATGTAGCTCATCCGGTAGAGCGCCACCTTGCCAAGGTGGAGGTAGCGAGTTCGAGCCTCGTCATCCGCTCCATTCCGTCGCAGACGTTGTTTGCGACGGATTTTTATTTTTATAATTTCGGCTAAATCAGATAAGGAGTAATATTTTATGAAATACACATACATCACCCACGGCGTATGCTCCAGACAGATTGTTCTTGAGCTTGAAGGTACAACTATTAAGGAAGCCGCCTTCATCGGCGGTTGCCACGGTAACACACAGGGTATTGCCGCCCTTGTAAAAGGTATGGAAGCAGAGGATGCTATCGAGCGACTTGAGGGTATCAACTGCGGCGGCAGAGGTACTTCCTGCCCTGACCAGCTTGCAACTGCACTCAAAGAAGCTCTTGACCTTTAATACTATCCAGCAAAGATTAAGGCGGTACAGCTCTAAACTGTACCGCCTGTTTTTTATCTTTATCAGCCGATAAAATGAGACATAAGTGTGTAACCCTCGGTAATGAGGATTCCGCTCTTTTTTGCTGTTTCTTCGGTAAATGTATCTGCACCCTCTACCGATTTATTGCTGCGATAAATCATATAGGGCACGGGATTTCTTGAATGTGTGCGAGTGATAAGAGGAGTGGGATGATCAGGGCACACAAGCACTGCAAAGTCCTCTCCTGCTCCCTCAAGATATTCTACTACAGGAGCAAGTACTCTTTCGTCGATAAGCTCGATTGCACGGACTTTATTCTGGCATTCTGCTCTGTGACCGCACTCATCGGGAGCTTCAACGTGAACATAAACCAAGTCCTGACCTCGTTTAAACTCATCAATAGCAGCAGAAGCCTTGCCTTCGAAGTTAGTATCTATGTAGCCTGTAGCACCCTCTACATCTACACTTGTCATCTTTGCACATATTGCAATACCTTTTAAGAGATCAACTGCAGAAACCATACTGCCCTTGAGATTATAAAGGTACTCGAAACTGTCAAGAAGAGGCTTTGTACCCTCACCCCAAAGCCAGATAGAGTTTGCAGGACGCTTTCCCCTTGCAATTCTCTCAAGGTTCACAGGATGGTCTTTTAGAAGCTCGAAGCTCCTCTTCATAAGAGGCAAAAGCTTTTCCTTTGCCACATCTGTAGGCAGGTAATCTTTAATCTCTCTGCCTGTAATATCGTGAGGAGGAGTGAGTTTGCCGGGCTTTGCGTTACCATTTGCCCATACAAGACAATGACGGTAAGAAACACCTGAATAGAACGTAAACTCCTCTGTTCCCATATTCTCCTGCACATATTCTATAAGGACCCGTGCTTCCTCTGTAGAAATATCGTCTGCACAGTAGTCGAGGATAGTTTTATCCTCGTAATTTTCCTCGTCAGAAAGAGTTACAAGATTACAGCGGAAGGTAACATCAGTATCCTTAAGGTCTATACCGATAGAAGCCGCCTCCAAAGGTGAACGACCGCTGTAATATTTTTTTGCATCATAACCCAGTACCGCAAGATTTGCAACATCGCTTCCGGGAGACATAGAGTCGTCTACTGTCTTGACCATACCTAACTCGGAAACCTTTGCCAGCTTATCCATACAAGGCTTATTTGCAAGCTCCATAGGAGTTTTATTCTGTAAATCAACGTATGGCTCGTCTGCCATACCGTCACAAAGCATTACTAAATATTTCATAAAAAGACTTCCTGTCTGTAAAATTAGTTTAATCAGCCGTTATTGCCCTGACTTAAATCGCCTGTGGAAAGACCCTTGAGGTAAGCATTGATAAAGCCATCAAGAGCACCGTCCATAACAGCCTGCACGTTACCCATTTCAAAGCCTGTTCTGTGATCCTTAACAAGTGTATAAGGCATAAATACATAGCTTCGGATCTGGCTGCCCCAGGTGATTTCCTTCTGAACGCCCTTGATATCAGAGATTTTCTCAAGGTGTTGCTGCTCTTTGATTTCAACAAGCTTTGAGATAAGCATTTTCATAGCAACATCACGGTTCTGATACTGTGAACGCTCAACCTGAGAGGCAACAACAATACCTGTGGGAATATGAGTAAGACGAACAGCAGACGAGGTCTTGTTAACCTTCTGACCGCCTGCACCTGATGCACGGTATACGTCCATCTTGATTTCTTCAGGAGGTATTACAACAGAAGTATCCTCCTCGATTTCGGGCATAACTTCAAGAGATGAGAAAGATGTGTGACGTCTGCCGGCACTGTCAAAGGGAGATACACGAACAAGTCTGTGTACACCAGCTTCGCTCTTGAGGTAGCCATAGGCATTTTCGCCTTCGATAAGAAGCACAGCACTCTTAAGTCCTGCTTCATCACCATCAAGATAGTCTACTTCCTTAACATTGAATCCATGGTCTGCTGCCCAACGGGAGTACATACGATAGAGCATCTGTGCCCAATCCTGTGCCTCTGTACCGCCTGAACCTGCATGGAAGGTAAGAATAGCATTGTTTTTATCATATTCGCCTGTAAGAAGAGTCTCAAGCCTTGCAGCAGCAAGCAAGGATTCAACCTTGTCAACCTCCTCCAAAGCCTCGTCGTAAAGAGACACATCCTCTGCCTCATCGCCAAGCTCAATAAGAGTGAGTGCATCAAAGTACATTGTATCAAGCTTTTCGTACTTCTCAACCTTTGCTTTAAGGTCGCTTGTCTGCTTTAAAACCTTCTGTGAATTTTCAAGGTCATCCCAAAAGCCCGGCTCTGTTGCACGATTCTCAAGCTGTTGAATCTGAGAACGCATCTGAGAAAGTCCCAAAGCATCGGCATAATCGTCAATATCAGGTCTGAGAGCCTCAAGTCTTAATTTCAATTCTTCAAACTGAAGCATATATATTTCCTCACTTTAATATAAACTCATAATATTATAACCTAAATCACAAAAATTGTAAACCCTATACAAAATATATAAATTACAAATTATTTTGTTGCTTTAAGTAAATTTATTTGGTATAATAACTAAAGGTGATAATATGGATTATTCTAACTATCGTTGTCCTGTATGCGAAAAGCCCTTTTTAAAAGACGACGAAATAGTAGTTTGTCCCGAATGCGGAGCTCCTCATCACAGAGAATGCTACGATGCAGAGAACCGTTGTTTCTTTGAGGACAAACACAAAGAAAACTTTGATTTCAAAGCTTATGCTGCACAGCAAAGCAACGGCTATAACAATAACAGCTATCAGAATAACGAGAGCTTTAACGGCACAAATCAGCAAGGCGGCGAGATAATCCCCTGCCTTAACTGCGGCACCTTCAATGTTTCTACAAATGATGTTTGTCAGAACTGCGGTGCTCCTTTAGATAAAACCAACCGCTACACTCACTACGACAGACACGCAAGCGAAGCTCAGACTCCACCCCCTGCAAAAGAAAAGCCTTCAGACAATCCCTTCTCTGCAAGCTTTGTCTTTGACCCTATGGGCGGACTTCAGCCGGAAGAGGATTTAGGTGCAGGTGTAACAGCCTCGGAAGTTTCCAAATTCACAAAGAACAACTCCCCTTTCTTCTGCAGACTTTTCAAGCAAATAAAAGACACAAACCGCTCAAGATTCTCTTTTGTGGGATTTATCTTCGGTGGCGGTTGGCTTCTTTACAGAAAAATGTACAAGCTCGGAATTTTCATAACCTCTTTAATGGCACTTATGATTATCTCCAGACTTTACATTCAGACCTTCTATGCTGACTTGATTGAAAACTTCGCAAAGCTTGCAGAAAACACAGACTACAACGTCATTATTGAAGCTTTCAAATCTTTTTATCATCAAATCGATACAGAAGATAAATTGGTATTGTCTGTGTATGTACTAGCATATTTCGGCAGAATTGCTCTTAGTATCATCTGTGCCATCTGCGGCAACAACTGGTACTATAAGCATTGCATAAATACAATATCCAAAATAAAAACCCAATCAGGAACAAAAGAAAGTGCAGATTCCCTTATTGAATCCAAGGGCGGAGTAAACGGTACACTCGCTACTTGCCTTTTGATTACAGGAGCACTCTTATCCTTCCTGCCCTATTTCTTCTGACGGAGGACATTATGAAGATTACAAAAGCGGTTATCCCTGCTGCAGGTATGGGAACAAGAGTTCTCCCTGCTACAAAGGTAATGCCTAAAGAAATGCTGCCTATCGTAGACAAGCCTGCTATTCAGTATATTGTTGAAGAAGCAGTAAGCTCAGGCATCACAGACATCCTTATCATCACAAACCGAGGCAAAGGCTTCATCGAAGACCACTTCGACAAGGCTCCGGTGCTTGAGAGTATTCTTGAAAGAGACCAGAAAACCGAAATGCTTGAAAGCATCAATCATCTTGATAAGTTGGCAAACATCCACTACATCCGCCAGATTGAAACAAAGGGTCTTGGCCATGCCATCAGCAAAGCAAAGATGTTTACAGGCAACGAACCCTTCGCTGTGCTTTATGGTGACGATGTTGTTGTGGGCGGACAAGCTCCTGCTACAAAAGAGCTTATTGATGCTTACGGTACCTTCGGCAAGGGTGTTATCGGTATCAAGCCTGTATCCAGAAAAGCAATCAGCAACTACTCCTGCGTAAAGATTGAAAACCTTAAGGATAACATATATAAATGCACAGATATGATTGAGAAGCCCAAGAGAGATGAGGATATTTTTTCACTCTATTCCATTCTCGGCAGATGTGTGCTTCCTCCTGATATCTATGATATTCTGGAACATACAGCACCCGGCGCAAACAACGAAATTCAGCTTACCGATGCTATGAAGGTTCTTGCCCGTGACTGTGGTATGACAGCCGTTGAATATACAGGAACACGCTACGACATCGGCAATAAATTCGGCATTATGAAGGCAGCTATCGAAATCGGTATAAGTCACCCCGAAATCGGTGAAGAACTTACCGAATATCTCAAAGACCTTGTTAAAAACATTTAATTGTTATATAATTTCATAAAACTAATTCGGACAGTACGGACGTCGCTCCTTACTGTCCGTGATTTTGAAGGAGAATGTATATGAAAGCAGTTATCACTGTACTTGGTAAAGATAATGTAGGAATTATGGCAAAGGTTGCAAATGCTTGTGCAGAAAGAAACCTCAACATCCTTGAGGTTACACAGAGCGTTCTTCAGGACCTCTTTGCAATGATTATGCTGGTTGAATTTGAGAAGGACAAGGCTCCTTCTTTTGAGGAACTGGGCAGAGATTTCGATGCTCTCGGCGAAAAAATCGGAACAAAGATTCACATTATGCACGAAGATATTTTCAATTCCATGCATAAAATCTGAGGTGTGACCAATGCTTGAAACAAAAGACATACTTGAAACCATAAATATGATAGACAACGAACACCTTGATGTTCGTACTGTTACAATGGGTATCTCTCTGCTTGACTGTATCGACAGCGACATCGACAAAGCCTGCGATAAGGTTTACGACAAAATCTGCAGATACGCTCATGACCTTGTACCCACAGCAGAGGGTATCGAGAAAGAATACGGCATTCCCATTATCAATAAGAGAATTGCGGTTACTCCAATTGCAATGATTGGCGCCGCTTGCCAAAACAAAAACCTCATTAAATTTGCACATACACTGGACAGAGCCGCAGACACATTAGGTGTAAACTTCATCGGCGGCTATAGCGCACTTGTTCAGAAGGGCTTTGCCGCAGGCGACTATGCTCTTATCGAGAGCATTCCTCAGGCACTTGCCGAAACTAATCACGTTTGCTCCTCTGTCAATATCGGCTCCACAAAAGCAGGTATCAATATGGATGCAGTAAAGATGATGGGACCCATCGTACTTAAAGCTGCAGAACTTACAAAAGACAACAACTGTGCGGGCGCTTCCAAACTTGTTATTTTCTGCAATGCACCCGAAGACAATCCCTTTATGGCAGGTGCATTCCACGGTGTTGGTGAGGCTGACTGTGTAATCAACGTTGGTGTATCAGGTCCAGGTGTTGTAAGAGCAGCTCTCTCAAAGCTTGATAACAAAGCAGACCTTACTGCTGTTGCAGATATGGTTAAGAAAACTGCATTCAAGATTACCCGTATGGGTCAGCTTGTTGCACAGGAAGCATCCAAGAGACTCTGCGTACCCTTCGGCATCGTTGACCTTTCTCTTGCACCTACTCCTGCTGTTGGCGACTCTGTTGCTCATATTCTTGAAGAAATGGGTCTTGAGATCTGCGGTTGTCACGGCACAACTGCCGCACTTGCACTTCTTAACGATGCAGTTAAGAAGGGCGGTGTAATGGCATCTTCCCATGTTGGCGGTCTTTCGGGTGCATTTATTCCCGTTTCTGAAGATGCAGGTATGATTGCTGCTGCAGAACAGGGTGCTATTGACATTACAAAGCTTGAAGCTATGACAGCAGTTTGCTCCGTCGGTCTTGATATGATTGTTGTCCCCGGCGACACACCTGCAGAGGTTATTTCCGCAATCATCGCAGACGAGGCCGCAATTGGTATGGTTAACACAAAGACCACTGCTGTTCGTCTTATTCCTGCTATCGGCAGAAAAGACGACGAGTGCCTTGACTTCGGCGGACTCTTCGGCTACTCCCCCATTATGCCCCTTAGAAAAGGCTCACCCGAGATTTTCATTAACCGTGGCGGAAGAATTCCTGCTCCCCTGCAGGCTCTCAAGAACTAACAGCCGAAAACAAAATTTTCATTAAAACACACTTTAACTTTGTGCAATTAGTGGAAATAAAACTATTGACAAAAAAAGCGTGTTAAGATATAATAATAAAGCTGTCTGAAAAAGACAGCACATGCGCCAATAGCTCAGCAGGATAGAGCAACTGCCTTCTAAGCAGTAGGTCCGGGGTTCGAGTCCCTGTTGGCGCGCCAATATGGTGACTATAGCTTAGTTGGTTAAAGCGCCAGGTTGTGGCCCTGGAGACCGCCGGTTCGAATCCGGCTAGCCACCCCACTTGATCCATTAGCTCAGTTGGCAGAGCACTTGACTTTTAATCAAGGTGTCCGGAGTTCGAATCTCCGATGGATCACCAGAAAGAAACGGCAATTTTCACGTGAAGGTTGCCGTTTTTCTGTATCCTTTTATAACAACAGAGGAAGAAAAATAATGAACACAGCAGTTTTAAAATATGAAAACAATTTTATAAAAATCTCAGATTTTTTATATCACCAAAACGACATTTATTATAACACGGATTTTAACATAGAAGTCCGTTCAGGTAGTTTTTGCGGTATAGCTCCCTGCGAATACGATATAAAAGATTTTAAAATCTTTGTGGAAGAACTAATTGAAATGTATAATTTCAAAAGAAAAAATGTAACTCTTATCGAGATTTGTTACGGAAGCGAAGTAAATTTTGAAGCAGATAAAACCGGTCATATTACAATTTCCGGAGAAATTTTCGGACAAGGAATGGAACACAGCCTAAAATTCTCTTTTATCTCCGACCAAACAGCTTTAAAGCCATTTATCGACCAACTGAAGATGTTAATTAAAAATGTAAACAATTAAATATTAAAGCGTTTCATAATCAGTAAATATCCACTGAATACGAAACGCTTTTTCTTTTATATTATTTTTACTAAAAATCAAAACTCAACCTTATCCGAGTCGTGACCCGAACCTCCGCAGAAGGGCATCGAGTCAATGAGCTTCATATCTTCCTCTGAAATTTCAAAAAAGAATACTTCCTTATTGCTCTTTATTCTTTCAGCAGTAACGGACTTTGGCAAAGGCAGTACTTCGTGCTGTAAGCACCAACGGACACAAAGCTGTGCAGGGGTACAAGCGTATTTTTCTGCAAGAGTTTTTATTACAGGGTGAGTAAAACACTCTCCCCTTGCCATTGGGCTCCATGCTTCTACAACAATATCGTTACCTTTGCAAAACTCAACTGTATCCTTCTGCATAAAGCCCGGATGAAACTCAATCTGATTCACCATAGGCTTAACATTTGTATACATCAAAGGCTCAAGGTGGTGAGGCTTGAAGTTCGAAACACCGATTGCTTTTACCACACCTTGCTCGTAGAGGGATATAAGTGCTTTGTAGGTATCGAGATTCACCTTATGAGGCTCCTCATATCTGAGAGCATTTGCAGGCCAATGGATAAGATAAAGGTCCATATAATCTGTGCCGAGAGTTTTAAGACTACGCTCAAAAGCCCGCATGGTATTGTCATAGCCTCGGTTTGTATTCCAGACCTTGCTTGTAATCATAACATCTCCGCGAAGAAGTCCCGACCCTCTTACTGCTTTGCCGATACTCTCTTCGTTGCCGTAAAACTCTGCAGTATCAATAAGTCTGTATCCGCACTCAAGGGCTTTTAAAACAGCAGAGAAAGCTTCTTCCCCATTCTTTGACTTATATGTACCAAATCCCAAAGCGGGCAATAGTACTCCGTTTGATAATGTAAAAGACCCGTTGTTCATTCTTTCAGCCTCCGTAACATCTTATACAATTATTATATATCTATCCCCATTCTCTTGCAATAAAAATATTATTCTTTTAATGTACATATTGCATTTTGAGTTTATCTATGATAATATATAAAAGTTGTAATTAAATATTGGGCTGTAGCCAAGCGGTAAGGCAACGGACTTTGACTCCGTCATCCCGTGGGTTCGAATCCCGCCAGCCCAGCCAGAAAACGACAGATTCCGACAGGAATCTGTCGTTTTCAACTAAATCCACCCTTTCGGGTGGATGAAATATTGCTTCGCAATATGAAATACGCCTGCGGCGTGTGAAATTCGTCTCGACGGCGAGTAGGTGGATTTAATTTCATCTGAGGCAAAGCCGAAGATTTCATCAGCGTTAGCTGATTTCATCCTTGCATCAGCAAGGATTTCATTTTTGCGAGAGCTCAAATTCATACGTAAAAACGGCAAAAATATCTTTTTGTTCTCTTCCATACATTTTCCATTTCATCCTTCATTCAGTAATATTTTATTTATCATTTTGAATTATTTTACTCAATAAGGGAAAGATATTAGTAAAAATGGAGGTTATGCTATGTTCAAACACGAAAAGATGCTTTTTCATCCCGTAGCGGTAGAAAGACCTAATCCACAGTATGCGGCACTTTTGCAGGAACAGCTTGGCGGCGGTAACGGAGAGCTCAAGGCGGCTATGCAGTATATGTCACAGAGCTTCAGAATCAAAGACCCCGAGATAAAGGACTTGTTCCTTGATATTGCCGCAGAAGAACTGGGACACATGGAAATGGTTGCACAAACAATAAATCTTCTTAACGGGCACGATGTAGACGCCACAAAAGTTCCCTGCGGTGAAATCCAGTCCCACGTAATTCTCGGACTCAACCCTGGACTTATCAATGCTTCGGGCTACTCATGGACTGCCGATTATGTAACAGTAACAGGAGATTTATGTGCAGACCTGCTCAGTAATATTGCTTCAGAACAGCGGGCAAAGGTAGTTTACGAATACCTTTACCGCCAGATTGAAGACAAAAAGGTACGGGAAACCATCGATTTCCTGCTTAACCGCGAAGAAGCTCACAACCAGATGTTCCGCGATGCCTTCAACAAGGTACAAAATTCAGGTTCAAACCGAGATTTCGGAACAACCAAAGCCGCAAAAATGTACTTCTCTATGTCCGACCCCGGTCCAAACACATTTGCAACACACGAAACCTCTCCTGTTTCTTTTGAACAATAAAATCAAACCGCTGAAGTATATATAAACTTCGGCGGTTTATCATTTTATTGAATTCATTTTTTTAACAAAAAAGGAGCTGACAAAAGTCAACTCCTTTTATGTATTTTCTTAACTTAAATTAAGCAAGTGCAAGTGTGCAAGTTTCAGCATCCCAAGTAAGAGTAACTGTACCTGCTGCAACGTGGAACTTGTCGTTGTTGCCATAGCTGCCGAGTACTGCAGATGTGGGGTTGAAATCAAGCCAACCGTCTGTCCAGTACTGTGTGCCGAACTCGTCCTGAATGAGAACATAGCTGTCTGCTGTTAACTCAAGTGTGATAGTACCGTCAACAATCTCGTACTCGAAATCGTAGTAGTCTACACCATTGATATAACCAACAACATAGTACTTTGTCTCTACAACGGGCTCAACAACTACTTCGTCATCAGAAGTGATCTCATCATCAGATGTAATCTCGTCGTCAGAAGTGATCTCGTCGTCAGATGTAATCTCATCATCGGATGTGATCTCGTCATCGGATGTGGGCTCGTCGGGAGTCTCGGGAACTACAGGGATAAGATCCTCTGCAGTAACTGCTGTACCGATAAGTGCGTTTGCAGGAAGATCTGCAAGGAACTTCTGAATCTCGGTAGCATCCTTGATGTTCACAACGCCGTCAACATTTGCGTCAGCAAGTGCTGTCTGAAGCTCGTCGAGAGTTGCAAGGTCTGCAAGTGCCTTCTGAATGAGAGTAGCATCCTTGATGTTAACATTACCGCTAAGGTCAACATCACCTAAGAGACCGAGCTCATCAGTTGTAGCCTCATCGCCTGTTGCTTCGTCGAATGTAGACTCATCCTCTGTTGCTTCATCCTGTGTTGCTTCGTCAGTTGTAGCCTCGTCTGCTGTTGCTTCATCCTGTGTTGCTTCATCTGCTGTTGCAACAACTGTGTTGTTGATAGCATCATCTGCTACATCAGCAGAAGCAGAAAAACAGAACATGGAAAAAACCATGAGAGCAACCATAAGCATAGCGAGAATCTTGCCAAACTGTCTTTTCATGTAATCATCTCCTATTAAATTTTTCTTACAGATTAAACTGTACTCTATTAGTATATAACTCTAAGCTATTCAAGTCAAGAAAATCATTGTAATTTTTACAATTTTTTTTACTATATAATATTATTTTTGTCCGGACTTGCATTTTTTGAGGGTTGTGATATAATTTTAATATAATTATCATATAATTTAAGGAGAGATAACTATGGCATGCTGTGAACTTAAAGCATACACTTTTTCTGATATTAACTTTACTAACCGTCTGGACCCTAATGTTCAGATTAAAATCGGTAACAAATTTTCTTACAACGTAAAGTATCCTTCCGATAACTCCAACAACATCTGCAGGGGTGAGCTTGAGGTTGAGGTTGGCGATACAGGCAACGACAGCAAATTAAACCTTAAGGTTACACTTGTTGGCATTATGGCATACAATCCTTCCGAGAAACGTGAGCTTATCCACACAGAGAGTTTCAAGATTCTCTACCCCATCGCTAGAGCTATGGTAACAACTGTTACAGCCAACGCAGGCATCAAGCCCATAATTCTGCCCAACATCAATATTGATGATCAGGATATTTACAGAATCGACGGTGCAAAACCCATCTGAAAACTATATTTTTCTTAAAAATTCAATTGACAAAGCAACGGCAGATGTGCTATAATATCTTCCGTTGCAAATATGCGGATGTAGTTTAGTGGTAGAACTTCAGCCTTCCAAGCTGATCGTGTGGGTTCGATTCCCATCATCCGCTCCAAAAGAAAAGAGCACCAAACGGTGCTCTTTTTGTTTTTATAATCAGAAATGGATGATGGGAATCGAACAGGCGTGAAGAAAATGTACCAGTGGGACATTTTTAGCCTGACGCGCTGATGGTGTTTTCTACTATGCACACCGCCTTTGACGAGATGAAACCTACCTCTAAGCCAACAGCACATCATCCGCTGTGCCGAAGGCGCTTGATGGGAATCGAACGAGCGTATATAAAACAGTCCTGCAGAAGCAATTTTCTCCCTCATCAGAGGGAGCCACGAAATACAGCTTTAACATAAAAACACCCGAACCTCAGATATATCATCAGTTTTGTAAATCAAAGTAACATTTCTTTTAATAATATTGACGTACAGATTAGACTATATTATAATTTAGAAAAAGGAGGAATTTTTATGAAGAAATTTGTCGCACTCATAATTTGTGCAGTTTTGGTTTTCTCTTTTGCCGCTTGCGATAATAAGATAAGCGATAAAAACAACACTGCAATCACTACTACAGCAACAGTTACCGATGCAACAACAACTACCGAGGTTCCTGTTACCACTACCTCAATCGTAACCACAACAGAGGAGTCTGTTACTCCCGAAGACAAAGAGATTACTCCTCTGCTCTATAAAGTAACTGATGATGATAATAATGTTACATGGCTTTTCGGCTCTATCCACATAGGTAAGGAATACTTCTATCCCCTGCCCGACTATGTAATAGATGCTTACGAAAGCTCCGATGCTCTGGCTGTTGAAGCAGATATAGTATCCTTCGCATCAGATTTCACAGCACAAACAACTGCTCTTTCTAAGCTTGTTTACACAGACAGTACAACAATCAAAGATCACTTGCCAAAAGAAACCTACGATAAAGCTGTTGAAATTCTTGAGGAAATGGGTGTATACAACTCACTTCTCGATTACTATATGCCTTTTATGTGGTCAAGCATGATAGAAAGCGGAATGACCGAACATGCAGGTCTTGACGCAAACCTCGGAATTGATATGCACTTCTTAAACGATGCCCACGAAAATAATAAGGAAATCATTGAGGTAGAATCCGCAGAATTCCAGTACAATATGATGGCAAGCTTTTCTGCTGAATTGCAATGCATTATTTTAGAGGAAGCAATATATTCCTATGAGCATCCTGTTACTACCAAGGTTGGCTTTAAAAGCCTTCTTCACCTTTGGGAAAGCGGAGATGAAGATGCATTATACAAATACCTTAACACCGAGACTGAATTCGAATCTGACGAAGAAGAAACTCTCTACAACGAATATAACAACGAAATGATTACAAACAGAAACATAAGTATGACCGACTTCGCAGAAGATGCTCTCAAATCGGGTAAAGAAGTATTCATCTGTGTAGGTGCCGCCCATGTAGTCGGCGAAGGCGGTATGGCGGGTCAGCTAAAAGACAGAGGCTATAACGTAGAAATAGTCAGATAAGTAAATAATATTTACAGCACTCCTTTTGGGGTGCTGTTTTTATGTGTATAATGTCTAAACCGCCGATTTTTGTTGTAAAACATTTATTTTTATGCTATACTCTTTGAGTATTATTTTATTTCAAGGAGTTATTATGAGTATCCTTAATGTTGAACACCTGACCCATGGTTTTGGTGACAGAGCTATATTTGACGATGTATCTTTCAGACTGTTAAAGGGTGAACATATTGGTCTTATCGGAGCTAACGGTGAGGGCAAATCCACCTTTATGAATATTGTTACAGGCAAGCTTATGCCTGACGAAGGCAAGGTTGAGTGGTCAAAGAACGTACGTGCAGGCTACCTTGACCAGCACACAGTACTCACTCCCGGTATGACTATCGAGGATGTACTTAAATCGGCTTTTTCTTACCTTTTTGAAATGGAAGAAAAGATGAATAAAATATGTGACAAGCTTGCTGAAGCAGACGAGGAGCAGATGACAGAAATGCTTGAGGAGCTGGGCACAATTCAAGATATGCTCACTGCTCACGATTTCTACATTATTGACGCAAAGGTTGAGGAAGTTGCCCGTGCTTTAGGTCTTGCCGACTTGGGACTCAATCGTGATGTTACAGATTTAAGCGGCGGTCAGAGAACAAAGGTGCTCCTTGCAAAGCTTCTTCTGGAGAAACCCGATATTCTCCTTCTTGATGAACCTACCAACTATCTTGACGAAGAGCATATTACTTGGCTTAAACGTTACCTCATTGAGTACGAGAATGCTTTTATTCTTATTTCTCACGATATTCCCTTCCTCAACGAGGTTATCAATATTATTTACCACATGGAAAATCAGAAGCTTGACCGCTATGTTGGCGACTATCATCACTTCGAAGAAGTACACGCTATGAAAAAGGCTCAGCTTGAAGCCGCATACAAGCGTCAACAACAGGAAATCAGCGAGCTCAAAGACTTTGTAGCAAGAAACAAAGCAAGAGTATCCACAAGGAATATGGCTATGTCAAGACAAAAGCTCCTTGATAAAATGGATGTTATCGAGCTTGCACAGGAAAAGCCAAAGCCCGAATTCAACTTCCAACTGGGCAAAACTACCAGCAAGTTTATCTTTGAGACAAAAGACCTTGTAATCGGCTATGACTCTCCCCTCTCAAAGCCCCTCACACTCTCTATGGAACGAGGCAAGAAAATCGCTCTGGTGGGTGCAAACGGTATTGGTAAGACCACTCTGCTCAAGAGCATTCTGGGTCTTATTCCTCCCATTGAGGGTAGTGTTGAGCGAGGCGACAATCTGCTTATCGGCTACTTTGAGCAGGAGGTATCAGGCGATAATACTACCACCTGCATTGAAGAAATATGGAAGGAATTTCCCGCTCTTAATCAGCATGAGGTAAGAGCAGCTCTTGCAAAATGCGGACTAACAACAAAGCATATTGAAAGTCAGGTGCGAGTACTCAGCGGTGGTGAGCAGGCAAAGGTTAGGCTTTGTAAGCTTATAAACAAAGACACAAACATCCTGCTTCTTGACGAGCCTACAAACCACCTTGATGTTGATGCTAAAGACGAACTGAAGAGAGCACTCAAAGAGTACAAGGGCAGTATTCTGCTTATTTGTCACGAACCTGAGTTCTATCTTGATGTGGTTGATGAGGTTTGGGATTGTACCAAGTGGACAACTAAGATTTTCTGATAATCTTCCTTTGAAGGCGGTAAATTATGACAAGCAAACAAAGTCAGATCAAAGGTAGTATTGCGGCTCTTGCGGTGAATATCATCTTTGGCTTCAGTTTTCTATTCTCCAAGGTTGCACTTTCCTATGCGCATCCTCTTGTAATTCTTGCGGTGAGGTTTACGGTTGCTTTCGGAGTACTTAACATATTATGGCTTTTCGGTGTTGTTAAGATGAATTTCAAGGGTAAACCCAAAAAAAGACTGCTTATGATGTCTCTTGCTCAGCCGCTATTATACTTTATCTTTGAGCTTTATGGAATCGATAACACCTCAAGTGCCATGTCGGGAATAATAATCTCTCTGGTACCTATTGCAGTGATTATACTATCCACGATTTTTCTCAAAGAAAGACCTACGAAAATGCAGATCATTTTCTCCTGCATATCCCTTGTTGCCATTGTAGTTATGAGTATTCTTTCAGACAATGGTGTAAAAAGCAAGGTCTGGGGAATAGTTCTGCTTGCAGGGGCTACTCTTTGTGCGTCAATATTCAACATCTTAAGTCGAAGCAGTGCAAAAGATTACTCGCCTTTTGAAAGAACCTATATTATGTTCCTTGTAGGAACAGTAGGTTTTAATGCTATTGCACTTGCTACACTCAGAGGAAAGTTTGCAACAGAACTTATATCAGCTTCCTCAAGCATTGAGTTCTGGGGTGCAATACTCTATCTTTCTGTTGTGTCATCTATAATCGCTTTTATGCTCTACAATTACTCCACAGGGCTTATCTCACCTGTCAGGTCTGCATCATTCTCGAACCTTATTACCATTGTTTCCGTGCTGGCGGGAATACTGATTCTCGGCGAACCTATGATGTCCCTGCCCGAGATAATCTGTTGTGTGCTGATTATTTCAGGAGTACTCGGAGTAAACAGATAAATTAAACATGGCAAATAAACAAAGCAGAGTGGATTTTTAAAACCCACTCTGCTTTTTATTATTAATATTAAATTACTTAGAGAACCTGAAGTTTTATTTCGTTGTCCTCTGCTGTTACATTGATTCCGATAATACCGCCTTCACCGCGGATAATCATTTCTTCGGCAATTTTTTCTTCTACTTCCTTGCGGATGATTGAGCGAAGCTCACGAGCACCCGATCTGCCGTCTTTAATCTTATCGGCAAGTATGGAGCATACAGCCTCGTCAAAAGTAAATGCGATACCTTTTTCTTTAAGAGTGTCTATATACTCGGAAAGCATAAGGGATGCAATCTTTGAAAGGTCTTCCTTTTCAAGATAACGGAACACAATAATCTCGTCCACTCTTGCAATAAACTCGGGACGGAGGAATTCCGAGAGAGCCTTCATTACCTTTTCTCTTGTGGCATCCGCCTCGCTCTTTGCAAAGCCCAGAGCATTCTCTTTTCTGTCGGAGCCTGCGTTGGAGGTCATAACGATTACGGTATTCTCAAAGTTTACTACTCTGCCGTGAGCGTCGGTAAGCTTGCCCTCATCGAGAATTTGAAGAAGAATATTGAGAACATCAGGATGTGCCTTCTCAATTTCGTCAAAGAGGAGTACGGAATAGGGTCTGCGACGGACTTTCTCTGTTACCTGACCTGCCTCATCGTAACCTACATATCCGGGAGGAGAACCGATAATTTTGGAAACCGAGTGTTTCTCCATAAACTCTGACATATCAAGACGGATGAGTGTTTCGGGTGTATCAAAAAGAAGTGCGGACAGAACCTTGACAAGCTCGGTTTTACCTACACCTGTGGGACCTACAAAGATGAAGGATGCAGGTCTGCGTCTTGGAGAAATCTGAACTCTTGAACGCTTAACAGCAGTTGCAAGAACATTTACAGCCTCGTCCTGACCGATGATTTTTTCTTTCATCTGAGCCTCAAGATTTGCAAGCTTTGCAAGCTCGTTTTCTCTAACATGAGTTGAAGGAATACCTGTCCAGAGCTCAATAACCTTTGCAAGATCCTCCTCTGTAACCGCTGTAGAAAGAGCTTCTTCGGGAATCTCGGAAAGCTCCTGCTCTACCTTTATAATATCACTCTTAACTGTTGCAAGACGTTCATAGTCTACATTCTCGTCTGTTGTAAGTTTTTCCTGTAAAAGTGAAAGATTGTGCTTATCTTCCTGAAGCTTATCATATCTCTCTCGCTCTTTGTTACGAAGTCCTGCACAGGCAGAGGCTTCGTCAAGAAGGTCAATTGCTTTATCGGGCAGGAATCGGTCTGTAATGTATCGTTCAGAGAAAATAACAGCCTTACGGATAACATCGGGAGCAACTGTAACATTGTGATGCTGCTCGTAGTATTCCTTGATACCCTCAAGCACCTCAATTGTATCTGCAACAGAGGGTTCGCCTACCTTGACAGGCTGGAAACGACGCTCTAAAGCAGAATCCTTTTCGATATATTTTCTGTATTCATTAAAGGTTGTTGCACCGATAACCTGAATTTCTCCTCTTGAAAGGGAAGGCTTCAGGATATTTGCCGCATTCATAGAACCTTCGGCATCTCCTGTACCTACAAGAGAGTGTACCTCATCGATGAAAAGGATGATGTTGCCGAGATTTTTTACCTCTTGTGTAAGACCTTTGATACGACTCTCAAACTGACCTCTGAACTGTGTACCTGCCACAAGTGCAGTAAGGTCAAGAAGGTGAATTTCTTTATTTTTAAGGCGCTGAGGAACATTGCCCTGTGAAATTCTCAGAGCAAGACCTTCGGCAATCGCAGTTTTACCAACACCGGGCTCACCGATAAGGCAAGGGTTGTTCTTTGTTCTGCGTGAGAGGATCTGAATAATTCGCTCGATTTCTTTATCTCTGCCGATGATACGGTCAATTCTGCCTTCTCTTGCCTTTCTGGTTAAATCCTCGCAGTAAAGTCCAAGAAATTTTCTTTCCTTCTTCTCTTTCTTTTCCTGCTTCTTGGCCTTTCTGGGGTCGTTCTGATTATCCTGAGGTTTACCTGCACCGCCAAAGAAGTTATTGAAAAAGGATGGGAACGCAGGTGCTCCGCCGGGAGTGAAGTCCTCGCCGTCTGCACTTTCTGCTTCCTCTGTTTCATCAAGACTCATAGGGTCTGTCAGGTTCATTCCCTGCATCATTTCAGAGAGGTCTCCGCCTTCGGCAATATTCTCCATCATTGATCCCATCTGTTCTTCCATAGCAGAAAGGTCTTCCTCAGAAATTCCCATCTTACGCATAAGGTCATCGACGGGCTTTATTCCAAGCTCTCTTGCACAGGTAAGACAGTAGCCGACTGTTTCGCTATCCTTCTGATTATTGGATACAAATACTACAGCGGTTCGTTTACCGCATCGTGTACATAACATATAATTTCTCCTTTAACTTAAGGGTATTATTCGGCAACAGAATTATTATTTGCCGACTCCTTGTTGTGTTCATTGATAAGTGCTCTGAAAATAAGATAATATCTAATCAGCGAATAAAGCATAATTACCGCTGTTACAGACAACAAAATGAAAGATATTACTGTAAAATTCTCGTAGCCGAGATAAAGCTCAAAAACAACAATTACAGCAATAGAAATGTAAAAACAAATTGTTCCCAGTTTGCCGTACCAAGCAGATGCAACGGGCATAATGTGCTTTTTCAGAAGCACAGATGCACCAATAAGCATAAGCAGATCTTTTACTGTAAGTATGGCAATTACGGGAATGATTATAGGTTTCATTACAGAAAGACATATAGCAACTGCTATGAGGGTCAGCTTATCAGCAACGGGATCAAGCATTTTTCCAAGCTGAGTTATCTGATTAAGCCTTCTTGCAAGAAAACCGTCAATACAATCTGTAAGTCCCGAAAGAATTATAAGTCCGGCAGCTATCTCGTACTTTTTTTGCAGGAACATAACCATAAACGGAGCTATGAGTACAATCCTCAGGTAGCTCAGTATATTCGGGATAGTAAAAATATATTTAAAATCCACCTTTTTTTCTTTATTCCATTCCATTTAAAAATCTCCCAATCTGATTCAATTTATAATCAAGATAAATTATAGATAAAAGACTGAATAGCGGCAGATAAACCACCGTTATAAACATAAGCAAAAACCGAAGATGAACTTATGTTGCTGCTGCCGAAGAAGGAATCGGCAGGAATAACAGGCGCTAAAATTTTAAGTGCCATAGCAAGAGCTGCTATAATAAGTATTCCTCGCAAAAAGCCCACAACAGCACCTGCTGCTTTATCAACAAAGTTTATAAAAGGTAATCTGAAAACCTTTGAAATCGCCTTTGCGGCAAGGTTAAAAATAAAGCCAAATATAAAGAATAGGATAAGTGCAATTACCGTCGAAATAAAGCCTGTAATTGCTGGTTTATACATATCCACAATATGTCCTGCGGCATCACTGCCCTTATCTGCAATCAGCTGTGTGCAAGCACTTTGCATTTTTTTATCGCTTTCACCGAAGTAATCCATAGCCGAAACATATTTTTCGGAAATCGGATTCTCGAATTCAGCCTTATCCGCTTGCTCAACAATTGCAGTATTAACATCGCTTTCTACAGAATCTCTTACAAAAGAGCTGTAAATATATTCCGACAAAGGTCTTGCAATAAAAAGAGCAAATGCCACAGACAAAAGTATTGCGGCAAATGACAAAAGGGTCTTTGCGGCTCCCTTTCTTATTCCGATAAATACCGATAATACAACGAGTGTAATCAGTATAATGTCGTAAATCATAATACCTCCGTATTAAAGAGAAACTCCGTTTATTCCATTTAACCCAAGAATATACACTCCGTCTGTTGACTGAAGTCTTATCTGCTTTATTGATTTACATTCATAAGACTCTAAAAGCTCACCGCTGTTATTGTAAAGATAAACTGTATTAACGCTTGAAACAGCAATTCTGTTTTTATATGTACTGACAGAGAGAACTCCATGCTCTGTTTCGATGGTTTTCTCAATTTCTCCTTTGGCATTGACATAGAGAATATTACAGTTACTGCCGTCGCCGCTTCGGGATAAAGAAAGTGAAACAACACCAATATCGGAATTAAAATCGTAAGCGGTCAGGCTCATTCCATTATAAGATACCTTCTGAATACGAGAAAAACCTGAATCGGTGCAGATATACGCACCCTCCTCGCCTATAGCACAAACAGAGCCTTTCGAAAGATAGTCGCAATCATAAACAAGGTCATCAGACACTACATGCTTTGCAACGGGGCTTTCGCTTTTAAAGTTAAGCACATAAACAATACTTGTCTGCAAGCCGTTATCAGCAGATACACCGCACACAACAGCACCCGAGCCATCAGAGTTCAGTGCCATTGAAGTTATGTGATAATCGGCAAATGAATAAGCATAGGTTCTTTTGTTCTGGGCATTGAATGCAGTTAGCTTTGCGTTATAATCCTTTGCTTCAGTTACTATTGCGTAATTGCCGTTTAAAGCTATATCAGCAAGATATATTTTATCTTCCATAGAAGCAGAGAAGAGAGCACCTTCACCGCCGAGAATCTTAAAATTAACAGCACCCAGATCGTAAGCAATTGCTTTATCACCTACAGTCTTAAGAATAGGCTTTGCAAAACCGTGTTGAATACTATATCTCTCTTCTCCCTTCCTGTCAAGAGAAACTATATTTGTATCGGAGCTGTAAAGAAGTCCCGAGTCAAAAACACGGAAATTGCCCGCATCGATGTAGGTACCTGAAACTGAAGCAGAAAAGCTGTTGGAGCTTCCCCTTCTTCCTGCACAACCGCCAAAGCCGTTATTGAAGAATACAAATACACTGAGTACAAGCACAAAAACAATTGCAACAGCGATAAGAATACGCTTATAATCCAATTTAATTTTTATTTCGGATTTCTCTTTTTTATCATAATCATCAAGAGGCAACTCTTCAAAGCTTAAAACTGCTCTTTTATCTTTTTTCTCTTTTTTTGTTTTCTTCTCGGTGTAATGACCGGGCTTTTTCTTATTAAATGCCAAAAGGAACGCCCCCTTTAAAAGAAAATTTATTACTTAAAATCATAAAACACTTCGTCAAGATACAGACCGCACGCCGGTGCTGTAGGCCCAGCCTTTGACCTGTCGCAAGCTTTCAGTATAGAGGGAATTGCATCGGAAGGTAAACCGCCCTCATTTATATAAATCAAAGTTCCAACCATAATTCGTACCATATTGTAAAGAAATCCGTCAGCGGTAACCGAAAAATATACCATATCTCCCTCTCGCCATACTCTTGAGTCGGAAACAGTACGGACAAAATCCCCTGCCTCCCTTTTATCAAGCGTGCAGAAGGATGTAAAATCATGAGCACCTATGTAATCCTTTGCAGCCCTTGATAGCTTATCCACATCAATGGGTCTGCGGTAATAAAGCGCTCTTCCTCTGAGAAAGGGATCTCTTACCTGAGAATTATGGATTTTATAAATATACCTTTTGCCCTTTGCATTGTAACGTGCATGGAAATCCAGAGGCACTTCCCTGACATCAGTCACCGCAACCTCCATAGGCAGATGGCTGTTAACCGCTGCCATAAAACGCTCGCAGGGTATGGGATGGTCTGTCTTCATACTCAGGCAAAACATATTTGCATGAACTCCCGAGTCGGTACGACTGCAGCCCTTGATATCAGGACAGCTGCCGATTATCTTTGCCACCGCTTCCTGAAACACCTGCTGAACAGTTACGGCATTATGCTGAATCTGCCAGCCGTGGAATGCACTGCCGTCATAACGTAAGGTAAAAAGAAGATTACGAAGATTTGGTTTATTATTCTGATTTACAGAAGGATGTTGCATATAATTACACCTGCAAGAATTATAAGTGAGATAAGAACAGCGACATAGTCTCTTTTTGAGGTTTTAAGCTGTTTCATTCTTGTTCTGCCTTTGCCTCCCTGATAGCAACGGCATTCCATAGCCATTGCCAAGTCGTAGGCTCTTCGGAATGCAGAAACAAAAAGAGGAATAAGCACAGGCACCAATGCCTTTATTCTCTTGAGAAGATTTCCGCTTTCCATATCGGCACCTCGTGCCTTCTGGGCAGACATTATCTTGTCGGTTTCCTCTAAAAGTGTAGGAACAAAACGGAGTGCAATAGTCATCATCATTGCAATCTCGTGAGTTTTTATTTTAAACACAGAAAGAGGCTTCATAAGCCTCTCCAGAGCATCCGTAAGGTCTGTCGGAGAGGTTGTAAAGGTAAGTGCAGAGCTGATTATTACAAGAGAAATAATACGCACCGCAACAAAAATCGCATTGTAAATACCGCCATAGGTGATTTTAAATATCCACCACTGACAGAGCACCTCTCCCGAACCGTAAAAAAGGTTCAAAAGCGAGGTTATGAGTATAACGATAATTATAGCCTTCATACTCTTAAGGTAAAGCTTTATAGGAACTTTACTTAAAAACATAGCAGCTACAACTGTCAAAGCAACTAAACCCAGTGCAAAAAAGTTAAAGGTACAGAATATAAGGACAATAAAGCCTATAAGCATTAAAACCTTAACTCTGGGGTCAAGCTTATGGAGAATACCGTTTGCAGGATAAAACTGACCGATTGCTATATCACGAATCATATTTTACCCTCCCTTCTGAGTATCTCTCGGATTTCCTCAAAGGCCTGATTAACCGTTAAGATACCCTCGGAAAGAGGCACTCCGCGTCTGCGAAGTTCTGTTGTAATCTTTGTAATCTGAGGCACACGAAGACCCATTTTCTCAAGCTCTTCTGCTCTTGAGAAAACCTTGTGAGTTTCGTCAAACATTACACAGTCGCCCTCGCACATTACAAGAACTCGGTCTGCAATATTTGCAATATCCTCCATACTGTGAGACACAAGGAGTACTGTGTTATTTCTTGCCTTATGATATGCCTCAATCTGAGAAAGAAGCACATCTCTGCCCATAGGGTCAAGACCTGCTGTAGGCTCGTCTAAAATAAGAATTTCGGGGTCCATAGCAATAACACCTGCAATGGCTGCACGACGCTTTTCGCCACCTGAAAGGTCAAAGGGAGAACGGTCAAGAAGCTCCTCTTTAAGCCCTGCAAACTCGGCGGCCTTTTTAACTCTCTTTTCAACAGCCTCCGAAGGCAATCCCATATTCTGCGGGCCGAAAGAAATATCTTTTCTTACAGTTTCTTCAAAGAGCTGATTTTCAGGGTACTGAAAAACAAGTCCTACACGAAAACGAACCCCGCGAAGCTCCTTTTTGTTCTCGTGAATGTCCTTTCCGTCAAGAAGCACCCTGCCCGAAGTAGGAGCGATAAGACCGTTGAGCATCTGCATCAGTGTGGATTTACCGGAGCCTGTGTGGCCGATAACACCGATAACCTCGCCCTTTTTTATATCTATATTAACATTTTTTACAGCGTGTTTCTCAAAAGGAGTACCTGCGCCGTAGGTAAAACACAAATTTTCTGTACGAAGGATTATACTCACAACAGCACCTCCGCAAGTTTTTCTATACATTCTTCTGCATCAAGCGGAAGCCTTGAAAAATTTACACCAGAGCCTGCAAGCTTCTGACAAAGCTCTGTTGCCTGAGGTACATCAAGACGATGACGTCTTATAAATTCCACCTGAGAGAATACCTCATAGGGCGTGCCCTCGGTGAGCACCTTACCTTTGTCCATAACCACAACTCTTTGGCAGTTTACGGTTTCTTCCATATTGTGAGTAATAAGAACCACCGTAATACCCTGCTCACGATTAAGCTTTGTAATAGCAGAGATAACCTCTTCCCTGCCTTTAGGGTCAAGCATAGCGGTAGGTTCGTCAAGGACGATACAATCGGGCTTCATTGCAAGTATGCCTGCAATAGCAACTCGCTGTTTTTGACCGCCCGAAAGCTTATGAGGTGCGTGATGACGATAGTGGTACATATCCACAGCCTTTAAGGCTTCGTCAACTCTTTCTCTTATCTCCTTGGGCTCTATTCCAATATTCTCGGGACCGAATGCTACATCCTCCTCTACAATACTTGCAACAAGCTGATTGTCGGGATTCTGAAGCACAAGTCCGACTTTTCTGCGTACATCGTAGATTCTATCCTCGTCAGAGGTATCTATCCCCTCAACAAAGACCTTACCGCCTGTGGGCAGAAGGATAGCATTCAGATGCTTTGAGAGTGTGGATTTACCCGAGCCGTTGTGACCGATAACAGCCAGAAACTCACCTTTTCTCACAGACAAAGACACGCCGTCGAGGACGTTCTTTAGAGTATCAAGTTGTATTTCGTCCTCTTCGCTCTCGTAATAAAAAGAGAGGTTTTCTGTCCTTATAAATTCCATTTATCTTCTCCTGAAAATAGGGTATCAAAAAATTCTTAGAATTAAGAGTCTTTCTGCCAGATTGCTGTGCTTCCGCAAGGAAGCACCTGACCGCTTACGGTAACAGGCAAGCCGATTTCATCGCAGGTAACTCTGCCGCCAAGTTTGGGAACAATCACTGCACTTAAGATGTACTTCATAACAGAGGGTGAAAGACCTGCTGTGTAGGAATTAAGAATGAAGAACTTTGCGTCCTTTGAAAGAAGCTCTGAGCAAAGTTCTACAAAGGAGTAGATCTGTTCTTCAAGCTTCCACACCTCACCGCCCGGACCTCTGCCGTAAGAGGGAGGGTCCATAATGATTCCATCATATTTATTACCTCGGCGAATCTCACGGTTTACAAACTTGATGCAATCATCTACAAGCCATCTTACAGGCTTGTCGGAAAGTCCGCTTTCCGCAGCATTATCCCTTGCCCACTGTACCATACCCTTTGAGGCATCTACGTGGCAAACCTTAGCACCTGCCGAGAGTGCAGACAAGGTGGCACAGCCTGTATAACCAAAAAGATTAATAATACTGAGCTGTCTGTCGCTATTCTTTACAATATCTGCAACGAAGTCCCAGTTTACAGCCTGCTCGGGAAAAACGCCAGTATGCTTAAAGCCCATGGTACGAACATTAAACAAAAGGTCGCCGTATTTAATATTCCATCTGTCAGGCAAATTTTTGTAAACCTGCCACTTACCACCGCCCTGACTTGAGCGGATATATCTGGCATGAGCCTCTCGCCAGCGTTTATCCTTCTTAGCTGTATTCCAGATTATCTGAGGGTCGGGACGGATAAGGATAATATCGCCCCATCGCTCAAGGCGTTCACCTGAGCTTGCGTCTATTAGTTCATAATCAACATATCTGTCTGCTACACGCATCAGGAAAGTCTCTCCTTAATAACTGCTGCTGTCTCGTTTGCAAGGCGGGAAATTTCAGCATAATCCTCGCCCTCAAGCATAACTCTGATGATAGGCTCTGTACCTGAAAGGCGAACAAGGATTCTGCCTCTGCCCTCAAGGATAGCCTCAACACGCTTGATTTCTTCCTTAATATCTTTATCAGTATAGAATTTATTTTTATTCTCGTTTGCAACCTTAACATTGATGAGAATCTGAGGGAATCTTTCCATAAGGGTGGCAATAGAAGAAAGCTTTGCCTTACGGCGATTGAGAAGGCTTAAAAGCTGAGCACCTGTAAGCTGACCGTCACCTGTTGTTGCGTAGTCAAGGCAGATAACATGACCTGACTGCTCACCGCCGATGTTGTAATCCTCAAGTCTCATAGCCTCAAGAACGTATCTGTCGCCAACTTTGGTAGCAACGAATTTCATTCCGTTTGCTTCGCAGAACTTCTGGAAGCCCATATTTGTCATAACAGTACCTACTACCGCATTGTTTTTAAGAAGTCCTCTGCTCTTGAAGTCTGCGGCAATAATTGCGATTATATAGTCACCGTCAACAAGCTCACCGTGGTCATCAACTGCAAGACATCTGTCTGCGTCACCATCGAAGGCAAGTCCCGCGTCAAGGTTATTATCGCGGACATACTTCATAAGTGTTTCGGTGTGAGTTGAACCGCAATTCTCGTTGATATTAATACCATCGGGCTCATCAAAAAGCATATGACACTCTGCACCAAGCTTTTCAAAAAGCTTCTTTGCAGTACGGGAAGCAGAACCATTGGAGCAATCAAGAGCAATTCTCATACCGCTTAAGTCATAGCTTACTGTGCTGATTACGTGCTCTATGTATTCGTCAGCAGCACCGGAAAGATACTCAACGCTTCCAAGCTCACTGCCCTGACAAACTTTGTAAGGGATAGCATTATCGAGAACAATTGACTCAATCTGATCCTCAAGTTCATCAGGAAGCTTGAAGCCCTCATCATTAAAGAGCTTGATTCCGTTAAACTCATAAGGGTTATGGGAAGCAGAAATCATAATACCTGCATCTGCCTTATATTTGCTTACAAGGTATGCTACTGCAGGTGTGGGCACAACGCCCAGAATTTTAACATTGGCACCAACAGAACAAAGTCCTGCTATAAGTGCACCCTCAAGCATATCGCCTGAAATACGGGTATCTTTACCGATGAGGAAGGTAGGATGCAGGGTTTCTTCGCTTGTAAGCACCATAGCTGCAGCTCTGCCGATATTCATAGCAAGCTCACAGGTGAGCTCTGTATTTGCAACGCCTCTTGCGCCGTCTGTTCCAAATAATCTTCCCATAATAGTCCTCCGAAATTTAGTATATTATAATTTTATCGTAAATAAAAAAAATCAGTTATTGTCAAAAAGTGTGGGCTGACATCCCTGAACACAAGCCGCAGGAACAGGCAATCCTAAATGCTCGTAAGCCAAAGGAGTTACACATCTGCCTCGAGGTGTTCGGCTTAAAAAGCCAATCTGCATAAGATAGGGCTCGTACACATCCTCGATAGTTACAGCTTCCTCGCCTATTGCCGCCGCTATGGTATCAAGTCCCACAGGACCGCCGCCATAATTGCGAATCATAGCAAGGAGCATTCTTCTGTCATTTTGGTCAAGACCCAGATGGTCAATCTCCATTCTGTCAAGAGCTTCCTTTGCAACCTCGCAGGTAATAATACCGTTTGAAACAACCTGAGCAAAGTCACGGACACGCTTTAAAAGTCGGTTTGCAATTCTGGGTGTACCTCGTGAGCGGGATGCAAGCTCCATAGCACCGCCTTCGTCAATGGCAATTCCCAGAATACCTGCGGAGCGGGTTATAATATCTGCAAGCTCCTTGTGATTGTAAAGCTCAAGTCGCAGGATAACACCGAATCTGTCCCTGAGTGGTGCGGAGAGCTGTCCTGCCCTTGTAGTTGCACCCACAAGAGTGAACTTGGGCAGCGGCAGATGATAAGAAGCCGCCATCTGACCTTTGCCTGTGATAATATCGATTGCAAAATCCTCCATAGAGGGATAAAGAATTTCCTCTACAGCTCGGCTTATACGATGAATCTCATCAATAAAAAGCACATCGCCGGGATTGAGGTTTGTAAGGAGTGCCGCTAAATCACCGGGCTTTTCGATAGCGGGACCTGAGGTGATACGGATATTAACTCCAAGCTCATTTGCGATGATATTGGAAAGTGTTGTTTTACCAAGTCCGGGAGGACCGTAAAGAAGCACATGGTCAAGGGATTCACCGCGAAGCTTTGCGGCTTCAATATAAATCTTTAAGTTCTCCTTTGCCTTTTCCTGTCCGATATAATCCTCGAAGGTTTTGGGTCGGAGAGGGTTGTCTCCCTCCAAAGCATCCGAAGGTATCTCCACGGTATCAACTATTCTGTTTTCAAAATCAAAGTCGTCTGTAAATACGTTTGCACCCATAGTTATCTACCCATTCTCCTCAAGGTATGTGAAATAAGCTCTTCAACGGAAAGCGTCGGGTCAAGCTTTGAAAGCACGGGAGTTACGTCAGCAGCACTGTAGCCTAAAACCGCCAGAGCACCCACAGCCTTTGAAATATTGCCTGTATCGGCAATAACCGAGCCCTTTGTTTCCACCATAGTGTCAGAAGTTGCAAAGCTCTTAAGCTTGTCTTTAAGCTCAAGAATAATTCTTTGTGCAAGCTTAGGGCCTACACCCGAGGCTCTTGTCAGCGACTTTACATCCGAGGCAGAAACAGCCATAATCACCTGCTCAGAAGAAAGCTCGCTGAGTATTGAAATCGCCATCTTAGGACCAACTCCGCTAACACCGATAAGAGTGCGGAAGGTAGAAAGCTCTGTTTGGTTGTAAAAGCCAAAAAGCTCCATAGCATCCTCTCTAACATTCAGATGAGTGTAAAGAGTAACCTTAGTATTAAGCTTAAGATTTTTTTGTGTGTTGGTTGTAGTCTGGCATCTGTAGCCAATTCCTCCGCATTCAATAACAACGAAACCGAGTTCGCTGTAAACGAAGTTACCTGTAACTGAATAAATCATTATTTTCCCTTTCAAGAATAAACATCAACGGTTATCTTATTCTCTCGTTCATAAGTTTAAGTCGGGCATTGGCGCCTGCGGCATGAATATGGCAGATTGCAACCGCCAGAGCATCGCAGGTATCGTCGTATTTTGGCATTTTTGAAAGGTTTAAAAGACGTTTTGTCATCTCCATAACCTGTGGCTTCTTTGCTTTGCCGTAGCCTGTTACTGCGGTTTTAACCTGTAAGGGTGTGTATTCAAACACAGGCAGTCCCGAAAGCTGAGCCGCCAGAAGAATAACTCCTCTTGCCTCTGCTACCATAATTGCAGTTTTCTGATTATTCTGAAAATAAAGGGATTCGATTGCCAGAGCCTGAGGCTTGTGGCTTCTTATAAGCTCCGTTACATTCTCAAAAATAATCTTAAGCCTTTCTTCAAAGGGGGTATCGGCATCTGTGGTAACAGCACCGCAACCGAGAGCCCGATAGTTTATTCCCTGATAATCAATAAGACCATAGCCTACAATAGCGTATCCCGGGTCTATACCCAAAACTACCATTCTGCTCCCCTCCGTAAATTCTGCAAATATGCATAACACCGCATTATAATTAACCAATTATGTATTATAACATACTTATATTAAATAAGCAACGAATTTTAAGAAAGTTTTATGATTTTACATAAAAAATTAACATATCAAAAAAACGTGATAAATATGCAGATTTTTGACGATTATCATTCCTCATCTCCGGTGGCATTTTCAGATTCCGGCACAGCATTTTCCAGAGGTATAAAAACAAGGGTTTGAGCTCCATAGGTTATCTCTGCCCTGTCCTTAAAAACCCGATAACCGAACTCAAAGGTTTCAGAGTATTTTTCACTTGTTATGTAAAAACTTTTGTCATCAACAGCCAACGCTCCCTCAATCACAGCACTTCCCTTATCATTCGGGTCGGTTATCGAAAAGATTGCCCTGTCACCTTTAAACTCCAAAGTTGCCTCTACACCTGATATATTGCATATTTTCCAATTTCTTGTTGTAAGCTCATCTGCAGAGGTTTTAATCTGACGAGCACAAGCAAAAAATGTAAAAAGGCACAGAAATAACATAAGCAAAATCTCAATTTTTTTCTTCAATTAAGTTTACCTCCGAAATATCATTTCATCAGAAATCATTAAAACTATTGAATTCATAAAGAAATGATGTATAATTAAATATTACAGATACAGTTTTAAGAAGGAGTGTGACCGTATGCAAAACGAAATCAAAACCGAATCTGCCGTTTTCTCTGCAAACGGTCAGATTCAGAATATGGGCTGGAGCAGAAAGCCTGTGTTTAACTTCGACAAAGCTCTTTGCTCAAGAAGGTTCACCCTATGCGAAAGAGACAGCTATATGATCTCGAACAGTGAGGTCTCCATATACCTTTCTGTTGAAAAAAAGGGACTCACTGCCTGCGTTACAGCCATAGTTGCTGACCACATAAATGCAACAATCGACTCCTGTACCCGTAAAAAATATATGTCCCTCAGTGGCCCTGATATGCCCTGCTCAAGCAAAAACGGTGACGTTACCTTTACCGATACAAGAGTGGGAATGAACTTTTCAAACACCGCATTGAGAAGATACATCCGCTGTGAATTTGTAAATTTCTGTAGGGACAAAAACCTTTACATAAACATCTCTTTGGAAGATACAATTGACGAAAGTCTTAATGCTCTTATTCCTCTCAAAGAAAGCAGAAAGGATTTCTATTTAAAGCGCTTTATGCCTGCAATGAGAGCTTCAGGAATCGTTCGTTGCGGCGGTGCTGAATACACCTTAAACGCAGAAGATACCTATGCATTTCTTGATTGGCAAAGATACAGCACCCGAGACAAATCCTATTATCACGCTCTGTATGCCAATGTATTTCTGGACGATTCCAGACAATTTGCACTTTGTCTTGCAGGTGGCTTGGGCAATACCTCAATGGGTTCGGAAAACTGCTATTTCCTTGACGGAAAAGTGTATAAATTTGCCTCCATAAAAGCCGAGGGTAACGAAGAAAAGCCCGATAAGCCCTGGTATTTTACAGCGGGAAGCTCTGCTATGGATATTCAGTTCAGACCCCAGATCAAGTCAGGACGGCTTATGTATAAAAAGTGCGGCAACAAGACAGTAATTTTCGGAAAAATCTACGGCTACATAAAACAGCTTGAAACCGAAAAAATTCTTATTGATGCAATACCTGCTCATCTGGAATTTATGCTTACATAACTAAAAATTAAATTAAAGCATAAAAAAACCGAGTTCTTGGCTGAACTCGGTTTTACTATTTTATTCTGTTGTCTGAACCTGATCCTCGTAAATAAACTGAGCCAGATTGCGACGAGCTCCGTTCCAATCATTTACAACAATAATTGAGCCTGCATAATCATCCCAGCCATAGCTCCACATACCATCAGGAGGCATGTGGCACTGCTCTATATCGTAGTTAAGATAAGTAAGAGCTCTTGTAAGAAGGGCCTGAATCTCGGTTTTCTTAAGGTTGGTTGTAATGTTGGGACCAACGCTGTTTACAATCTGAATAAGCTCAGAAAGAGAAGCGTCCTTTACGTTGTTGATAACTGCCTGAAGGAATTTTCTCTGTCTGTCGGTACGATCCCAGTCATCACCGCCATAGCCGAATCCGCCACGGTTTCTTGCATACCAGAGAGCCTGCTGACCGTTAAGAGTAACCATGCCCTCGGAAGCATAGAGGTACTCGCTCTGTCCGTTGTGAGCAATCTGAGCATTGATATAACCGATTTCGTTATCGGTAACATAAAGCTCAACTCCGCCCAGAATATCAACAATGTCCATAAAGGTAGAAAAGTTTACTGTTGCATATCTATCGATACGGATACCATAGTTTGCCTCAATTGTCTTAATAGAAAGACCTGCCGCATTACCCTCGTACATACCGCCAAGAGAGTAAGCAAGATTGAGCTTATGGGGATAGTAACCGGGAATACTTACATAGGTATCACGCAGAAAAGATGTCATCTTAATCTTTTTATGGCGGTTGTCAAGAGAGAGTAGAATCATAGTATCGCTCAAGCCTTGATCGCCATACTGGTCTGCACCGAAAAGCATAACGTTAAGCACGTCATCTGTACTGAGCAGATCCTGCTGCTCGTAAACAGTTTCATCCTGAGGACCTGTATACTTCTCACCCTCAGGTAACGTTACCTCAACCTTATCCTTACCACCAAGCTCGGCACTCTTATACTTTGAACTGCCGATGATATCCTTGTATATCCAAAAGGACACAAAACCCATAACAGCAAAAATCAAAGCAAATACACCTGATGTTATTCGAATTGCAATATTGCGGGCAACTGCCTTATTCTTTTTATTTGTGTTTGCACAGGCTGATTTTTTAGAAGAACTGCTGATATCTACATAATCCTTGTTATCCAAGCCAAACACACCCTTTCCAAAATAAAATCTTCTCAAAAAATTTATTCATAGATAAAGGAACAAAGGTCACTTCTAACCCTATCCCAATCATTTACATATATTACATTTCCTGCAAAATTATCTTCATAGCTCCATGTATCATCTGACGGCATAGAGCATTCAAAAACAGAATATTTACGATACCAAAGAAAGCTTACAAGGAATTTTTTTAGCTCCTTTTTGCTCATATCGGTCGTAATATCGGGAGCAACCGCAGTGGATATTTTTACAAGCTCACCCACAGAGGCACTCTTAACATTGGAAATAACAGAATCCAAAAAATCCCGCTGACGTCTTGTTCTGTCCCAATCGGTATCTTCGTAGAATTCAACTCCGTTTATTACTCCGCCTCGGTTTCTTGCATGCCACAAAGCCTGCTGACCGTTGAGCTTAACAACACCTTCAGAAGCATCAAGATACTCGGTCTGGTTATTCTGTGCAATCTGGCAATTAATGTAGAGAATCTCTCTGTCTGTAAGCGTAAGCTCAATACCGCCGAGAACATCAACAATTGACTTGAAGGTCTCAAAATTTACCGTTATGTAGTTATCAATCTTAATGCCGAAATTCTCTTCAATTGTTCGCACAGTAAGACCGATTCCGCCCCAAACATAAGCATTTGTAAGCTTACTTCGGTATCCGCCGTCTGGGTCGGGAATATAGACAAAAGTATCTCGCATAAAAGAAGTCATTTTAATTTTCTTATGCTTTTTGTCTATACTCAGAAGAATCATACTGTCACTTCTGCCATAGTCGGAATTATCGGCATCAACACCGCAGATAAGGATATTCTTAACAGATGAGCTCTCTGAAAGATTAACGTCCTCTGATAAAACATTCTGCCTTGAATAAGCCTCATCTATCTCCTCAAAATTAACTTTATTCGTAATTCGTCCAAGGAAAATAAAAGCCAAACAACAGGCAAGCAAAGCCAAAACCAAAAGGATACTAAGAAGAGAAAGCAAAATCTTCTTAATTCTTCCTTTACCCTTAGGTTTTCTTCCGAAGTCCTTTGAGTTTTCAAAGTCAGAATCGGAATATTGAGAATTTCCAACTAAACTGCTGTCGGAATAAATAAGGTCATCAGCAGAGTGTTTTCTCTTGGAATCGCTGTAAATGTTTCTACCGTATTTCTTTGCGGTTGAGGTAGTAAAGCCATCGTCATAATCGGTATAATTATCAAAGCTATCTGATTCGTTATACCTGTTTTTCACCTTGGTTTCTCCCCTTTTACAGTCAAAAAATCACAAGAAAATTTAAAACTCTTTATATTATACAACTATTCGCAAAGGAGATAATTCTATATTAGAAATAAAAAGTGAATTGTGGTTAATTTAAGAAACTTTAATAATTTAGTAACAAAATTTATTCAAGTTCATCAAGAGTAAGCTCATAAGAAGGTAAAAACTCCTTCATAAATACAGAAAGTGCCGGAAGCTGAATATTCTCCAAAGCCTCGCGGATAGTACGCTCTGCCTTTAAGAATTCGCTGTTACCCATTCGGATTTCGCTTATGCACTTGATAAGTGCAGACAACTTGTCTGCCGCCTTAACATAAGGGAGCAGTTCCTTGTCTGCTTTCTTCGAGGATACAAGCTCTTCGTATTCTTCCCGCAAATCCTCTGGCAGCATCTTAAGAAGAGATTGCTCCGATACATCTTCAATCTGCTTGTAAGCGTTCTTGATTTCCTCGTTGTAATATTTGACGGGTGTGGGAAGATCGCCGGTTATAATCTCGCTTGCATCGTGAAACATACCAAGTACCGCAGCACGATCTGCAGAAAGATTTGCTGAAAACCTTTTGTTTGCTATGGTTACAAGAGCATGAGAAAGCACTGCAACATCAAGGCTGTGCTCGCTTATGTTCTCTACTCTTGTGTTATTCATAAGCCCCCAACGGTCAATATAACGCATACGATAAAGCATAGCAAAAAAATTATTCATAATATTACCCCTAAAATATAAAAATATGGTGCATTTTGCAAATTATTGTGTTATACTATAATGTATTATATAATAAACTTATTATGAGGTAAAGATATTTTTCTAAATAATCGGAGGATACAAATGAGCTTTTCTGAAAAATTTTTAGAATACAAAGACGAATTTCTCAAAGACCTTGACGAGCTTCTTCGCATTCGCTCTGTCTATTCTGAGGATCCCAAAAAGTGCAAGGAAGCACTCTACTGGATGCTCGAAAAAGCAGAAAGCTTCGGTCTTGTAACAAAAAACATTGATGACAAAGCAGGTCACGTACAGCTGGGCGAAGGCGGAAAGCTCTGTGCTACGCTCACCCACCTTGATGTTGTGCCTGCAGGCGAGAATTGGGACTGCGAGCCCTTTGCACTTACTCTCAAGGACGGCAAGCTTTTAGGCAGAGGTGTGGCTGACGACAAAGGCTGTGCACTTATCACCCTTTACTGTCTGCGTATCCTTAAGGAATGCGGTATTGAGGGCAAGAATACTCTTCGTGCAATCTTCGGTACAGACGAGGAAGTAGGTATGACCGACGTTGTTGCATACTTCGCAAAGGAAGATATGCCGGATATGTCCTTCACTCCCGACTCCAACTACGGCATCTGTGCCGCAGAAAAAGGAATTCTTCACCTTGAAATCAGTTCAAAGAATCATAACTACGGTCTTCTCACAGAATTTAAGGGCGGCACTGCTACCAATGCCGTTCCCGACAAGGCTTATGTTCTGCTCAACTGCACAGACAGCGACGATAACCAGCTTATGCGTCTTGCTGATGCAAGAGAGGACGAAGGCGAATATGAATTTATGTACACCATCGATGGTCTGAGCATCACCCACAAGGGCAAGGCCGCTCATGCCTGCGAGGCATATCTTGGCAAAAACGCAATTCTTGAGCTTGTAGACCTTCTTACCTCAAACTTTGACCTTGAATCTCTGGGCAACCTTGTAAGCTTTATTTTTACAAACATCAAGCTGGAAACCGACGGTACCTCTCTGGGCATAAAAATGCGTGATTCCCAGTCGGGTGAGCTTACACTTTGCCTTTCTACAATCAACATTGACGAGGAATGTGCAAGGGCTACAATTGATATACGCTACCCTGTTACCTTCGGCGGCAAGGAGCTTATAAAAAGAATCAAGAAGGCTGCTGAGCACGAAGACATTGAGGTTAAAATTCTCTCTCACACCCTGCCTCTCTGCCTCGACGATACAAAACCCATTATTCCCATACTCAAAGAAGCATACGCAGATGTTTGCGGCGAAGAACCCCTTATGTACTCAACAGGCGGCGGTACTTACGCCCGTAAGCTTGGCTCTAACGGTGTTGCTTTCGGCCCTGTCTTCCCCGGTGAAGATGCAAGGCTTCACAACTCGAATGAAGGTATCAGCGAAGAAAACTTCTGGAAACACGCTCAGATTTGCCTTGAGGCAATGTATCGTATGTATACCGCTGACTAACAAACTGCTCATTATGTGAGGACGCTATGACTAAAGAAAGAGCCCTGAAGAAACAGGCAAGAAAACATCTGCAAGGAAACTTACCTGCCGCTGTAGGAGCAACATTAACCGTAATGGTTGCAATAATGACCTGCATTTACCTTCCGAGTATTGTTTATTCGTTACTTGTAAATGCCCTTATTATTACAGGAGCACCTATACCAAATGTACCCTATGTTACGGTATGGTTGTTGATTTTTGCAATACTCATCTGTATTTCTGCTTTTCTGCCCCTTATTGCAGGCTATTTAAGATTCTGTTACCTGCTTTCAAAAAACAACTACTGCGATTACTCTGAAGTGTTCTGCTATTTTTCTAAAGGCAAGTATTTCTCTACAATTGCTCTTTGCCTTATGCTTATTGCAAAAAGTATATGGCAGGCAGTAATATCCTTTCTGCCCTTTGCACTGCTTTTGCTCAAAGCAATCAGCAACAGCACAGGCAAAGATAATCTTGCTTTTGGGGATTTTATGTGGTATTATATAAGTTACGCTTTACTGTTTGCAGGAATTATGTTCTTCTATATGCTTACAAAGCATAATTTCCTCGCAATATATTACTATATCGAATACGATTATCTCAAAGCTTCGGACGTATGCAATCTTTCACGGAAGACTGCTGTCCGTTTCGGCAAAGACATCAATAAACTCAACTTTTCCCTTCTTCCCAAGATGCTTCTTTGCATTCTGATCATCCCCTCTGTTTTTGTACTGCCCTATATTTTTGTTACAAAGGCTACTGCTGCAAAATGGATGATCGCATTATCTAATAAGGATGAGGCATGATATGTTAGTTTCACTTTGTGTAATTGCATACAATGAAGAAAGAGTGCTCAACGGACTTTTCCGCAACATTTCTTCTCAAACCTATCCCCATCAGGATATTGAAGTTGTGCTTGTAGACAGCAATTCTACAGACAACACCCGCTCTATGATGGAGGATTTCAAAAACACTCAATACAACTTCAGAAACGTCAACATAGTAACAAACTCAAAGCACAATCAGGCAAGTGCGTGGAACTGTGCTCTTTCTGTAGCTACAGGCGATGTTATCATCCGAATTGACGCTCACGCTCAGATACCCAGAGATTTCATCAGAAGATGTGTTGATAACCTTGAAGAAGGCGAAGATATCGTAGGCGGCGGCAGACCCAATATCGTTGACAACGAAACTCCTTGGAAGCTCACACTTTTAGCGGCTGAGGAATCTCTTTTCGGCAGCTCAATTGCTGAATACAGACGTCCTACAGAAAAAAAGGAATACCACGACTCCCTTTTTCATGCCGCATACAGACGAGAGGTTTTTGAGAAGGTGGGCGGCTTCAACGAGAGCCTTGGCAGAACCGAAGACAACGAGCTTCACTACCGCATCCGTGAAGCAGGCTACAAGATGTGTTCCTGCCCCGATATTATTTCTTTCCAACATACAAGAAGCTCTCTTAAAAGAATGATTAAACAGAAATACGGTAACGGATACTGGATCGGTCTTACCTTTGGTGTTTGCAGAGGTTGTCTCTCTTACTTCCATTTTGTTCCCTTCCTCTTCCTTATGATGCTTCTGGCATTTACTGCTACTGCTATTTTTGGTTACATATATCCTCTGCTTTTCCTTTGTCTTGCTTATGGTATGTTTGACTTCACAAACACAGTCGGCTGCTTTATGACAAAGAAGATTAAGCCTCAGTTTATTGTACTGCCTGTCCTGTTCCCTATTCTTCATATTGCCTACGGTGTAGGTACACTTGTGGGACTTATCAAGATGCCTTTCTGGAAGAGAAAGCTTGGGGACAAGCCCTACAAACGTATTGAAGAAGTCAGACAGCAGATGATAAAAAACCGAACTGAAAAATCAGAAAATACATAATATATTTACTTATCAGGTGATAATATGTCTGATAAACTGCTTAAACTCAATTGCAAAGAACTCAGAGAGCTCCAGCTTTGCGAACTTGAAGCACTTAAGTTTTTTGATAAATTTTGCCGTAAACACGAACTTACATATTACCTCTGCGGAGGTTGTCTTATCGGTGCTGTAAGGCACAAGGGCTTCATCCCTTGGGATGACGACACAGACGTGCTTATGCCAAGACCCGACTACGAAAAGTTTTTGGAGCTTTATCGCAAAGAGAATCCGTCAGAACGCTTTGTGCTTGTTGACGACAACGATCCGGATAGCTTTTCAGGAAATATCTTTGCGGTGCTTATGGACACCGACCACACAATGATTAAAGAATATCAGCAGGATATGGATATTCCTCACGGTATTCCCCTTGATATTTTCCCCATTGATGGACTTGCATACGGAAAGCTTGCACGTTACACCCAGTATTTCTGGACTATGGTCTATTCCCTTTTTCGCTCACAGACTGTGCCCGTAAATCAGGGCGGTTTACTCAACTTCGGAAGCAAGCTTCTGCTTGGAATTTTCAGAGGAAAGAAGCTCCGCTACAAGATCTGGCGATTTGCCCAGAAGCGAATGAGCCGCTATAACTTTGAAGACAGCGAGAATGTCGCCGAGCTTTGTGCAGGCTTTTACTTTATGAAGAAAATTTATCCCAGAGAGCTTATCTACAATGGCACTACCGAGGTAGAGTTTGAGGGTAAAAAATTCCTTGCTATGAAGGGCTATGACGAATACCTCAAAATCCCTTTTGGAAACTATATGGAGTTACCTCCCGAGGATGAAAGGGTGCCGCATCACGACATTGTAGAGCTTAAACTTCACAAACCTTGCAGATAAATCAAATAATAATTACATTTAAGAAATATTTATTGACAAACTCTTTAGTACATAATACTATATTAGAAAGAAATCTTTGAGGCGGGGTGTAATTCCCCACCGGCGGTAAAGCCCGCAAGAAAGCATTAAGTTTTCCGAACAGGTCAGATTCCTGTGCCGACGGTTAAAGTCCGGATGATAAAGGATTTTGCATGCTTTCTGTATCATTACAGTTAAGATTAAAATTCTCCCCACGGATTTCGTGGGGAGCTTTTGTTTATAGGAGGATTTTTTATGAGTGACCTTGCAAAAAACAAAGACAAAAAACCTAATCTTTCTACAAGAACGATAGTCAGCTGCGGTATGCTTGCAGCTTGTGCTATCATACTTACTTATCTTGAATTCCCTACTTTTATAGCACCGAGCTTTTACAGATTCAACATATCTGACCTGCCTGCGCTCATCGGCGGATTCGCAATGGGTCCTTTAGCAGCTATTATCATTGAGCTTATAAAAAGTCTTGTAATGCTTTTAATTAATCCTTCCAATCCTACAATGGGCATAGGTGAACTTTCCAATTTTATTTTGGGTTGCGCTTTTGTTGTTCCTGCTTCTATAATCTACCGCAGAAAGAAAACAAAAAAGACAGCAGTTATCGCTCTTATTGCAAGTGGTTTATTTATGGCTTTGCTGGGTGCTGTTCTTAATGCTTTTGTGCTTATACCAATGTATGCATCCGCATACTTTAACGGCTCTATAGAAAGCATACTCGATATGGGTGCCGCTATCTTCCCCTTTATTGACAGTATGTTTGACTTCTGTCTTGTTTGCGTGCTTCCCTTTAACCTTATCAAAGCATTGGTAGTATCAGCTATTACAATGTTCATTTACAAGCCTCTGAGTATGCTTATTAAGGGCATCAGCAATTATTAATTGACAAAACACACATAAGTGATATAATTACAAATACAGAGTAGAAGCTGTGCGTTGACGATTCTTAACACGAATTGTCTTTAGTGTCTGCGAAACGGGGAGTTGTTCGCGGAACGAAGCTGACCGAAAAGGTCACACGGTACAGACTTCGCATCCCGCTGTTTACTTTTAAATGTGGGACAGAACCTCTGTGTTCTGTCCTTTTTTTATTGTAAGCGGCAAAAGAATGAGGTTTTAAATATGAACATTCTTAATGCTAAACATAAATTTCGTGATTCATCAAAAGAACTCACAAAGCTTCAGAGTCTTACTGTCTGTGCTATGATGCTCTCGCTGAGGGTAGTACTCGGGTATTTTTCCAACGCAACCCTTGCTATTACACCCGACATTAAAATAGGCTTTAACTTCCTGCCGATTGCTATTACGGGCATTCTCTGCGGCCCTGTGGCTGCTATGATTGTAGGCGGACTCGGAGACCTTTTAAGCTTTTTAATTGCACCAATGGGCTTTTACTTTCCAGGCTGGACCATAAGCGGAATACTTGTGGGACTTCTTTACGGACTTTTTCTTTATAAATCAAAATGCTCACTTGTGAGCATAATAATATGTGAAGTGCTTATCGGTATTTTCGTAGAGATTGCACTGGGCTCAATGTGGCTTCTTATCCAGTATGATAAGGCGTTTTTCATAATGGCAGGAGTGCGAGGACTTAAAACCTTAGTTGCAACACCTGTTGAAATTGCAGTTGTTTTCTTCTTTTCCAAAGTACTTAGAAAAGTACCGAAACTTAAATTCAAATAAAACCACATACAATCACCTGCATTTTAAGACGGCTTCTCCTCAAAAAGAAAGCATAAGGAAACCGCTTTCCTCACCGTAAAAAGTGAGAAAAGCGGTTTTTAGTTTTATTCTCTGTTGAATCGTACTGATTGGAGCATCTACCTCTATACCTGCAACGTATTTTTGGATTGCAGTTGCGTCCTTTATGTTAAGACCATTATTATCAACATCACCCTCAATAACATTACAGGACTTTATATCTGCAAGATGTTTCTGTATTGCAGTAGCATCCTTGACACTTACAATACCGTCACCGTCTGTATCGCCAATAAAATACGGGTGTACAATGGGGTTAAAGTAGTAGTCATCGAAGGATTTGTTAGTGTAAACATCACTTAATCCATACTCACCTCCCAAATAACCATATTCGCCAAATCCGTAATATTCAAACCACATACCCTCAAAAATCAATTTACCGTCATACTCGGAATAATCATACCAGGCATGATTCACTACAAATACCATACCGTTACATTCCTCAAGAAGAAAACTATCATCTGCATAATAAGGACGAGAATGAGCCTTTATCTCTTGAGCATAAATCGGGGCATAAATATCTGTCCCGCCATCCACAAGGTTTGTAAAATAGAACTCATCTACACTTGCAGGAATGTCAATATAGTACATACCCTCTATATCCGTAGGCTTCATAGGTGTGCCGGGATATTCGTCAGAAGAAGATGTTTCTGTATTCCAGTAAGCTCCGGGCACACTTGAACAATCAGTACACCACTCGTCAGGCATATAGAAGAAGAAACGGTTATAGCCTTTTACATAGGGACGCTGATATCCGCCGTGGTTATCAATAACCGGTTCTGTAGAGGTTTTAATTTCTCCATCGGGAAACACACCTCTATACTCTCCCTTACCGTTGTAAGTATAAAACATACCGGAAGACTTTTGGCACTCCGGATAATCATCGCAGAAGCACTTTTCTCTGGTAACATAAATATCGCCATCGTGATTACCCATTCCAACGTAATCACACATTTCATCGAAAATCATATATTCTCCCACATCTACCTCGTGGGTCTGTCTGGTAGCGGAATATTCGGGACCAACAACCAAATCCGGACTTAACTGCACATAATTATTCCAGATAATGCGTTCTACATCCTTGGGAACATCATAATAATAGACATTTTCCGCGTCAGCCTTGTGAGCTTCAACTCCGGGCCAGGAGGATTGTGCACCTGTACCTTCCCACCAGTAAACGCCTACAGTAGTAGAATACTCACACTTCCAGCTTTCAGGCTGATAGAAAAAATATCGGTTACAGCCTTCGGCAATTTCGGGCAGGACTTTATCCTCTGCACCGGGTCCTAAAATCTCTGTTTCGTTGTCGTTTGCAAACACTACTGAAGTGCCTAAGAACGACATAATAATAAAGATAGAAAGTAACAGGGACATAAGTTTTTTAGTCATATAAACATCTCCTTTTAATATATTTCTACTCCTGATTTCAGTATAACAATACTTTTGACTACTGTCAACGACAATTCAAAAAAAACGACTATGCATTGGCATATTTTGTTATATATTAGTAAAAACAAACCGCTTTCCTCACACTTTAAAGTGAAGAAAGCGGTTTTATATTATTAGTTTATTAGATTATATCAGCCGAGAGTTTCGGTAACTGTATCGATTACTGCCTTGAATGCATCCTGAACTTTGGTAACATCCTTGCCGCCTGCCATAGCCATATCGGGCTTACCGCCGCCGTTACCGCCTGTAACAACGGCTGCCGCCTTAACAACATTACCTGCTTTAAGACCCTTCTGGATTGCTTCCTTGCCGCAAGCACAGCAAAGTGTCAGCTTTTCGCCTGATACACTTGCGATAAGCACAACAGAAGCGGACTCCTTATCGGTTACCATAGAGCACATATTCTTGAGCATATCGGCATCTGCACCATCCATCTGTGTGGTGATAACTTTAATGCCATTAATATCCTGAGCACTCTCAAAAATAGCACCGATGCGAAGCTTTGCAAGCTCTGACTCAAGCTCTGCAATCTTCTTATCCTTTGCTTTGAGATCCTCTGTAAGCTTTTCGCAACCGTTTGCAAGCTCTAAAGGAGAATTGAGCTTAAGAGCCGCCGCACTCTTGCCAACAAGAGCAAGAGTATTATCGATGAATGTAAGTACACCCTTGCCTGTGAATGCCTCGATTCTGCGTACACCTGCGGCAACAGAGGACTCGGAGCGGATCTTGAAGAGGCCGAGCTTCGCTGTGTTGTCAACATGTGTACCACCGCAGAGCTCGATTGAGCTGTCGCCTGCTTTTACAACACGAACAACATCGCCGTATTTCTCGCCAAAGAGTGCCATAGCACCAAGCTTCTTTGCCTCGTCAATGGGCATCTCTTTTGTCATTACCTCGAGAGCGTCCATAATGTCTTTATTAACAAGTGCCTCTACCTCTAAAAGTTCCTGTGCAGTGAGAGCCGAGAAATGAGTAAAGTCAAATCTGCAGGATGCGTCGGAAACGAACTGACCTGCCTGCTCAACGTGGTTACCAAGAACCTTTCTGAGAGCAGCCTGAAGAAGATGAGCTGCTGTGTGGTTACGCATAATATCTTTTCTGCGGTCTGCATCAATGGATGCTACTGCACAGTCCTCAACAGCAAAGCTACCGCATTTCACATAGCCTGTGTGCATAAAGATGCCGCTATGGTCCTTGGTTGTGTTTGTAACAACAAACTCTGTGTTACCGATAGTGATAACACCTGTATCACCAACCTGACCGCCGCTCTCTGCATAGAAGGGAGTTTTTGAGAGTACCACTACTGCCTTATCTCCCTCGCCTGCTGCAGATTCACGCTCACCGTTTACGATGATAGCCTTAATCTTTGTATCGCACTCGTAGTCAGTATAGCCTACAAATTCTGTAGCTTCGATATCTGTAAGGTCAACGCTGTCAGAAACCCAGGCATCTGCACCTGCGTTCTTTCTTGCATCTCTGGAACGCTTCTTCTGCTCTGCAAGGAGCTCATAGAAGCGGTCTGTGTCAACGCCAATGCCTTTTTCTGCAAGGATTTCTCGAGTTAGGTCTACAGGGAAACCGAAGGTATCGTTAAGCTTGAAGGTATCTTCACCTGAGAGCACCTTTACGTCGCCTGCTGTAATAATAGCATCAAGCATAGCAAAGCCCTGCTCGATAGTCTTTGCAAAGTTTTCTTCCTCTACGCGAATGAGCTTTGTGATAAACTCCTCTTTCTCTTTGAGTTCGGGATATGCAGACTCATTCTCCTTGATAACTGTGGAGCAGATTTCGTGGAGGAAGGGCTTATTGTAGCCGAGGAGTCTGCCGTGACGTGCGGCACGACGAAGAAGTCTGCGGAGAACATAACCTCTGCCTTCGTTGGAGGGCATAACGCCATCACCAATCATAAATGTTGTTGAGCGGATATGGTCGGTGATAACGCGCAGAGAAATATCGCTCTTTGCATCCTTGCCATACTCAACACCTACAACAGAAGAAATATGCTTCATAATATTCTGAACTGTATCAACAAGGAAGAGATTATCTACACCCTGCATAACGCAAGCAAGACGCTCAAGACCCATACCTGTGTCAATATTGGGATGGTCAAGGGGTGTATAGTTGCCCTTGCCGTCGCTCTCAAACTGGGTAAATACAAGGTTCCAAACCTCAACAAAGCGGTCACACTCGCAACCAACCTTACAGTCGGGAGAACCGCATCCCTTCTCAACACCACGATCAAAGTAAATCTCGGAGCAAGGACCGCAGGGACCTGAGCCATGCTCCCAGAAGTTATCTTCTTTGCCCATACGAACCATATGAGAGGGGTCAACGCCTACCTTCTGAGTCCAAATATCATAAGCCTCGTCATCCTCTTCGTAAATAGAAACATAGAGGAGTTCTTTGGGCATTTTGAGAACCTCTGTAAAGAACTCCCAAGCCCAAGCTGTAGCTTCAATCTTGAAATAATCGCCGAAAGAGAAGTTACCCAGCATCTCAAAGTAGGTACCGTGACGAGCTGTGATACCAACTCGCTCAATATCGGGAGTACGGATACACTTCTGGCAGGTTGTAACTCTTGTCCTTGGAGGAGTTACCTCACCTGTAAAGTATTTTTTCATAGGAGCCATTCCGCTGTTGATAAGAAGAAGGCTGTTGTCATCCTTGGGGATAAGAGGGAAGCTCTGAAGACGAAGACAACCCTTTCTCTCCATAAATGACAGGAACATCTCACGAAGCTCGTTAAGACCTGTCCACTGCATATAAATCATCCTTTCAATAATATACTGTAAAAATAAAAAACTCTTGCCCCTCAAAGAAAGGGACAAGAGTAAAATCCTGCGGTACCACCCTGATTGACATATATAGAATACCTATACACATCCGCTCGAAGCCTTTAACGCAGACTGTACGCTATGCTCCTCGCACAGAGCTCAGGGGTGGCTGATACCGAAACTTTCAAAGCATCTTGCAGCCAAAGGATGCTCTCTCTGAATAAAAGTTTTTGGGGTATCTCGTCCCGTCAATGCTTTTTACATATCTATGGGTATTATATATTTTTTAGAGTGAAATGTCAATATGTTTTAGCATTACGTGAAAAAACTGAGATTAAAGCCAAAGCCATCAAATCACTTGTCATTGACACATCATAACCCAGCAACAGACTAAATATCATATCAACAGCAAGTACTCCTATAAAGATGTAATTATGCCAATTCTTCTTATAAGATACTATTGCCGATACATTCAATAGGATGTTGAATACTATAAGTCCAATAAATATCCACAAAACCGTACTTGAGCTTTCTGCAAAATAACTGAATGAAAACGCTGCCATATATATTGCACATAATGGAGAAACCTCAAAAAAAGGAACATTCTTGTACAAGCCGATAAAAGCAAGCAGAAGCACAATATTAATCAAAACAAGCTGGGAAATTAATGAAACTTTTTTCATATTTAAACTCCTAATTATATCTTGACAAATATACTCATCATTTTTATATTATAGCATATTCAATGAATAATCAATCCTTTTTAACTAAAAATCATGAGGACGGCAGTTTACACCACCATCCTCTGTTTGTATTTATTCAGTTTCTTGCAAGGAAATCCTCAAGAACAATAGAATCGCCTGTAAGGACTTCGCTCTCTCCCTTTACTTTTGTGGTACCATACTCGCCGTCTCCGTAGTAATAGAACCACTCTCCTACATAAGTATATCTGCCGTTATAATCACTCCACCAAGGCACAATGTCGGGGTCTGTTACATAAATCATCCCATCAAAATTACGAGTACCATCGGGATAAAAGTCGCTCTCACCCGGGTCATACCACTCTGTAGCAATATTACGAGTCTGAAGATGATCTCTGTAATGAGGAGCTTCGGGGTCAAAACCGCCGTCAAAATAATTGTTCCAGATAATCGTTGTAACATCTACAGGCACATCGTAATAGTAAACTCCCTCTACATCGCCCTTCTTAGCCTTGAGTCCGGGCCATTCGTCCTGGGCACCTGTACCGTCCCACCAGTAAATGCCTACTGTGTCTATTTCTGCTTTGTTCCACTCCTGCGGTCTGTAGAAATAGTATCTTCGGGTCTGCACAGAGCCTGCGGCATTATCTTCGCGAAGGCTCTCAAGGTCTACTGTGTCGCCTGCAAGGAGTTTGCTTTCACCTTTTACCTTTGCAGTACCATACTCGCCGCCTCCGTAGTAATAGAACCACTCACCGACACTCCGATTAACATGTTCGAAATCACCCCATGGATAAAGATCGGGGTCAATCACATAAATCATATTATCAAAATTCTCTGTACCTTCAGGATAGAAATCGCTCTCATCCGCATAGTAAAATTCTGTTCCGATTTCTATGGTATGATGAGCATCATCATAATAAGAAGCAGAAGGGTCTGCCCCGCCATCAAAGAAATTATTCCATATAATAGCGGTAACATCTTTGGGAACATCGTAGTAATAAATGCCCTCAACATCCCCCTTATTCGCAGGAACTCCGGGCCAGTAGTCACAAGCATCTGTACCTTCCCACCAATAGATACCTGCGGTGTTGCCTGTGGTGGCAGTGGACTCATTAAGCCAATCCTCAGGCATATAGAAGTAATATCTGTTAGTACCGGGATGGGGCTTTTCGGGCTCAGGCTCTACAGGAGGACGCTCAGGTACTGTGGGATTTATATAGGAATTGCCGCAAGAAGGACAGACCTCCTCCACATTCATAGCACGGTATGTAAGAACTTCACTCTCGCCCTTAATTTTCGCTGTACCATATTCGCCGTTTCCGTAGTAGTAATACCATTCTCCGCCGAATCTGTGGTGTCCACCACAACTTCCGCTCCATCCTGCATAAGCATTATAATCCACAATATAAATCATATTGTCAAAATTCTCTGTGCCTTCGGGATAGTTTTCGCTCTCGTCAGGATCATAATACTCCGAACCGATATTGATGGTCTGCTGGGAATAATAATACTTCTCCTCGTAGATATCTGAACCGCCGTCTACATAATTATTCCAGATAACAACACTGACATCCTTTGGAACGTCGTAGTAGTATACACCCTCTACATCGCCCTTCTTTGCAGGAATACCGGGCCAGGAGTCGCAGGAGTTTGTGCCATCCCACCAATAAATACCTGCGGTGTTGCCTGTTTTTGCGGTGTAATCATTATACCAACTTTCAGGCATATAGAAGTAGTATCTGTATGTTTCGGGGTTAGCCACAAAGGGTCTGCCCACAGAGGACATTTCAGGAAGCAATCCTGCAACAAATTTCTGCACAGCAGTTGCGTCCCTTACATTAACATCACCATTTCTGTCACCGTCAGCAAAAACAAGCTGAAGATCCTGGAGAGTACTGATTCCTGCAATACACTTTTGTATCATGGTAGCATCCCTGACGTTGACTGTATCATTAAGGTCAGTATCTCCGAGCAAATGCTCAATCAAAGCTTCATCAACTGATGCTGTAGTTTCTGTATCAGTCAGTTCTGTGTCACCAACCTGTGCATCTGTAGCAAAAGCATTCATCGGCACAATTGGTAAAGCCATAAGTGCAACAATAATAACGCTTAAAATTCTTTTAAGATTCATACCGACAACTCCTTTTCAATATAACACTTTATAAGCTTATTTTTTCTTAACTCGCAGAAAGGAGCCTGCGGGGATTATTCTCTCACAATGAAGCTCTAGTCTTTGCATTGGGTGAGGTGTGGAGTCAACCTCTTCCCCATATTCGTTTATAAGTTTATTAGCTTTAACAACAAAAGGAATTCCAGAGGGAGGCAATACATCTACCTCGTCGCCAAGATAGAACTTGTTTCGTTGAGTAATAATACCGCCAAAATCGGTTTCTTCTTCGCAAAGTGCCACCAGATCATAGTGGCGGATATATCCGCCAGATGAGGTATTCTGACCCGGGGTTGTGCCAAGATAAAAGCCTGTGCTGTACTCTCTGTGGCTTATCTTCTCAAGTTCTTCTTTAATAAGAGGTGAAGTCTTGTAATCATCTTTAAGACCGCCCTCAAAGTATGCGTCAAGAGCCTGTCTGTACGCATTGGTAGCAACTGCCGAGTAGTAAGCGGTCTTTGCTCTGCCCTCAATCTTGAAGCTGCTGATACCTGCCTTCACAAGCTCGGGTATGTAATCAATCATACACATATCTCTTGAGTTATAGAGGTATGTACCGCCGTCAGCTTCCAAAGCAGGATAGAAATGACCCTCTCGGTTTTCCTCGTAAAGATGATACTTCCATCTGCAAGGCTGAGAGCAATCGCCGCGGTTGGGGTCTCTGCCTGTGAGGTATTCAGAGATAAGGCATCTGCCTGAAAAGCTTACGCACATAGCACCGTGAACAAAGCACTCAATCTCTAAATCCGCAGGGATTTTTGCACGAATCTCTGCAATTTCCTTAAAAGAAAGTTCCCTTGCCAGCACCACTCTCTCGGCACCTATATTGTAGAAAGCCTTTGCGGTTTCGCTGTTGACGATACCTGCCTGAGTAGATACATGCAAAGCTGTTTTGGGGGCATATTTCTTTGCCATTTCGAACACACCCAAGTCGGCAATTATAAGGGCATCTACCCCTGCACTTTCGGCAAAAGACAAAAACTCGGGGAGTTCTTTAATCTGTGGCTCACGTGGAAGCACATTGCAAGTAAGATAAAGCTTTTTACCCAATGCGTGTGCATCCTTTACTGCCTGAGGCAGTGTTATTTCGTCAAAATTTTTAGGTGAAGTTCTCATTCCGAACTGCTGTGCTCCCACATAAACTGCATCTGCACCAAAGCGCAGAGCAGCAGAAAGTGCTTCGTAATCCCCTGCAGGAGCCAGAACCTCGGGTTTAATTATATTCTTATTCATTCTTAATCAAGTCCTGCTTTAGAAAGATTTGACTGATGTTCATACAGAGTTTCTGCGTAGAAAGACTCACCCTCTGCAGAGTGACAGAAATATAGATAATCCGTATCTGCAGGCACCACAGCCGAAAGCAAAGCATTAGCCGAAGGTGAACATATTGCTCCGGGAGGCAGACCCTTGTTATCGTAGGTGTCGTACTTGCTCTCAAAGGTATCACGTATATCCTCGGGAACATCCTCCTGTGTCTTGTATGGATAGAAAATAGTGGAGTCCATACCCAAAGTATGAATATCATACTCAGGACCAACCTCAAGACGATTATGAATAACAGAAGATACTTTCTTCATATCCTCTTCATTAGCTGCCTCACCCTGTACGATAGAAGCGATTGTTACAAATTCGTCAAGAGAATAAACGCCTGTATTTTCTATAACTTCTATGAGTGTTACAGGCTCGGAGTAGCCTTCTACATCATACTCGTAATTATAAACTCTGTTTTGAAAATTATTAAGGAAACGGCGAATTGTCTGTTCGGGTGCTTCGTCAATATAGAACTCGTAGGTATCAGGGAAAAGATAACCCTCCAGCTTATACTCACGGTCAACATTTTCTTCTATCTCCGAGAGGAACTCAAAATCCTCGTCAAACTCGTCGCTGTTGCAAAGGCGAAGGAATTCTTCTTTGTCCTCTTCGGCAGTTACACCCTCTGTATAGAGTATCTCCACAAGCTCAAGAATATTGGTACCCTCGGTAATTGTAACCTCAATTGTGTTCTGTACATTACCTGTAAACTGCAGATAATTAAGAATTCCAAGATAATCTTTATTCTTAGGGATATGGTAAACACCGGGAGTAATATCGTCAGCCTTACCTGTAAGGTCTGCAAACATTTTGAAGAAAACCTTTGAATCAATTATACCCAAATCTTCAAGCTGGTCTGCAAGTGACTCAACAGTATAATCTGCCTTAACTCGCACAGTTACTTCTGTCTCGTCTTTTCTCTTGATTGCAAGGAAGTCGTTGCATCCGGTGACTAAAAACTGGGTAACAACAACACAAACCATAACAAGCATAAAAAGCCATGCAATACGGAAGGCTCGTTTGTTTCTTCCTGCCTTAATTCTTGCAACCTTTTTCTCTTCCCTCTTCTGACGGCGAAGCTCCTTTTTAGAGGCTTTTTCAATCTGAGCCTTTGTGGTTTCGTCGCTGAAGGAGGTTATCTCGTCAGAGAAATCTGAGCTTTCCTGATTTTGAGGCTTTACTGCTTCAGCGGAATCATCCTTGATGTTCATACGAAACTGCTCAACTCGTTCTCTGCGGTATCTTTCGACCTCGTCGTTTTTAGGATTTTTGGGATTATCCATATTATTGTTCATAAGAAACACCCCCTGCGGTATGTTTTTATTTTTCTGCTGTATGTCTTAAAAAGCTTTCGGTAATAAGTATGTCAACAGGTATGTCGTGCTGTTCTGCGGGCAAATCCCATTTAATAAAACTTGAGTAACACAGACCTGCAGTTGTACCCTTATAGTCCATAAGGAATCGATCGTAGTACCCTCCGCCAAAGCCCAGACGCTGTCCTTGCGGGTCAAAGCTTAAACCGGGCACAATACAAAGAGAATCGGAAAAATCAGAAAGCTCTCTGCATTTATCGGTATCAGGCTCCATAATATCACGAAATCCTGCTTTAAGGTCACCTAAAGAATTTATAAGATAAAACTTCATAACTCCCTGACCTTCGCATTTGGGCACAGCGACTCTTTTGCCTAAGGTAAGAGCCGCACATATTATATCCCTTGTTTCTATCTCGGTGCTCTTGGCCACATAGGTAAGAATAGTTTTTGCAAGCATATATTCCATACTGCAGAGAAGCCTGCTGGCAATCTCTACATCCAAAGAACGTTTGAAAGAAGGGGTCATTTTTTCACGCATAGAGCGATAATGATTCCTCATCATCGCCTTTTCTTCTTTAATCTTACTCATGGCACTGCATAGCACTGGTAAGCGAAGAAGCCTCCTCTTTGCTTACGAGCTCGGTTATAATAAGGGAAGCAAAATCCACGGTTGCACCGGGGCCTTTGCCTGTTATAATCTTTCCGTCCTTTGTGCAAGGCTTTCCTGTATATTCTGCCCCTGCAAGCTCACCCTCAAAGCCGGGATAGCAGGTAGCCTTCTTGCCCTCAAGCAGACCCAAATGGCCAAGCACAGAGGGTGCGGCACAGATAGCAAAAATGTATCTGTCATTTTCATCACAGAAAGTAACAAGCTCTCTTACCTTGTCGGACTTATCAAGGTTTGTAGTACCGGGCATACCGCCGGGCAGAAACACCCCTATAAGATTATCGTCTGCAACAGCTTCGTCTATATGCATATCACAAATCACAGGAATGCTGTGAGCACCGCAAACATTAAGGTTTTTGTCTTCTGTTACGGCTACTGTTCTTATTTCAACGTTTACACGTCTGAGCATATCAACGGTTGTGATAGCTTCAATTTCTTCAAAGCCTTCGGCTAAAAAACAATAAATCATAAAATCACCCAAACTGATGTTATTTTATATTTTAAGAATCTCGCAGGCAGTACTGTAAACATCCTTTGCAATATCCTCGATTGTTCGTGGAGCACTGTTTTCACTGCAAGGAATTACCGTCCAACCTTGATTTTCTGCGGCATAGAGTGCACTCTTGCGGCAAGCATTAAGAAAATCCACGTTCTTTTCGTGCAAATCCTTCTTTGACTCGTCGCTATGGTATCTGCCGCTCATAAGCTTCTGTGAAACCTCGGTAGGCATATCAAGATAAATAACACCGTCAGGCTTTGGAAGTCCGAGTTTTTCGTACTCAAACTCAGAAAGCCAGTTTATAAACTCACCCCATTGCTCACAAGGGAGCTTTGAAGTCATATATACCATATTTGAGGTTGTGTATCTGTCAAGCACAAAGAGCGTGCCTTCTTCGTAATCCTGTTTCCAGCTTTTGAGATAACTTGCAACTCTGTCTACAGCATAAAATGAAGCCGCCGCAAAAGGATTTACACAAGCAGGGTTATCTCCGAACTCACCGTTTAAATACATCCTTACAGGTGCAGAGCCGTCACTTTCATAATCAGGAAACGAAAGTCTTTTAACCTTAAATTTCTCGGACAGTTTTTCCATAAGAAGCTTTGACTGGGTAGCCTTACCCGAGCCGTCAAGCCCTTCTATAACTATTATTCTACCTTTATTACTCATATTATTTTCCATATTTTTCTCTTACTTCCTTTATTTTTCCGCAGGTCATAGCACCCTCGGGACAAGCACCTCTCATACAGGAAGGTCCGCTTTTTGCGAACATATTGGGAGCAACCTCTTTGCAAAGAAGGAGCATTTGGGAAGCGACCTCTCTTATTTCCCACTGGGCACGGTTGCAACAGCGGTGAGCAAAGAAATTCTCAAGACTTCTTACATTGAAGGTGCAAACAATTTTTGTTGTGCAGGCATTGGGAAGAATGTATCTTGCATCCTCATTCGCCTTTTTTATAAAAGCAGAGCACTGGGATTTATTGTCACTTTTAAAAGCTTCAATAATCTGAGCATCAGAGCCAACGTACTCTTTATCTGAAAATTCTCTTATGTACTTAACAGCAAGAGCATCACGAATATCAGAATATGCTTTTTTCTGTAATTCGATTACCTCAGAGTAAACCTCCATGCAATGAGGGTCAGACTCAATCTCAGGAGGGGTTACAAACTCAAAGCTGTTACCATCAACATATCTCTGAGACTGCTGGCTGTAAGAAGCGATACGATGACGTACAAGCTGATGCGAGCAAGCTCTGGAAATACCTTCTATGCCGAAAGTAAAAGAAGCATGCTCTGTGGGACTTGCGTGACCCATATCTGCAAGCATCTTAATAAAAGCTGCTGTTTTTTCTTCTGTAAGACCCTCTTTGATGTTGCTGATTTCAGAGGGAGAATAGCAAAGCTTTGCAGCAGCGGCAACAAGCTCCTCAGGTGAGGGAGTATGAGCCAGAAGAGTAACTTTGATTGCCATAAACATATCACTCCTTAAAGTGTAAAATTTCTTTATAAGCAAAATAACTATACTTATCCATTATTGGTTTAATTATAGCACACACAGTCAAAAAAATCAAGAAAGGCAGCCTCCTTTTTAGGAGACCGCCTACTCTTTGAATTATTCTTTTAAAAGTCAGGTTTTTGAGGGTCTTTTTGAATATTTTTCCCTTCTGTTTCAATGCTATCTTTTGTTGATGTGTCCCCTGCTTCTTTAAGCTGAGCAAGTACAGAACGAAGCTTATTCGGTAAAGGAATAAAGCATACTGTATTTTCCAAAACCGATATACCTTCGTTGGCAACAAAGAAAAGCACTGCCATCTCGCGAAGAGGAAAAGACTCCGGCATTATACTCTCAAGCGAAACCGTAAGCCCCACAATCAGGAAAATAAGCATCTTTTTGAGTATACCTTTAAAACCAACAGAGCTTGAAAGCTTTTTCTCGCATATTGCCTTTATTACACCCGTTATATAATCAATAACAACTACTGTTATCAGCGTTATCATCAGCCGGTCTAAACCTCCGAGAAAACCTGAACATAAGCCTCCTGCCGCACTTACAACTGTGGATATAGAAATCCTCAGTAAAGAAGCATTGTTTTTATACATTCCGAGCATCCTACTCCCCAATTCCTGCCAGCTTTTTCTGAATATCCGTTACATCCCTTATATCCAGCTTTCCGTCCTTGTTATAGTCACCTCTTGATGCCTCTGATTTTTCTAATATCGCCTCATAGGTTTTTCGGATAAAATCAAGAGATAAGCTGTGATCTTCTTTAAGTCCCAGATACTTTTTCATCTGGAGCATGGCGGCTTTTGTCATTTTTCCCGACTTGTTATCAATTGGCGTTATATTTTGTGTAATAAGTCCGAGGCTTTTTGCCAAAAGCAGAAGTGACTGTAAAGCAGCGGTTTCAAAGTTATTTACAGAAGGTGTACCTATTACCGTGTTCTTAATAATTCCCTCATTTATGATGATATTAAGATCTGCATTACCCACTATTCCAGCCACCTTCCCCTCAGATGTATACTGCCATACATCGCAATCATACTGAGGTTCTTTGTAATATTGAGCAAGCCAAATTGGATATAGCTTTCTCAGCTCATTGTAGTCAAGATAATTATTAAACCAATTGGGATTACTGTAAACTCCTGCTCTAACACCACCATTTATAAGTGCATCACAAAAAGCTTTTGCAATCTCTGTCAGCTTTGCTTTGCCCAGTTTTGACATTGAAGAGTCTTCCATATCGTAAAATACAGGCAATTCAAAACTTTTTCCTTTTATTACCGACAGGCAAGCCTTTGCCTCTTTAATTGCATCTGCCTTGTCAACTGCATAGGAGTACCAATAAGCTCCAAGCTTGACACCTGCCGCCTTTGCATTTGTATAGTTCTTTTCGAACTCTTTATCTTTTTGTGTATCAGATCTGCCAAATCCTGCACGGAGAATGGCGTAGGAATATCCTGCGGATACTACCTTTTTCCAATCTATCGTACCTTGCCATTCTGATACATCCAAACATTTAATATTTGCCATTATACCTCCAAAAATTACATTTCGTTGTAGTCTGTAACCCTGATGCCTTGCTCACGATTAGCCTTAGCTACACTCATTCTTTTGTCGTATTCTTCCTTTGAGATTTTCACAAACTCTTTATTTGCAAGCAAAACTTCGCAGGAATATACATTGTTACCCTTTGCATAATAAATCACTGTGCAAAACCTCCTGTAACATAATACTCGTAGGTATAGCCTGCTTTGAAAACTTTTTTTATATTTCCTTGAACAATATCAAATCTTATGCCATTGTCAAACCACTGAACAACAGATGAATTTAATCCTATATTGCTGATCATCTTTTCGCAATTATCGTTGTAATACCTGATAAATCCATAGCTATTTTTACATAGCGAAAAAACATCTATTGCATTCATAACAGCATTATTCTCAAACCCGGTACAAGAACAGTAGACCGTTTTAGGCGTAAAACTCAATCCGCTCAGTTCAAACACGATTGTGTCTTCTTCAGGAGTAAAGGTTCCTCTTATTGCATAAGGTGCAGAATTTATTTTATCTGCATAAAGATTTATCATATCACTTTTTGATACAGATACACCTCTGTTTTCTATAGCCCCTTTTATATCCTGCTTTGCACTCTGCAGTCTGGTTATTTCATTTGCAATACTCATAGTCTCACTCCTTTAAATCTGCGAAAGCAGTTCTTTTACGCCCACAAGCTTTGCACCAAGCTCCTGCAATGCACCATCTACGGTGTCACTTTCAAAATAGCCTCCGCTATCCGTAAACTTCATAATACTTTTACGAAGAACTGACAAAGGAATTCTTATAGTTGACTCCGCAGTAGGATCAAAGTTCTGATAAGCAAGGATATGGGGATTTGCAGTATCGCTCATTCCACTCACCTCGCCATATTGCTCAGGCTTTTTTATATCTGATTTACAAAGGTCGAACCACTGTGTCCAATCCTCCTCTTCATACACACCGTCCATAGTACAGAATATTCCGCGGTAAAACACCTTGTCATACTCAAACAAAATCTGCATAAGATAAGCATTTGACACAGGCTTCAATACAATAAGAACCTGATGCACACCGCTGTAAGTATCGATGCGATAAATACCCTGATTTGTAAACTGGTCATAAAAGCCCTCGTAGGTATCGCCTGCAATATTAATCTCTCGCATAGGTAAAGAGAGAAATGCTTTCTGCATATCTGATGAAAAAAGCTCCTTCTTATCAATGGCACCCGTGGCAATTTTATCGGATGTAACAGCACCTGTATTAATATCGTTTGAATCTGCTTTTGCAAAGGAAGGCTTACCGCTATCCTTGTATTCACCCAATTCACTATCATAAATAAACCAGTTACCGTTATCACCGATGTATGGAGTTAGAAGGGTAGCTTCTCCAATAAATTTGGCAAGAGAATTAAGTCTTTCCTCGTACTGTAAAAACTCTGTGTTATTTTTTTGAATATAGTCGGAAAACTCGGCGCTGTTTCCGACGAAGAAGGTATCTGCAGTGGTGTGATAAACCACACCATCGTGCGTAAATCCCTTGATTTGTGCTTTTACATTACCGCTTTTAAAAATATGCTCACGTTTTACATTCCAGGTAAGCACTACTCCTGAATCATCAAGATAAGCAGGTAAGGTAAAATAGTTGACAGTACCATCATCAAAGGTAAGGTAAAGACGATAAATTCTGTCTGTTTCTTTTTGATTCACAATTATGAATTCAATAGTTTTCGAAAGATTATCGCCTGCAAAACCGATAAATCTTCGACATTCGGGAATGGTAAGTTTTCCATTCAAAACAGTAATCATTGATTACCACCTCCAAAATCGGTACATAAAAAAAGAGAAATTGCACAAAAGAATGCAATTTCTCTCATAAATTAAAATTATTTAATTAAAAGCAAGGGTTTTAAGAAGTGGCCCGTGTATGAAGCCTCTGAGCGAACAATCTCCTCAGGAGTACCCTGAGCGATTATCTCACCACCGCCGTCACCGCCCTCGGGACCAAGATCAATAATATGGTCTGCGGTCTTTATAAGGTCAAGGTTATGCTCAATAACCACCACGCTGTTACCCTTTTGAACCAACTGCTGAAGCACCTCAGTAAGTCTGTGTACATCAGCGGTATGAAGACCTGTCGTGGGTTCGTCAAGAACATAAATTGTCTTACCGGTTGAACGCTTGGAAAGCTCTGTAGCAAGCTTCACCCTCTGAGCCTCACCGCCCGAAAGTGTTGTAGCAGGCTGACCTATCTTGATATAACCAAGACCAACATCAAAAAGTGTCTGAAGTCTTCTATGAATCTTGGGTATATTAGAGAAAAACTCAAGTCCCTCTTCAACAGTCATCTCAAGAACATCATAAATTGACTTACCTTTGTATTTCACCTCAAGGGTTTCTCTGTTATATCGTCTGCCCTTACAAACCTCACAGGGTACATAGACATCAGGCAAAAAATGCATCTCAATTTTCACAATACCGCCGCCCTCACAAGCTTCACATCTGCCGCCCTTTACATTAAAGGAAAATCTGCCGGAGTTAAAGCCTTTGAGCTTAGCCTCCTGAGTTTTTGCAAAAAGCTCGCGAATATCAGTAAACATTCCTGTATAGGTAGCAGGATTTGATCGGGGAGTTCTGCCGATGGGACTCTGATCTATGCTGATTATTTTATCAAGATGCTCTATGCCCTTTATATTTTTATGCTTGCCCGGCTGCATTTTTGCACCGTTGAGCTCTCTTGCAAGCTTCTTGTAAAGTATCTCGTTTACAAGGGATGACTTACCCGAGCCTGAAACACCGGTAACACAAACGAACTCACCCAAGGGAATCTTAACATCAATATCTTTAAGATTATTCTGGGATGCACCCTTAACCTCAAGGAACTTTCCGTTGCCTTTTCTTCGCTTTTTCGGAACTTCAACCGAAAGCTCACCTTTTAAATATTTGCCTGTAATGGAATCGGGATTTGCCATAATCTCCTGCACAGTACCCTGTGCAACAACCTGACCGCCGTGAACACCTGCACCGGGACCAATATCAACAATATGGTCAGCCGCAAGCATAGTATCTGTATCATGTTCAACAACAATAACCGTATTACCCAAGTCACGAAGACGCTTGAGCGTCCCCAGAAGTTTCTCGTTATCTCTCTGATGAAGTCCGATACTGGGCTCGTCAAGAATGTAGAGCACACCCATAAGAGATGAGCCTATCTGGGTTGCAAGTCGGATTCGCTGACTCTCACCGCCCGAGAGTGTACCCGCACTACGAGAGAGAGTAAGGTAACCAAGTCCAACACTTTTAAGAAAGCCTAAACGCTCTTTAATCTCTTTAATTATGGGTCCACCGATAAGTTTCTGACGCTCTGAAAGCTCGTAATTTTCAATAAACGCCAAAGCTTTTTCTACAGACATATCGCAAAAATCTGCTATGTTAACTCCGCCGAATGTAACCGCCAAAGACATCTTGGAAAGTCGTTTGCCTGAGCATTCGTCACAGGGAATTGCAGACATAAAGGTTTCAATTTCTTCTTTAATCCAGTTACTTGAGGTCTGGCTGAAACGACGTTCCAAGTTATTGATAACACCCTCAAAAGGAGCCTCATATTCGCCGCCTGCAAAAACACCACCACGGACAAGTCGGATTTTTTCACCTTTTGTACCATAGAGCAGAATATCAACAATTTCGTCAGGTAAATCCTTAATTGGAGTATCAAGAGAAAATCCGTAATGAGCCGACAGACCGTTATAGTACATTGTTGCAATAGAGTTTCCCTCCATTGCCCAACCGCCTGCTTTTATACCGCCTTCAGCTACAGATTTATTTTTATCTGGAATTACTTTTTCGGGATCTATCCTCATAAACACACCCAAGCCCGTACACTTGGGGCAAGCACCCTGGGGAGCATTGAAGGAGAACATACGAGGGCTGAGTTCATCAATACTGCATCCGTGCTCGGGACAAGCGTAACTCTGTGAGAATAGAATATCATCTTCCCCGTCTACTGCCACAAGCACAAGTCCTGAAGCAAGCTTCGAGGCTGTTTCCACGCTGTCGGCAAGTCTTGAGCGTATGCTGTCTTTGACCACAAGTCTGTCAACAATAATTTCAATGCTGTGCTTCTTGTTCTTCTCAAGTTTAATCTCTTCGGAAAGGTCGTATATAATTCCGTCAACACGGACTCTTGCAAAGCCACCCTTTTCGGCAGACTCCAGCTCCTTTGTATGCTCACCCTTACGAGCACGAACCACAGGTGCCATAATCTGAATTTTCTTACCTTCGGGTAACTCCATTACCTTATCAACAATCTGATCAACGGTCTGTTGGGTAATTTCTCTGCCGCAGACAGGACAATGAGGTGTACCCAATCTTGCAAAAAGAAGACGAAGATAATCGTAGATTTCCGTAACCGTACCCACTGTGGAACGGGGATTTTTTGATGTAGTTTTCTGGTCGATAGAAATAGCAGGAGAAAGTCCGTCGATTGAGTCCACATCGGGCTTGTCCATCTGACCTAAAAACATTCTTGCGTAAGAGGACAAAGACTCCACGTACCTTCTCTGACCCTCTGCATAAATAGTGTCAAAGGCAAGAGAAGATTTACCCGAGCCCGAAAGGCCCGTTATAACAACCAGCTTATCTCTGGGTATATCAAGGTTTATATCCTTTAAGTTATGTTCTCTTGCACCTCTGACCGAAAGATATTTTCCGCTCACTTCATACACACTCCTTCCAAAAAGAGTTGTCAGTATTTCTCTTCCTCCGACTTTGCCCAAAGGCAAAGTCACCTCCCTCATCTGAGGGAGGCAAGAGCTTTGTTATTTAGATTATTTTACAAAGGCGGATAACACACGCTATCCGCCTTTATACTAATTACTCTGCGTTTTCGTCACGCTCTTCGTCCTGCTCCTCGGGCTCTGTGAAGGTACCCTCCATCATAGCCGCAAAGTCTGCGCCTGACATTTTTTCGTGCTTCATAAGGTAAGCCGCAACCTCGTGAAGCTTCTGCATATTATCACTGAGAATTTTCTCGCATTTATTATAGCCTTCGGTAACAATACGGTGAATTTCCGCATCAATTTTGGAAGCAGTTTCATCGGAATAATCCTTAACCTGACCCATATCTCTGCCAATAAACACCTCTGTACCGCCTGATGCATAGTTAATGCAACCGAGCACATCGGACATACCGTATTTTGTCACCATAGCACGTGCTGTAGATGTAGCACGCTCAATATCGTTGGAAGCACCTGTGGAAATATCACCGAGGACAAGAGCCTCTGCAACACGACCGCCGAGAAGAACAACAATATCCTCCTCCATACCCTTCTTGGACTGATAAGACTTATCCTCTGAAGGCAGATGCATTGTATAGCCGCCTGCCATACCTGTGGGAATAATGGAAATCTGATGAACAGGATCCTGTGTTTCGCAAACATAGGTTGCAACTGCATGACCTGCCTCGTGATATGCTGTAAGCTTCTTCTCACTTTCAGACATAACCTTAGACTTCTTTTCTGTACCGACAACAACCTTGATTGTTGCTTCCTCAACCTCCTGCATTGTAATCGCCTTCTTGCCTCTTCTTGCGGCAAGGAGAGCAGCTTCATTAAGGAGGTTTGCCAGGTCTGCACCTGTAAAGCCTGCAGTAGTCTTTGCAATTACCTTCAGCTTAACATCGGGTGCAAGAGGCTTCTTTCTTGCGTGAACTTTAAGGATAGCCTCACGACCTGCAATATCAGGATAGCCAACAGTTATCTGGCGGTCAAATCTACCGGGACGAAGAAGTGCAGGATCAAGAATATCAGGACGGTTAGTAGCCGCAATTACGATAACACCCTCGTTTGCACCGAAGCCGTCCATCTCAACAAGCATCTGGTTAAGAGTCTGCTCTCTTTCATCGTGACCGCCACCAAGACCGGTACCACGCTGTCTGCCTACAGCATCAATTTCGTCGATAAAGATAATACAGGGAGAATGCTTCTTTGCGTGCTCGAAAAGGTCACGAACTCGGGAAGCACCTACACCTACAAACATTTCAACAAAGTCAGAACCGGAAATCGAGAAGAAGGGTACGCCCGCCTCACCTGCTACTGCACGTGCAAGAAGGGTTTTACCTGTTCCGGGAGGGCCTACAAGAAGAACACCCTTGGGAATCTTTGCACCTAAATCGTTGTATTTAGAGGGATTCTTAAGGAATTCTACAATTTCTTCAAGCTCCTCTTTCTCTTCGTCTGCACCTGCCACATCATCGAATGTGGTCTTACGCTTTTCGTCATTTGTATCCTTAAACTTAGCTTTGCCGAACTGGAACTCTTTTCCGCCCATTCCGCCGCCCATCTTCTTCATAATCAGTACCCAGAAAACGATACCCACAACGATTAGAAGAATTACGGGGATAAGGTCCATTAGGAAGGAATTATCCTTTGCAGGCTCATAATCTCGTTCCATACGGGTTTCGTGAGTTTCGTTATACTCACGGATATACTCCTCTGTATCCATATAGAACATATCAATGCTTGCAAGCTCATACTCAATCTCTGTTGTTTTCTTATCAACACTGCCTGCCTCATCTGCAGTTGCAGCGACAGTTTTGTCGTCAAGAGCCTCCTCAAGCACCTGCATTTTAAGAGTACCTGTGCCTGCATCCACAGAAAAGCTTACAACCTGCTGATCCTCGAAAAATCCGATAATATCAGAGTATTTGTAGTCCTTCTTTTTTGTACCCATACTGAAAACAAGAGACACAATAAGGATAACAAGCACGGGAATGCCTAAGTAGAATAATAATTTTTTACCTGATGATTTTTTCTTCAAGCCTTTCACTCCTTAAGTAGTATGATGTGAATTTATTAAATTATGAGTAAACATCGATATAATACATAATCCTATAATATGTAATGAATCTCTGTAAATATCATAATAATATAACCTGTTTTAAATATCCTCGGTTTCGATGTAAACACCCTGTGTATCTGTGCCTTCCATCAAGCCGTCAGCAGATACTCCTATATATTCTGCCCAAAGAACAACATTACCCTTTGCAACCACTAAGGAAGTATCTCTTTTTTCCGAGGGTATCTTCAGCTCATTCTGAAGCTTTCTCAAAGATTTTCTCACACCTCTCAAAAGAGGCATAAACGTATCTCCTGATTTTCTTGTTCGAATCAGGACATCGTCACCTATTTTATCATATCCAATACAAAAACTTGCTAACTTTTTGTTAACAATACTGTTTTTATCTAAAATTTTCGCAGTGTATTTTTTACCGCTAAAGACAAATTCTGTATTTGCCCCAAAGGTAATCTCAAGTTCAGCAAAATTTTCCGATTCATTTGCAATACGAAAAATTCCTTGCTTGCATATAGCAAATACATTTTGCGAAATCTCCACAGCACCGCCGTTCTTAAGTATTTCCTCGCAAAGAGTAATGCGATTAAAATCCGGCTCTACACCTGCTTTTCTAATAAGAAGGGCAAGTGCATAGCGAATCACTGCTGTGTGATTAAAGCAAAGCATACTTGCACTAAAACCAAACTCACACCTTGCAGACTCTAAGGCATCCTCTGCCTGCTGATTCATAAAATCGTCGGTCTGCAAGAGGTTTTCTCTTAAACGATAGAAGTTTTTTTCAAAGCCTTCGTTTATATTCTTTAAGTTAGGAATAACTGCCAAACGGATTTTATTACGCTTGCACATATCCTCATCCATATTGGTGCTGTCCTGCACAAAAGAAACATTATTCTCTTTGCAGTATTCTTCCACCTGCTGACGTGTTACATCCAGCAGGGGTCTTATTATGCAATCTCTTTTATACGGAATAGAGCAGAGTCCGTGAAGGGACGAACCCCTGCAGATATTGTAAATCATTGTTTCTTCGCTGTCGCTGAGAGTATGTGCTGTTGCAACCTTTGCCGAGAGCTTCTTTGATAGCTCAGAGAAGAAATCGTAGCGAACTTCTCTTGCACAAAGCTCCACACTCTGCCCCTTTTCTTGAGAAAGAGCAGCTACATCTTCGCTTAAAACAAAAAGTTGAACACCCTTGCTTTCGCAAAGATTACGAACAAAATCCTCGTCTCTTTGGGACTCTTCTCCACGAAGATTATGATTCACATGAGCCGCAAACACTTCAATGTTTCCATACTCATTGCGAATCTTCAGAAGCACGTGGAAAAGAGCAGAGGAATCCGCTCCGCCTGAAAGGGCAACTATGATTCTTTCCTTATCCGAAAGACCGCATTTCTCACAAAGAGTGCGGTACACAATATTATTCACGACCTGCCTCCACACCGGTAAATCGCATAAACTGACCCTGCCAATGAAGTTTTACGGACTTTGCTTCACCGTGACGGTTTTTGGCAACAAGACACTCTGCGGAATTCTGGTCTGCTGTGGGAGATGCCTCGGGAGTACCCTCTTTTGCATAGTATCCCTCACGATAAAGGAAGAGTACTATATCTGCATCCTGCTCAATAGAACCTGAATCTCGAAGATCCGAGAGCTGAGGTCTGTGGTCTGTACGCTGTTCACTGGCTCGGGAAAGCTGAGAAAGACAAATTACAGGAACATTAAGCTCCTTAGCCATAATCTTCAGGTTTCTTGTAATCTCAGAGATTTCCTGAACTCGGTTGCCGTCAGAGCGTCTGCCGGAGGACATAAGCTGAAGGTAGTCGATAACAACCAAATCAAGTTTACGAAGTCTTCTGAGCTTCGCCTTCATAGCAGGTACTGTAATACCCGGTGTATCGTCAAGATACATATCCATTTTTGTAAGAATATCGCCTGCTGTAATAATTCTCTGCCATTCCTCGTCAGTAAGCTTACCTGTTCGAAGCTTTGTGCCCTCAACCAGAGCTTCTGTGGAGAGAAGTCTGGAGGCAAGCTGTTCCTTTGACATTTCCAGAGAGAAAAATGCAACCGTGGCTTTCTGCTGTCCTGCAACACTTTTTGCTATGTTAAGTGCAAAGCTGGTCTTACCCATACCGGGTCGAGCGGCAAGGAGTATAAGGTCAGAGCGGTTGAGTCCTGTAATAACTCTGTCCAGATCTCCGATGCCTGTTGAAACCGGCTTTAAAGTGGGATCATCCTTATTGAGTGCATCAAGTCTGTCAAAGGTCTGCATAATGATCTCATCCAGACGCTGAAGTCCCTGAATATTCTTACCTCTGCGAATATCAAAGATAAGCTGTTCTGCACTGTCAACCAGCATATCGGATTCCTGCTCGCCTGCTGTGGCTGTATCGATAATCTGATGACCTGCATAAATAAGCTGGCGAATATCATACTTATCCCTTACGATCTTTGCATAAATCTCTACATTAGAGATAGAGGGACAGTTATCTACAAGACTCACAAGGTAATTCTTACCCTCAGTTTCATCAAAGTCCTTTTCGTGACGAAGCTCCTCATAAAGAGTAACAAAGTCAATGCTTCTACCATGAGTGAACATTGCAAGCATTGTGCTGTAGATAAGTCTGTGCAAAGCTATGTGAAAAAAGTCAGGAGAAGGCAGTATCTCTGCCACTCTGCCAATGCAATCAGAATCATAGATAATAGCACCGAGAACCGCCTGCTCGGACTCCGAGCTGTAGGGCAAATTCATACCGTATTCAATTTTAGGAGTATTCTCTTGCATAAAATCAGCTCCTTAAATTTAAAAAAATCAAAGCTCGGATACTGTAACTGTAAGCTCAGCGGTAATACCGGTGTAAAGCTTGATTTTTGCACTGTATGTTCCCAAATCCTTAATATCATTCATAGAAATCTTGTGCTTATCTATATCAAGAGAGAACTGCTGTTTAATATTAAGTGAAACGTCCTTTGTGGTAACAGCACCGAAGAGCTTTCCGCTCTTACCTGCTTTTGTTTTAATCTCAAGAGTTTTGCCGTCAAGAGCAGCTTTTGCACTGTTAGCAGCGGCAATTTCCTGCTCCTGCTTGTATTTCTTGGAGTTTTCTGCATTCTTATACTCATTCATAGCCTGAGCATTTGCTTCCTTTGCAAGTCCCTTGGGAATAAGGAAGTTCCTTGCATAGCCGTCAGAAGCATTAACAAGCTGACCTTTTTTACCCAAAGCTTTAACATCCTGTAAAAGTACTAATTTCATATACATCCTCTTTTCTTTATTTCATAAGTTATTTTAAACTATCAGTCGATTTCGCTGTCGATAGCCTCAACAAGCTTTCTCATAACTGCTTCAAAGCTCATATCCTTAATCTGAGCCGCAGCCATTGAGTGATGTCCGCCGCCCCCCAGTTTTTCCATAATAATCTGAACGTTACGTTTGCCGTAACTGCGTGCAGAAATATTAACAGTATTTTCATCAGCACGGAATATTACGAAGGAAGCATTAACACCCTTAAGCCCCAGAAGCTCGTCTGCCGCTTTAGAAGCAATAAGCCTTATATCCTTCATATTCTCTTCTGCAATAACGATAGCACTCTTCTTGTAAATTTTTGCTGTAGAAACAAGCTGATATTTATTCCTGTAAATATCAATAGAATCAGCAAAAAGCTGACGGACAGAAACCGTATCTGCTCCGTGCTTTTTAAGGTATGCTGCCGCTTCGAAGGTACGGGCACCGGAATTGATTACAAAATTCTTTGTATCAAGAATAATACCCGAAAGCAAAGCCTCTGCCTCTGCTTTTTTAAGATTCACATCAGGCATATTATCCAGAAGCTCAACACACATTTCCGAAGCAGAAGAAGCATTGGGTTCATGGAAGAATACGAGAGTATTGTTAAGATGATCAACACTCATTCTGTGATGGTCAATAACAATAATCTGCTGGCATGCATCAAGAAGTGCCTTGCTCTCAATTCTGCTTTCCGACTGTGTGTCGACAATTATTAGGAGTGTTTTTTCAGAGACCATAGAGATAGCCTCTTTTGAAGAAATAAACACGCCATCTTTGCAATGAATCTTGTAATTATCAATTAAAGATTTTGCCATTGATGTTTCGTAGTCAACAACAATATATGTATCTTTTGCAAAAGCACCCGTAATACCGCCGTAAAGACCGATTGCAGAACCCATACAGTCAAGGTCAGAGAATTTATGACCCATAACCATAACCTTGTCACAGTCAGCAATTGCATCCATAATTGACTTTGCAATGACACGGACACGAACCCTGCTGTGTTGTTCAATACCTGTAGACTTACCTCCAAAGAACTGGAAGTCACCGCCGCAAAGTATAGCAACCTGATCGCCACCACGGCCGAGAGCCATATCAAGAGCTCTCTTTGCAGATGCCTGACTCTTTCGAAGAGAACTCTCTCCTCTTCCTATGCCGATAGATATGGTTGCACCCGTATCCCCTGCGCTGATTTCTCTTATCTTTGAAAGAATATCAAATTTATTCTCAACAATTCTCTTAAGGTCTCGTTCTTCAAAAATAATCATATAACGACCTGTACCCAGTTTTCTGTAAAGACCGTTGTACTCTACTGCCCACTTGTTGAGAGTACTTTCAACCTCAACAACGATTCGTGTAAGCTCGTCCTCTTCGTCATCCTTAAAAGCATCTACGTTATCAAGAACTACAAGCGCCAATGACTGACGTGAATCATAATACTCACGCTCAATATTTTTAAGTTCTGTGTCGTCAAAGAAATAGAGAACATAACCTCGGTCAAGCGGGTTGGCATAAGCAGTAAACTTTGTATCGCCCATTTCTATGTCACAGCCCTTGCTGCCGCAAAGCTCTTCAACTTCTCGACCGCCAAGTATTGCAGATACAGGCACACCATGTACCTGTACATCCTTGCAGAAATACTTTGCGAACTCAGAGTTGTACCATAAGATCTCTTTCTCAGAGCCTACAGTTGCCACAGGAAATCCAAAGCGTTCAAGATACTTTTTATCAACACCCTTGGTTCTTGTAACCATAGTCTTGACCATAGTTCTTATATACTTGGCATATTTCAGATAAACAATCAAACAAGCAATTATCCCTGCAATTGCAATTATAAATTCAATATAAAACAGCACTTTGCTGAATGCCAAAGAAACAAAGGCAAATATAAGCATCACCGCCGAAAACAAAGCAGCAAAGGGTAGTGCTGTAGTTACTTTTTTCTTCATACTCATTCCTCCGTCCGTTGAAAGTCGAAATAAGCTCCAAACAGTTGCAAATCTCTATTAGACTTCCATAAGGATTGGTAAAATCATAGGATAACGACGGGTTGCGTTACTGATGTGATGAGATACAGCATCCTTAATCTTATTCTTGATAACGCCCCATTCGTGAATATTTCTGTTAGCACAATCCTCCAGAACCTCCAGAGCAATCTGCTTAATCTCATCAAGGAGAGATTCACTCTCTTTAACATAAACAAATCCTCGGGAAACAATATCGGGACCGCTTATTACATGTCCGTCATAAACATCAAGAGAAGCAACAATAATGATAAGACCATCCTGTGCAAGATGGCGTCTATCGCGAAGAACAATGCTTCCGACATCGCCCACACCAAGTCCGTCTACAAACACCTTGCCTGCCGCAACAGGCTCTGCTTCCTTCATATAATCCTCATGAAGCTCAATGCATTTTCCAATATCGCCGATATATACATTCTCCTTCGGCATACCCATGGCTACGGCAAGGTCACGGCTCTTTCTTAAATGCTTTTGCTCACCGTGTACAGGAATAAAATACTTGGGCTTTGTAAGGCAATGGATGATCTTTAGCTCTTCCTGACAAGCGTGACCTGAAACGTGAACCTCGTACATAGATTCATAAATAACCTCACAGCCTCGTTTTAAAAGCTCGTCAACAACATTTCCCACCGTACGCTCATTACCGGGAATGGGATTTGCAGAAATAATAATGCAATCTCCCTCGCCTACCGAAACCTTACGATGGTCGGAATACGCCATTCTGGAAAGAGCCGACATAGGCTCACCCTGACTGCCTGTAGTAATAAGCACTACCTGCTCAGGAGAAAATCTGCCCAACATATCTATATCAATAAGAATTCCCTCGGGAATTTCAAGGTAGCCAAGCTCTGCCGCTACAGACATATAATTGACCATACTTCTGCCCGAGAATGCTACCTTTCTGCCGTACTTATGAGCACAGTTGATAATAGACTGAACTCTGCCTACATTGGAAGCAAAGGTTGCAATAATGATTCGCTTATTGATAGCCTTCTTAAAGAGGTTGTCAAAGCTCTCGGAAACCGTCTGCTCTGTAGGAGTACTGCCGACTCTGGAAGCATTGGTACTGTCTGCCATAAGGCAAAGCACACCCTCACTGCCAAGTCTTGCAAAGGTCGAAAGGTCAATGGGATCTCCCCAAGTGGGAGTATAGTCCACCTTGAAGTCACCTGTGTGAATAACAGTGCCGGCAGGAGTATGGAGTGCTACAGCCATAGCTGCGGGAATAGAGTGGTTAACGTGAATGAACTCAAGCTCCATACAGCCCAGCTTCACTCTATCGTTAGGCTTTACTGTTACAAACTCAGCAGGCTTAGGAAGACTATGCTCCTTGAGCTTATTCTCAATAAGACCGCAGGTAAGGTCAGATGAATAGATAGGAACATGTATTTTAGAGAGAAGATAAGGCAGACCGCCGATATGGTCTTCATGGGCATGAGTAATAACTATGCCCTTGATTTTTTCCTTGTTCTGTTCAACATAGGTAAAATCAGGAATAACAAGGTCAACACCAAGCATCTCCCCGTCAGGAAATGCCATACCGCAGTCAACAAGCACCATCTCCCCCATACATTCGAAGAGAGTCATATTCTTACCAATCTCGTTAAGACCGCCGAGGAACATAACCTTGAGCGAAGGCTTCACAGCCTTCTCTACAGGCTTGCGATTATTATAAGGCTTTCTGTTTTTCGATTGAAAGCTCTGTGATTTACCATTATTCTTTGCAGATTTTTTAGCATAAGAATTCTTCTGTGCAGACTTTTTACCGTTACTCATCTGCCCGTTTTCTTTGTGATAATTATTCTTTTTAGCTGTTTTTTTGTAGTTAGAATTATTATTCTGGCTCACTTTTATCCTCCATTTCTTAATAGTGCCATAAATACTGATTATAAAAAATCAGTTAAAAATCCGTATGTGAAAATATAATTTTAAGCGTCCCGTATTACGCCTCAATATTTACATATAAATAGTATATCCAAAAATGGATATATGTACCTAATATAGTTATTCAATTTATTGTACCCTTTTCTGCCCCTTGTGTCAAGGCAATAAAAGGAATTATTAAAGTAATTCTGGTAATCTTATTTTTAACAGAAAGTCACAAAATAATCGCACAAACAGTTGCAAAAGAAAAATTCGGTGGTATAATATAATTTGGTAAACTGTAGGTTTATAAAAGCACTTGTTTTTATAAAGGTTTATACTCAAAAACTCACATCGGAGGTGCTCCAATATGAAACAAGTTGAAATTTTTACAGACGGAGCTTGCTCCGGCAATCCCGGCCCGGGCGGCTGGGGTGCAATACTCCGCTACAAAGGTACAGAAAAAGCGATCTCAGGCTCAGAAGCAAACACCACTAACAACCGTATGGAGCTTCTGGCAGTAATAAATGCTCTGAAGCTTTTAAAAGAGCCCTGCGAGGTTACCCTCTGCTCCGACTCCCAGTATGTATGTAATGCACTGGAGCGTGGCTGGGCAAGAAACTGGCAAAAAAACGGTTGGATGCGTAACAAAAAAGAGCCTGCCCTCAACCCTGATTTGTGGGAGGAACTCTTAAAGCTTTACGATATTCACAAGGTCAATATCGTATGGGTACACGGTCACGCAGGTCATCCCGAGAATGAGCGATGCGACAGACTTGCTGTGGCAGAGTATCAGAAATATTTAAAATAAAGACTTACACAAGGAGAAATATATATGCAGATTTATGCAGATAACGCTGCAACCACTTCCCTTTCCCCTAAGGTTTTAGAGGCTATGACCCCTTACCTCACCGAAATTTACGGTAACCCCTCAAGCCTTTATCGTATCGGTGCAGCTGCAAAGGAAGCCGTTGAAGAATCAAGAGAAAAAATTGCAAGCCTCATTGGTGCAAAAAACGGTTCAGAGATTTTCTTCACCTCAGGCGGCAGTGAGGCTGACAACTGGGCAATCAAGGGTGTTTGCAGAATTCTTAAAGAAAAAGGCAAAAATCACATCATAACAACAAAATTTGAGCATCACGCAGTACTTCACGTTTGCGAGTCACTCCAAAAGGAAGGCTTTGAGGTAACATATCTTGACGTTTACGAAAACGGTATTGTTAAGCCCGAGGATGTAAAAAACGCAATCAAGGATACCACAGCCCTCGTTACAATTATGTACGCAAACAACGAAATCGGTACAATACAGCCTATTGCCGAAATCGGTAAAATATGCCGTGAGGCAGGTGTGCTTTTCCACACCGATGCAGTGCAGGCTATGGGTAATGTTCCTATCAATGTACAGGAAGAATGCATAGACCTTCTCTCCCTTACTGGTCATAAATTTCATGGTCCCAAGGGATGCGGTGCACTTTACATCCGCCTCGGTACTCGTATAAAGAGTCTTATCGAAGGCGGTGCACAAGAGCGTTCCCGCCGTGCAGGCACAGAAAATGTTGCAGGCATCGTAGGTCTTGCAAAAGCTCTTGAGCTTGCAATCTCCACAATGGAAGAACGAAAAGAAAAACTCACTAAAATGCGTAACCGTCTGATAACCGGACTTCTTCAAATTGAAAGAAGCAGACTCAATGGCGACAGAGAAAGCCGTCTGCCCGGTAACATCAATATGTGCTTCGAGGGTATCGAGGGCGAAAGTTTACTGCTTATGCTGGATATAAAGGGAGTAAGTGCTTCTTCAGGCTCTGCCTGCACATCAGGTAGCCTTGACCCAAGCCACGTACTGCTCTCCTTAGGACTTCCCCACGAAATCGCTCACGGAAGCCTAAGACTTTCCTTCAGCGACGCAAACACAGAAGAAGAAATCGATTATCTGCTCAAGATAATTCCTGAAACAGTGGAATATCTGCGCAGTTTCTCTCCCCTTTGGGACAAGATAAAGAGTGAAGAAAAATAAACAGGAGGTATAAAAAATGGCATATTCAGAAAAGGTTATGGACCATTTTGCAAATCCCCGCAATGTTGGCGAAATCCCCGATGCTGATGGCGTTGGCGAGGTTGGCAACTCCAAATGCGGCGATATTATGAGAATGTATATCAAGGTTGAGGGCAATGTAATCACCGATTGCAAGTTCAAGACCTTCGGTTGCGGTGCAGCAATTGCAACAAGCTCAATGGCAACAGAGCTCATAAAGGGCAAGACCATTGACGAAGCTCTCAAGCTCACAAACAAAGCAGTTATGGAAGCTCTTGACGGACTTCCTCCCGTTAAGGTACATTGCTCTGTACTTGCAGAGCAGGCAATCAAAGCAGCCCTCTCCGACTACTACACACGTCTCGGCGTAGACCCCACTCCCATCGTAGGTGTTATCAAAGAATGCGACCACGACCACGGCTGCGGCTGCGACAGCTGTAACTAATCACAGAAAAAAAATACTCTATATAGCAAAACCTCCCACAGCACACAGCTGCGGGAGGTTTGTTATTTTAATCATCATATAACTCTTAATTAAGTTATAGTCAAAACGTCTTGGCTCCACTTGTCAGGGAAGCTGTCGAGTGCAAACGAGACTGACGGATAGTTAAAATATTATTCTCTCCCTCCGAGTTTTGCTAACGCAAAACCCACCTCCCTCGTCAGAGGGAGGCAAGTACACTTATAACATAACATCTCATATTTTAAAATTGCAATGGATGAATATGTAACATTTATGAAGAATTATTTAGCCCTTACTAATAATGCCAAACCACCCACATAAGACCGCTGTGGGTGATTTTCTATAACATATTACCTTTTCCCTATTAATAGTTTTTGCTCAAAAAAATACTGCCTCCGTAGGTCAGCAGAGGCAGTAAAATTCAATTCCTTTTTCGCCGAAGGAATCATATATTCATATTAATATTTCCATTAAATAAGAGCGATTAAGCCTGATTCTTTCTGAGTCTGTCAAGCTCCTCCATAAAGGTGTCGGCATCCTCAAAATTCTTGTAAACAGAAGCAAAGCGTATGTATGCAACCTTATCCACATCTTTAAGAAGCTCCATAACAAGCTCACCGATATGCTGGGAGGTAACCTCTCTGTCGTAATTGCTCTGAAGCTTAGCCTCGATTGTGTTAATCATATTCTCAACCTGCTCCATAGAGATGGGACGCTTTTCGCAAGCACGTAAAAAGCCCGCCATAAGCTTTGAGCGGTTGAAAACTTCTCTTGATTTATCTCTTTTTACAACAACAATGGGAACCGTCTCGATAACCTCATGTGTTGTAAATCTCTTTGCACAGCTTAAACATTCTCTGCGTCTGCGTATACGCTCGCCGTCGTCTGCAGGACGGGAATCAATTACCTTACTTTCTTCAAAACCGCAAAAAGGACATTTCATACATACCACTCCATATATAGTATCTATTATTCTACACGAAAATTATACCACAATATTTAGGAAATTCAAGTTACTATTTTTTAAGAATTGTTACATTTTAATTAAATAAAAAAACCTGCCGGCATTTCAATACATTAGCCGACAGGAAATTTTCTCTTTAAAACTTCACATCATTATCTTCATCAGATTCGTTTTTCTGCATATACACATCAATAAGAGTTGCAATAACAACAAGTAAAATACCAACAATACCGATAATGTACTTGATAAACATAGATGGTATTGATGCAGTTTCATCACGGAGTGCAAGGATCTGGATAACCCAGAGCATAATGCCAACAAGCATCATAAGTGTATCAGGGCCTTTAACGAATCTGCGTACATACAGAAAAATAAAAAGCAGAATTCCTGCGATTCCCGACCAAATATCCTTCAAAACATCAAAGAAAGTGACCTCTTCTAAAATAGCAAACTGCTCAGTAGTAACACCGTAGTCGTTATTAACATAGCCAAAGAGTATTACAAAAAACTGCATAACCAAAAGCAAAAGACCTGCAGAAAAAAAGTATAGACCCCATGGAAGACGCTTCACAGAAATCACTCCTTTAAGACTCATTATAATCAAATATTACATTATCTAAAAAATAATGTCAATTAAAATTTTCAAAATATATACAATAAGCCACATTTTTTCCATAATAAACGTAAAAAAATGCCTCCGAGGAAGCCTCGGAGGCATCATTGTATATTGGGATTTAGATGTACATATAGAAATCTTCGCCGATGTCGCTGTCAGGAAGCAGGCCTGCAACCCATTTCTGAATAGCAGTTGCGTCCTTAACATTAACAGATCCGTTTCCGTCGGCATCTGCCACAGATTCAATGTATTTACTAACCTCAAGACCTGCAACTACTTTCTGTATAGCAGTAGCATCTTTAACATTAATCTGGTCATCACCATCTGCGTCACCAAGCTTACCCATATATGTCTCGGTTGATGTCTTCGGAACTGTTGTAGAAACAGACTCTGTAACAGTTGTAATCTCAGTTGTAGGTTTGGTAGTTGTGGGTTTTGTGGGAACTTCAGGCTCCCAAGGAATAAATGTGGGGTCCCAGTAGCCAACATTATATTTACCATCTACCATATCATCCATATATACACCGCAGTTGTCGGCAATGTCAAGGTCAACAGTCTGCTGTCCTGCACCATTATCATTGATGATAAAGTGTGTGTACTCTGCAGGGATGTATGCTACAAACTGATTCTCGCCAAAGTCATTAACAAGAGCAAACTTCATAGCCATACCGGGCCACTCAGACATAACATTTGTTTCTGTCTCCCAAGCATAAATGCTTGCACTGCCCCATCTTGTAGAGAATACAACAGTAGTATAATCATCGTTTACGGGATACTCGCCGCCTGATACGTTCACATCCCAGATTGTGGGAACCTTAACGGAATCAGCGTCATCGCTGTAAATACAAGCGATACCTGTAGAGCCGATCTGACCAGTAAGTCTGCCGCTTGCAACTGTGAACTCGTTACCGGTAAGAGAATCAATATACTTGCCGTCTGCAAGAATGTTTGTGTTAAGAGATACAGACTTTGTTGTACCGGAAAGGTTTACAAGAGTAGCACCGTAGTTTACACTATCTGCACGCTCAATAACTGTAACCTTGCTCTGTACAGAGTTGTACTCTGCTGCATCTCCGAAGAAGTTATCGAAGCGGTTTACAGCCGCAACCTCAGGAAGTGCCCAAGAGGTCTTGTTAGCATCACCAAGAAGGATATTCTGGCAAAGCTTCTCTATAGCTTCACGGTTCTGACCTGTTGCATCAGAAGGACGGGCAAAATAAATGCCTGTGATTGTCTGGCGTGCTGCAGTAACAGCCCAGATCTTGTTTCTCTGCTGAATTGTCAGAGAGGATGTACCGCCGTCGATGTATGTATCGTGGCTCTCATTCCACTGAATAACATTCTCTTTTGTAAAGTTATCGTTGGGATAATAAGGAATAGAGTTACCTGAGTTACCATTATTGCAAACAGCATCCTTAATGCCCCAGTATGAGCTGGAGTCTGTAACATCCATAAGCTCGGTGTACTCGGAGAAGGGTCTGCCGTCACCGCACTTGTTGAGGATTTCGCCATAAGCATAGCACTCAACATCCTTGTAGTTCTTTCTCAGCTTCTGGAGTGTATCCTCCCAGAAGTCAGATGCAAAGAATGTATCGTGTTTTGTTTCGATGTGCTTTGCGGCATCGAAACGGAAGCCATCTGCACCTGCCTCAATAAGCTCTACAAAGTAATCATAGATAGTATCCTGAACAAGCTGTAAGCTTGTATCAAGGTCAGGAAGACCTGATGTACAGTGCTGAGTAAGGTCTTCTTCGATGTCATAATCGCTGTAGCCATCCCAATAGTTTTCTTTGTATGTCATATTAACCCAAGGGCTGTGGAAAGCTTTAGCCGCAAGGAGCTCAGGCTCAAACTCTGCAGCTCTGGGATTAACGTGCTTCATGGGGTCTGTGGAAGTATTGTCATAAACACCGATGTGGTCATCATCTGTACCCATGTGGTTGATAACTGCATCAACAATTATCTTAACACCGTACTTCTTAGCCTCCTCGCACATTTCAATGAACTCAGCCTTTGTACCGAGAGCGTTATCCTCGGACTCGTTAAGCTGGAAGCCTGCAGGCTGATAGAACATCCACCAACCGTTAGGAGCGATACCGTCAACGGGAGCTGCACACACAGCAACACCCTTTGTGGGCATCTTGATTTCATTGGGAGGAGAAATCTGAAGAGTTGTGAAGCCCTGCTCTGCAACAGTCTTCATAAGAGCTGTAGCATTCTTATAGGACCAGTTCCAAGCCTGAATAATTTTACCGTCGTTAACGGTATCTTCCAGACCATAGTTGTTCTCAGGCTTAATAGCTTCAAGGTATCTGTCGTATGTTGACTGCTTAACTTCCTCTGCAGAAACAGTAGGTGCAAAGAACATAACAGTAACGCAGGAAACCACAACCATAGCCGAAAGAACTACCGCAAGTAATTTTTTCATTTTCATTGCTAAAACCTCCTAAATATTTATTGTTTCTCTTTATGCAATCAATGCAACAAAAAGGTAAGAACAGGCACAATAAACGCTCTGATGCCCATTCATTTCCACTGATATTTTACCTTAAATCTCCACTAAAGTCAATCTACATTACCACACTGTTTTACATCTTTTTTATTTCATCTCCTTTTCTCATCTTAAATACAAATAAACAATAGAAAATATCACTTAACAATGTAAAAATTAAGAATAAAAATCCACCCGCATAGCGGATGGTATTTCATTTTCGGGCATAGCCCTATTTTTACTGGCAACGCACAAGTGCGTTTTTTATTGGCCTGCCAGCCATGCATAAATTACTAGTTACCAGTAAACTGGTTTTTTTCAACAACCTCAGCTCCCTCTGACGAGGGAGCTGTTGAGCGAAGCGAAACTGAGGGAGAGAAAACAATACTAAGATACACTTTACAGGTATTCTCTCCCTCCGAGTTTTGCTATCGCAAAACCCACCTCCCTCATCAGAGGGAGGCACGACATTGTTTTATCTTTTCTTTCTGTTTATCGGTTAACCTCTTTTGAACCACGCGACTATCGCGTGGTTTTCATTATACACCAATAAAAAACACCCCCGGATATGCGGGGGTGAATTTTTTATGGATAATCGTAAAATAAATCGAAAGATTTACTATTGATTACTTACCGATATTGCTGTCTGTAAGGATACCTGCAACCCACTTCTGGATAGCTGTTGCGTCCTTAACGTTAACGCTGCCGTTCTCGTCTGCATCAGCAACTGCTTCGTTGTAGGAAATAACCTCAAGACCTGCAACTACCTTCTGGATAGCTGTTGCGTCCTTAACGTTAACCTGACCGTCGCCGTCAGCGTCGCCAAGCTTGAGCTCGGGATCAACAATCTCACCGGGAGTTGTAGTTGTAGCTTCTGTTGTAGTAGTTGTAGCCTCTTCGCCAAGGAACTCCTTAACTGTGAGCTCAATAAAGTTGGGTGCCCATGTACCGATTGTGTACTTGCCACCGGACTGAGTGGACATATACATACCGGTGCTCTCTGTTACGTCAAGGTCAACAGTCTGAGCGCCGCTGCCGTTGTTGATGATGTAGCAGTCATACTCAACAGGAATCATTGTGTAGAACTGGTTCTCACCATACTCGTTCTTAAGAGCAAATGTCATCTCGTTGCCGGGCCAAGAACCGAGGTTCTCTTCTGTGCCGTTCATCCAAGCATAAACATAAGCCTTTGTCCAAGAGCTCTGTGCGGAGAATACGATTGTGTTTGCACCGGGAACGATGGGATATTCGCCGTTGGAAGCATCCCACTTAGCCATACCCTTGTAGAGATCATCCATTGTAACCACGGAATCATCGATTACGGGGAATACAGGCTCTGTATCCTCTGCATAGTATACGCAAGCAATACCTGTGGAGCCGATCTGACCTGTGAGTGTGCCGCCTGCAACTGTGAACTCGTTGCCTGTAAGAGCATCAATGTAGGAACCATCAGGAAGGTTTCTAACTGTGATGGAAGCTGTCTTGGAAGTACCTGCAAGGTTAACAAGTGTAGCACCTGCTACAAGTGTCTCTCTGTCAAAACGCTCGATAAGTGTAACCTTATCCTTAGTTCTGCAGAACTCATCAGCTGAGCCGAAGAAGTTATCGAACTGGTTTACAGCCTGAACTTCGGGGTTAGCCCAAGATGTTACGTTTGCTTCGCCGAGGATGATGTTTTCACAAATCTTCTCAATAGCAGCACGGTTGGTACCTGTTCTGTCATCGGGACGTGCAAAGTAAACGCCTGTGATCTCCTGACGAGCAGCTGTAAGAGCCCAGATCTTGTTTCTCTGCTGAACTGTGAAGGAGGATGTGCCGCCGTCGATGTATGTATCGTGGGACTCATTCCACTGGATTACGTTCTCTTTTGTAAAGTTAGCATTGGGATATTTGGGTGTGGGATTACCGCCGTTACCGTTGTTGCAAACAGCGTCCTTGATGCCCCAGAAGGAGCTGGAGTCTGTAACGTCCATAAGCTCTGTGTACTCAGAGAAGGGACGCTCGTCACCGCACTTGTTAAGGATTTCGCCATAAGCGAAGCACTCAACGTCGGGATAGTTCTTTCTGAGCTTCTGGAGTGTATCCTCCCAGAAGTCGGATGCAAAGTATGTGTCGTGAACTGTCTCAATGTGCTTTGCTGCGTCGAAACGGAAGCCGTCTGCACCTGCCTCGATAAGCTCTACAAGGTAATCATAGATTGTATCCTGAACGAGCTGTGTCTCTGTTGCAAGGTCGGGAAGACCGGATGTACAGTGCTGTGTCAGAGACTCTTCGATGTCATAAGCAGTAGCGGAGCCGCCTGTCTTGTACTCGGGATAGCCCTGTGCATTGTAGATGATGTTACCCTTAGAGTCTGTCTTGGGAATGGGCTTGCCTGTCTCATCATAGAGTCTCATAGCCTGACCCATGTTCTCAACATAAGTCATATCTTTCCAAGGAGAGTGGAATGCCTTAGCTGCAAGGAGCTCGGGCTCGAACTCAGCTGCTCTGGGGTTAATGTGATCCATAGGATCTACAGAGTCATTTTCGTACTTGCCAACGTGGTCGTCATCAGTACCCATGTGGTTGATAACTGCGTCAACAAGGATCTTGATGCCGTACTTCTTAGCTTCTGTGCACATCTCAACGAACTCAGCCTTTGTACCGAGAGCATTGTCCTCAGACTCGTTGAGCTGGAAGCCTGCGGGCTGGTAGAACATCCACCAACCATTGGGAGCGATACCGTCAACGGGAGCTGCACAAACAGCTACACCCTTTGTGGGCATCTTAATCTCATTGGGGGGAGAGATCTGCATTGTTGTGAAGCCCTGCTCAGCAACCTTGGGCATCATAGCGATTGCATTCTCGTATGACCAGTTCCAAGCCTGGAGGATCTTACCTTCGTTTACTGTGTCAGTAAGACCGTAGTGGTTCTCGGGCGTAATGGACTCTTCAAACTGTGCGTATGTGTTGTAGCTTGTCTCTTCTGCAGATACAAAGCTCATACCAGCTACGCAAGAAAGAACTACCATCAAAGCGAGAACTACGCTAAGTAATCTTTTTGCTTTCATCGTGAAAAGCCTCCATAAAAAATATTTTGTACCCCATCTGCATAAGACTATGCAGACAAGCGGCGAAGCATAATACCTCACCTTTTCATACAGCATTATTATACTATATAAATTGCAAAAAGACAACAGTTTTTTGCCATAATTCTTCCCTTTTTTATAAAAGGTGATAAAAGCGGAAGAAAACTGCAAAAGATAATATTTGTACACAAGAAATCCAATAATAATCGTAAAAAAACCGACTTGCAACAAAGGCAAATCGGTTTAATGCAAACTTATTTAAGTAAACATTTTATCTATTCTCTGCGGGAAATGAAGAAATAATCCCCGCTGTGTACTTCTGCACTGCAGTTGCATCCTTAACGGTAATTCTCAAGTCCCCGTCTACATCTCCGTATAGGCTTTGATTTGCGTCGAAATCAACAAGACCTGCAACAAACTTTTGAATCAGTGTTGCATCAACAACATTAACCTTATCGTCAGAGTTCACATCGCCGAATTTGCCTTTGCTCGAAGCAGAAGAAAAAACAACTAAAACATCTGTGGTTTCTGTAATCTGCGGAAGCTCCATCTGAAATCTTGTAATCTTTATAACATCAGTCTGTCCGTATTTTGTAAGGTCAATCGCTTCGCCGTTTACAGTAATTGCAGTAATTTCGAAGCCCTCCTGTGCTTCTGCATAGAAAATAAAGTTTTCGCCTACAGGAAGAGAAACAGAGGTTCTGTCGGTTTGAGGCTCAATTATACTCACACTGCCGTTACCGATGCTTTTAACACTACAGGTATATGTCTGTATTTCATAAGTGATCTTCAGCGAATGGTCAGAACCAAAATTCTCGATAGTCATATTAAGCTCCTGTGCAGGATCTCCAAACCCCATAGGTACACCGTCATAAACCACTTCTGTAATCACAGAACCAGGCACTGCCTTAATTGTTACTTTAATATTTTCACCTTTGGGAATCTGAGTTGTATCTCGGTCGCCGGAAAGAGTAATCTTCTCTTCTGCATATTCAATCAAAACATATCCGTCACCTGTGGAAACATCCCTTTTAAGATACTCAAACTCGCAAAGCTCCGTGTTCTCCTGTGCACCTACGGTTAAAGAAACTGCAGAAAAAAACATAAAAACACAAAGAAGCATAGAAATAAATTTTATTTTCATACCATATCCTCCGAGAAAAAAATTCAGTATTCAAAGTATATAATAAAACATGGACTTAGTAAAGCATTCAAATTGCGATTTGTAACTTTTACATACACAAAACTTCAAGCAAACCAATAAATATGCAAATAACAAGCAAAGTTTTTCTATCATTTGATTCTTTTTATTTTTATCATTGAAAAGAACTTCTATATATGTTATACTTTTTAAATATTATCATACGGAGTTGAAACTAATGAAAACCTGTGAATACTGTGCAAAAGAAATAAGCTATCACGAGATGTACTGCTCTGATGCCTGCGAACAAAAACATAATACATATTTCAGAAAACGCACTAAATTCCAAAAAGTTATATCTATAATAAACATATTGGGTACATTCTCCATTGCAATCGGCATTTTCCTCTATGCCCTGCAAAATCTTGTAGGCTCAATGATGATTGCCTGCGGTGCTCTTGCAATAGGAGTTCTCACCTCTCTCCTTCCTGCACCTACAGACAATATGATAAAAAAGCATAAGCTCCAAAAGGCTGTAAAGCTAACAAGATATTTCGGCTTTGTGCTTCTTGCAATCGGTATCGGTGCACTTATTTTTGCTTTAACAAAAATTTGAATAATTTTAAAAAGTCAGTCAAAACTAATAGAGCAAATATAAATAGGAGGTTTTTATATGCTCGATAAATTAGCTTTGACGCTTCTTATCATTGGTGGAATCAACTGGGGCAGTGTTGGTCTGTTCCAATTTGACATTGTTGCCTGGATTTGCGGCGGTCAGACAAGCGTTGTTGCCAGAATCATTTATGCGCTTGTAGGACTTTGTGCTCTTTGGTGCATCACTTTCCTTTTCAGAGAACACGCTGTTACCAGAACTCCCGACAAGGGCGAACTTACAGGCGACGGCATTTAAAATAAAAAGGGCGATAGCAGAAGCTATCGCCCGATTTTATTATATAAGCTGAAAAATTAGATTATGCGTTCTTTTCAACAAGAGCCTTTGTATCTCTTGCGATAACAAGCTCTTCGTTTGTCTCAATAACCCAAACTTCGATTTTAGAATCATCAGCAGAAATTCTGCCAGTCTTACCTCTTGTTGCCTCGTTAGCAGCATCATCAAGCTTAACACCAAAGAACTTGAGGTAATCACAAACCTCTTTACGAAGCTGTGCCTGATTCTCACCAAGACCTGCACAGAATACGATACCGTCACAGCCACCGAGAGCTGCCATATATCCGCCTACGTACTTTGCAATCTGATAGTAAAGCATCTCATGTGCAAGGTGTGCACGCTCGTTGCCCTCTTTCTCTGCTGCAGAAACATCACGGTCATCAGAAGATACACCGGAAATGCCGAGAAGACCGCTCTTCTTGTTGAGCATCTGGCTCATTTCTTCGGGAGTAAAGCCCTCTTTCTCTGCGATAAATGTAACAACCGAAGGATCAAGACCGCCTGAACGAGTACCCATAAGGAAGCCGTCAAGGGGTGTAAGACCCATAGATGTGTCGATAACCTTACCGCCGTCAACAGCAGTGATAGAAGAACCGTTACCGATATGGCAGGTAATGAGCTTAAGGTCTTTGATGTCACGACCCATATTCTTTGCCATTTCACCGCTTACATATCTGTGAGATGTACCGTGGAAACCGTAGCGACGAACCTGATACTTCTCATAATACTCATAAGGAACAGCATACATAAATGCCTTCTGGGGCATTGTGGAATGGAATGCTGTATCAAATACTACAACCTCGGGAACGCTGTCACCGAATACGGAGAGACATCCTCTGATAGCCTGAACGTGACCTGAGTTGTGCAGAGGTGCAAGAGGAATAAGGCTTTCGATACCCTTGATAACTTCTTCGTTAACAATTACAGACTCGCTGAAAAGTGCACCGCCCTGAACGATTCTGTGACCGATAGCAGAAACCTCGGAAAGCTCCTTGATAACACCGTACTCGGCATCGAGGAGAGCATCCTTAACCTGCAGGAATGCAGTCTTATGGTCAGGCATATCGATTTCCTTTGTCATCTGTCTGCCGTCAGCAGTTTTGTGGCCGATAAAAGAACCTGTATTACCGATTCTTTCACAGTTACCCTTTGCAAGCATCTGCTCGTTATCCATATCGATAAGCTGATATTTAAGAGAAGAGCTGCCTGCATTAATTACAAGAATTTTCATAAATCTTCCTCCATTTCTTGAATTCGTTATATTTTTAACCTATAATATAATAGTACAATATGTAAAAAGTTTCAAGTACTTTTTTGAAGAGGTGAGTTTTTTGTCAGTAGGAGCCTTAATTTGCGAATACAATCCCTTTCATAACGGACACAAATATATGTTGGATGAAATGCGAAAAGACGGTTGTGACTATATAGTTGCAGTTATGAGCGGAAGCTTTACTCAGCGCGGAGATGTAGCTGTTTACTCTAAATTCGCAAGAGCAACCGAGGCACTCAGAGGCGGTGCTGATTTAGTAATAGAGCTTCCTGCTGTATGGGCAGTATCCTCAGCACAAAGATTTGCCAAAGGCGGTTGCGAAATCATTAAAGCTTCAGGTTCTGTAGACAGAGTATATTTTGGCTCCGAATGCGGTGATATTTCTTTACTCAAGGCTGTAGCCGATGCCACCGATGACGAAAAGGTAAGTGAAAAAGTAAAGGAATATATGAGCGAGGGCGACTACTACCCTGTTGCACTTACAAAAGCAATTACAGAAATCTTTGGCAAAGAATATGCAGATGTACTCTCCTGCCCCAACAACACTCTCGGCATTGAATATATCAAAGCACTGAAAAACAGCGGTATTGAGGTCCGCACAATCAAACGCACAGGTGTCACTCACGATAGCACTACCACCACCGATACAATTGCAAGCGCCTCAAAAATCCGAAAATTAATTTCAGAAAACTCCGATTTTGATTCCTTTATACCCGAAAACATAGAGAGCAATAACCCTGCATTTCTGGAATATGGTGAAAGAGCACTGCTTCTAAAGCTCCGAGAAACAAGTGAAGAAATTTTAAAAGAAACAGCTGATGTTACCGAAGGACTTGAAAATCGGATTTTCTCGATTGCAAAGCAGCATAATTCCATAGAAGAAATTTTGAACGAGGTTAAGACCAAACGATACACCCACTCTCGACTTCGAAGAATTCTTATTTGTACTCTGTTGGGAATAAAAAACGAACACTACGAACAAAACGTTCCTTATATCCGTATTTTAGGCTTCACTCAAAAGGGTGCTGAGCTTGTAACGATGATAAGCTCCACAGCAAAGCTCCCCCTTGTCATCAATACAGCAAAGGATATTCAAGCGCTTAACGAAAAAGTCAAGGAGATTCTTGATATAGATATAAAAGCCACCGACATCCGTACCATTTTTGAAAAGACCCCTACCCCCTGCGGAGCAGACTTTACAAAGGGAATTATAAAAATATAAAAATAACACATATTTATAACAAAACCTCCCTGTAAATAAACAGGGAGGTTTAATTCTTTTTAAGAAATATTATATGAAATTATACAGGATATGTACCCTTGTTCTTGTCAAAGTATTCGGGATTAAGTCCTAATTGAGCCTGTCTTCTCTTCTCGAAGAAATCTACAGACACCTTGGGGAACATTGCGTAAGAAAGCACGTCCTCTTCCTGCTGAACATACTGTGCTACCTCAGCCTTGAGCTTCTCAAGCTCGGGAGCAATCAGATCTGCAGGTCTGCAGGTTACAGGCTCCATATCGCCGATAATCTTCTTTCTGAACTCGTCAGAGATAGGCATGGGAGTTGTGCCGTACTTGCCTGCTACCATATCCTTGAACTCGTTTGTGCACATCTTGTAGCGCTCGCCTGCAATAACATTGAACACAGCCTGAGTACCAACAATCTGAGATGTAGGAGTAACAAGAGGAGGATAACCTGAATCCTCACGAACTCTGGGAACTTCCATAAGCACCTCGGTAAGCTTATCTTCCTTACCTGCCTGTTTAAGCTGAGAAAGAAGGTTTGAGAGCATACCGCCGGGAACCTGATAAATAAGTGCGTTTGCATCGGTTGCAAGCATCTGAGGGTCTATAAGACCCGATTTAATATATTTATCTCTGAGAGTCATAAAGTAATCGCGGATCTCGGTAAGAGCCACAAGGTCAAGACCTGTGTCGTACTCTGTGCCCTGAAGTGCAGCAACCATAGACTCGGTAGGTGCGTGAGATGTACCGAGTGCCAAGGGGCTGATTGCAGTATCAATCATATCTGCACCTGCTTCAATACCTTTGAGAAGACACATTGAAGCAAGACCCGATGTGTAGTGAGTGTGAATCTGAACAGGAAGGTCTACTGCACCCTTAATAGCCTTAACAAGAGCCTCTGTCTTGTAAGGTGTCAGCAAAGCCGCCATATCCTTTATGCAGATTGTATCTGCACCTGCATCTGCGATACGCTTTGCGTAGTCAACATAGTATTCGTCAGTGAACACAGGACCTGTAGTGTAGCTGATTGCTACCTGAACCTCTGCGCCCTCTTTCTTTGCGGCTTTAATTGCACTTTTGAGATTCTTAATATCGTTGAGTGCATCAAAAATACGGAGAATATCAATACCGTTTGCTACAGAACGTTCTACAAAATACTCAAGCACATCGTCTGCATAATGACGATAACCCAACATATTCTGTCCTCTGAAGAGCATCTGAAGCTTTGTATTCTTACATTTATCCTTAATGGTACGAAGTCTTACCCAAGGGTCTTCGTTTAAGAAACGCAGGCAAGAGTCAAATGTAGCACCGCCCCAGCACTCAAGGGAATAAAAGCCGATTTTATCCATCTTCTCAAGAATGGGAAGCATATCGGAGGTGGGCATTCTTGTAGCAAGCAAGGACTGGTGAGCATCACGAAGTCCTGTTTCTGTAATTTTAATCTGTTTTGCCATTTTGGTCACCTTAGCTTAAAGTGATGAGAACAGCACCTGTCTCAACGGAAGCACCCTTATCAACATTGATGCTGGCAACTGTACCTGCACAGGGTGCGGGAATTTCGTTTTCCATCTTCATAGCCTCGAGAACTGCAACTGCCTGTCCTTCCTCAACCTTCTGACCTACGGAAACATTCACAGCGAGGATTGTACCGGGCATGGGAGCAGTAACCTTTGTGCCGCCTGCAACACCTGCGGGAGCTGCTTTGGGAGCCGCCTTGGGAGCGGATGCAGGAGCAGGAGCTGCTACTGCTGCGGGAGCTGCACCTTCACCGAGTTCTTCTACCTGTACGTCATAAGCTACGCCATTAACTGTAATACGAAGATTTTTCATTTTAATTCCTCCTGATTATATGGTTGAATGTTTCTTGGGCAGAGCGGTCTCACGCTTAGAGCCAAGAATATCAAGATAGTTTATAAGTTTTGTTCTGATAGTTTCAGCATCTGCAATATCATCGATAAAGCCGTTCTTTGCGGCATTCTCTGCAGAAAGCTCATTTGCGATATATTCCTTAATCTTTGCATCCTGCTCGGCTACAGTCAAGCCTTCAAGCTCTGTGCCGAGTGCTATGTAAGCAGCAGCTTCGGGCTTAATGGGAGAAATAACTGCTCCCTCCATACCGATAACTGCATCGCATCTTGCAGCCTTGCCTGCAAGTGCCATATAAGCAGCACCTACTGCTGTACCCTCCACAACAGAAATCTTAACTGTTGTAGCTTCTGTGTAAGCAGAAAGCACCTTGTTTGCACTGCCGATACAGCAGAATTCTGCAGCATCCATCTGAGTGATAACCGGCAGAGAGAAAGCATCGCAGAAACGAACAAAGGAAGCTATCTTCTTTGCACCCTTTTTATCAATCTCTTTAGAGAGAGCCTTAACACTGCCTACTGTTCTGCCATCGATTCTTGCAAGAGCAATCGATACCTTGTCATCCTTATTATCATAAAGCTTAAGCTCGCTGTCAGCATCAAAGAATAAACCATCTGAAGCTTCTGCGAAAGGCACCTGTGACAGATTGTTTGCAGGCAGGTAAGAAATAAGCTCTGCTACCTTATCCACAGCCTGCTGTGCATCCTCGGCAACGATTGCCGCCTTGCCTTTGCCGCTGCAGTCGCAATCAGCAGAAAGTGTGAGCTTTGCATCCTCGGTCATAATAACGAAATCCGCACTTGCCGAAAGCATTGCATTGGAAGCAACGCAATCACCCATAACAACAGAAATACGGGGAACAATACCTGAAAGACGCATAGAGCTTGCGAGCAAATCTCCAAGAGCATCAAGGAGCATATTACCCTCTGTTACCTTTGCTTTGCTGTCTGTATAGAAGCTTACGACAGGGCAACCGGTTTTAAGAGCCAAAGCATAAACCTTTTTGAGTTTTTCTGCCTGTGCCACGCTCATAGCACCGCCTGCACCCTCGTCACACTGAGAGTATGCATATATATTCTGTCCGCAGACTCTGCCGCTGACAGCCTTCACCTCTGCCATATTGCCGTTAATGCTCATTGCAGGCAGAAGCTCTGTGTAAACTCCATCATCAAATAGTAGCGCAAAAAGCTTCTCGGGTGAAACTTTTGCATTTTTTGAAACGCTCATAAGATTCCTCCTTATGCTTTATCCGTACATAAAAGTACCTAAAGTATATTATACATTTAACTAAATCTAATTACAAGCAAAAATCTGCAAAAAACAAGAACTTTTTTACATATGCTTATTATTTGCAACCATTACAGCCTTCACAGCCCGAACAACCCTTTGCAAAAAGCCTTGAAAGGTACAGAGTATAGTACTCATTGTGCTTAAAAAATCCGAATTTTTTCCACAATGATTCAAGGCTATCGTCCTTTGTGCAAAGGGTGAGTGAACCCTCTCCCAGTGCAATTGCACCTATAGAGCGTATAAGCGCATCTGCATGCAGGAACATTTCATTTGAAACACTGCCGTCACCTGAAAGCTTTACCCCTGTATCCATAGATAAAATCTCAAAAGCAGATTTATTGCGGACATAGGCTATATGACCTCGCTCTTTACCGTCCTCTTTGTAAATAAGCAGGGTTGTCCCCTGAGGGTAAGCCTTAAGCTTGGCTTCGTCTTTGCAGGGTAGAATTGAAAACATTGGAAAACCTCCTTACTGCAGATGGCGGGAAGGATTGGGATCTGCCATAAGCTTCTTAACTTCCTCTTCGGTCAGATCACGCCAGTCGCCCTTTTTGAGCATACCAAGCTTAACTTGTCCGATTGCGGTACGTCGAAGTCTAGCAACCTCTAAGCCTAACATCTCGCACATTCTTCTGATCTGACGGTTTCTGCCTTCACGCAGGAGTATCTCAAGCACAACTCTGCCCTCCTGACGAGTAATAACACGAACCTCTGCAGGAGCGGTTTTTCTGCCGTCGAGTATCATACCGTTTTCAAACTCTGCAATCATTTCGTCTGTAACGGCAGGTCGCACAGTTACACGATAAACCTTATAAATATCCTTTTTAGGATGCATAATCTTGTTTGCAAAATCGCCATCATTGGTAAAGAGAAGCATACCCTCGCTGTCACGGTCAAGTCTGCCTACGGGATATACTCTCTCGGGAATATCCGCAACCAGCTCCGCAACGCATTTTCTGCCCTTCTCATCACTCATTGTGGTTACATAGCCACGGGGCTTATTGAGCATAATATAACGGTACTTCGGTCTTGCATTACCTGTAATGCGTCTGCCGTTTACCATTACCTTATCTTTGTAAGGGTTAACCTTATCGCCTATCTCTGCCACCACTCCGTTTACCTTTACAGAGCCCGCACGAATCAAGTCCTCTGCCTTTCGTCTGGAGGCAACTCCACAGTCTGCAAGCATTTTCTGCAGACGTACATAATTACTGTTAGCCATAATTAAATCCTTTTAAACTTTCCTTTATATTTATCAGTTTCAGATTACACAATACTCATCTGAACAAACTGCGGAAAAACCGCAGAAAAAACGATATTTCCATATACCCTGCGTCTTCTTGTGCCAAAATCTCGTTTTCCGTTACAACTTTACCCTTTAAAGTACACACAACCTTGCCTACTATATCTCCCTTTTTAACAGGAGCAAACAACATAGGCTTCATATAAACCTGTGTTTTTACTTCTTTAGCTGTATCACAATCAGACACAAATTTCTGTGTTCTTAAAACCTTCGCCGAAATATTTTTCTTTGAAGAACCGATTACATTCACTTTGTAGATTTCTTTTGAATCTCCAACTAATACAGCACCCAGCTTTTCAAACCCGTAGTCATACAGCTTAATATGGTCCTGCCAATCGCTTGGAGCATTGAAAGTAACCGCAACAAGACGCAAATTATTCTTTTCACTGCAGGTTACAAGACATCTGCCGCTCGCCTTTGTATATCCGGTTTTACCGCCGATACAGTACTCATACATTGACAGCAGGCGGTTATGATTATTATATGTAGCTCTTTGACCCTCGGGCTTTACAAAATCCACAGTCACGCTCTTTTTTGCTGTCATATCCTCAAAAGCCTGATTCTCCATAGCCTCTGACATAAGCAGTGCCATATCGTAGGGTGTAGAAAAATGACCTTGTGCACTGAGTCCGCTGGGATTTTTGAAGCAGGTGTTCTCCATTCCTATCTCTTTTGCTCTTTTGTTCATTAGCTCTGCGAAGTCCTCTGTATTTCCAGACACAGCTACTGCCGCCGCATTTGCGGCATCGTTGCCGGATACGGTCATCATACCCTTAGCCAAATCAGAAAGCCTTACTCTGTCTCCTGCCTTGAGATACATCGAACTTCCCTCGGCTTGCATCTTTGAAGTAAACTCTACTGCTTTATCCTCTTTTTCTGCATATTCAAGTGCCAGAAGAGAGGTCATGATCTTGGTAGTGCTTGCCATACCTGCAGGGGTATTAAGTCCTCGACCAAGGAGCACCTCCTTATTATCGGGACAATAAAGTACATAGGACTGAGCCGAAACCGACGGTGCAGTGTTATCCTTCTCTGCAAAAACAGAAAAACTGCAAAAAAACAAAACAAAAGAAAAGAAAAAAGACAGTAATCTTTTCATAAAGACACACCCCGATACATTGCTATGCTCGGGGAGTGCAGGTTATTCATCAGAAGCTTTCGTCGTCGCCAACCTCTGCGTTTGTCTTTTTATCCTTTGAGAATAGTCCCTTAATCTTATCAAAAAGCTCGGGTACCATACCAACAATTCTGTCAGCAGGTCCATCGTACTTTGTGATGGGAATAAACTTTACGTCACCCTTGAATACAGAAAGGAAGCCAACAGGGTTGATAGTAACACCTGCACCTGTACCGCCGCCAAAGTTGGGAGCCTGATTTTCCTTTTTAGCACGAATATCAGAACCGCCGGATGCAAAGCCGTAGCTAACCTTTGACACAGGAATAATAACTGTGCCGTCGGGAGAAGTGATGGGTGTACCGATAATTGTATCTACATCCACCATACTCTTGATTTTATCCAGAGTTGTATCCATAAGTCCATTAATAGGATGTTCGCTCATTTTTATTTCTCCTTTTATTTTAAAATTACTTTGTATATTTAAGAATTGCCTCTGTTGCAACCATATTATCAAGCAGAGCTTTCAGAAGATGCAGAAGCTTTATATTGAAATTCAGGTCAAATTCCGCAGAAGGCACAGCATCATCCGAGAAATCCGGCTTTATCTCCACATTATAATCATCAAAGCTCATAACGTTTTCAACAATAGCCGCTACAATGGGATAAACAACCGCATTTGCATAGCCGTAGGTTACTGCTGTATCTGCCGCATCATCAGAGGCAACATTCATCTTAAAGTCCAGTTTTTTGAGGGTTGCATTATTGAGAATCGCTTTCAGCAAAGACCAAATGCTTTTAACAATTTCTGCAAGACTTTTAAGAAACCCCATTAAACCATCGCTCTCATCATAAAGCTCGGAAAGTGATATAACCTCATCGGGAGATCTGCCTTTTTTTATTCTTCTCTTTGCCTTTTTGCGTTTACTCTTTTCGCTCTGTGGGATAAGCACCTTTTTAAGAAACAGATATTTTACTAAACACTGAAGCTGTTTTTCATCATCATAATGAAGAAATATCTTTATGTTGATATTAAGAAGCAGCACAACAAGTGCCACAAAAGCCACAATTACAAGCAGTACTTGCAATACATATATCAAGGGTCTCCCCCCTTAAAACGATTTGATTTAAACTTAAAAATCCTCTGTAGCCGCTTTGATGATTTCTCCCACTTCCATAGCAATCATTGCGTCGGTTTCATCCTGCACATCATCTTCTGCCTCTGTTACAGGCTCTTCGTCCTCTGCATCGCCTTGGAAGATACTCAGCTGGGAATCATCCTCATCACTCTCTTCTGCCTCATCCCTCACCTTAGGCTCGCTTGAAGGAATTTCGGGAAGCTCGCTCAAATCAGAAATACTGAAGCAACGAAGGAAGTTCTCGGTTGTGCCGTAGATAAGAGGTCTGCCGGGAAGCTCAAGCCTGCCCTTTTCTTCGATAAGATCCTTAGCTGTTAGGCTTCCGATAACACCCGAGCAATCAACACCTCTTACCTGCTCAATAAAGGCTTTTGTAACAGGCTGGTTGTAAGCAATAACCGCCAAAACCTCCATAGCTGCCTGAGAAAGGGGTGTGTTACGACGCAAATCCATAACAGTTCTTATCTGAGGAGCATATTCCTCTGCAGACACCATCTGGTATGCATCATCAAGCCTGATTATAATTATTCCACCATTCTTATCTTCATATTCCTTCATAAGAGCTTCAAGGTGTTTTTTTGTTTCTTTTTCAGAAAGTTCAAGGGCAGTGGCCATTCGGGACACAGGCACGGAAGCACCGCTTGCAAAGAGAATAGCCTCTACCGCATTTCTTATGTTAAGTTCACTCATCGTTTATTTTCCTCCACCATTGTAACAGTTGCTTCGTCACCATCACCGTCGATAATAACTCTCTTACCCTTTACAAGTTCAAGCACCGCAAGGAAGGTAGCAACCAGATCACTCTTGCCGTTGCAAGCCTCAAAAAGCTCGCTGTATCGCACATTCTTTTTGTGCCAGAGATTACGCATAACACGGATAATTCTTGAGCTTACAGAGATAATCTTCTTCTCTACAATACCCGAAAAAGCCTCTCTTTTGGGAGGAAGCTTTCTCTTACCTCTGCCGACTGCATTTACATAAGCCTTTGCAATGTCTGCAGGTGGATGAATTCTGTTATATGTAAGGTCAAATTCCACAGGCGAAGGCTCTCGCTGGAATTTATCAAAGCTTACCATAGGTGCAAGCATAGCCGCAACCTGACGGCAAAGCTGATACTCAATAAGCTGACCCTGAAGCTCACTTTTGAGCTGTTCTGCCTCTTCCTCGTATTTGGGCAAAAGCATTACAGATTTGATGTAAACAAGTCTTGACGCCATTTCAAGAAAGTCAGAGGCAATATCCATATCCGCTTCCTGCATAGCACTTATCTGCTCCATATACTGCTCAAGAAGCAGAGAAATCTCTATGTCGTATATATCGATTTTATTTTTAGAAATCAGAAGCAGCAACAAATCAAGAGGTCCCTCAAAAACAGGGAGCTTGTACTGAAGCTGGGTATTATTCTGCATAAGGGATACCTCCTTTTATAGCTTTATCATTGAAAGAACAGGCATAATTTCAACACAAATTCTCTTCCCGCCCCGAGAATACCGTCAAGAGCACCCATATAAAGAAGGGCAAAAATGAAAATAGATGTGAAGTGCTGGTATCTGTAAAAGAAATTTACAATTCTGTCAGGCAGGAAGATAAAAAGGATTTTACTTCCGTCAAGGGGCGGTACGGGAAGAAGATTGAATACGGCAAGAGAAGCATTGATCAAAATATAATAGCTTAAGAACATCCACACATATTCGCCGATTTCGGTAAGATACAGATAATCTCCGATTTTGTATTCAACAAGAGCCGAAGGGGCTGTTTTTGCAAGCAAAAGCATAAGTGCTCCGCCAAACATACCGCAGAGTATATTTGCAAGAGGACCTGCAAAAGCACAGAGTCCCATATAAAGCTTTGGATACTTAAATCTGTTAGGATTTACGGGTACAGGCTTTGCCCAACCGAATCCGAAAAGAAGCATACACAAAGCACCAAAGGGGTCAATGTGTACCAAGGGATTAAGAGAAAGTCTGCCTCTGTGCTTTATATCCTTATCGCCTAAGAGATATGCCGCACCTGCATGAGCAAATTCGTGAACAGGCAGGATAAGAAAAATCATAAGTGCCATAACAGCAAGCTGAATTAAAACACCTGTAAAATCAACCGAACCGTAAGTTCGTATATCCCTGATTAAATCTATAAGCATTTATTATGCCTCCAAAAATGATATAAAAATTTATTGACTAAAATTTATTTGCCATACAAAACACGGACAGCTGAATCGAAAATATCCATAATAGAAGAACTCGTATTTGATATAACTCCTCCTGTTTGTCCGAGCAAGAAGAAAGATATAACAAAGATTACAAAAGAAATAATAAGCTCACTGTTTCTTAAAGCATCCTGCCAGTTAAGAGGAAACCACTCGTAAAGTGCATCACCCATATCCAAAGGGAAAGCAGGAATAAGATTCAGCAAAGCTGAATTCAGACAACAAATAGCAAGATAATGAAGCATTGCATAAACAGCATAATACGCATATCCGCCGAAATTGTTATTAACAGTCCAAAAGGAATTCAGACCTAAGTCTAAAACATTATTTTGCATCAGGGAAGCACAAGAAAAGTAAACTACGCCAAAACAGCACAGATATGTTAAAACACCTGATATAGCGATGACAAACGAATATAATCTTGGTTTTTTGAACTCGTGGGTATCAAAATAAGAAGGAGCTGCAAATCCCATATTAAGAAACAGCGATAATAAAACTCCCACAAGATGCAAGTTATATCTGGGATTTATGGAGCGGAGTCCGTCTCTGACACCGGTAACATCACCAAAACGATTAATCAAGGTGTATTTTACATAATTGTGCAAAGGATTAATAAGAAAGTTAAAAATAACCGATGATAAAATAAAGCCGATAACAAGCGCAACATAAAAATGCGGAAGGTCCGTATATGCCTCATACAACTGAACAATTCTATACAAATCAAAATCCTCCAAAAATGCAAAAAAACATAGTTTTTTCCATTATAAATACTATATCTATCTTATTATATAATAAGTCAAATAAAAAAACAAGAAAAGTTTTTCAAAAAAAGACTTGCATTTTGTAATGATTTCTGTTATGATAACAGAGTTACAAATGCTACTATGTCATTTAAGGAGGTGCGTAAAGCATGGCAAAATGTGAATTCTGCGGAAAAGACGTTAAGTTCGGAATTAAGGTTTCTCACTCTCACAGACGCTCCAACAGAACTTGGAAGCCCAATGTACAGAGAGTAAAGGCTGTTGTTAACGGCACACCCAAGCACGTTTATGCTTGCACCCGTTGCTTACGTTCAGGTAAGGTTCAGAGAGCAGTTTAATTCTGCATCTAAAAACTTAAAACGGTATGTAAAGCCCTTCGAGAAATCGAAGGGCTTTTTACTATTCAGAAGCACCGACCACCGTAGCCAAATCCTCCCTTTTGTAGGGGAGGTTCACGAACCTCCCGAAAGGATTTTGTATTGATGTAAGACTTGCGGGCGGATGATATCCGCCCCTACAGTTAGTGAATCGTCCCTATGATGTAAACATAGAATAAGCGGTCAGAACAGCTTATCTGTTCTGACCGCTTTTGTCATTTCGTCTTAAGTTTTATACAAAATTATTCTGCAGGGATTGCTGCTGCTCTTAAAGCCGCCAAATCTGGTTCTTCTTCATATATTGTGATGAAGTTACCCTTGTTTGCGGTATTGTAGTCATCAATTACAATCCAAAGCTCACTGCCCGAAAGACTTGCATAGTCTGCTGTCTGGGGTGTGCCGTTGTTGGAAATGATAATAGAGAAGTTATCTGTGGGAAGCTCTGTGTCAACAAAGAACCAACCATTCTCCCCTTCTTCCATTCTTGCACCGGGCCAGGATGAGAATGCATTACCCTTAGAAGACCATGCCCAGAGGCAAGGTGTCCAGGTGGCAGTTTCGTCAAGGTGTGCTGCATAGATTGTAACACCGTCTGTTGCGTACTCATAATAGAATTCAAGTGTAATATTACCTGCAGGCATTATACCCTTTGTGCTGTCTGACATTTCTTTATTGAGAACATAGCGGGTAATCTTCATAGGTTTAATATTATACTCTGCACCAACTCTGTACTCAACAGTTTCAGAAGATACCAACTCCATATTAGCGTCAATAGCAGGTTCAGCATCGTTCTCAATAAGCTTATAATAATTTACCGTCATGTTACCGATACTTACTTCAAAATCTGCAAGGTACTTCTGAATCATTGTAACATCCTTAACGTTTGTGACGCCGCTATAGTCTACGTCACCAAGCATAAGCTTCTCGTCGTCAAGTGTGATGATAGACGCAAGGTGCTTCTGAATTGTTGTAGCATCTCCGATAGCAACTCTGCCGTTTGAGTCGATATCAGCCTTAAGCAGTGAAGGTGCTACATACTTATCGTAAAGATATGTAACAACGATATCTTCCTCTGTAAACTTACCTGCTACGGTACCCTCAGCCTTTGAAAAATCATATCTGAGGAATTCCTTTGCAGGAAGCTTAATCTCATAGCCACTTCCAATCTCGCCTGTTATTACATCGGACTCACCGATTTCTTTGCCTGACTGTGCATCTACGTGTTTGATGATAACTTTACCATTGTCAGACTTAATACCGAGAGCATTATAGCTTTCTGTATCAACAGCAATAATCATGCTGTTAGGCTGTATCTCAAAGAAACTGCATTCTGTAACATCCAATGCATCAAGACCTGCACTCTTGTTATTTGCAATAACTGTCCAGGAATGAGATTCTGCATTAACAGGTATCATGTGTGACTCAGATGAGGGGTTGAAGATCACAAGCATTTCTTTCCACTCGCCCTCGGTGTCATTCTCTACAGTGAAGGCAACATAGTCGGAAGAAAGTATAAACTCATCCGAAGAGGATGTGGAAGCGGGATTCTCTACCTCTACCTCGTTTGTATAGAAGGTGTAGCTATCCTGATATTTATTGGTACTCTCATTAAAGGGAGAGAATACTTTTCTAATGTCAATAAGACCTCTGTAATAAGAAACAAGGTCTGCGTTCTGTGTAATAAGAGACCAGTCGATAGCATTAAGCTCTACAGCAGATTTGTAGCTGTTGTCGTCGCCATCCTTTGAGCGACCCATCTCTTCACCTGCAAGCATAAAGGGAATACCTTGAGAGGTAAGCACCATACCTGCAGCCATTTTGTTCATTGCAATAAGGTCCTCGTATCTCTGTCTGTAATCAGCACCACTGCCGTAAACAGAGCTTACAAGTCTGTCGTAGAGGGTGTGATTATCGTGACAGCTTGAATATGTAACTGTCTGGGAAGGCACTTTAGCATACCACTCGCACTCGTCGCCTGTGGTGTTTGCTCTTACACCGTCAATGATACCAATATAGTCAATGCCGTCACCCTGAACATAGCCCTTATCAGCAAGCATAAATACCTCGCCCTTAACTGCGTTACGGATTTCATCGTTGAAGCAAGCGATTCTATCGTCGAGCTTATCTGCATTAGCCTGCACAGCACTTAAGGTTTCTGCACCTGTGCAGGTTGTTTTGTCCTGAGTTGCAGTGTTGCTTGCCTTCCAGCCCTCACCGTACATAAGGATACGGGGATCGATTGTATCAAGCTCCTGACGGATAAGGTTCATGGTCTCTACATCGTGAACACCCATAAGGTCAAAACGGAAGCCGTCAATATGATACTCCTCTGCCCAATACATAACAGAGTCAATCATAAACTTACGGAACATTGCTCTTTCGGAAGCTGTATCGTTACCGCAACCGGAAGCACTTGACCAAGCACCCTTATCATAAAGACGATAGTAGTAGTTTGGAACAATCTGCTGGAAGTTGGACTGACCACCGAAGTAGGTGTGGTTATACACAACATCCATAATTACTCCGATGCCTGCATCGTGGAGTGCCTTAATCATCTGCTTGCACTCGTTGATTCTTACATTACCGTCGTAGGGGTTTGAGGAATAACTGCCGTCCGGAACATTGTAGTTTTCCGGGTCATAGCCCCAGTTGTACTGGTCATCAAGAGGGGCTGTTTCGTTTACTGTTGCAAAGTCGAAGATAGGATTGAGCTGAACGTGAGTGATACCGAGCTGTTTGAGGTAATCAACACAAGTAGCTACATTTCCCTCGCCATTTAAAGATGTTCCCTCTTCTGTAAAAGCAAGGAACTTACCTCTGTTCGCTTCAGAAACACCTGAGGTTTCGCTTGCGGAGAAGTCACGAACAACAAGCTCCCAAACAATTGCATCAGTCTGAGTCTCAACAAGCACGTGCTTATCATCATCCCATCCCTCAGGGTCTGTTGCATCAAGGTCAACTACCATACCGCGCTTACCGTTAACACCCACAGCCTTTGCATAGGGGTCAACTGCCTCGTAGGTTCTCTCTACACCTGTAACGAGTGCCGCACTTGTTACAAGATAGGTATAATAAACATTAAGAAGGTCACCTTCAATTGTAACTACCCAGCAACCTGTCCACTTATTGCCGTCCATATCCTTTGACATTGCGTAAGCGCCAAGATTCTGAGCACCCTCTTCGTTGTTATTACCTGTTGAATACAGCTTAACAGCAATTTCCTTTGCTGTTGGCGACCAAACCTTGAAGGTTGTAGCAGAGGGTGTATAGGTTGCACCCAAGTCGTCGCCTGCATAAGCATACTCTTTATCAAGAGCCTGTGCGGCTTCTGTAAAGGGATTTACAGGCTCCAAGGGAAGCTCGGGCTCATCGATTGAAGAATCAGACTCGTCACCTGAAGCCTCTTCACCTGCAGTTAAGTTTAAAGTAGCTGTCGACGCTGTAGCCCCTGCTGTAAACACTGTGCCCGTAAAAAGTGAACACAGCATCAAAAGAGCAAGAAGTGCCGACAAAATTCTTTTTGCTGACATAATAATCCTCCTATTTATAAATCCGCCTCTAAAATCCTTGAAGCAGAAAACTATACATATACATTATAGTACATAATATTTAAAATTTCCATATAAATATTAAAATAGTTAGATTTTTTTTATAAAAAAAATACAGAGGACAATAGAAAGTGTCCTCTGTAACATTTATATTATTGAATTTATCAGGGTGTTATCTCATCCTGCTCTACAAGGATGAGAGCACTTGTGCCGGGAACACAGATTGTACGGCTGTATTCGCCGATAAATTCTATGCCTGCTTCCTCTGCGTTTACAAGTGCATCCCACCAACCTTTAAGGTCATGAGCGGCAAGGTCAAAGCAAGCAGGCTCCTTGGAGCCGTTAAAGAGAAGAAGCATTTTTCTCCATTTGCCGTAAGCATCACCCTCAAGTGTAAAACCTACACCACAAGGGTTATCTGTAAAGAGCCACATACCCTTGTAAATTGTGTCATGGGTATGATCACGGAATGGTGCAAAGTTTTTACGAAGCTTGATAAGACCCTTATAATACTCCACAAGGTCTTTATATTCCTCGATTCTGTTCCAATCTATACGATTAATCTTTGAGTGAGACTTATAGCTGTTATGCTCTCCGAGTTTTGTTCTTGCCATCTCCTCGCCTGCAACCATAAAGGGAATACCCTGACTTGTAAGATTGATTGCAGCGGCAAGCTTATTCATACGGATAATATCCTCATGACGTTTTTCGTACTGAGGATTTTGGTGATGAACAGAAACGCAGAGCTTATCATACATAGTTCTGCCATCGTGGCAAGAGCAGTAGTTTACTGCCTGAGAGGGAGTTCTTGCCCAGAAGTCCGTGTCTGCACGAACACCGCGGAAAACCTGATTACGCTTTGAGCCGTTCTGAACAAAGCCACAGCTGCCTGCGTCGAACTCGTTACCCTTTATAGCATCACGTATATTATCGCAGAAAGCACCTACATTATCGGGAAGATGATGCATATTGTGCTGATTTGCCATAATTGTACCGGGCTGACAAGCGGTAAACATATCCCAAGCCTCACCGTACATAAGCATTTTTTCACCATTCGGGAGAGTATTGAGAGCCGCTCTGATAGCCATGATTGTTTCTACATCATGCAAGCCCATAAGGTCAAAGCGGAAGCCGTCAAGGTGATATTCCTTTGCCCAGTACATAATGGAATCAATCATAAACTTGCGGTACATCTTATGCTCGGAAGCAGTATCGTTACCACAGCCTGAGCCATTGGACCATGTGCCGTCCTGATTGTATCTGTAATAATAACCGGGTACAGAAATATCAAACCAAGAACCATGGCTTGCATAGGTGTGATTGTAAACAACATCCATTACAACAGCAATACCGGCTTTATGGAGTGCTTTTATCATTTCTTTACATTCTCTGATTCTTACTTTACCGTCAAAGGGGTTTGTAGAGAAGCTGCCTTCGGGCAGATTGTAATTTTTAGGGTCATAACCCCAGTTGTACTGTTCTTCAGTTGATGCCTCGTCAACAGAGCCGAAATCGTAGAAAGGGTTTATCTGTACACAGTTTATACCAAGCTCTTTGAGGTAATCAACGCAGGTAGCAGGAGCACCCTCTTTGCCGCCCAGGGTGGTATGCTCTGTAAACGCCATAAACTTACCGCGGTGCTTCTCAGAAACACCTGAGGACTCGCAGTAAGAAAAATCTCTTACCTGTACCTCCCAGATAATTGCATCTGTAGGATGCTCAAAGAGTACTCTTTTATCCTCTTCCCAACCCTCAGGATTGGTATCGTGCAAGTTAACTACCATTGAACGATCGCCGTTCACACCTGCTGCCTTAGCATAAATATCGCCTGTTTCTCTCTGACCGAATTCAGGATGAGTAACAACATAGGTGTAGTAGATACCGCAAAGGTCACCTGCGGCAATATAGCTCCACACACCTGTGTCCTGATTTTTAATCATCTGGTGAATACCAAGATACTTTGCACCGAGCTCGTTGTCGCTACCTGTTGAGTAAAACTTAACTTTTACGTCGGTAGCGGTAGGAGACCAAAGTCGAAACTCGGTACAGCCTTTATTATAAATTGCTCCCAGTTCACCGTCAAAGTAAAACTTATCAAGCTTAATACCGGAATTTTCTAAAATATGCTTGTAATTGTTCATAAATACCCCTCGTAAATTTTGGAGAATCCCTTAATAAAAAATATTCCCCATTAAACATACTCGTGTATTATAACATAATATTTAGTTTTGTGTAAAGATTTTCAGTTTAATAAAATAATATTTTGCTAACAAGGTTAAAAATTATCCTGATAAAAAATCATATCAAAATGAATACTCGGCAATTTCTGCTAAATCCTCTTCTATCTTAAGAAGTCGATTATACTTTGCTGTTCTCTCACTTCTGCAGGGTGCACCTGTTTTTATCTGTCCCGATGAAACCGCTACAGCAATATCTGCAATTGTAGTGTCTTCGCTCTCACCCGAACGGTGAGATATTACCGAAGTGTAGCCTGCTCTGTGTGCTCTCTCGATTGCGGCAAAGGTCTCTGTAAGAGTTCCTATCTGATTTACCTTTATAAGAATCGAATTAGCCGCACCTGAGTCTATTCCCTGCTTAAGCCGTTTTTCGTTTGTAACAAAGAGATCATCCCCAACTATCTGCACCTTACTGCCAAGCTTTTCGGTGATCTTTGTAAAGCCCTGCCAGTCATTTTCGGACAACGGGTCTTCAACAGATACGATGGGATACTTGGCACAGAGTCCGTCAAAATATGCAATAAGCTCGTCTGTTGATTTTATTACATTTCTTTTAGGAAGGGTATACCCTCCGTTTTCATACCACTCAGATGCCGCCGCATCCAATGCTATCTTCGTATCCTTTTCGCTATAGCCTGCTTTTTTGATTGCTTTGAGAATAACCTCAATAGCCTGCTCATCGCTGTCAAGGTCCGGAGCAAAGCCTCCCTCATCGCCCACCGCTGTAGACTTACCCAGACTCTTCAGAATATCCTTAAGAGAATGATAAATCTCACAGCACTGCCTAAGTCCCTCAGAGAAATTCTTTGCACCCGTAGGCATAATCATAAATTCCTGAATATCAATGTTATTGGATGCGTGTTTACCGCCGTTCAATATATTCATCATAGGTACGGGCATTCGGTTTACAAAGGGATTTCCCAGATATCTGTAAAGCGGAAGCTTAAGATACTTTGACGCCGCCTTTGCTACAGCTATCGATACTGCCAGGGTAGCATTTGCTCCAAGCTTACTCTTATTGTCTGTGTAATCCATCCGAAGCATAAGTCCATCTATCTCGGGCTGTTCCATAGAACATCTGCCCAAAAGTGCAGGTGCAATAATATTATTGATATTATCCACAGCATTCTTTACGCCTTTACCACAAAAGCGATTGTCGTTATCCCTAAGCTCTACCGCCTCGTACTGTCCTGTTGAAGCACCCGAAGGCACAATGGCACTGCCCACATCGCCGGAGCATAAAGTAACATCACACTGAACAGTCGGAAAACCTCTTGAATCAAGCACCTCTCTTGCTTTAATCTCTTTAATAGTTGAGTCCATATTTATCCTCCTTTTTTCTTATTATCATCACATAAGTTTAAAATATTCCCGAACACAATAAGGAGTTTCGGTATATTATTTTAATAGAAAGGAGGTTTCATAATTGGAACCTGTGCTCTATACGGTTTTGCCGGGAAACACCCTCTGGGGTATTGCTAACTTTTTCGGCACAACTACCGAAGAAATAATCAAGCTCAACGACTTAAAAGAACCTGAACTTATTTATCCAAATCAAGTTCTAAAGATTCCTGTAAACAAGGTAATGGCACCAAGATACTATGCTGTACGTCCCGATGACACACTCTTCTCGGTTGCAATGCGCTATAATCTTGATGTAAATGATCTTGCAAGGCTCAACAATCTTTCAAATCCCAATATAATCTATCCGGGTCAGATCCTTATGCTCAGACCCTAAAGAAAAGCAGGGTGTACCTCTCAAAGTACACCCTGTATTTTTGCAAAATACATCCATTTTATTCAAAATTTGCATTTTTTGTTATTATGTGTTATACTCCCATAGAGTCAAAAAAATACATAAATCCAACAGAATGACTCACAAAGGTGATAATATGGTAAAAATTCTGTCCTCAATTTTCTTAAAAGGTGTTGATAAAACCACAGAAGCAGGCAGAAGGCTCTATGGAATGCTCTGCAGTCTTTTGGGCATAGGTCTTAATATTCTGCTGTTTGCAGGCAAGCTCACAGCAGGCACGCTCTCAGGCTCTATTGCCATTACCGCAGATGCTTTCAACAACCTTTCCGATGCAGGTTCATCTGTAATTACCCTTATCGGATTTAAATTTGCCGGAATGAAGCCCGACACAAAGCACCCCTTCGGACACGGAAGAATAGAATACATCTCAGGTCTTGTGGTATCCTTCATTATTGTAATTGTAGGGTTTGAACTTCTTATCTCCTCTATTCAGAAGATTAAAACTCCCGAAGAGCTTGCAGGCAACTACCCTGTTACAATAATTATTCTGGTGGCTTCCATCCTTATTAAAGGCTATATGTTCTTCTACAATCACAAGGTAGGCAAAGAAATTGACTCAGCAGGAATGAAGGCAACAGCATTTGACAGTATCAGCGATTGTGCCGCTACCTTGGTTGTACTTATTTCTGTTATTATCTCTGCATTAACGGGTGCAAACGTTGACGGTTGGTTTGGTGCTGCAGTATCACTCTTTGTGCTCTTTGCAGGCTTCCGCTCTGCTATCGAAACAATACAGCCTCTTCTCGGAAACCCTCCCGAAGAGGAATTTGTTAAAAACGTAGAAGCTACCGTTATGAGCCACAGCGTTGTGCTCGGTATTCACGATATGATTGTTCACGACTACGGTCCCGGCAGAGTGATGATGTCACTTCATGCCGAAGTTGACGGCAAAGGTGATATTTATGCTATTCACGATGAAATAGACGTTATCGAAAACGAACTTCGAAATAAATTCGGATGTGAAGCAGTTATCCACATGGACCCTATAGAAACCGACAATGAGATTACAAACAAATACAAGGATCAGGTTGTGGAGCTTATTAAGACTATACACAAAGACGCTACCATTCACGACTTCCGTATGGTACCGGGCCCTACACATACTAACCTTATTTTTGATGCGGTTATTCCCTACGAGATTAAAGCTGCAGAAGAAAATATAAAAGAAGACATCTGCAAGCTTATTGAAGAAAACTGCAAAGACTGCTTTGCAGTTGTTATGATCGACAGACCTTACACAACAATCTGATGCAAGCCCTTTAGAAAACAGGTGATCACCATGAGAAAACCCACAGTAGGAATATTCTGCGAAGCAGAATTTTATAGAGAAAACTCATTTACTCATTTTATTATGAAGCTATGTTACGCATACTGTGCCGATGTTGTAGCCTTCACAGATAAAGACATAAACGAAAAAGACAACACCATATTGGCACACTACTGGACACCGGATGGTATAAAAAGTGAAACCACCCTTATGCCCCATTGGGTAGAATGCGGTCCCTATATAAAATGGCATCCTTTTTTCAGAGAAAGATGTAAAATCGTAGACGACTGTATACTCTCAAAGAAGGATGTAAGCGATGCTATGGCAAAAAGCAGACTTTCTCCCTATGTAATTCCCACCATGTATACAAGTTCTCCTCAAAAGGTATTTACTCTTCTCTCAATGTGGTCTGCGATAATAGTAAAACCTTTGGTCGGTGCCAGAGGAGAAGATATAATCACTATCGAAAAAATTGCAGACGACAAATATGTTTTCAGGAATACATCCGAATTTATTGGAACCTTTAATATCAGCCAATGTATAGCATTACTTACTAAACTCTACAATGGACAGGCAGTCATTGTACAACCCAAAATGAAATTCACGAACAAAAACGGACAGCTTATGGATTTCCGTATCAATGTTACAAAAGGTGCAAAAGGTAATTGGAACATTATATATATGATTGCACGAACCGCCAGAGATAACATTGTTTCCAACTTAAGCAAAGGTGGTTACGCTTCTTTAGTTGAGCCTACTCTCACTACAGATTATGGGAATAGTGCCCATAAAATCCTCAACACCTTTAAAGAGCTTGCACAAGATATTCCTTTGTTTATGGAAGAAATATCAAACTGCAATATGTTATCTCTCGGAATAGACGTAGGTATTGATTTTGACACACTTCACCCATATATTATCGAAGTCAATTATGTTCCTCAGATAACATTCAGAGGCAAAGCTAAATATGCAGATAACGTGGCACAGTATTATGCGTACCTAACAAATGAATCTCATAAAGAAAACATACTATAATACTCACATCCCATATTAAAAAGCATTTGAATTATTTTATATATACTGAGGGTAATCATTGACAATTAAAAACATAAATGCTATAATTTATTTTAATCTTCAAAAGCACAAATGCGTTGACCGGAAAGAAGTAAGCTCAGGTGCAGTTTTCAGAGAGTCGGCGGCTGGTGTGAGCCGACAGCAAGCCTTTGCCCAATACATTCCGAGAGCAGTACACCGAACATCAAAATTATTTGATAAGTAGGCTGTAACGGCAGTCCTCCGTTACGGGACAGGGTATTTTTTCATATACTCACTGAGGCTTCTGCTGTAAGGCAGAAGCAAATTGAGGTGGTACCGCGATTTATTCGTCCTCAAAAGCACTTTTTCACACTGTGCTTTTGGGGGCTTTTATTTTATCCGAGGGAGATTATCCTATGACTATTATTGATATGCTTGAAAAAAACGCAAGGGAATTTGCAAACGATACCGCCCTTGTTGAAATTAACCCCGGTCAGCCGGAGACAAGACGTCTTACCTGGCGTGACTATGACTTGGTGCAGGAAACCGAAAAAAAATACTTCAGACGAGAAATCTCATGGAGCGTCTTTAACGAAAAGGCTAACCGCTTCGCAAACGCTCTTATGGAGAGAGGAATCAAAAAAGGCGACAAGGTTGCAATTCTTCTTATGAACTGCATCGAGTGGCTTCCCATTTACTTCGGCATTCTCAAAACAGGTGCTCTGGCGGTTCCCCTTAACTTCCGCTATTCCAGCGACGAAATCGAGTATTGCCTCAATCTTGCAGAATGTGATGCTCTTGTTTTCGGCCCCGAATTCATCGGTCGAGTTGAGGATATTGTAGAGAGCATAAGCCGTAACCGTCTGCTTATCTTTGCAGGCAATCAGCAAAGCCCCACCTTCTCAGAGGACTATAACGATATGACTCTGGACTGCTCATCCCAGTCACCCAACGTAGAACTTTGCGAGAATGACTTTGCCGCTATCTATTTTTCTTCAGGCACAACAGGCTTTCCCAAGGCTATCCTTCATAAGCACCAAAGCCTTACTCACTCCTGCAAGGTAGAGCAGAATCACCACGGACAAACAAAGGACGATGTGTTCCTCTGCATCCCTCCCCTCTACCACACAGGTGCAAAAATGCACTGGTTCGGAAGCCTTTTAGTCGGCGGTAAGGCAGTGCTCCTCAAGGGTACAAAGCCCGAGTTTATTCTTGATGCCGCATCAAAGGAGCAGTGCTCTATTGTATGGCTCCTTGTTCCCTGGGCACAGGATATTCTCAACGCACTGGACTCAGGTGCTCTTAATATCAAAGACTTCGACCTCTCAAAATGGCGTCTTATGCACATCGGTGCACAGCCTGTACCCAGAAGCCTTATTAAACGTTGGAAGGAATACTTCCCTCACCACGATTACGATACAAACTACGGTCTTTCCGAGTCTATCGGCCCCGGTTGTGTACATCTCGGTGTAGAGAATATACATAAAATCGGTGCTATCGGTAAAGCAGGCTACGGCTGGGAAGTTAAAATTGTTGACGAAGCAGGTAGCATTGTTGAAAAAGGCGAGGTCGGTGAGCTTTGCGTTAAAGGCCCCGGTGTTATGACCTGCTACTATAATGACGAAAAAGCAACCGAGGCTTCAATCAAAGACGGCTGGCTCTTTACAGGTGATATGGCTAAAGAGGACGAGGACGGCTTTATCTTCCTTGTTGACAGAAAGAAAGACGTTATCATCTCGGGCGGTGAAAATCTCTATCCCGTTCAGATTGAAGACTTCCTTCGCGGTCACAATGCCATCAACGACGTTGCTGTTATCGGTTTGCCCGACGAACGTCTTGGCGAAATTGCTGCTGCAATCATCGAGCTTAAAGAAGGCTTTACCGCCACAGAAGAAGACATCAATGAATTCTCCAAGGGTATGCCAAGATACAAGCGTCCTCACAAGATTATTTTTGCCAAGGTTCCCCGTAACCCAACAGGCAAGATTGAAAAACCCAAGCTCCGCGAAATTTACGGTGCCGCAAAGCTTGTTGACGCACAGAATAAATCTTAATAACATAAACAAAAACAAACCTCGCAGTTTAATTTTTCTCTGTGAGGTTTTTCATTTATATACGTCTAACATATAAATGAACAAATACCTATTGACGTCTTTTGTCTATTGTGTTAGTATAGATATGAAAGTTCATATACTTATTTTTAAGGAGGAATTCTTATGAAAAAAATCATATCCGTTTTAATGGTAATTACAATGGTACTGTCACTTGGAGTATTTTCAGCAAGCGCCGAAGAAGAAACATCTGTCAACTACTGGATTGCGGAAACTCCCGATATTGACCCCGATGAACTCCCGGGTACAGTATTCGGATATTTAGGCGACGCTGACAGAAACACCTTTGTAAATGTTAAGGATGCAACCGCCATTCAGAAACATGTTGCAGGCATCATCACACTTGACGATAGCGCTCTCGACTTATCTGATGTTGACTTTTCTGAAAACATTAACGTTAAAGACGCAACCGCAATTCAGAAATGGGTTGCAGGTTTGCTTTTTGACAACTCATTCATCAGCCACGCATTATACGAGGCATACGAACTTGATGAAAGACTCTTTGGCAAGTGGGAATGCACTACCGACATCGGCGCAGAGATGAACGAGCTTCTTCCCCTGTTTTTTGACGACCCTAAGATTTCCAAATATATTAAAATCAGAAGCTGTATGGTTACCGAAACCTATGAATTCTTTGATGACTACAGCTATTGCATAACTACCGACGAAATCTCTGCAAACAAAGCAATTGACATAATCAAATCAGACTTCGGATACGGACTTCTTGATTATATGGTGGCAGTTACAAAGGAAAGCGGCTACGACGTAACCCCAAAGGAACTTCTTGCAGCAATGGGATATTTATCAATGGATGAATACATCAACGATATGTTCCCTGCAGATTTATTCGGCGATATATCCGAGCCTGTGGTAAGCTTTTATCGTACTACTCCCGACGGCAAACTCTATCTTGATGAATACTCAGATACAGTATATAATTTCTATACAGTTGAGACAGACACCTTTACTCTCACAGGTGACAACGAAAATCTTATGCCCGAGCTTTATCCCATAACCTTCACAAAAATAAAATAACATAAAGCTATATTATATAAAAAGGCTGGCATCATTGAGTGATGTCAGCCTTTTGCTTTAATTTATTAATTTTTATTCACCGAAGGTCATAATCAGATTTTCAGGCAAACGGTCATCATCACCGTCGTCATATTCAATCTGATCACGCGGTGCTCCAAAGGTAACAGAAGTAAGTGCCTCATCTCCTCTGAATGCACCGTATTCTACCTTATTTACAGTAGCGGGAAAATCAAGTGAGCCCAGAATATCACACCAAGAGAATGCAAATCTTGATACAACTTCAAGGCTGTCTCCGATTGTTACCTCTTTAAGAGCTTTGCAGCAATAGAATGCAGATTCACCGATAATCTTTGTATTCTCTCCTGTATTAACAGTTGTAATAGATTTATGGGAAGAAAATGCATAATCTGCAATTTTTGTAACACTTGAAGGTACTGTTAACTCCTTAAGATTAGGGTCAACACAAGCAATAAGAACTGTTTTATCCTTATTATAAAGGATGCCGTCTTCAACTACGTAGTTCTCGCCTACCTCAAGTTTAACGTCCTCTGAACAATCATACATAAAGTTTGGCACATCATCATCAGATGCGTAAAGCTTTATAGATTCAAGAGAATAGCAAGCCCGAATAGCACCTCTGCCAATTTCAACTACACTTTCAGGGAATGTAAATTCTGTAAGTCCCGAGCTTGCAAAAGCACTCTCGCCTATGCTTTTAACACTGTTTGGGATATTAACCTTAGTAAGAGAATCGCAGTAAGAAAAAGCATCCTCTCCTATCTTAACCAGTGTAGAGGGCAACGTAACACTCTCAAGTTCTTCGCAGCCCTCAAATGCTGAAGCTTTTATCTCTGCAAGTCCCTCAGGCAATTCTATCGACTTGAGCTCATAGCAATCGGTAAAAGTACATGTTCCTACATATAAGAGAGTAGAAGGTAAAGACACACTCTCAAGGCTTGAGAAGCGGTAAAAGTTGCTTTCTCCTATGCCAACAATGCCTTCTTCCACTACAATCTTTGTAGTTTCATCGGCGTGAACATTCCAAGGATGACTGCTGGACATACCATTCGGCATTCTGCCGCTACCCTTTATGGTAAGAACGCCGCCCTTAAAGCTCCAATCTACATCAGCCATAGGATAATCAGATAAATTCAAGGTAGGATACAAAGGCTCAGGCTCATTTTTACCTGTTGTTTGAGTCTGATTCTGAGTATCTCCTGTGATTTCTGTTATATTTTCAGCAGATGTGTTTTTATTGTCTGCATCATTCTTTTCACCGCAAGCAGTAAAGCTGAGAATAATCAACAGTGAAAAGAGTACTGCCATTATTTTTTTCATAGGTTAGTTCTCCTTTTATTCTGTTCAGATATTCTTCACTCTGGTTTCGCAGTACTTGCAACGAAGAATGTTCTTCTCCTTATCAACAAGTCTGAATGCCTGAGAAAGTTCCTGCTCTGTATGAGTAATACACTTGGGATTCTCGCACTTATACTTGCCGTTTGCATCATCTGCAATAGGCTTGGGTCTTACAGCGTCTGCGCTGATGCCCTGCTTTGCACCCTCCAAAAGCTTGAGGATAAGTGCCATACGCATATATTTACCATTGAGCACCTGCTTAAAGTAGCAGGCACGGCTGTCGTAGTCCACCTCAACAGAAATCTCGTTAACTCTGGGCAGAGGATGAAGTATAATCATATCCTCTTTTGCGGTATTGAGCTTGTCTGCTGTGAGGATATAGCTATCCTTAAGACGCTCATACTCCGCTTTATCCTCAAATCTCTCGCCCTGCACACGAGTCATATAAAGAATATCGAGTTCGGGCATTGCTTCCTCAAGACTCTCTACCTCTACATACTCAATGTTATTCTTCTCAATTACCTCGTAGATAAGGTAGCTGGGAATCTTAAGCTCTTTTGGTGCGATAAACACAAACTTAACATCCTTATAACGAGAGAGAGCAGTACAAAGAGAATGAACCGTTCTGCCGTATTTAAGGTCGCCGCAGAAGCCGACTGTAAGACCTGAGAATTTACCCTTCTCACGTCTGATTGTGAGCAAATCTGCCAAAGTCTGTGTGGGATGATTGTGACCGCCGTCGCCTGCATTGATAACAGGTACAACGCAGTTTCTGTCTGCTACAAAGGGTGCACCCTCGATAAAGTGACGCATAGCAATAATATCTGCATAGCATCCTACAACTCTTGCAGTATCAGCAACACTCTCGCCTTTTACCGCAGAGGAATTGTCACCGTCAGAAAATCCGATAACAGAGCCGCCCAGCTCGTGCATAGCCGCTTCAAAAGAAAGACGGGTTCTTGTTGAAGGCTCAAAGAAAAGTGTAGCAAGCTTCTTTCCCTTACAGCTTTCTGCGTATTTCCAAGGGTTTGCAATTATATCTTCGGCTACATCCATCATAGAGTCAAGCTCTTCTATGGTGAGTTCGCCAATATCAAGAAGTCCTCTCATAACTTACACCACCTTATTAATCTTAATTACTTGCAAGGAAACGGAGGGATATTTACTACCCCTCCGAATTTATTAAGCGCCAATCCAGCTCTCGTCAGAGGGATTGTTTCTGAACTTGATAAGTCTTGCAACGTCCTCTGCCTTGATGTAGCCTGTTTCTGCAGCACACTCTGCTACTGCATCAAGGTTTGTAAGGCTTACGTTACGAACTTCTGCTGCAGCCAGTCTGTCAAGACCCTTCTGCATACCATAAGTGAAGATAGAAACGATACCCAGAACCTCTGCGCCTGCCTCGCGGAGAGCCTCAACAACATCAATAACGGAGCCGCCTGTAGAGATAAGGTCCTCAATAACTACTACCTTCTGACCCTTCTCAAGTCTGCCTTCGATACGGTTCTGTCTGCCGTGGTCTTTAGCAGCACCGCGAACATAACCCATAGGCATACCAATAAGGTGTGCAGCGATAGCGGCGTGTGCGATACCTGCTGTGGATGTACCCATAAGTACCTCTGCCTCGGGATACTCTCTCTTAACTGTGTCAGCAATAGCCTGTTCTACGATGTTTCTTGCCTCGGGAGAAGTGAGGATAAGACGGTTATCGCAGTAGATAGGGCTCTTAATGCCTGAAGCCCATGTAAAAGGCTCATCGGGACGCAGGAATACTGCTTTTATCTCAAGTAATGCTTTTGCAACTTTCTTTTCCATAATAAAAAAATTCCTTTCTATGTAACATAATATTGCAGGCTCCTCTTTTGGAAAGCTTGCATAAATCAACGATTTTTTCCCGAAGGAGTAAAAATAGCTCTATAAAATACTCCTTCCGTCATTTGCTTTGCAAATGCCATCTCCCTCGGTGAGGGAGGCACATTTGTTATGTGCCATTCTATAATCAGCCTACAAACTCAGCAACGCATCTCTTGTATGCTGCTACAGGATCCTCTGCTGCTGTGATGGGTCTGCCTACAACTATGTAGTCAGAGCCGATCTCTTTTGCACGCTCGGGAGTTGTAACTCTCTTCTGATCACCCACATCGCCGTCTGCAAAGCGAACACCGGGAGTAACGGTTACAAAGTTCTTGCCGCATTTGTCGTGTACCTTACCTGCCTCCAAGGGTGAACAAACCACACCGTCAAGACCTGCGTCTGCTGCATTCTTTGCGTAGTGCATAACAACCTCGTCAATGGGAGCATTGATAAGAAGGTCCTCTTTCATAGCCTCTTCGCTTGTAGATGTAAGCTGTGTTACTGCGATGAGGATAGGACGTGTGCCGTCTTCTCTTGTCAGTCCCTTAAGTGCTGCTTCCATCATAGCCTTTGTACCTGCAGCATGGAGGTTTGTCATATCAACATCAAGGTTACGGAGTACAGACATAGACTTCATAACTGTGTTGGGAATATCGTGGAGTTTGAGGTCGAGGAAAATCTTGTGGCCTCTTGCCTTAATCTCTCTTACAATCTCGGGACCTGCTGCATAAAACAGCTCCATACCGATTTTTACGAAAGGTTTGCAGTCTGTGAATTTGTCGAGAAACTCGATGCACTGCTCTTTGCCTGCAAAGTCGCAAGCGATAATAACGTCCTTACCCATTAGTGTGCGCCTCCTATAATATCATTTAAATCTTTAATGCCGTATTTTTCCATTACAGCAGGTAATTCTTCTATAATCTTCTTACAAGCGTAGGGGTCAACAAGATTCTGTGCACCTACCTGCACTGCAGTTGCGCCTGCAAGCATCATCTCGATAACATCCTCTGCAGTGGCTACACCGCCGATGCCGATGATTGGAATATTTACTGCCTCGTAAACCTGATAAACCATTCTCAGAGCCATGGGGAAAATTGCAGGGCCGGAGAAACCGCCCATCTTGTTTGCGATAACAGGCTTCTTTGTTTTAGGGTCAATTCTCATACCCAGGAAGGTGTTACAAAGGCTGATTCCGTCTGCACCTGCAGCCTCAACTGCTTTTGCGATAGGAACAATGCTTGTAACATTGGGTGTGAGCTTTATATACACAGGCTTTGTGGTAACAGCCTTAACCGCTCTTGTGATTTCTGCTGCCATCTCGGGATCTGTACCCAGAGCCATACCGCCGCCGTGTACGTTGGGACAGCTTATGTTGATCTCAATAATACCAACGCAGTCCTCTTTGTCTATCTTCTCACAGCATTTAACATATTCCTCTACACAGAATCCGCTGATATTAGCAACAACAGGTTTATGGAAAACCTTTCTCATTTTGGGGAGCTCTTCTGAAATCACCTTGTCGATACCGGGGTTCTGCAAACCAACCGCATTAATCATACCAAAAGGTGTTTCTGCAATTCTGGGAGTAGGATTGCCAAAACGAGGCTCAAGAGTTGTACCCTTAAAGGAAAAAGAGCCTAAGATATTAATATCGTAAATCTCTGCAAATTCGTAGCCAAAGCCGAAGGTACCGCTGGCAGGGATAATGGGATTATCCAAAGTAAGCCCGGAAAGTGTAACCTTTGTGTTTACCATATTATCTCCTCCTTTGTAAGTACGGGACCTTCTTTGCAGATTCGCTTGTTGCCGTACTTTGTCTTGCAAGAACAACCCATACAAGCGCCGAAACCGCAACCCATTCGCTCTTCAAAGCTGAACTGACCGCTTGTTTTGCTCTCATTATATACAGCCTTGAGCATAGGCTCAGGACCGCAGGTATAAACATAAGTGTAGTCGTCCATAGTCTTCATAACATCGGTTACAAAGCCCTTTGTTCCTACACTGCCGTCAACTGTTGCAACAAATACCTTTGCACCAAGTTTCTCGAACTCGTCTTTATAAAAAATCTCTTCAGCCTTATTGAAGCCAAGGATAACAGAAACTTCCTTTCCCTCGCGAATAAGCTGTTTGCAAAGCTCATACATAGGAGGTACACCTACACCTCCGCCGATAAGCAGAGGCTTTTCTCCGCTTTTCGTCAGGTCGTAGCCGTTGCCAAGACCTGTGAGTACATCAAGCTCTGTGCCCGAGAGCATACGGCTCATAGCCTCTGTACCCTTGCCTACTACCTTGTAGATAAGTGTCAGTTCCTCGCCCTCTACCTCGCAGACGGAAATAGGTCTGCGAAGGTAAAGACCGTCAATCTGAATGTTTACAAACTGTCCGCAGCGGATATCCTCGCAGTCACCTGCAAGCACCATTTTGTAAACATCCTTTGCTATTTTAACATTGGAATTTACTGTAAAAATCAACTTTTTCATATTATCACCTATTACTCTGCGTCAATAGTAGAGATAGTGAGTGTTGTTTCCTCCAGTACATCAAGAAGTACCTTAACTGTATCCAGAGCTGTAAACATTGTTACATTGTTCTCTGATGCACAAGCACGGATTTCGTAACCGTCTGTTGCCTGACTCATAGAGCCTACATCACGGGTGTTGATTACATAAGCGATGTGACCCTTACGGATAGCCTTGGGAATATCCTCGGAACCATCGGAAATCTTGCCCATCTTATGAGTACGGATGCCGTTCTCTATAAGGAAGTTTGCAGTACCCTCTGTAGCCTGAATGTTGAAGCCAAGCTGATAGAAGCGGCGGATAAGAGGCAGAGCCTCTTCCTTATCCTTGTCTGCAATTGTTGCAAGGACTGTGCCGTAGTTCTGAACTGTCATACCTGCTGCCTGAATAGCCTTGTACATAGCACGGTTGAGCTTTCTGTCGTAACCGATAGCCTCGCCTGTGGATTTCATCTCAGGAGAGAGATATGCGTCCAGACCCTTGATTTTATTGAAAGAGAACACAGGAACTTTTACATACCAGCGATCCTTCTCTGTGGGATAAATTGTGAAGATTCCCTGCTCCTTCAAGGTCTTGCCCATAATTACGTTTGTAGCAATGTCAGCAAGGGAGTAGCCTGTAGCTTTTGAGAGGAAGGGAACTGTTCTGGAAGAACGGGGATTTACTTCGATGATATATACATCCTCGTTCTTGTCAACGATGAACTGGATGTTGTAAAGACCCACGATACCAAGGCCGAGACCTAACTTCTTTGCATATTCAAGGATAACACCCTTAACCTTGTCAGAGATACTGAATGCAGGGTATACACTTATGGAGTCACCTGAATGAACACCTGTACGCTCTACAAGCTCCATAATACCCGCAACGAAAACATCCTGACCGTCGCAAACTGCGTCAACCTCTACCTCTTTACCCATAATGTACTTATCAACAAGTACGGGCTTGTCTTCGTCAATTTCAACGGCTGTTCTGAGATAACGTCTGAGCTGATCCTCGCCTGCAACAATCTGCATTGCACGACCACCAAGAACGAAGGAAGGACGAACAAGTACGGGGTAGCCGATTTCGGCTGCAGCATTTACGCCGTCCTCAATATTTGTAACAGCCTTACCCTTGGGCTGAGGAATGTTAAGCTCTGCGAGGATTCGCTCGAAGCTCTTTCTGTCCTCTGCTCTGTCAATAGCCTCAACGTCTGTACCGATAACCTGTACACCGCGTCTGCCGATAGGCTCTGCAAGGTTGATAGCTGTCTGACCGCCAAGAGAAGCAATTGCCTCCCAAGAATTTTCAAACTCAACAACGTTCATTACATCCTCGGGAGTAAGAGGCTCAAAGTAGAGCTTGTCTGCTGTTGTGTAGTCTGTGGAAACTGTTTCGGGGTTATTGTTGATGATAATAGCCTCGATGCCTGCTTTGCGGATTGTGGAAACCGCGTGAACTGTTGAGTAGTCGAACTCAACGCCCTGACCGATACGGATAGGACCTGCACCGAGTACAAGTGTCTTCTTTCTGTCTGTTACAATCGACTTGTTCTCACCTGTGTAGCTTGAGTAGAAGTAAGGAATATATGCACCTGTGTGGCAGGTGTCAACCATTCTGTAAATGGGGAAAATTTTATTTTCTTTACGCAGAGCAAAGATTTCGTCGTCTGTCATTCCCCAGAGCTTTGCAATAAATTTATCTGCAAAACCGATTTTCTTTGCTTCTTTGAGTGTTTCAATATCACCCTTGTTCTCTTTAATTACAACCTCAAAATCTGTAATCTTCTTGAGGCTTTCAAGGAAGAGCTCTGTGATTGCGGTAATCTCGTGGAGTTCCTCAATGCTTACGCCTCTTCTGAGAAGCTCTGCAACACCGAAGAAGTTATCATCATGGAAGCCTCTGATATACTCTTTGAGTTCTGCTGTTTCGATTGTATCAAACTTGGGCATATAGAAGTGGCATACACCTGTTTCAAGAGAACGAACAGATTTAAGGAGGCACTCCTCAAGTGTAGATCCAATACCCATAACCTCACCTGTTGCCTTCATCTGTGTAGAAAGCTCGTTGGAAACTGTGGGGAATTTATCGAAGGGGAATCTGGGAAGCTTTGCAACTACATAGTCAAGGTCAGGCTCAAAGGCTGCAGTTGTGTTTGCAATACCGATTTCCTCCAAAGTCATACCAACTGCAATCTTTGCAGTAACTCTTGCGATAGGATAGCCTGAAGCCTTGGATGCAAGAGCAGAAGAACGGGAAACTCGGGGGTTAACCTCAATAAGATAGTACTCAGAGGAATCGGGATTGAGTGCATACTGAACATTACATCCGCCTGCGATTTTAAGGGACTTGATAATCTTAAGAGCAGACTCCTTGAGCATTGTAAAGTCGTGGTCATTGAGCGACATAATGGGAGCAACAACCATTGAGTCACCTGTGTGAACACCAACAGGGTCGATATTCTCCATACCGCAAATCATAATTGCATGGTCGGTGCTATCACGCATAACCTCGAACTCGATTTCCTTATAGCCCTTTACGCTCTTTTCGATAAGAACCTGAGATACAGGAGAAAGTCGGAAAGCATTGATTCCTTTCTCTACCAGCTCTTCTTCATTATATGCAAAGCCGCCGCCTGTACCGCCAAGGGTAAACGCAGGACGAAGAACAACGGGATAGCCGATTTCTCTTGCAGCTTCTTTTGCTTCTTCAAGATTGTAAGTAATTCTTGAGGGAATAACAGGCTCACCGATGCTCTCGCAAAGTTCTTTGAAGAGTTCTCTGTCCTCTGCACGCTCGATACTCTCGGAGCTTGTGCCCAGAAGCTCAACGCCGCATTCCTCAAGGATTCCTTTCTTTTCAAGCTGGGTAGCTAAATTCAGACCTGTCTGTCCGCCGATACCGGGGATGATAGCATCGGGTCTCTCGTAGCGGAGAATTCTTGCGATATACTCCAGTGTGAGAGGCTCCATGTAAACCTTATCGGCAATGGTTGTGTCTGTCATAATTGTTGCAGGGTTGGAGTTGCAGAGAACAACCTCATAGCCCTCTTCTTTAAGTGCAAGACAAGCCTGTGTGCCTGCGTAGTCAAACTCTGCAGCCTGTCCGATAATGATAGGACCTGAGCCGATAATCAGAATTTTTTTAATATCCTTGCGTTTTGGCATAATAATCTCCTCCAAATATATTTTCTAATCTATTATTCATTATCCTTCCAGACAACTGTGCCATCGCACATCGTCATCAGGCATTTTCCATAAACTTCAGCACCTTTAAAGGGAGTTGCTCTGCCCTTTGAGATGAACTTCTCAGGGTCTATCTCATATTTGCTTTCAAGGTCGAATACCGTTAGGTTTGCATTCTTACCTTCTTTTATCTCTATATCAAAGCCGAATCGCTTTGAAGGATTGACACTCATAAGCTCTATAAGCTTTTCAAGAGTAATAACCCCTGTTTTAACAAGGTTTGTGTAGAGAGTTGCAAAGGAGGTTTCGATACCCACAATGCCCATTGCACTCTTCTCGAGTCCCTTGCTCTTTTCTTCCAAAGAATGAGGTGCATGGTCGGTAGCTATCATATCAACAGTGCCGTCTTTAATTCCCTCAATAAGTGCCAGTCGGTCTTCCTTTGCTCTGAGAGGAGGATTCATCTTAAACCTTCCGTCTTCCTGCAAGCAGGAGTCATCAAGCACAAGGTAGTGAGGTCCTGTTTCGCAGGTAATATCCACACCCTCAGCTTTTGCCTTGCGGATAACCTCAACGGACTCCTTTGCAGACACATGGCATACATGGTAGGGACAGCCCGTTTCCTTTGAGAGCTTTACGTCCCTCGCAATAGGACCCCACTCACTCTCGGAGCAGATGCCCTTGTGGCCGTGTTCCTTTGCATATTCACCGTCGTGGATATAACCGCCGCAAAGTAGGGAGTTATCCTCGCAATGAGCAACAATCATCTTGCCGAGTTTTTTTGAAATAAGCATTGCTTCTTTCATCATTTCTTCGCTTTGTACTCCCCTGCCGTCGTCAGAGAATGCAATTGTGTCCTTTGCCATACCCTCTAAGTCAGAAAGTTCTTCACCAAGCTGACCGACTGTAATAGAGCCGTAAGGCAAAACATTTATTACTGCATCTTGTTTAATAATATCAAGCTGTTCGCGAAGGTGCTCTACACTATCAGGCACAGGATTCAAGTTAGGCATTGTGCATACAGTAGTGTATCCGCCTGCAGCCGCTGCCTTTGAGCCTGTAGCGATAGTTTCTTTATACGAAAAGCCCGGCTCACGGAAATGCACATGCACATCCGCAAAGCCGGGAAATATAAAGCATCCATTATAATCGAGAACAACAGCATCATCGCTCTGTAAACACTTGCCCAGAGCGACAACAACAGAACCGTCAACAAGAACATCAGAAAGTATGAACTTGCCGTCGGTATATACATTTGCGCCTTTGAGTAAGTACTTCATAATTCTCTCCTCAATAAAATGGAATTCTAATCTTAATTTAACTAAAAAGAGGGTAAATATGAAAAAAATCCTGCCGCAGATACACGACAAGACAAAGCTACATAAGGTACGCAGATACACTGCGGACATATATATACACAAATCTTGTCGGCATCTCTGTACCGCTCTTAAAGATTTATTGCAAATATAATATCATTTTACCGGAGAATTGTCAATGCTGCAGAAGAATTATAATAAAAAAATCCTTACCAATTCAAAGGGCGGTATAGGCAAATAATATGTTTATCTTGACAAGTAGCTTTTATTTCTTGACACTCTACTTATATAAGAATAAAATATATATCATAATACCAAAGGTGGAATAAGTATGTTAAGTATTCTGATTGCCGATGACGACAAAAACACAAGACTCCTTTTAAAAGCCCTGCTTGAAGCCGAAAAATACAATGTGTTCACAGCCAAGGACGGAGAAGAAGCCTTGAAGCTCCTCGAAAAAGAGCATGTAGACTTAATCGTACTGGATATTATGATGCCTAAGATGGATGGCTATGAGTTCACAAAGGCTCTGCGTGATGCAGGAAGTGAACTCCCTATCCTTATGGTATCTGCAAAGCAGTATCCCGAGGACAAACGTAGAGGCTTTCTTATGGGCACAGATGATTATATGACAAAGCCTATTGATGAAGAAGAAATGCTCCTGCGTATAAAAGCTCTTTTGCGTCGTGCTAAAATTGCAACAGAGCGAAAAATCGTTATAGGTGATGTAGTACTTGACTATGATTCACTCACCGTTACAAAGGGCGAAGAAACACAGGAACTTCCTCAAAAGGAATTTTTGCTTCTTTACAAACTCCTCTCCTACCCCGGCAAAATTTTTACCCGCATTCAGCTTATGGACGAGATATGGGGCTGTGAATGTGATACAGGCTGGGAAACCGTTACCGTACACATCGGAAGACTCAGAAAACGTTTCGAAAATTTTAAGGAGTTCCAAATTGAATCTGTAAGAGGACTGGGCTATAAGGCGGTAAAGAAAGTATGAAAAACAAAGAACAAGTAAACAAAGTCACTTACCGAAACCGACTATCTCTCACCTTGGTGTTTGCACTTCTGATTTTTGCGGTTTTGCTACTATCAATTGCCATATTCGTTGCTGCTACCTTTACAATTTCAAAGCTCGGCTGGTTAGAGGCAGACAAGATAAACAACCCCGACATCATCACCCTTATAATCGATGTGGGTCTTATAAGTATTGCAGTAGGCTTTATTGTTGCGATGCTCACACTCAAGTACCCGCTTAAACCCTTCAATCAGATTATCACCCAGATGAACCGACTTGCTGCAGGCGACTTCAAAGCAAGGCTTCACTTCTCAAAGCCTATCGCCTCTCACCCTGCTTTTAAAGAAACCGCTGACAGCTTTAATAAAATGGCAGAAGATCTCGAGGGCAGTCAGCTTCTGCGTTCTGACTTCATAAACAATATATCCCACGAATTCAAAACTCCCATTGTTTCCATAGCGGGTTTTGCAAAGCTTCTAAAAAGAGACGACTTAACCGATGATCAAAAGAAAGAGTACATCAATATTATCGAAGAAGAATCGCTCCGACTTGCGTCTATGGCAACAAATGTACTCAATCTTACAAAGGTCGAAAATCAGTCTATCCTCACCGAAGTATCAGAGTTTAATTTAACAGAGCAAATTCGCTCCTGCCTTCTTCTTTTGGAGAATAAATGGGCAAAGAAAAATATAGAGCCTTTCATCACAATGGAAGAGCTGCAGATAAATGCTAACGAGGAGCTTTTAAAGCAGGTCTGGATAAATCTTCTGGACAATGCCATTAAATTTGCTCCCGAAAGCACTGAAATTTCCATAGGCTCTGTTATCACAGGTAATAATATCAGACTCTCTATCAAAAATCAGGGAGAAATCGCCGAAGAATACAAGAGCAAAATCTTCAACCGTTTTTATCAGGCAGACGAGTCACACTCAAAAGAGGGTAACGGAGTAGGTCTTGCAATAGTCAAAAAAATCGTAGAGCTTCACAACGGAAATGTCGATGTAAAATCCGAAGACGGCTTTGTAGAATTCCTCGTAACTCTGCCAAAAGCTCAATAACACTTTCAAAAGAGCATCCTTTTCGGGTGCTCTTTTCTTTATCCCTTTAAGTTTCTTTTCAGTTTATAAAGCTATGCTAAAATTGTCGCATAATGGTGTAAAATGTCTTTTGCACTTTTAAATTTAAAAATCTACTGATTTAGATTTGGGGTGGATAAATGAACACTACTAAACTTTACGGCAAAATGTATCTGCAGATGCTTTTAGGCGGTGCCACTACACTCTCAGAGAATGTAGAAAGGCTCAACGACCTTAACGTATTCCCTGTGGCAGACGGCGATACAGGCACAAATATGTACAGAACTATGCAGGGCGGTCTTATGGAGGCTACAACTGAGGACAGCGACAGCATAGGCAAGGTTTCCAAAGCGTTTGCAAAAGGAATCCTCCTTTCTGCAAGAGGCAACTCCGGGGTTATACTTTCTCAGATTTTTACAGGCATCAACGAGATACTCAAATATTTTGATAAAGCAACACCCATACAGCTTGCCGACGCTTACAGAAAGGGTATCGAAAAAGCCTACTCAGCTGTACAGAATCCCACCGAAGGCACTATACTTACCGTGTTCAGAGAGAGCACCGAATATGCCGCAAATATTATGAACGAAAACTCAACCATTGAGGATTTCTTTGAGCTTCACATCAGAGAAGCAAGACGCTCCTTAGAACGCACAAAAGAGCTTCTTCCGGTACTTGCAGAGGCAGATGTTGTGGACTCGGGTGCCGCAGGCTATCTTGCAGTTGCAGAGGGTATGTACAAAGCCCTTACAGGTGAGCTTATTCCCGAAGAGTTCCAGCCTGCACAAGCAGAAACAACTCCCGCTATCAACATAGATTCCTTTACCCGTGACAGCGTACTTGAGTTCGGCTACTGTACAGAATTTCTTATAAGACTTACCACCGCAAAGGTAGACCCCGACACATTTAATGTTCAGACTGTTATCAACGACCTCAACACCCTTGGCGGTGAAAGCATCGTTGCATACAAACAAGATGATATTGTGAAGGTACACGTTCACACCTTCACTCCCGGTTTAATCCTTGCAAAGATGCAGGAGTACGGCGAATTCCTAACAGTTAAGGTTGAGAATATGTCCGTAGGCCATTCAGAGAGTGAAAAGCAAAAAGACAAAAAGAAAAAGCGTAAAAAGTTCTCTGTTGTATCCGTGTCCACAGGCGATGGTATTTCTGCCCTCTTCACCGATATGGGTGTTGACCGAATAATCAGCGGCGGTCAGACCCAGAACCCCTCCACAGAAGAGTTTATTGAGGCTTTCTCCGATTGTAGCAGCGAACACATTATCGTTCTGCCCAACAACAAAAATATCATCCTTGCCGCAAAGCAGGCAGGTAAAATCTACACAGATGCACAGGTGCACGTTGTCGAAACCAAAAATCTTGCAGAAGGCTACTGTGCCCTTGCTGTTATCAACCCCGGCTTTACAGATATGCAAGTACTCACAGACAGTGCTCTGCGAGCCGCAAAGGATGTTCAAAGCATTGAGGTAACAAAGGCTATACGAAATGCCACCATTGACGGAGTTAACGTTAAGAAAGACGACTATATGGCAATCGGTGCAGGCAAGGTTCAGTCCACTGCCCCAACTGCCGAGGAAGCTGTGCTCAAAGCTTTAGACTCCCTTGACACCGACCTTGCAGAGATAATTACACTCTTTGCAGGCAAGAATGTAACAGCAGATAAAAGAGCCGCTCTCACAGAAAAGCTCGAGGAAATCTACGACGAATGTGAAATCGTAGTTTACGAAGGCGGTCAGGAAGTTTACGACTACTATGTTGCAGTAGAATAATTTAAAGAGAGGTAAAATTTATGTCTAAAATTAAGATTATGTGCACATCCACAGGATGTATTGAATATGCTCCCGAAAGATACAGAGAAATGGATATTGAGATTATCCGTGTACTCGTTCACTTCAACGGCAAGGAATATAAAGAGGGTATCGGTCTTGACCCTGTTGAATTCTATAACTTCCTCGAAACAGTAGAGGATCCCAAGTCAAACCTCCCCCATACCGATATGCCCAATACAGAGGACATTCGTGCAGCATTCGACAAAGCAATTGCAGACGGCTATGACGAAGCAATTGTATTTGCTATTTCAGCGGGTCTTGGCGGCACTTATAATAAAATCTGCTTGGTTGCAAAAGAATATGAAGGCAAGCTCAAAATAAATGTTGTAGATACCGAAATCACCTGCTTCGGTGAAGGTCTGCTTGCTATCAAGGCTTATGAATTTGCACAGAAGGGTATGTCTTCCGAGGATATTCTCAAAGAAATCAACTGGATGAAACGTCATCAGGAATTAATCGGTATTGACGGAAAACTCGATTACCTTATTTATAACGGAAGACTCAAGGGCGGAAAAGCCTTTATGGGTCAGCTTCTCAACATTTGTCCTGTTATTCACATGGATAAAGGCGAGATTGTTCCCCTTGAAAGTGTACGCACACAGAAGAAAGCTCTTGCCCGTACCTGCGAGTTATTAAAAGAAAAGCTGGGTGACAGAAATCCCGAGGACTATGTTCTCTGGCATATCTACACAGGCCGTTCCGTTATCGATAAGCTCCTTGAAATTGAGAAGAAATACGACATAAAAACTAACCATGAGGATGTTATTATGTCTCCTGTAAGCGGATGTCACAACGGACCTTGGCTTGCAGCTTACGGTTACACATTCCTTCGTCGCGAAGACGAGCCTCTGGAGGACTAATATGATAACCGTTAAAGAGGTAAAAAGCCAAAAGGATATAAAGGAGTTTATTGAGTTTCCTTTAAAACTTTATAAGAAAAACCCTTTCTTTGTTCCTCCTCTTTACAGTGATGAAAAGAAACTTTTAAACCGTGAAAAATCCACCCCTGCTTTTGATACAGTCTATTTTCTTTGCAAAAAAGACGGAAAGGTTGCAGGAAGAATTCAGGGTATAATTCAAAAGCAATATAACGAACTCCATAATTGCTCTCAAGTACGATTCAACCGATTCGACTCTATCAATGACAAAGACGTAGCCTCTGCTCTCTTTAAAGCAGTAGAGGATTGGGCTAAAAAAAGGGGTATGACCCATATCTGCGGTCCTTTAGGCTTCAGCGATTTGGACAGAGAGGGACTTCTTATCGAGGGCTTTGAGGAAGAATCCACCTTCGAGGAGCAATACAGCTTCCCCTACTACCCTGCACTTGTAGAGAGCTTCGGATTCAAGAAGGATGCAGACTGGCTGGAATATGAACTGACTCTCCCAAAGGAACGCAACCAAATCCTTGAGCGAGTTGCAAAGCGTTCTATGGAAATGAACAAGCTTCACGTTGCCGACACAAGCATCCCAAAGAAAAAGTATATTGAAAAATACCGCAACGGTTTCTTTGATTGCCTTGACGAATGTTATCGGGAGCTTTATGGCACAGTGCCTATCACAAAAGAGGCACAGGATGAGCTTGTCAGTCAATTTATGATGATACTCAACAAAAAGTATCTTGTGTTTATCTGCGACGAAAAGGAAGAGGTAGTAGCCTTCGGAATGTGTCTGCCTGCCATAGGCAACGCACTCAAGGGTACAAGCGGAAAACTCACTCCCATAAACCTTTTGCGGATATTAAAAACAGTCAAGAATCCTAAAACCATTGACCTTGCTCTTGTAGCGGTGCGTCCCAAATACCAGAAAAAAGGTGTAAACGCCATTTTGCTTATGGATATGCTTAGTATTCTTGAGAGCGGTAAAATAAAAAAATTCGAAACAAACTTAAATCTTGAGACTAACACCGCCGTTGTGGCTCAGTGGAAGTATTTTTCATCTCGTCAACACAAACGCAGACGCTCTTACATTAAACAAATAGGAGAACAAAATGCTCAAAAAAATTAAGGAAATCATAAAAAGCATTTTACCAAGCATCGATATATCACAAATCAGCGAAAGCACTCGTTTTTCTGATGACCTGTGTTTTGATTCAATAAATATGATGGTGTTTTCCATAGAGCTCGAAGAAACCTTTTGCTTTAAATTTTCTCATCCTGTAGTTTTCGAAACCTTAGGCGATGTCTGCGGCTATCTTGACAGCAGAATATGAAATCATAATATAGTATATTAAAAAATGCCATCTCGCTTGATTGCGAGATGGCATTTTTTACACACTGATAATTATATTTACAGCACTCTGTTACTGCTTAATTTTTTTTAGATTTAGCCTTAACCTTATCAACAATAAAGCTAAACAAAATCGAAGCTATAATAGTTATTGAATAGTAGAGCACAATTCTAACAGACAAAGGCAACCCATATCCTTTACTTTCGAGAAAACTTTTACACAACCAGATAAATGTACCGACACTCCAGTGAATGGTATAAACAGGCAGCGAAATCTTACCCAAATAAGATAAGAACTTGCCCTGAAGCTTTATGGAATAGCTGCAACCTGACAGCATAATCAGAACACCTATACCCAACAAAACCACTATAATGTTAAACTTATCAACACGGTTCAAAGCTGTAAGCACAATAGTCGAACCAAAGCAGAACAATTCAACAATAGTCAACAAGAATCGTGTTTTCGCAGATATATAAACTTCTGACAATCTTGATGCAACAAAGTACAGGAAACATCCAACAGATAAATAACAATATGCCCTCATAATCGCATCAAACCCATCAGCCGAAGGGAACACTCCGCCACGAGTAACAAAAATCAATACCGGCACAAACCATGATAACAAATAAGCAAAAACTTCTTTAAATCGTAGGTACAGAAAGCACAACAAAGGCATAGCAATAAGCATTGCAGAAATATACCATATAGGCGGTAGAAATCTGGTACTTGTCAAAGGAGCAATCATCAAAAGCTCCAAGGGCAAGTTAGTTAATATTTTACCAATCTGACTTATGCCCCCTGAAGAAACCAAGCAAGAAACAATACGCAGAAGATACTCCAACAATATGCAGGGAACAACATAGAACATCAGAGATTTATATTTTCGGAATGTATATTTAAAAGCCTCTTTCGCAGAAGATTCTATACTCACACTGCTATGTAAATTCTCAAAATGCTGTATCATAAAAAAGCCGGAAATCATAAAGAAAAATTCAACATAAATAAGAGCTGCATGAAAAGGAGCATTTACGAAACCAATCTGATAAATATGGTGTGCCATAATTAAAAGTGAAAACACAAACCTTAGCAAATCACATGAGCCATATCTACCATTAACTCTACTTAACAGTTTATTATTTGTCATAATACATCACCCTTGCTTATATTACTTTAATAGTAGGAACCTGTCAATTGTTTTTTGAATACACAAACTCTTCAGAAAATCACACTTCCAAACATCAATCTTCTACCAGATTCTTTGCCCAGACACCTTTTTTCACCAGTATATACCCCAGTACACACTTGATAATATCAAGACACTGTACAATAAGATACATAGGCACTATAGGAATGTCTGTAAATCTTGAAAGAGTAAATGCGGCAACAATAAGAATTACCCACACATAGACGCTATCGAATAAGAAAGTAATAACCGTCTTTCCTCCCGAACGCAAGGTAAAGTAAGCAGTATGTATAAAGCCGTGAAAAGGCATCATAGCCGCGCTAATAAGCAGACATTTTGTTGCAATATCCTTTACTGTATCTGTGGTATTGTATATCTGTGGGAACAAGGGCGACAAAGCTGCCATAACACCGCCGATAAAAAGGCATACCGCAACGGCACAAAAAATAAGCTTTCTGTCCTCGTCCTTGGCTCTTTCTATCTCACCTGCACCGAGAAGCTGACCAACGATTATACTTATAGCACTTCCGAAGGCAAAGTATGCACAGAAGAACAGGTTTGATACCGTTGAGCTTATGTTAAGCGCCGACACAGCTTCCAGTCCTCTTACCGAATAGCATTGAGTAAGCACAGCTTGTCCTGTTGACCAGAGCACCTCGTTGAGCATAAGGGGAAAGCCTTTTCTGAGAATTCCGAAAAGCAAATCCTTAGGTATTCTGAAGCTCTTATATGCACCCACAACAAATTTATTTTTATCCTTATTGCCATGAGTCCACAAAACCACCACAAGAAACTCACAAACTCTGGATATAACGGTAGCAATAGCCGCACCTCTGATACCCATAGCAGGTATACCCACAAATTCAACGCCGAAAATAAGTGCATAGTCAAGCACAATATTAACACAAACCGCCACTATTCCGCCAACCATAGGAGGCACTGTTCTGCCTGTTTCTCTGAGTGTACCCGAATAAGCCGAAGTAAGTGCAAAAAGAGGTATCTGCCAAAGCATAATTGCAAGATATTCTTTGCCGAATGCAAGGGTTTTATCAAGGTTCAGATTATCCTGACCCTTATGCAGAAACAGAGAAATAAGCTCTGTATCAAACAACAAAAACAATCCGATACAAATCAGAGCCATGACGCTTACAATAATAACCTTTGCTCTGAAGGTTGCCCTTACTCCCTTGTGGTCGCCTTTGCCAAAGTACTGGGCGGTAAAAATACCTGCTCCCGAAACACCGCCGAAAATGCAGACATTAAACACAAAAATAAGCTGGTTTACAATGGCAACACCCGACATCTGCTCGGTACCAATCTGACCAACCATTATATTGTCCACAAGGCTTACAAAATTAGTGATAATCTGCTGAACAAGTATGGGCAGGGTTATCACAAAAACTTTTTTATAAAATTCTTTTGTTCCTATGTATTTCCTTAAAATCATATTACACCCTAAACCGCAGAAGTCCAAAAGGATTCTGCGGTTTATTTTCTTATCTTGCTTATCTTTTGTATTTTTCTATAAGGTCGAGAATATCCTTTCGCAGTGCCTTTTTCTCCTTATTGGGAATACTGTCAAGAGAAGAAATAAAGTCTGTAAGTTTTTTAGCCGCATCGGTCAAAGACTTAAACTCAACTCTGTTTTTCGAGAAAGAAACTGTTTGTGCAGAATTTCTCTTAACAGGCACAGGCTTGGCAACATACTCAAACCTGCCTTCTTTTAAATCATACACAGTACCGCTGTAAGGAGCATTTGCCGTCACACCGAACTCCTCCTCAACACTCTTTGCAAAATCCGTAGCAGAAGCATCCTCGCCGTGATTCACAAAGACCATAGAGGGCTTTTTCTCCATACTCTCAACAAAGCGGAGAAGCCCCCTCTTATCTGCATGACCGCTGATACCGCTTAAAGATTCTATTCGGGCATTAACTGCAATCTCGTCCCCGTAAATTTTAACCGACTCTGCTCCGTCTAAAATTCGTCTGCCCAAAGTACCCTGTGCCTGATAGCCTACAAAAAGCACCGTGCAGTTTTCTTTCCAAAGATTATATTTAAGGTGGTGGCATACTCTGCCTGCCTCGCACATTCCGCTGGCAGAAATAATAACCTTAGGGCTTGGGTCACTGTTAAGCTTCTTCGACTCCTCTATTGATACATAAGTTTTAAGTCCGGGAAACACAAGAGGATTCTCTCCCCTCTTCATAACCGCTAATATCTCGACGTCAAAGCAATCTGTACTGCACTGCATATAAATGCTTGTAGCCTCATTTGCAAGAGGCGAATCCACATAAACAGGGAAATCATCGTGGCCGTGCACCATACCGCTTGCCTTTATTTCACGGATAAAATAAAGAAGCTCCTGGGTTCTGCCCACAGCGAAGGAAGGTATAACCAGGGTACCTTTTTTATCAAGAGTAGACTGGATGTAACCGGCAAGAAGCTCTATGGTATTCTCTCTGTTTTCCTCATGAAGACGATTGCCGTAGGTAGACTCTATCACAAGATAATCACAACCGTCAACATATTTCGGGTCATTGATTATGGGCTGATTTGTGTTACCCACATCACCGCTCATAACAAGCTTCTTCTCAACATTATCTTCCGACAGCCAAAGCTCTATTGCGGCACTGCCGAGAAGATGACCAATATCTGTAAATCGCAAAGAGATATTTTCATTAATCTGCACCCTGTCGCTGTATTTCATTCTTCTGAAAAGCTTAAGTGCACCCTCTGCGTCCTCCAAAGAATAAAGAGGCTCGACCACCCCTCTGCCTGCTCTTCTTGATTTACGGCTCTTGAAATTTGCTTCCGATTCCTGAATATACGCACAGTCACGGAGCATAATCTCGCAAAGGTCGCAGGTCTCTGCTGTAGCAAACACCTGACCCCTGAAGCCTTTTTTATAAAGCAAAGGAATATATCCCGAATGGTCCACATGAGCGTGAGTAAGAAAAAGATTTTCTATCATAGAAGGCTCAACGGGCAAAGGTGCATTTTCGAACACATCTATCCCCTGAGGCATACCGAAATCCACAAGGGAATATTTGCCGCCCACTTCCAGAAGTGTACTGCTGCCCGTTACTTCGTGGCAAGCACCGATAAAGGTGATTTTCATAAAAATCAGCCGTCCTTTAAATCTTTAACAAGTTGGTTTTCGGGCTGAGGAGTTTCAAGGAATTCAAAAAGCTCCTCCAAATTATCTGTAGTCTTATAGAGCGAGTCTACTGCAGAACGGACAAAGCCTTTATCAACCGCCGCCTGCATCATGGCACCAAGCTCGTCATAGTAGCCCATAATATTATAAAGCGCTATGGGTTTATTATGCCTGCAAAGCTGACGCAGTGTCATAATCTCAAAGAATTCCTCAAAGGTTCCAATTCCGCCGGGAACAATTATAAAGGCGGCAGACAGCTCCTCCATAAGCTGTTTTCTCTCGCGCATTGTCTTGGTTTCAAAAACATGGTCACAATGAGAGAACACAGCCTCAATCTCTTCATTCTCAAAGAAGCTGGGAATAACTCCCTCGATGTATCCGCCTTCCATCAGAACACCTCTGGCTACAGCACCCATAAGTCCGTTGGCACCGCCGCCAAAGACAAGAGAGTGACCTCGCTTCACCATCTCCTGACCGAGCTTTTCAACCTCCTCTATATAAACTTTATCAATCTTTGGTGACGCAGCACCAAATACGCAAATTTTCATAGAATCACTCCTACATAAATTCTTAGATTATTATACCACGACTTACATAGATTAGGCAACAAATCTTCTGTAAACAAACAAAAAACTTTTAAAAGGGGTACTCTTTATAGTATGTCAGCAAACCTTCCGATATAACAAAACGGCAATCAGAACAGACTGCCGTTTAAAAACTTAAATAACCTCAATAAGTTTTTCTACTGTTTCTCTCTTTGTAGCCCAGCTTGTAACAAAGCGGATTACAGCACGCTCTTTATCGAGTCTCTCCCAAACCTCAAAAACTGCCTTCTCGCGAAGCTTTTCAAGCTGTTCGTTAGAAACCACAATAAACTGCTGATTTGTAGGAGAGTCAACGTGGAGCTTATATCCCTTCTTCACAAAACCTTCTTTAAGAAGCTTTGCCATATCTATAGCATTCTTTGAAAGCTTTAAGTAAAGGTCATCGGTAAAGAGAATATCAAACTGCATACCTGTAACCCAGCCTTTAGCCATAAGCGCACCGTGCTGCTTAATCTGTGCAACAAAGCATTTAGGCATATTGTTTCGTGTAAACACCACAGCCTCACCGCACAAAGCACCAACCTTTGTACCGCCTATGTAGAAAACATCACAAAGCTTTGCAATAGTCTTAAGGTCAAGGTCAGACCCCTCGCTCATAAGGCCGTAACCAAGTCTTGCACCGTCAAGGTAAAGAGGAAGGCTATAGTTCTTGCAAACGTTTGCAATTGCCTCAAGCTCTGCTTTAGTGTAAAGAGTACCCAGCTCCGTAGGATGAGAAACATACACCATACCGGGATAAACCATGTGTTCGTGACTTTCGTCATTCCAGAAGGTTTCTATAAGGTCCACAAGTTCCTTGGGATCAATCTTGCCGTCGTGCTGAGGCAGTGTAAGCACCTTGTGGCCTGAATACTCAATTGCACCTGCTTCGTGAGCGGCGATATGAGCAGTCTGTGCACCGATAACTCCCTCAAACGGCTGGAGCATTGTGCTTATAACAAGCTGGTTTGTCTGTGTACCGCCACAGATAAACTTAACCTGTGCATCCTCAATGCCTGTTGCCTTGCGGATTTTCTCCTCAGCACTTTTGCAGTATTTGTCTGTACCATAGCCTGTATTCTGCTCAAGCTGAGTACTGAGAAAGCCCTGCAGAATTTCTGTAGCCGCACCCTCGGAATAGTCGTTTTTAAAATAAAGTTTTTCTAAAGACATCTTTTTATACCTCTTATTTTTATTTTCATTATAAGGTCTGGTTATTAAGTTCAGCCAAATCCTCGTAAATACCGATTAAATACATAGCATACTCACGCTTTGCCTCATAGCAAAACTGAGCATAAACAAGAGAAGCTCCGATTTGGTCGGGACCATTCTCTATCTTTTCGATGTAAAGATTGCTCTGACTTGCAAAGGACATCTCCCAGTCACTCTTATACTGCTCAAGGAAGCTGTGAAGCTGCTCGTCGGTATTATAGTTTTCTGTCTGAGGGGTATCGCCCTTGTACAGGAGAAGCTCATTATAATATCTTTGTGCAAGAGTTTCCCACTCTGTAGTATATTTATTGCAGATTGCAATTCTTTCATCTACGGTAAGACCTGCCTGATACTCTGCATCAAAGGGAATATCAATCTTGTCACTGTGCTTTTGCTGAAGAGTTCCAAGTACATCATCCTCTTCATAAAAGGGTGTGGTATTGGGAATTTCCTGAGTAGCCTCTGTTTCCTTTACCTGTGTATCGTTGTAAGAAGTTGAAATATCATCAGAAACCGAAGCGGTGTCCTGCACAGAACTGTGGTTATGATTATGTTCGGAAGGTTCATCATTCTCTACACTTTTGCAAGCACAAAGAGAAAAAATAGAAACAGTAATTAAGAAAAAAGCGAAAATTCGTTTCAAACAAATCACCTCATTATGATTATACTACATAACACCTCGTATTACAACATAGATTTGAAGTAAATCGCAAAAGAAAATCCCGAAGCATCAGCCTCGGGACATCCGAAAAGTTTTCAAGAGAAAAAATAAACGAATCAGGAAATACGTGTCAGGTATTGGCAGTAAACATAAACATTCTGAATCTTCTTAGCCTCTACCCCATCGTCTGCCTGAATAACAGGCTGGGTCTCAGAGGGAGTAACATAGAGCTTGAATACTATAGCATCCTGACCCGCACGCATATTACGGATACGCTTGTATTCAAAATTACGCTTTGCACAGCCTAAGTAGTCAAAAATGATGGTCTCAATATCCTGATTGCTGAAGCAGCGAAGAATATCGGACTCGTCGTAAATATCTACCAAGTGCTTTGCTTCTTCAAAGCTTAAGTTGGAGCATTTAAACTCACCCTCGTTAAGAACGGACATCATTGAGCTGTTGTCAAGTAACAGCAAAGGTAAATCTTTGTGACTAAACATAAATACAAGCCTCCTTAATATTTTAGAGAAGTGAATCTCTTTGTATTTATTATATGCAGGTTTGCATAATTTGTCAAGCATTCTTGCAAATTTTATGCTATTTTTTTATTTTTCTTCACGTTTCTGCAAGTTCATACACATCTTTCTTGCACCACATTTTTTAAAAGCAGATAAAAAGAGCAGAATTCCAAAAACAGAATCCTACTCTTTCCTACATTAATATCTGTTTGCATTATTACGGAAACTATCAAGTGCATCGTGTCTCATACCATCAAGAACTTCTTGCATTTTAGCTCTTTCACTTGCATAATACTCTGCAAGTCTTTCTGCTTCTATTCTGTCGCCTTCAATAAGCCACACAATAAGGAAAACAGCCGCCAGTATCATACAAATATACACAACTATACTGCATTTACCTTTTGAACGGAAATATTCGATACAAGATATAACAGCACATAAAATAGCAAGAACAGAAGAAATAACAATGTGCATCTTGATGCCTTTAGCCGCCTCACCCTTAATCAAAGAATTAACAAAAGCATATCCCACAAGCAACGCAGAAATAGTACAGAAAACAGTACCTCGTATCATTGCACCGCGTTTTACCTTTTCCTCTTCAGGAATATTATCCTTGAAGCTCGTACCGCAATTATCACAAAACAAGCTTTCAAAGGAAACAGGATTCCCGCAATTTTCGCACACAAAAGGAAGCTTTATTTCGGCACCGCATTTACCGCAAAACTTGGCATTATCCATTATCTGTGCACCGCAATTCTCACAAACCATACTTCTTATCCTTCCCTAACATTATAGTCTTATTTTATCCTACTTTATACTACTTGTCAATATTCATTACGATTTTATCTTATAATAACAACAGAGGTGATAGGATGAAACCCTTGAAAGAAAAAATAAGCATTACCATTGACGGCGATTTGCTGGAGAAAATAAAAAAGTATGCAGAACAGGACGATCGTTCACTCTCACAATATATAAATCTTGTGCTTAAGGAGCATATTAAGCAAACAGAACATAATTAATACACAAAGGAGCAGATTCAAAAAAGAATCTGCTCCTATCATTTTATATGTTATATATTTTTAGCTGACAAGACACATTTCTCTTTCCGGTCACAAAAGCCAAATCAAAAGACACGACAAGCCGATGCCCAGAATTCCAACACCAAAACTTTTAAGAGTAAGTGAATTTCCAAGATACTGCTTATGAACAATCAAAAACAGATTGCACAAACCCACGCTCAAACCCATAGAAGATATAAATCCTAAAATAAATATAATATTTTCAAGGAAGGAAAAATGCTCTATTACAACTGTATCCATATTGAGTGCAGGGTCTGTCAACATAACAGCTGCAATGAAAGACACAGGACCCACCATGACCAGAAGAAGTATACCTGCAATTGTTAATCCATATAAAAAGGGATGCTTTTTCTTTAGTTCGTCATCACGATGCGGATCGAATTCCTCGCTCGCATTCTCCATAAATTTTCTGTAAAACAATCTGCTGAACCAATACTTCACTCTCTCACCGTCTTTAATCAGATGTGTCTATATGTCATATGGAATTCCATGGTTAAACGTCTATGTACATATTGATAAGTAATAAAAACAGCTTATGCACCACAGAACTTTGCTCTAAACTCTTTAATGACGTTCTTCATCATATTATCAATTCGATTATAGCAAAACTCAGAGATGTTTTCGGGTATTTCGCCGTAAAACGCCTCAGCAATTCCTCCTGCTATACATGCCTGTGTATCTGCATCTCCCCCAATGGAAATCGCATTTCTAATTGCACTCTCATAATCGGTAGATTCCAAAAATGCAATAATCGCAGGCGGTACACTGTAAGAGGCACGGCTGTCAAACTCATAATTCTTTCGAATATCATCAATACTGCACTCCAGATTGTAGCCGAATTTCTTTTGAAGTGTCAACTTTATGCCTTCTTTACTAATGCCTGTACGAGCAAGATATACAGCAAGTGCTACTGCTCGAGCGGCTTTAATTGCCTCACGATTATTATGCGTATAGTAACAACTTGCTTTTGCTTGAAGTAAAACCTGCTTTTCAGAGTTATATGCATAACCAATTGGAACAGCCCGCATAGCCGCACCATTACCATAGCTATGGTTTATGCTAAACTCCTCACTTCTTGCCCAATGAGAAAACATCGTGCCAAATCCAGCCGACGGATGAAGAGAATAATATCGTCGATATTGTGCGGCATATTCAAGACCTCTTTTTTCAGTATTCCATTTGCTTATCTTGTGAGGATTATGCAGTATAGCCTGACAGGTTGCAACGGTTAAAACAGTGTCATCTGTATAACTGCTGTCAGGATGAAACGGAAAATCATAGTCCTTTGTCCCATGGGTTTCGTAATAAGAACCTATCACATCACCATAAATCGCACCAAACACACAATCACCGCCTTAGGTGTATTATAGCACAAAAGTGGTGGAGAAACAACGATGATTTATAAAGCAAGCAAATTAACTAGATAAGAAAGATAGCGGCAAGGAGAATTGTTCTCCCTGCCGCCGCTGCTTGTTATGTGCAAATTATCAACTTGCTTCAAACTCTCCCGACTCTGAACCTACCGTAATGGTATAGGTCTCACCGGACACAATATCGGGACTGCTGAGAATCACAACTGCAAAAGATAATTCTGGAGCATACTCGATAATCGTATTACCACCTTTATCTTTCAGCGTAATATTCGTCCCTGCGCTTTGATTGCCCATACTGACCGCTACAACGCCTTGCTTGGATTCACTAAAGGTCTGCGCCATACCTTGAGCACCGGTACCGATAAACATGCCACCCGTAATTGTTGCACTCTTATCATAATCAAGGGTTGCGGTATCGCCTTGTGTAGGACCGACAACTATAGTATATCCGCCGCTGATTTCCAACGTGCCGTTGGCATCAATTCCGTCACCAGATGCTTTTACATAAAGATTTCCGCCTGAAACTTTAATGCTTCCGTTAGAGTTTGAGGACATACCACCGTGACCTCCTATGCCACCGGGTTTGCCACCACCTCCGAACATTCCGTCACGGCCTCCGGTAGTTCCGCTTTGATCCGTTCCGCCTGCGGCATTGAGTCCGTCATCACTGGCGACTATCTTAAATTCTCCTCCCTTAACATCGATGTTGAGTGCTTCCAAGCCCTCATAACTTTCGGTAATATTGAACGTACCTGCCGTTACTGTAAGGGTTTCTTCTGCGTGGATAGCATCATCACCTGATGCTATTTCAAACGTGCCACCGTTTATTGTAACAGATACATCCGAGTGAACAGAGTCATCGGCAGAGTCGATCTTAAAAGTACCGCCACTGATCAGAAGACTGTTTGCTGCTTTAATGCCCTTCATACTCGTACCGCTTTCATCGGTCGTTATGGTTGAGCTTTGTGAACTGCCCGGTCGCATTTCACCAGGTCTGCCACCGCCGTGACCTCCGCCCATGAAACCGCCAAAGTTATCTGAGTGTTCCTTACTTCCGTTTTCGCTGCCACCGCCGATAAGAAGATCGAAGGTACCATTTTCAATCTGCACATAAGCACCTGCGGAAATACCGTCACCCTCGGCTTCGATATTCATCGTTCCGTCAGAGATGTAAATAAAGCCCAGTGAAGCATCATCGGTATTTTCGCAGTGAATCCCGTCCTTACCTGCATCAATAGTGAGTTTTGTTGAACTTGAGATCCTAACGCTGTCATTAGCATCCAAACCGTGAGATGCAGAATTTACGGTATAAGTTCCGCCTGTGAACACAAGGTCATCTTTGCAGGCAATACCGTGCGCTTCTGGAGAGGTCACCGTCAAACTGCCTGAACCATTGAAGGTCAAGTCTTGTTTAGAAAATATAGCCGCATCAATGTTATTCTCATCAATGGCGGTGAAAGTACCGCCGTTGGCAAGGGTGTTTTCCGTTCCATCTGCAAGTGTTACAAACACTTTATCCGCTTCAAGAATATACAGTGCAGCCGAGGTCTTACTGGTAATATCCACGCCGTTCAGTACGATCTGCAATTTAGCGGTATCCTCAGCATTGATGATAATCATACCATCCGTAAGTGTTCCTGAAATAACATAGGTTGCTTCTTCTGTTATTGTTACTGTACTGCCGGATATTTTTACACTGTTGGAGCTTGAGGTTGCCGAGGTTCCGTTCAGTTGAATGGATACAGCCTTGCTTTCATCATACTCGGTTTTACAATCACGCTCGGTAAACATATCAGCATCTGCCTTTGAAAAGTCAACATCTACAGGATCGGAAGATGTGTCTGATGGTTTGGTAACACTTGTTTTGCTATTATTGATTGTTCCACCGTTATCACTTGGTTTTCCGCAGCCTGTAAGGAGACAGCATACCAAGGAGAAAACTAATATTATAGATAAGTATTTCTTCATTGGATACCTCGCATATTACAGTTCTGTCACAACAGTTTCTTGCCTGGATACGGTAATCTCAAGATTGCCGTTGCGACAGCGGATCTTGTCGATCATTTCCTTTTCCTTAGTTACATCACGGAGCGTTACATTATATGTTAGCTTAAACATACTTCCCATATTAGTGCTTTTCACGCGGGCGAGTTCAAAGGATGTTGTATATGCTTTGAAAATATCATCAAACACACCTGTGTAATCCAAATCTTCGGGAATAACGATGGTAAAGGTTTTGTAGGTAGCGGCGTTCTTTTTTGAGCCAAAATCCAAATGGTTGTATAGCAAAAACATGATGCACATAACAAGGGTGAATAATGCTGCAAAGCCGAGATATCCCATACCTGCAATAAGTCCTGCGCCCATTGCGAGAAACAGTGTGCAGATTTCTTTTGCAGTACCGGGAACAGAACGGAAACGCACAAGGCTGAAAGCTCCGGCAACCGCAACACCAGCGCCTACATTACCGTTGACCATCATAATAACGATACAAACGACCGCCGGAAGCAAGGCAAGTGTAACAACAAAACTCTTCGTATATCGGGTGCGGTACATATAGGCAAACGCCATTACAAGCCCTAATACAAGAGAGCCCCCTAAGCAGAGAAGAAAATCGGTCACGCTGATGACCATAGTTAAATCTGTATCAAATAGTCCTTTAAATAAATTTTCAAGCATTTATAGCTACCTCCAACATATTATGTTCGTTAATTATATGGTTTTGAGGAAAAATCAGCGTTCTGTACGCCGTTCCGTATTTTGAAAACGATGTTTTATAGATATGCTCTTTGGAAAGCACCTGTGTCATCCAAAGCGGAATACCGCCCGAACACTTAATTTCCATTAAAACCATTCCTTCGGGAAGAATCGGCGTTCCGTATACTTCGGATTCCAAAGATAAGTCCTCTTGTCTGCAAAGTATATTATCATCAAAGGTCACACGGAAGTCGCTGCCGTCATTTGTATAAAAAGCTTCTCGTTCATAGGAAAGAAATACCGTAGGATGAAGCGTGCCGTAGCAATCCATAAAATAATCAATTTCGTTAGAAATCTGCGTGCACTTATTGGTGTGTCTTTCTCCAGACAGCCATCCCATTGCTTCATTGTTCGGCAAAGATATTCTCCGCTTATATACCACGTGCTTATATTTTTTCTTCAGTTCTACAAACACCGTACTGTCCGGCTCAGCTCTGCCGTAGCTGCGGATACGGAGTTTTTCTTTGTATGTCGGTTTCTCAATCGACCTGCGAATCAGAAGATAGGTATCAGTATCGTAATAAATATTGCGGATCGTGGCACGACCATACTTATCCAGCTTCATATATGGCTTCATTGCATCAAGCACTTTTTGCTTCTGTTCAAGGGTTATCATATATTTAATTTCATAGCGCTTGAACACTGTTTGAAATGCCATAAAAACAAATCCTCCTGTACCTTGATAGCATCATTGTACAGGAGGAAGATTGAAGTTTGATTGAAAATACTTTTATTTTTACGTTTTAGGGACTTGAACAGTAAAGCACACCTTACCATCATAGCAGGATACTTCTATTTTACCGTGATGTGCTTCTACGATAGCCTTGGCAATCGCAAGTCCAAGTCCGTAATGCTTGTCCTCGCCGTTACGGGCTTCATCTGCACGGTAAAAGCGCTCAAACAACTGTGCCATTTGTTCCTGCGGTATTGATTCTCCGTCATTGATAACCGAGAATACAGCATTGCTTCGGGTGTGAGTAAGGCTAATAAATACCTCTTTCCCGTTACGAGAGTGTCTTATAGCGTTGTCAACGAGAATGGAAACCAGCTGACTGAGCTGTGTGCTATTTCCCAAGGAGATAATGCCGTCCGCTATCTGCGAATTGAGCGTTAGTCCGTTCTCAAAAGCGACGCTTTCAAATGGCAACACACCACCGGCAACCAAGCGGCTTAAATCAAGATACTCCATTTGCGGCGTTACATTCTCAGTACGAGCAAGCTCCAGGAGTTGTCCAACCAACTTTCCCATTCTTTCGTTTTCGTACTGAATATTCGCAAGCCATTGGTTATCGCCAATCTCACGGGATAATAGCTCGGCATTGGCACTAACCACCGATACAGGCGTTTTCAGTTCGTGACCTGCATCCGAGATAAACTGCTTTTGCTTTTGATAACTTTCTTCAAGGGGTGTTACGATCTTTTTGGCCAAATATACCGCAAGAAAATACAGCGCAACGATGGCTACGCCGCCAAAGATGAGTGTATATCGGAACAGCGTATTCATACTTTCACGGATAATGGTATTGTCCATAAATGAAACAAGCGTGTAGCCACCCTTGTCCATCCTATAATACACCAAGTTATCGATCACACCGTTTGTATCGGATTTTTCAAGTACCTGTCTTGCTGCGCTTTCAAGCTCGGCATCGGTATAAACGGCGGCATCGTCATTTCGTATCTCTATTACCTTGTTATCATAGGAGATTGCGACCGAGTAAAAGGTGGATAACTTGAATTGATTTGTGTCAAAATGGGGACCTCTGTCGGGGAAAGGCTTCATAGGATCAAAAGCACCGCCCATAGGCTTTTCCAGCATATAATGCTCTGCGTGTTCCTTTAGCATTTCCCGATTTGTCGTGGCAACCTCAAAGTAACTGGAGATATAAATAACGCAAAGTGTTCCTACCCACAGAAGCGTTAAAATACTCATAATGGCGACAACGATCTTTTTTCTTGATTTCTTAAACATCATCACACCTCAATTCATAGCCGATACCACGCACCGCTTTGATCTCCGCCTTTGCACCAACGAAGTTCAGTTTTTTACGGGTAAAGGACATATATACTTCAACGTTGTTGTATTCTGCTTCACTCTCAAAGCCCCAGATCTTAACCGCAAGCTGCTCACGGGTAAGTATCTGCCCCTGATTAGCAATGAGATATTCAAGAATACGGTACTCTTTTTCACTCAGCCGCACGCTCTGCCCATTAGTCGTACAGGATAGTGTGGATGTATTTGTATCAAGGGAAATATCGCCGTAACAGAGTGTACCGTCTGCTGTGTTTATATTTCGTCTGCCAAGAGCACGAAGGCGAGCCAGCAATTCCTTAGTCATAAAAGGCTTTGTCAGGTAATCGTCTGCACCGCTGTCAAGACCGGTTACTTTGTCGTCAAGCTCCGCTTTCGCCGTAAGCATCAGAATCGGTGTGCGGATACCGTTTTGCCGTGCCTTCTTTGCAACCTCGTATCCGTTCATTCCGGGGAGCATAACATCAAGGATGATAATATCGTATATATCGCTCTCGATGGCGGCTAAACCATCAAGCCCGTTAGCGTAATGATCCACTTCATATTTTTCCTGACGCAGTATTTCGCACAGAGCCTGCGCCATTCTTTTTTCATCTTCAACAAGCAAAAGTCGCATATCGACACCTCCACTTATACATCATTATACCATAAAAGATTGAAAAATGATTGAAGAAATTGAAAAGGCGGCAAGGGAGTTCTCCCTGCCGCTATACATAACACATACCATTCCCTATTTTCTAAAAATGCTGTACGATATAAAGGGATTTCCCAATATATCATTTTTAGGAGATGAGCATAATGAAGAAAACCTATACTGAAGAACAGAAAAATGAGGTTCTGTCTCGGATTTTCGCCGGCGAACCAATCGCAAGCATTTCAAAAGATACCGGCATTGCCAAAATCACACTTTATGCCTGGAGTAAATCCGGTGAAAAAAAGAAGAAAACAAGGCGTTAAATATGACAGACTACCGAATTCTAAAACAGCGTTGCGAAACTTTAGAGAAAACGGCAGAGATTCTGCAACTCTACCCTTGCGCTGTCAGTGCTCCTTTACACGAACGTTACCAAGTCATCAAAGATTTGTCCAATCACTATTCCGTCAATCTGCTATGCCAAGCACTAAAAGTAGCAAAAGGTAGTTACTACAATCACATACTTAGAAATGCTAACGAGAACACCTCATATATGCGTAAGAGGAAAGAGCTAACACCGATCATCGAGCAAATCTTCCACGAGACAAATCAGGTCCTCGGTGCTCGCAAAATTATGACCATACTCAAAAGTCGCGGATATAGTGTGGGTAAAAAAACAGTCGCTTCCATTATGCACGAAAACGGATGGTTCAGCATCCGTGGCGGTGCAAAAACAATCTATGAATCCACTAAGCAGCGAAAGGAAAATATCTTATCACAGCAATTCATTGTCTCATCACCAAACGAGGTATGGGTAAGTGATGTCACTTACTTTTCATTTAAAGATGACAAGTATTATATTTGTGTGATTATTGATCTTTTCGCCAGAAAGGTTATAGCTTATGGTATTTCGACAAGTAATAGTACCAGACTGACAAAAGGGACACTCAGAAAAGCGTACAATGAACGTATGCCCAAAAATGACTTGATCCTTCATAGCGACCGTGGTTCCAACTATACCGCACGCACCTTTATCGATTTTTGCAAAACGATAGGCATCACGCAATCACTATCAAGAACAGCAATGCCTTATGACAATTCCGTTATGGAAGCATTCTTCAAAACATTGAAGGCCGAAGAATTATATCGAAACAATTACCGATCAGAAAGAGAGTTCCGAGAAAGTGTCCAAAAATACATAGAATTCTATAATGCTAAACGGCCTCATAAGATCAACCGGTATAGACCGCCTAACGCAGTTGAAGAAGCGTATTTTAAACGCCATTACGATCTGCCATTTTAATCGAACTGCTATGGTTAATTTTAGAGAAATTTTAAGTATCTATCACAGATTTTCGGACTTTCTGTATTTTGAGTTCGATTAAATTAAAAATAGGGAACAGCCCGAAAAGCCGTTCCCTACAGGGCGTATTAAAAGAAGAATGACACCTCAATCGAACCGCAATGGTTCAGATTTGGGGTGTCATTCAGTTGGAGGCGTCACCCGGATTTGAACCGGGGAATCAGAGTTTTGCAGACTCGTGCCTTACCACTTGGCTATGACGCCGAATGAAAAAGCACTTAAAATTCAAACTGAACTTAAGTGCCTTCCCTTCGCCTTTTTTGGAGCGGATGACGAGGCTCGAACTCGCTACCTCCACCTTGGCAAGGTGGCGCTCTACCGGATGAGCTACATCCGCATCTGGTGCCTCCGGACGGAATCGAACCATCGACACGAGGATTTTCAGTCCTCTGCTCTACCAACTGAGCTACAGAGGCAAAAAAAATGGCGACCCGGAACGGGCTCGAACCGTCGACCTCTAGCGTGACAGGCTAGCGTTCTAACCAACTGAACTACCG
>SVQA01000017.1:0-10322 GCA_015065545.1 Oscillospiraceae bacterium
ATCGGTGATGGCAGAACTGTCATTGCCGGTCCTTTTTTTATTTGCGGAGATGACGGAGAGAACTTCAGAGGACTCACTGATGAGGAGGTGGAGAAATATATGTCTGAGTTTGCAGAGCCTGAAGAAATCTCTCAGGCAGAGGTTGAAGCTGATATGGGATTTACCATAATCAGCGGTATGTAAGGGAGGTGGACATGATGAGCAATACAGATAAAAACTCAAAAAGAGAAATTCCTCATCTTAATGTAAGAATCAATAAAATCTATACTGATGAGAGCAATATCAAAGCATATGCAAGTCTTATCATTGGTGGAATATTTGTAGTGCATGGATTCAGGGTTGTAAATTCAAAAAACGGTCTGTTTGTTGTTATGCCTGCATCAAAATACACCACTAAAAATGGTGAGGAAAAATATAAAGATATGTTTTATGCGTTTACTCGTGATGGATATCAGAAAATCCAAGAGGTAATTATTGATGCTTATAAAAAGAAAATAAGTGCTGACTCAAGCAAGAAAGAAGTAGTCAGAAACGAATCTGAATATGAGTTTAAGGAACTTGATCTTCTTGACCTCCCATTTGATTAAAAACAGAAAGGACGATTTTATGAAATCAATTAAAAAGGCCAAAGGCAAAGCTGTTGCATTGCTTCTGACCTTATTATTTATTTTCACAGTTGGCGTAACATCAGTAAGTGCGGCCCCATCAACAACAGACGAGGTATTGCCTATTACAACTACCGAATGCGTAACTGAGTTAACAAGCATTACAACTCCCGATGAAGCACAGACTGATTCGGGTAGTAATAACTACGGCTTTTGGATAGGCATCGGTGCAGTTGTGGTTGGCGGTTTAATTGCCACGGCGGTAATCGGAATTAAGGCAAAGAAAGACGAAGACGAGGACGAGTAATGTGATGAAAAAGGTGTACATCTGTGCGCCCCTTTCAGGTGACATTGAGGGCAATATCGAAAAGGTAAAACGATATGCCCGATTCGCTCTCCTTTCAGGAACTGCTCCGGTAGTTCCGCACTACTATGCCTATAGCCTTAACGATACTATCCCCAAAGAGCGAGAAATCGGCATAACTGCCGGACTCGGAAAATTATGGTTCTGTGACGAACTCTGGATATTCGGGGATGAGATAACCAAAGGTATGGAAACCGAAATCAGATTTTGTAAGAACCTTAACATTAAGATTAGGAAAATCAATGAAGAAGAAATAAGAAAAAGACTGGAGGAAGAAACCAATGAAAAAGAAAACACTTAAAGTCTTGCTTTGTGTAGCACTTGTCATGTTGTTTGCGACAGTCTGTTCAGTAACAGCTTTTGCCGCAGGCGATGTTTCGGGTGCTATTGAAGGGACTTGGAACGAAGCCAAGGGACAGGTACAGACAGTTGTAAATAATGTTGTTTTCCCTGTGGTTGATATGATTCTGGCTATCTTGTTTTTCGTAAAACTTGGTACAGCATATTTTGACTACAGAAAGCACGGACAGTTTGAGTTCGCAGCTCCTGCAATTCTGTTCGCTTGTCTTATCTTTACTCTTACTGCGCCTATGTACATCTGGACTGTACTGCCGTCATAAAGCCATACCAAACTAAATGCTCGGAGATGATATGGTCGTCTCCGAGCTGTATGCAAACAGGAGGTGAATATTCGTGTTTGATTGGCTTGGCGACATATTCAGCGGAATCGGAGATTTTGTCGGAGATATCTTTGGCGGTGTTACAAGCGGTATAACTACAGCAATTTTCGATATGATGCTCCAATGGATATATGAAGCAGTCTATGGCGCGGTTGCTGAATTTTTCTCACTAATGGGAAGTATGGGTACTGATATCTTTGATCTTGATTGGGTAAAGGCTACAATAGAGCTTTTCACTCTGTTTGGTTGGGCATTGTTTGCCGCCGGAATGGTGGTAGCTGTTTTTGATGTTGCCATTGAGTATCAGAATGGCAGAGCAAATCCCAAGAACACAGCGATAAATATTCTTAAAGGATTTTTTGCGTGTTCTCTTGTGGGTGTACTGCCTGTGGAACTGTATAAATTCTGCATAACACTACAAACAACTTTTGCACACAATCTGGCATCGCTTGCAGGAACTACCGTACCGCAGTATGACCTCACAACAAGAGCTATTGGTGTATTAACAGGCAGTTTTGGAGCAGGAAACGTGTCTTCGCAGTTTGGCCTTATGATACTTTTATGTTTGATTGCTTTTGCATATTGCGTTGTAAAGATATTCTTTCAGAATATCAAACGAGGTGGTATTCTTCTTGTTCAGATAGCTGTCGGCTCACTATATATGTTCTCAGTTCCGAGAGGATATACAGATGGTTTTGTACAGTGGATAAAACAAGTAGCGGCACTTTGTCTTACAGCCTTTATGCAGACAACTCTTTTGTATCTCGGACTCATAACCTTCCCCTTGAATATGCTTTTAGGTCTCGGCATTATGCTTGCGGCAAATGAAGTGCCTAAGATTGCACAGCAGTTCGGCTTGGACACAAGTGTAAGAGTAAATATGATGAGTGTTGTACACGCATCTACAACTGCAGTAAACCTTACAAGGTCGCTGGCACGTGCGAGGTAAAACTGATGACAAACAAGCAATTAGAATCAGATGGTATCCGAGTGGACTATGAAATGGATGTGGACTGCGACATAGGTCAGGAAATCACTTGCTATATAGAAACATGGTTTGATGTGGACAGCAAATTTCATGTAAACACAGATGATGACGATATATGGCTTAATATGTACGCAAAATACAACCCTTTCGAAGACACTCTGAGAGTAGAGTGCGAAATCGACAACGGCACAGACAGTCAGCATTTTGAATATGTGCCTACAAGAGTAGAAGCACAACTGCTCAAAGATAAGATAACGGAGAAAATCACTGAGGTGTACGAAATGACTCCTCAGGAGCTTTGTGACCAATTTGCAGAAGATTCATCATTAACAATAGGAGGTATAGAATGACAAGATATCTGTGTTAAGTATTTCTTGACATTGTTTCGGTATGCCGATATAATGGTAGCAGAGGTGGATATAATGATTATAGATACTTTGCTAAAAAAGAAAAATATCACCAAATACCGTTTAGCAGTTGAGTCAGGAGTTCCTCATGCAACTTTAAATGATATATGCAGCGGTAAAACCAAACTCGAAAAGTGTTCCGCTGAAACAGTGTACAAGTTAGCCAAAGCACTCGGTGTGTCTATGGAAATGCTTACTAAAGACGGAATATATAACTCTGACAGAGAGCGAGCATACGAATATGGTTTGCCTGAATATTTGCAACACGACTTAGATGCTTATAAAGAAGGACTAAAAACTAAATCGAATTTGCTTGACTGTTTGTGGTGTGAACTTTACGGAAGTATCAATGTCGCTGAAATCACAGATGGAGTTATTACATCTGAACACGCAAACTATTTAAGAAAGAAGTATTTATAAGAAGGTGACAAAGTGATAAATGAAATTGATTTTACTAACTGCAAAACCTTACTCGGTAAAGCATATAACGGTGCTAACGGTAAGAAAATAGCAGTTGAGTATAACGGGATTCAGTATATGCTCAAATTTCCACCATCAGGTGAAAGAAAGCCTACCGACCTTTCCTATACCAACAGCTGTATAAGCGAACATATAGCAAGTAGTATATACAACATTTTAGGTGTTAAGGCACACGAAACTATTCTTGGTACCTATAATGTAGGTGAAAAAACTAAGGTTGTTTGCGCCTGCAGAGATTTTACACAGGATGGATGTAAACTGTTTGACTTCTGTTCAATCAAGAATACTATTTTAGATTCTGATACTGGTGGAACAGGTACAGAACTTGAGGATATTCTGGATACTATTGAAAAGCAGAAATATGTATCACCAGATATTCTTACAGAGCATTTCTGGGAGGTGTTTGTCATAGATGCTTTCCTTGGAAACTTTGACCGACACAACGGAAATTGGGGCTTTTTATACAATGACAATATAAATGAAAGCACCATTGCTCCTGTATATGATTGCGGAAGTTGCTTGCTCCCTCAAGCAGACGAAAGAGTCATGAATGAAGTGCTAACAAATACCAATGCACTTAATGCGAGAATATATCAGTTCCCGACCTCTGCGATTAAGGAAAACGGCAAGAAAATAAATTATTATGATTTTCTTGCAAGAGCCGAGTATGACGGTTGTAGTGAAGCTGTAAGAAGAATAGTACCGAGAATTGATATTCAGCGAATTTTTGATTTCATTGACAATGTACCCTATATCTCGGAACTTCAAAGAGAGTTTTATAAAAAGTATATTGCCTCTCGTTATGAACTTATAATGCTTCCGGCTTTAGAAATAGTACAAGCAGAAGAACAAACCCTGACATTAACAATGTGAGTATAAAATTTATGAATTAGGACATCGCCTGTTGCGGTGTCCTTTTTGTTTTAGAAACGGAGAGTATAAGAAATGACAAGATATCTATATCCGCAGAATCTTAAGGCAACGGCCAACCTTTGGCTTTGGAGCTTAAAGGATTTCTGCATACTTGGCATTGCCGCCCTCCTCTCAATAGTCATGCTTGTAAATACAAGATTTTTAGTTCCTGCTGTAATCACTTTGTGTTACGGCTTTTTAACTATCAGGCTTGATGAAACTACAATACTTGACTTTATTAAATACGCTGTAAAGTTTTTCATATCAACGCAGCAATACTTTGAGTGGAGGTAAATATGGCAGCCAAAAAGAAACGGAAAGGTCGTTCAGTTCAGGAGTTGCTTGGTATAAAAACCTTTACAACTTACGGACTGAAGACCTCAAAGGGAGAACTGCTCTTTTATCAAGTAGTTCCCACAAATATCTCGGTGCTTTCAAGTGTCAACATCGAGATTAAAATCAGACACTTAATGCAGGTGCTTTCAACCATACCCGATATTGAAATTACCTGCACAGACTCCTCTGAATGCTTTGACGATAACAAAGCATATCTTACAGAGAGAAGCCGTGAAGAACTCAATCCCAAAATAAACAAGATTATTAAAAAGGACATTGAATTTCTGGACCACATACAGATGGAAATGGCGACAGCCCGTCAGTTCCTCTTTATAGCAAGGTGCAAGAATATGAAAGCCCCTCAGGTGTTCAATCTTGCTAACCGTGTTGAAAAGACTATATCCGAGCAGGGCTTCGAAGTACACAGGCTTTCAAAAAGTGAAATCAAAAGATTTCTCGCCTTGTATTTTGATGCATCCCTTAATGGTGAACATATGTCCGATATAGATGGTGAACAGTTCTTCGATACAGAAAAACTTTATGAACAGGAGGTGGAATCTGATGGGAAGAAAACCTAAAGTTATGACACCCGAACAGGTGGAAGAAATCCGTACAAAAGATTTTTTTGACTGCATACTGCCTGCCACTATCAAGTTTATATCCGACTATTATATTGTGGGAGATAGTTACAGATGTGTGTGGGTAATCAAAGAGTATCCGCCCTCAACAGAGGAACAGGCAATCCTCTCTCAGCTTGCTGATAGAAACGGTGTAACTTTGAGAATCTATCATCGCTTGGTTGACTCCATAGAGCAAAGAAAGATTATTCAGAATGCTACTCGAAGAAATAAGCTAAAATCCGGCGGCAATGATATGAACGATACCATTGAAGCTGAAGGAAACCTTATGGATGTAATTGATATGCTGGCAAATCTTCGTAAGAACAGAGAATGTCTCCTTCATTGTACGGTATTCATAGAACTGAAAGCAAAAAGCAAATCAGCCCTCAGGGAGTTGCAGAGCGACATATCAATGGAACTTACAAGATCTAAAATTTCAGTTGAAAAATTGACTATGAGGCAGAAGGAAGGTTTCCTTTCAGTTGTTCCAACAGGGTATAACTGCTTCGGATCACAGTTTGAACGAGTGTTGCCCGTATCAAGTGTAGCTAATCTCTATCCTTTTAACTTCTCAGGTAAAACCGATCCCAAAGGAATCTATATCGGCAGGGATAAGTTTGGAACAAATATCCTTGTAGACTTTGACCGCAGAGCAGAGGATAAAACAAATAGCAATATTCTGATACTTGGTAATTCAGGACAGGGTAAATCATATTTGCTGAAACTCCTGCTCACTAATATCAGAGAATCGGGCAAAAACATAATCTGTCTTGACCCCGAGGCTGAGTATGAAGATCTTTGTAATAATCTTGGAGGTTGCTATATTGATTTTCTTGAAGGAAAGTACATAATCAATCCCTTAGAACCGAAAGCTTGGTCAGATGGTTCGGGCGAGATTGAACCGCTATCTCCTGATGCATTTAGAAAGGCAACAAGGTTAAGTCAGCATATTGCTTTTCTTAAAGATTTTTTTAGAAGCTACAAGGACTTTACCGATACACAGATTGATACCATTGAGATACTTCTTGCAAAACTGTATGCGAGGTTTGGTATTACTGATAGCACCGACTACCAAAAAATTAAACCGACAGACTTTCCGATAATGACTGACTTTTATAAGCTTTGTGAAGAAGAGTTCAATGCATACGATCATAAGAGAAAATATCTCTATACAGAAGAAACTTTGCAAGAGGTGTGCCTCGGTATTCACAGTATGTGTGTAGGTACGGAAAGTGTATATTTTAACGGACACACAAACATTACGGACGACAAGTTTTTATGCTTCTGTGTAAAAGGTTTGATGGATGCAAACAAAAAGCTCAAGGACGCAATGCTTTTCAATATCCTTTCGTATATGAACAATCAGCTCCTTGGCAAAGGCAATACCGTAGCATCCATAGATGAGCTTTATCTGTTCCTCACGAATTTGACATCAATTGAATATATACGAAACGCTATGAAGCGTGTTCGTAAGAAAGACTCCTCAATTATTCTGGCTTCTCAGAATATTGAGGATTTTTTACTTCCTTCAATCCGTGAGTATACAAAACCTCTTTTTAGTATTCCAACAAACCTGTATTTGTTTTATCCGGGACATATTAACCAGAAAGAATATACAGATACTGTTCAAATTGAAACAAGCCAATATGATCTCATTAAATATGCAGAACAGGGAACTTGTCTTTTTATATGTGGCAACGAAGTATATCTCCTTCAAGTTAAAGCACCGGAATATAAAGCAGAACTATTCGGTAAAGCAGGTGGTCGTTAATGGCAGCTCCTGCCGTTGCCGTAGCCGCAAAGAAGGTTTTAGTTGCTTTAGTATCAGACAAAAAGGGCAGAAAGTTTTTGATGACCGTTATCGGTATAGTGATAGGCATTGTTCTGGCTCCCCTTTGTATTTTAATGGGATTAAGTCAGACAGACCTCTCAATTGATATGGAACAGTTTGAACAAGTTGTTCAGGCGAATATGTCCGAAGAACAGATAGCGGCGTTAGAAGCTATGGAAGAAACAATGATCAGCATCGAAAACGAAATGACCACAGCAGGATATTCGGCCTTGAGAGTCGGAGAGGCACAAGTGCTATATGTGCTTGCGCTTTCTGACTTTGCAACAGACTCGGATTTTGTATCAAAACTTGTGGGATGCTTTTCAGAGGAACAAACCGATGCACAGCTTATAGAGAAGGTGAATTCAACATTCGGCACAGAAATATCTGTGGAAGAATTTACAAACCTTATGGGAACTATGCGAAGCACATATATAGACACATCGGACTATGTGGATTTAAGCAACAAGAATAATCTCGACTTGGTTACTTGGGCAAAGAATGCCTCCGATGCTCAGTGGGGTTATGTCTACGGCACATTCGGAACAATCCTTGATGAAGATATGCTTACCTACAAACTGAATCAGTATCCCGATGATGTAGTTCCTTACGAGGAGTTTATTCGTAGCAACTGGATGGGCAAGCGATGTGCAGACTGTGTAGGTCTTATTAAAGGCTATGGTTGGTACAACCCCGAATCAGGAGAAGTTGAGTATGGCTCAAATGGAATGGCTGATGTTGATGCAGGAGGTATGTACGATGCGGCTACTGAAAAAGGAGAGCTTTCAACTATGCCCGATATCCCCGGACTTGCAGTGTGGCAACAGGGACACATAGGTATCTATGTGGGTGACGGAAAAGTGGTTGAAGCAATGACAACAACAGTCGGTGTTGTTACAACAGACCTTCATAACAGAGGATGGACACACTGGCTGAAAATCCCTTACATAAATTACATTGAAGAAACGGAGAGTACAACAAATTGAAATCTGGAAAAGAATATCTCGGTATCGGAATAACAGATTCGAGAAAAGATGAGCTCATCAATAACTTCATCACTTGGATGATCGAGCATCACAATAACGATGAGGATTTATACTTAGTCCTTCATAAACACATCGGATTAACAAAAGAAGAACTTCATAAATACGATGTTGAATCCTTGGATAAATACTTCAAAGCTGAGAAAGATCAGCGAGAGGAAATTACAGACTTAATTACAGGCGAGGATTTAGCACAGCAGGCTATCTATGCAGCTAACGCTCCCGAAGGTTTATCGGCAAGTGAAAAGGCATCTGCCATGCTTGGTATGCTCGGTGCGGATATTACGGATAATTCTGTGTATGACAAACCTCAGAAAGAATTGCCAAGGACTTTTGTGGTCAGAGGTGTAACAGGAACGCTTGTAGAACTGACACCCGAAGTAGTTTTATATAACAGCATTGACTATATGGGTAAGCCTCAGTTCAATCTCGGTATCCGTCTTTACTGCAAAGATTCGGGTACCTTAGAACCCTATGCAAATTTAACCGTAAACTTCCATGAGTTTATCGGTATGAAAAACTATGCATACATTGACACAAACAACTGTCCCTTTGCTTCGGAGATTTTGAAAACAGGTATTGCAAGAGATACCGGTCTTACAAAGCAAAGCGGATATTGTACATATCCAATGTGGGAATTTGATAAGAAATTTTTAGAGCAGATTGGTGGAGAAACATATCAGTTATACTCCGATAAGTATGACGAGAATATGGAAAAGGCTTTTGCCGATGACGAAGATATGGATGAGTCTGATGAATCGGAAGATGAAGATTTTCTGACGAACCGTGTTTTGGAATGTGAGGTGAAATAACGTGATAGAACTTGATGCGGTGATGAACAGGAAAGATTCTGAAATCGAATCAGAACCCTGTATTGTGGCAAAGATAATTGAATTGCCGACAAACAACTTCTTCTACTTCAAAAACCATCTGCTTGAAGATCAGTCATTCCTTATGGATAACATCGACCTTATGGGTTTTGATGAAGATAACATCAGAAGATGTCTTCTTGTTCTCGGAGAAGGTTACGATGAAGGAATCCTCGTTGATACTCAGGGTTGTAATTACGCAAGATACACAGCTCATATTCCTAACGGCAGACAGCTTGCAGAGCTTAATCAGTATCAATCGCTGAGAGATTTCACAAAGCAGATGCGAGATGTTGCAGATGAGGTTGTAAGAAAGGTTCTGGATAATCAGCAGGACGGTTATTACAACATAAGAGATAACGATATTCCCATCTCTGTGGATGATCCTATGTTCAGTTACTCGCTCCTTGGCGAAATGCTTTCTGAAAGAGAAGAATTTGATACCGTTGAAACATTCACTTCAGAAATCGGAGTCACGGTGAATCCGAAATATATACTTTCTACTTTCGGTGAAGGAAAAGGCAGAGTTCTTACTCAGGAAGAAGCAGATGTGATTATTGCGAAGCACACCTTGTTTACCTATGACGAAGGTGGAGAACAGGCTGATTTTTCAAACTGTGTTTTGAAAAACATAAACCTTACCAATGCACAGCTTAATGGTGCAGTTTTCAATAACACTGTATTCATTAACTGTAACCTTACTGATGCAGGGTTGTGTTCTTCCGACTTAACAGGTGCAAGGTTCATAGGATGCAATATGTCATCCGTGGTCTGCGAAGAATCTGATTTTTCATATTCGCATTTTAATAATTGCAATATGGAAAAGGTTATGGCAACTCACTCTTGCTTTGTAGGTGCTGAGTTTAATTCTTGTTATGTGGGAAAGGCATCTTTCAGAAATTGTTGTATTGCCAGAGCAGAGTGGAATGAAACAGATCTTGATGTTGCCGATACCCGTGATGTTTCTGAATCCTATGAAGAATGGAGTTCGGATAACGAACTCAAACCTATAAACTTGGAGTGAAGAAAATGAAAACAGTAAATGTATCAGTCGAGTTTGATGAATACAAAATCAAGGCTCTTAAAATCTATCTCGAAAAGAAAGACACCACAGTCGAGGAACAGATGAAAAAAGCCTTGGAATATTTGTATGAAAAAAATGTTCCTGCAGGAGTGCGTGACTTCTT
>SVQA01000017.1:10422-12435 GCA_015065545.1 Oscillospiraceae bacterium
GATTGTCTCGACTATTATCCTGCGGTTATAGTGTCAGCAGTAAAAGGTGCTATGGATAGTTTTGAAAACAGAATCTCATCTCTTGTATTCAAACAGTCCGTAGAGCTTGCAATGCTGATGAATATAATGGCGGCAACTTATAATGTAGACGAGGACACTTTATATAAACTCCGTGCAAAGTGTGTCAGCGAAGTCAAAAGACTTAACGGCAGAATTTCCTTTGAAGATGTCGTAAGATATCAGAAAGGTAACTAAGTATGGCACGGTTTATTTTGAAATGGCGATACATAAGAGAGGGCAGCAAAAAACATAACTGCAACCTTGTAAAGTATATTGCTACCCGTGACGAGGTTGAAAAGTGTGATGAATCGTGGAAAACTCAGCCTGCAACTGTTGAACAGAAAAGGCTTATAGATAATATCAGGAAAGACTTTCCAAACAGCACAGACTCTTTTGAGTATCAGGATTACATGAAAGAGCCTAACAAATATACCGCCTCACAGTTTATCTCCCAGGCCATTGAAGAAAACATTGACCTCATAGGTAAGAAGAATAACTATGTAAAATACATTGCTATGCGACCTCGTGTAGAAAAAGAAGGTACTCATGGTTTGTTCTCTCAGGATGATAAACCCATAAGTCTTTCGAAAGTTGCCAAAGAAGTTGCCGAGCATAAAGGTCTGGTTTGGACAACCATAATGTCTCTTCGCAGAGAGGATGCAGAGAAGCTCTGCTTCGATAATGCAAAGGCTTGGAAAGATATGCTCAGGGGTAAAGTCGACTCGCTTGCAAAACACATGGGTATTCCACTAAATGACCTTCGGTGGTATGCAGCCTTTCACAATGAGGGAAGTCATCCCCATATACATCTGGTTTCTTACTCTGTTGGCAAGACTCCGTATATGAGCGAAGAAGGTTTGCTGAAATTCAAATCTGAATTTGCAAGAGAAATATTTAAGCAAGACTTATATCATATCTACGATGAGCAAACCGTTCAAAGAGATAAACTCCGTCAGGAAAGTAAAGAAAGGATTGCTCAAATTGTATCAAAGATGAATAGCGGTGAGTATCAGACTGATCACGTTGAAAGTTTACTTACAGAGTTATCGCAGGAACTTAAATCATATAACGGCAAGAAGGTCTACGGTTATCTTCCCAAAAGGCTCAAAAATCTTGTGGACGGTATTGTAGATGAGATTGCAAAGGACAGTCATATCAGAGGACTCTATGATCTTTGGTATGAGCAAAGAGAGAATGTCATTAAAATCTATCAGGACAGTATGCCTGACAGAATACCACTTTCAAAAAATAATGAATTCAAAACCATAAGAAATGCTGTGCTTCTGGAAGCCTTCAAACTGTCAGGTAACACAGAGCATATGGATGAAGATAGACCTAAAGTGTTCTCAGCTTCAACAGAGGAAAACGAGTCAGTCACTCCAACTCCTGAGCCTATATCGTGGGATAAGCGAGTGAATAACCCTGTTACCTTTGGAAAGTTTGTAGACATTACTTCTCGTCCTTCGAGGTCTGTCGGTCTTGCAACGCTTAGATTATTTGCAAGAATATCACAGATTATCGGTGACAGCATTACCGATGACGGTGCATCTGAGGATACTGTTGACCGCAAGTTAAGACAGGTAATTCGTGAGAAGAAACAGGCACACGGTCAGAAGATGGGATAAGGAGAATGCAAATGGATATAAGAAGTTTTACAAATGAAGAAAAAATCAAGGCTCATAAAGCCGATATTGTTTCTCTGCTTCTGAGAAACGGAGAACAAGTGAAACGCAGAGGCTCTGAGTTCGAATGGCGAGAAGGTGCTGACAAAATCACAATCAGAGATAACCTTTGGTATAACCATTATGAGCAGACAGGTGGTGACACAGTCGATTTTGTGTGTCGTTTCTATAACAAATACTATCCCGAAGCCATTGCTTTCATTCTGGACACAACTGTAATGGAACATGATATCAATAAGTTCAGATCCTTTGAGCAGAAAAAGTTTATACT
>SVQA01000006.1 GCA_015065545.1 Oscillospiraceae bacterium
TGCTTCGCAGATGAAATTAAATCCACCCGCCCGCCGTCAAGGCGGATTTCATCCCCGTAGGGGATTTCATCATCGAATATGATTTCACCCACCCGATAGGGTGGATTTAGTTGAAAAGAACCCACACTTGTCGTAGACAAATGTGGGTTCTTTTCTGGCCCGCCCGAAGGGATTTGAACCCCCGATCTTCAGAATCGGAATCTGCTGCGTTATCCAACTGCGCCACGGGCGGAAATATTAAATTCATATCAGTAACACATATCTGGTATTCAAAGGGACAGCAAGGCATAAACCATTGCTGTCCCATTTTGAAGTTCAATAGATTGATCAGATAAGCTCGATGATTGCCATCTCTGCTGCGTCACCACGACGGGGACCGATTTTGGTGATACGTGTGTAGCCACCGTTTCTGTCCTTGTAGTTGGGAGCGATCTCTGTGAAGAGCTTGTGAGCTACGTCCTCTTTTGTTACAAAGGACATAACCATACGCTTGTTGTGCAGAGTATTCTCCTTAGCGATGGTGATCATTTTCTCTGCCATAGAGGAAACCTCTTTAGCACGAGTAACTGTGGTCTCTATCTTACCGTTTTCGAAAAGGAAGGTTACCATTGCTCTGAGCATTGCTGTTCTGTGAGCGGTAGCTCTTCCGAGTTTTCTTGTACCGGGCATTAAAATTCACTCCTTTATCGAATTATAAAAAGGGTTTATCAGTCGTCCTCTGAATGAAGACTAAAACCGAGGGAAGCAAGCTTCTGCATAACTTCCTCAAGAGATTTTCTACCGAGGTTACGAACCTTCATCATCTCTTCCTCGCTCTTTGCGATAAGGTCCTCAACAGTGTCGATACCTGCACGCTTAAGGCAGTTGAAGGAACGAACGGAAAGATCCATCTCGTCAATAGTCATCTCAAGAACCTTCTCCTTGCTGGAGTCCTCTTTAACAACCATAACGTCCTGGCTGCCTCTTTCTGAGAGGTCAACGAAGAGGTTGAGGTGCTCTGTGAGAACCTTTGCTGCAAGGGATACAGCTTCCTGTGCATTAAGAACACCGTTTGTCCAAACATCAAGTGTGAGCTTATTGTAGTCAGTAATCTGACCTACACGGGTGTTGTCAACCGTGTAGTTGCACTTGAGCACAGGTGTATAAATGGAGTCAACAGGCAGAACGCCGATAACGTTGTTGCCACTGAGAGCCTTGTTCTTCTCTGAGGGAACATAGCCTCTGCCTCTGTCCAGAGTGATCTCCATATTGAGTTTTGCGTTTTCGCCGAGTGTTGCAATGTGAAGGTCGGGAGTAAGAATCTCAACCTCGCTGTCACATTTGATCATATCAGCGGTAACATTGCAGGGACCTTCTGCAGAAATCTCAACAACCTTGGGGCCATTGCAGGAAAGCTTAGCAACAAGGCTCTTCATATTGAGAACGATCTCTGTAACATCCTCTTTAACGCCCTCGATTGTAGAGAACTCGTGGAGCACTCCGTCAATCTTGATAGATGTAACTGCTACACCCTCTAATGAGGAGAGCAGTACTCTTCTGAGACCGTTGCCGAGTGTGTCGCCGAAGCCTCTCTCTAAAGGCTCAACAACGAAACGACCGTATTTACCGTCTGCTGATAATTCTTCAGTATTGATTCTGGGCTTTTCTATTTCGATCATGTGCATCCTCCTTAACATTTTTCAGCATCATGCTGAGATGTTTTGTAAACCTACTAAAAAAGGGATTACTTGGAGTACAACTCAACGATGAGATGCTCTTCTACGGGGAAGTCAATATCGTCTCTCTGGGGAGCAGCGATAACCTTACCGCCGAGAAGGTTTGCATCCTTCTGGAGCCACTTGGGAGCTGCTACAGCTGCTGTCTGGCCATCAGCGATAGCCTTGAAGCGAGTTGTGGAGCGGCTGGACTCTTTAACCTCGATAACATCGCCAACCTTGATAAGATAGGAAGGAATGTTTACTTTCTTACCGTTTACTGTGAAGTGAGCGTGAGAAACAAGCTGTCTTGCCTCACGTCTTGTGGAAGCAAGACCGAGTCTGAATACTACGTTGTCAAGTCTTCTCTCGATGAGTGTGAGGAGCTCCTCACCTGTCTTACCCTCAGCCTTTTCAGCCTTCTCGTAGTAAGCTCTGAACTGCTTCTCGAGGATACCGTAGATGAACTTAACCTTCTGCTTCTCTGTGAGCTGCATGGAGTACTCGCTCTTCTTTCTTCTCATTGTGCCGCCGGGGTTCTTGTTAGAGGACTTGCCTGCGTAACCCATAACAGCAGGGGAAATACCGAGTGCTCTGCAACGCTTTGCAATAGGCTGCATATTCTTTGCCATAATAGTTACCTCCTTTTATACGCGTCTTCTCTTGGGAGGACGGCATCCGTTGTGGGGAATCGGAGTTACGTCCTTGATCATTGTAACTTCGAGACCTGCGGTCTGTAATGCTCTGATAGCTGCCTCACGACCCTGGCCGGGACCCTTAACGTATACATCAACATACTTGAGGCCGTGCTCCATAGCTGCCTTAGCAGCTGTCTCTGCAGCAGACTGTGCTGCAAAGGGAGTAGACTTACGGGAACCACGGAAACCGAGTTCGCCTGCAGATGCCCAGGAAATTGCGTTGCCCTGTACATCGGAAATTGTAACAATTGTGTTGTTAAAAGTAGACTGGATGTGTGCTGCGCCTCTTTCAATGTTCTTCTTCTCGCGGCGACGGCGAACAGTCTTCTTAGCGTTCTTTACTGCCATTTCGTGTTTCCCTCCTTACTTCTTCTTGTTAGCCATTGTCTTACGGGGACCCTTACGAGTACGAGCGTTTGTCTTAGAACGCTGACCTCTTACGGGGAGACCCTTTCTGTGACGAACGCCACGGTAACAACCGATTTCGATAAGTCTCTTGATATCGAATGCGATGTCACGACGAAGGTCACCTTCTACGCGGCAGTTATGGTCAATGTATTCTCTGAGTTTGGAAATATCGTCTTCTGTGAGATCTCTCACACGAGTGTCAGGATTAACACCTGTTGCAGCAATAATATCGTTTGCAGTTTTTCTGCCGATGCCATAGATGTAAGTGAGTCCGATTTCAACTCTCTTGTCTCTGGGCAAGTCAACGCCTGCTATACGAGCCATATTGGTTGCACCTCCATATAAAATTTAAGTTAAATTAAAAGTTTAAGTTGTCAAGGCTTTGCCCTGACTTAAAGTCTTTCGACCCAATGGGTTATTAGCCCTGTCTCTGCTTGTGCTTGGGATTCTCGCAGATTACCATAATTCTGCCTTTTCTCTTGATTACCTTGCACTTTTCGCAAATTTTCTTAACTGAAGGTCTGACTTTCATGAATAATCATTCCTTTCTAAAAATCATTGTTTACTTACTTGGATCTCCAAGTGATTCTACCTCTTGTCAGGTCGTATGGAGACATCTCCACAGTAACCTTGTCACCGGGAAGGATTCGAATAAAGTTCATTCTCAGCTTGCCGGAAATAACAGCCAGAATTGAGTGGCCGTTGGGAAGCTCAACCTTAAACTGTGCGTTGGGAAGAGCATCCGTAACTGTACCTTCTATTTCAATAACGTCCTGTTTTGACATAATGTAACCTCCTTAAAGTGTACCCTCGCTGAAATCAGAGAGAGCTTTTCTTATTTTACGGTTAGTATCCATTGTTTCTGTCAGAGTGGTTTTGGTCTCACTCAGATGAATAAGCTTTTTGCGTTTCGGATTTTCTACCTTTCGGCGTTTACCGTCTGCAATCAAAGCATAGCCCTCTGAAACCTCAAGAACCACAAAGAAATTATCTTTGTCGCGTCCTGCCTTTGCTCTGACAACAGAGCCTCGACTCATACTCATAAACTCACCTCGTTGTCCGCAATCGTGAGGATCTTCGGACCATCGGGAGTAATTACGATTGTATGCTCGAAATGAGCGGAGAGGCTTCCGTCCTCTGTGACGGTAGTCCACTCGTCATCAAGAACCCTTACTTTGTGAGTACCCATATTGATCATGGGCTCAATGGCAATAGTCATACCAGGAACGAGTCGCACACCTCGACCGGGAGTGCCATAGTTTGGTACGCTTGGTTCTTCGTGTAAATTCGCACCTACGCCGTGGCCGACAAAATCTCGTACCACCGAGTAACTGCGAGCTTCGACATAGCTCTGAACTGCGTGGCCTATATCTCCTACCCTGCCTCCTGCCTGAGCAGCTTTTATACCCTCATAAAGAGATTCCTCTGTGGCTTTGAGCAGTGCCGCAGCCTCGTCTGAAATCTTACCGCAGGGGAAGGTGTAGGCGTTATCGCCATGAAAACCCTCAAAGAAAGCGCCAACATCAATAGAGACGATGTCACCCTCTTTAAGAATGCAGTTCTTGTTCGGTATGCCATGGATAACCACATTGTTTACAGAGATACAAGAACTCTTTGGGAAGCCGCCATACCCGAGAAAGGAGGCGCGAGCGCCTTCTTTCTCGATGTATTTATGGATAAGAGTATCAATCTCAAGTGTCGAAACACCCGGCTCAACCGCCTGACCCGCCAGCTTTAAAGCATTAGCGGAAATCCTGCAAGCCTCACGCATATGTGTAAGCTCGCGTGCAGTCTTGATAACTACCATAGATTAAGCCTCAAGTGCCTTGAGCGTTAAAGCAGTTGTGTCCTCAACCTTTGCCTGACCCTCAACAACAAAGAGCTTACCCTGCTTACCGTAGTAATCCTTAAGGGGCTCTGTCTCATTGTGATAGATGTCAAGTCTTGCCTTAACAGTATCAATGTGATCGTCCTTGCGCTGAATAAGGGCGCCTGTGCAGTCGTCGCAAACACCGTCTACCTGAGGCTTCAGGTCTACAATATGATAGGGTCTGCCACACTTTTCACAAACGCGGCGTCCGGACAGACGTGTAACGATTGTCTCGTCAGGTACTTCAATATCAATTACCTTGTCGATAACAACGCCCATCTTGTCCAGAGCCTCGGCCTGAGGAATTGTTCTGGGGAAACCGTCGAGGATAAAGCCATTCTGACAATCGTCCTTCTGGAGTCTTTCCTCGATGATACCGATAACAACCTCGTCGGGAACAAGCTTGCCTGCATCCATAAAGGATTTAGCCTTCAGTCCCATCTCAGTGCCGGTTCTCAGCGCCTCTCTGATAATATTACCAGTAGAGATTGTGGGGATATTCAGGTGCTCACAGATAACTGCTGCCTGTGTGCCTTTACCGGCACCGGGAGCACCTAAGAGAATAATATTCATAATCCTACTCTCCTTTAAATTAGATTAGTCCAGGAAGCCCTTGTAATGACGCATCATCATCTGGCTTTCAAGCTGCTTAACTGTTTCAAGTGCAACACCAACAACGATAATGATAGATGTACCACCCATAGAGAGCATTGTCATCTTTGTTACTGCTGTGTAAACACTGGGAACAAGGTAGATGAAAGCGAGGAACAGAGCGCCAATAAGAGTGATTCTGGAGAGAATCTTCTTAATGAAGTCTGCAGTGGGACTACCGGGGCGGATGCCGGGGATAGTACCGTTATTCTGCTTGAGATTGTTAGCCATCTCAATAGGATTATACTGAATAGTTGTGTAGAAGTATGCAAAAGCAAGGATCAGCAGGAAGGAAAGTACGAGATAAAGCCAACCTGAAGGGCTGAAAGCCTTGAAGAGCTTATCTGCAAAACCGCCTGCAGCCTGATCTACAAAGAGATCAATTGTGCTGGGAATAGAGAGGATAGAGGAAGCGAAGATAACAGGCATAACGCCACCCATTGCAACCTTGATAGGAAGATTGCTGGACTGACCGCCGTACATCTTTCTGCCTACAACTCTCTTTGCATACTGAACGGGGATTCTTCTCTCTGCATCCTGCATAAAGGTGATAACCCAGATCATAGCAAGGAAGAGGAGAATGAACAAGGGAACAAGTACATAGTACTGTGTCTTGCCGAATACGGAAGCCTGTGTCCAGTAGCTGCCGTATACATTAAGATTGGAAATAGCATCATCATTGATGGGGAACATATAATAGAGCATCTTGGGAAGACCTGCTACGATACCTGCGAAGAGGATCATAGAGATACCGTTACCGATACCCTTTGAGTTAATCTGCTCACCAAGCCACATGATAAGTGCTGTACCGGCTGTGAAGGAAAGAACAATTACAAATGCAGCGAACCACATTGCAAATGTACCCTTGTCTGCAAGTACAAGACCTGAACCCTTAAGGTAGAAGAAGAATGCTGTACCCTGAATAAGACCAAGACCAACGGTCAGGTAACGGGTAATTGTAGCAATTTTCTTTCTTCCATCTTCGCCCTCTTTTGAGAGTCTCTCAAGAGCAGGAATTGCAACGCAGAGAAGCTGGATAATAATTGAGCTGTTGATGTAGGGTGTAATACCCATAGCAAACAGTGTTGCGTTACCCATAGCACCACCGGAAATGGTGTCAAGGTAAGCCAAGAGGTTATTGTTGTTAGAACCGTCACCGAAGATGCTTGAAAGATTATCAACATCGATGAGGGGAACAGGAATAACACAACCAATTCTGTAGATAGCAAGAATGAGAAGAGTAAAAAGAATCTTCTTTCTTACATCGGGAATTGACCAAGCGTTTCTGATTGTCTTAAACAATTAGATCACCTCTGCCTTTCCGCCTGCGGCCTCGATTTTTGCCTTAGCAGATTCGGAATAAGCAGAAACCTGAACAGTAAGCTTCTTTGTGAGATTGCCGTTGCCAAGAATCTTAACGCCGTCAAAGGAGTTCTTTACGATACCTGCAGCAACAAGTGCCTCAACGTTAACAACTGTGCCGTTGTCAAATTTTTCGAGTGTACCTACGTTTACGGAAACAATATTCTTAGCAAAGATGTTATTGAAACCTCTCTTAGGAACACGTCTCTGAAGGGGCATCTGACCGCCTTCGAAACCGATTCTCATACCACGGCCTGCTCTTGCCTTCTGGCCCTTGTGACCCTTACCGGCGGTTTTACCCTGACCGGAACCGTGACCTCTACCGATTCTCTTGGCTGCCTTCTTGGAGCCCTCTACAGGAGATAAATCATGTAATCTCATATTCGCACCTCCCTATTAAGCTTCAACCGAAATGAGGTGAACGATCTTCTTAACCTTGCCCTGTGTCTGTGCATTGTCGGGCTGAACAGTTACGTCGCCGATTTTGCGAAGACCAAGTGCGTGTGCGGTTGCGATCTGATCTTTCTTAGAGCCGATAAGGCTTTTAACCAAAGTAATTTTCATTATGCGGCCCTCCTTACAGAATTTCCTTAACGGACTTGCCTCTCACCGCTGCTACCTGCTCGGCAGAGCGAAGAGCCTGAAGTCCCTGGAAAGTAGCACGAACTACGTTGCAGGGGTTGTTGGAGCGCAGAGCCTTTGTTCTGATGTCTTTAACACCAGCAACCTCAAGGACTGCACGAACAGGACCACCTGCGATAACACCGGTACCGGGTGCAGCGGGCTTCATAAGAACTCTGCCTGCGCCGTACTCACCGATAACCTCGTGAGGGATTGTTGTACCACGAAGAGAAATCTTTACAAGATTCTTCTTTGCGTCCTCGATGCCCTTGCGGATTGCATCGGGAACTTCGCCGGCTTTACCAATACCAAAGCCGATTGTGCCTTCGCCATCACCTACTACTACGAGAGCTGCGAACTTATAGATACGTCCGCCCTTAACTGTCTTAGATACACGGTTGATAGCAACTACACGCTCTTTAAGATCCATTGTGGATGCGTCAATAATAGCCAAAGTAATTCCTCCTCTTCCTTAGAAATTGAGGCCGCTCTCACGAGCGCCTTCGGCCAATTCTTTAACACGGCCGTGGTAGATATTACCGCCTCTGTCGAAAACAACATCTGTGATGCCTGCTTCCTTTGCACGCTCTGCTACGAGCTTGCCAACTGCTTTTGCAGCCTCTTTGTTACCGCCATTGCCTTCAATGCTCTTGTCGAGTGAAGAAGCAGAAACCAGTGTAACACCCTTTACGTCATCAATAATCTGAGCGTAGATGTTATTGGTGGAGCGATATACACAAAGACGGGGACAGTCTGCTGTACCGCTGACTTTGCCACGAACTCTCTTGTGGCGCTGAATACGAGCCTTTTTTGTATCAGGTCTATTAACCATTTTAATTCACTCCTTAAATTACTTCTTACCGGCTTTGCCTTCCTTGCGGCGAATAACCTCATCAACATACTTGATGCCCTTGCCCTTGTAAGGCTCGGGAGGACGCTTAGCACGAACTTCGGCAGCAAACTGACCTACCTTTTGCTTGTCAATGCCGTTGATAATAATTTTGTTGGGACCGGGAACCTCAATTGTAATATCCTCGTTATCAGACATAATTACCTGATGAGAATAACCAAGGTTCATAACAAGATCCTTACCCTGCTTCTGTACACGGTAACCAACACCGTTAACGTCGAGCTCCTTCTTGTAGCCCTCAGATACACCTACAACCATATTGAAGATGAGTGTTCTGGTCAGACCGTGAAGTGAGCGATTTTCCTTATCGTCATTGGGACGAGTAACGTTAATCTCTGCACCGTTTACCTCAACTGTCATGTTGGGGTGAATGTTCTGTGTAAGAGTACCCTTAGGACCCTTAACAGTCATAACGCCGTTTTCGAATTTAGCTTCTACGCCGGCGGGAATATTTATAGGTTTTCTTCCAATTCGAGACATCTTCGCACCTCCTTACCAAACAAACGCAAGAACCTCGCCGCCAACATTCTCCTTGCGAGCCTGACGGTCTGTCATAATGCCCTTGGATGTGGAGATGATAGCAACGCCAAGGCCTTTGATAACCTTAGGCATATTCTCTACGTCGGTATAAATACGCAGGCCGGGCTTGGATACACGGCGAAGTCCTGTAATAACGGGAGTCTTATCCTCGCCGTACTTGAGAACAACTGTGATGATACCCTGCTTGCCGTCTTCTGTTACTGTGAAATTCTTGATATAGCCTTCATCAAGGAGAATCTGGCAAATAGCCTTCTTCATATTTGATGCAGGGATATCAACTGTGTCGTGTTTTGCTGAGCTTGCGTTACGAATTCTGGTAAGAAGGTCAGCAATAGGATCAGTAATCTGCATTATAAATTTCCTCCTTTGATGAATTACCAGCTTGCTTTCTTTACACCGGGAATCTCGCCCTTGTATGCGAGCTCACGGAAGCAAATACGGCAAATACCGAATTTACGGAGATAAGCGTGGGGTCTGCCGCAGATCTTGCATCTTGTATACTCTCTTGTAGAGTATTTCTGTGTTCTCTGCTGCTTAATTTTCATAGCTGTCTTTGCCACAGTAATACCTCCTTACTTTGCGAAGGGAGCACCCATGAGTGTTAAGAGCTCACGAGCCTCTTCGTCTGTTTTAGCGGTTGTAACAAAGCAAATGTCCATACCGCGGATTTTGTCAATCTTATCGTAATCAATTTCAGGGAAAATAAGCTGTTCCTTAACACCCATGTTGTAGTTACCACGGCCGTCGAAGGAGTTGGGGTTGATACCTCTGAAGTCACGAACTCTGGGAAGTGCTACATTGAAGAATCTGTCGAGGAACTCGTACATTCTCTCGCCTCTGAGTGTAACCTTTGCACCAATAGCCATGCCCTCACGGAGCTTAAAGTTAGCAACGGACTTACGAGCTTTACAAATCATAGCCTTCTGGCCTGTGATTGCACCGAGGTCTGTGCAGATAGCATCCATCATTTTGGAGTTATCCTTAGCCTCACCGCTGCTTACATTGATAACGATTTTATCAAGCTTGGGAATCTGCATTACGCTCTTGTAGGAGAACTTCTTCTGAAGAGCAGGAGCAACTTCCTTATTATAGAAATCCTTAAGTCTTGCCATTTCTAAATGTCCTCCTTATCAAAGTGCTTTCTTGCACTTAGCGCAGATTCTGGTCTTTGTGCCGTCTTCTGCTACGCTATATGCAACTCTTGAAGGCTTCTTGCAAGAAGAGCAGTAGATCTGAGCTTTGCATGCATAGAATGCACCCTCTGCCTTAATGATACCGCCCTGCTCGCCCATCTTTCTGGGCTTAACGTGCTTGGAAACCATGTTAATCTTCTCAACAATGATTTTGCCTTCCTTGGGGCTAACAGCAAGAACCTTGCCCTTTTTGCCCTTATCCTTACCGCTCATAACAATGACGGTGTCACCTGTTTTTACATGAACTTTAGACATTGTTGACACCTCCATTAAAGTACTTCGGGAGCGAGAGAAAGAATCTTGAGATAATCCTTATCACGAAGCTCTCTTGCTACCGGTCCGAAGATACGAGTGCCCTTGGGGTTCTTATCTTCCTTAATAATAACTGCTGCATTTTCATCGAAGCGAATGTATGTGCCGTCGTCACGACGAACGCCCTTGGCAGAACGTACTACAACAGCCTTTACAACGTCACCCTTCTTAACAACGCCGCCGGGAGCAGCCTTCTTAACAGAAGCAACGATTACATCACCGATGTTTGCATACTTTCTTCTGGTACCACCGAGAACACGGATACACATAAGCTCTTTTGCACCTGTGTTATCGGCAACCTTCAAATATGTCTGCTGCTGAATCATCGTGTTCCCTCCTTACTTAACTTTCTCAACGATCTCAACAAGTCTCCATCTCTTGTCTTTGGAGAGGGGACGAGTCTCCATAATCTTTACTCTATCGCCAATGCTGCAGATGTTCTCTTCATCATGAGCCTTGTACTTAACTGTACGCTTAACGATCTTGTTGTAAAGCTTATGCTTTACGCTATCCTCGATTGCTACAACGATGGTCTTATCCATCTTGTTGCTTACAACCTTACCGATAACTGTTTTTCTCATATTTCTATCCATTTTTTCGTCCTCCCTTAGTTCTGAGCTTCGAGCTCGAGCTGACGAAGAACGGTAGAAACTCTAGCGATGTCCTTCTTTACAGCCTGAATACGCATGGGGTTCTCGAGCTGATTGATAGCAAGCTGGAATCTGAGGTTAAAAAGCTCCTCTTTGAGGTCAGCAAGCTTCTTCTGAAGCTCGGAAGCATTCATTTTCTTAAGTTCTGCTGCTTTCATTACTGCTGTACCTCCTGATCAGATTTTTTAACAAATTTGCACTTGATGGGAAGCTTGTTAGCTGCAAGACGCATAGCCTCACGAGCGATCTTCTCATCAACGCCTGCGAGTTCAAACATAACTCTGCCGGGCTTAACAACTGCTACCCAGTACTCGGGTGAACCTTTACCGGAACCCATTCGGGTTTCAGCAGGCTTAGCTGTTACGGGCTTGTCGGGGAAGATTTTGATCCAAACCTTACCGAATCTCTTACAATAACGGTTGATAGCGATACGAGCTGCCTCGATCTGGTTGGATGTAATCCAGGAGGGCTCTAATGCCTGAAGACCGAACTCGCCGTAAGTAACTGTGTTACCGCGATAAGCTTTACCGGTCATACGGCCTCTGTGTACTCTTCTGTACTTTACTCTTTTGGGCATCAGCATTATTTATTGCCCCCTTCCCTGCGATTTCTTCTGGGACGATCGTTGTTTCTCTGGTTGTTGTTTGCAAAACCGAGAACTTCGCCCTTATACAGCCATACCTTTACGCCAATCTTGCCGTAAGTGGTATTAGCCTCTGCAAAACCGTAGTCAATATCTGCACGGAGTGTCTGCAGCGGGATTGTACCCTCATGATAACGCTCACTACGAGCGATTTCTGCGCCACCGAGACGACCGGAACACTGTGTCTTGATGCCTCTTGCACCAAGTCTCATAGCTCTGCCGATAGCCTGCTTCATAGCACGACGATAAGAAATTCTCTTCTCGAGCTGCTGTGCAATGCTCTCTGCAACCAGCTGTGCGTTTACATCAGGCATCTTAACCTCTACGATGTTGATTGCACAAGCCTTGCCGCCGAGCATCTTCTCGCACTGAAGGCGAAGCTTCTCGATCTCTGCACCGCCCTTACCGATAATCATACCGGGCTTTGCACAATGAATGTGAATTCTAACCTTTTTGCCATCGCGCTCGATTTCAATCTTAGCGATGCCTGCAGCGTAGAGCTGCTTCTTCAGTTCCTTGCGGAGGTTATAGTCCTCAACAAGTGTGTCACCGAAGTCCTTTTTATTAGCGAACCAGCGTGAATCCCAGTCCTTAATAACACCAACACGTATGCCGTGGGGATTAACTTTCTGACCCATGACTATTTACCTCCTTCTTAGTTTTCTCTCTCTTTGAGAACCAGTGTGATGTGGGAAGTCTTCTTGTTGATTCTGAAGGCTCTGCCCTGTGCACGGGGACGGATTCTCTTGAGTGTGGGACCCTGGCTTACGCTGCAAGCTGCAACGTAGAGCTTGGATGTATCCATATCGTGATTGTTCTCAGCATTTGCAATAGCAGACTTGAGAAGCTTCTGGAGCTGCTCGCAAGCTGCCTTGGGTGTGTGCTTGAGAATTGCCTCTGCGAGTTTAACATCTTTACCACGGATAAGATCCAGAACGATGCTAACCTTACGAGGTGAAATACGGACATAATTAAGATATGCCTTAGCTTCCATTTCTTTGATCTCCTTCCGCTATTATCTTGATGTCTTGGAACCTGCATGACCTCTGAAAGATCTTGTGGGAGCAAACTCACCGAGCTTGTGACCAACCATATCCTCAGTTACATATACAGGAACGTGCTTGCGTCCGTCATGGACTGCAAATGTGTGACCTACAAAGTCAGGGAAAATTGTTGAGCTTCTGGACCAAGTCTTGAGAATTCTCTTCTCGCCAGCAGCGTTCATTTCCTTAACCCTTTTGAGCAGTACAGGCTGTACAAAAGGGCCTTTTTTCATGCTTCTACTCATAATATATAAGCTCCTTTCTTACGCCTTACTTACCATTTCTACGCTTTACGATATACTTATCGGAGCGGTTGTGTGTCTTTCTGGTCTTGTAACCAAGAGCAGGTTTACCCCAAGGAGTGACAGGACCGGGACGACCAACGGGGGATTTACCCTCACCACCACCGTGGGGGTGATCGCAGGGGTTCATTACAGAACCACGAACTGTGGGTCTCCAACCCATGTTTCTCTTTCTACCGGCGGAACCGATCTTAACGTTCTCGTGGTCGGTATTACCAACCTGACCGATTGTAGCCATGCAAGCTGCGGGAACCTTACGGAGCTCGCCGGAAGGCAGTCTCAGAAGAGCCATGCCGTCTTCTTTAGCCATAAGCTGAGCCATATTACCTGCAGCACGAGCGAACTGTGCGCCGCGGCCGGGATAAAGCTCAACGTTGTGGATGAATGTACCTGTGGGGATAGCTGAAAGGGGAAGTGCGTTACCAACCTTGATGTCAGCATCAGGACCGGAAACTACCTTATCGCCAACCTTAAGACCTTCGGGAGCAATGATGTAAGCCTTCTCACCATCCTCGTACTGAACGAGAGCGATGAATGCGCTTCTGTTAGGATCATACTCGAGAGTCATTACTGTACCTACTACATCGAACTTCTGTCTCTTGAAGTCGATGATACGATACTTTCTTCTGTTACCGCCGCCTCTGTGACGAACGGTGATTCTGCCGTAGCTGTTGCGACCGGAATTCTTCTTCAGCGGTGCAAGCAGGCTCTTTTCAGGCTCTACCTTGGAAAGGATAGAGTAATCAGTAACCGACATGTTACGACGAGCGTTTGTAGTCGGCTTAAAAACTTTAATAGCCATTATTCATGCTCCTCCTTACATCATGCCTTCGAAAAATTCGATGTTCTTGCTGTCAGCTGTAAGAGTAACGATAGCTTTCTTCCAGCTTCTTGTGTAGCCCTCACTGCGACCCTGTCTGCGGAACTTGCCGCGAACATTGATTGTGTTAACCTTAGCTACCTTAACCTTGAAGATCTCTTCAACTGCACGAGCGATTTCAATCTTGCCGGCTTTCTTTGCAACCTCGAAAGTGTACTTCTTCTCAGCTGCACCGATCATTGACTTTTCAGTGATGATAGGTCTTACGATAATGTCATGAGAAATCATGCGTACACCTCCTCAATTTTAGCAACAGCATCCTTAACAATAACAAGCTTGTCAGCGCCAAGGATGTCATATACATTAATAGTGTTAACCTGTGCAGTCTTAACGCCTGCGATATTCTGTGCGGACTTGATAACGAAGTTGTTAACCTCGGGAAGAACGATGAGTGTCTTCTTGTCAGCACCAACAGCTGTGAGCATTGCTGCAACTGTCTTTGTCTTGTACTCTGTCATTGTGAGAGAATCGAGAATTACGATTTCCTCTGCAGCACACTTTGCGGAAAGAGCAGACTTCATAGCAAGTCTTCTAACCTTCTTGTTAACTGTGAAGCGATAGCTTCTGGGCTTGGGTGCGAATGCAACGCCACCGTGAGTCCACTGGGGAGCTCTTGTTGAACCCTGACGAGCACGGCCTGTGCCCTTCTGTCTCCAAGGCTTTCTGCCGCCGCCGGAAACTTCGGATCTTGTGAGAGCGGACTGTGTGCCCTGTCTCTGGTTTGCGAGGTAGTTAACTACCATATCGTGCATAACAGCCTCGTTGGGCTCAATACCGAAAATAGCATCAGAGAGGTCGATTGTGCCAACCTTCTTGCCTGCCATATCTAATACTGCTACATTAGGCATTATTACTCCTCCTCCCTATTACTTGATGTCTCTGATTACAACGTAACCGCCGTTTGCACCGGGAATAGCACCCTTGATAGCGATGAGGTTGTTCTCAGCATCGATCTTAACTACTGTGAGGTTCTTAACTGTAACCTTCTCAGCACCGAGGTGACCTGCCATCTTCTTGCCCTTCCATACTCTGGAGGGAGAAGAACAAGCGCCCATAGAACCGCCGTGGCGAGCAACAGGACCGGAACCGTGAGTCTCTTTGAGTCTGCCGAAGTTCCAGCGCTTGATAACGCCTGCGTAGCCCTTACCTTTGCTTGTACCGGTAACGTCTACCTTCATACCTGCCTCGAAGATGTCAGCCTTGATTACATCGCCAACGCTGTAAGCGTCGCAATCGTCAAAGCGGAACTCCTTGAGAACCTTCTTGGGGGCAACATCTGCCTTCTTGAAGTGACCCTGCATGGGCTTGGTAACCTTGTGAGCCTTCACATCACCAAAACCGATCTGAACAGCTGTGTAGCCGTCAGTTTCAACTGTCTTCTTCTGTGAAACAACGCAGGGGCCTGCTTCAACAACAGTTACGGGAACTACATTTCCCTTTTCGTCGAAGATCTGTGTCATACCGATCTTCTTGCCGATTAATGCTTTCTGCATTTTTATTTCCTCCTTATTTAGGTTATTGGTCGGGGGCGATGTAGTCATCCTCCGACGTGACCCTGTCTGCTTGTAGGTTGATAACTGAACCTTAAGTCAAATTAGAACTTAATCTCAATCTCAACGCCGGCAGGGAGCTCCAGATTAGTAAGAGCGTCAACAGTTTTGTTTGAGGGTCTCAAGATGTCGATAAGACGCTTGTGAGTTCTCATTTCGAACTGCTCGCGGCTATCCTTGTACTTGTGAACCGCACGAAGAATTGTAACAACCTGCTTCTCTGTGGGAAGCGGAACAGGACCGGAAACCCTTGCACCTGTACGCTTAGCTGTCTGCACGATTCTCTCTGCTGACTGATCAACCAGCTGGTGATCGTAACCCTTAAGTCTGATTCTGATTTTTTCCTTGACTGCCATAAAAACGCCTCCTTAAAAATTTTAGTTGGCGGGCTTACTCGCCCTTCTGGACTCGGGCTTCTTTACACACGGCCGGGTGTTTCATCACCCTGCATTAAAAAAGCCGATTAACTTTTTCTGTTAACCGGGAAGTCCAAAAAAGCAAAAGTGCACACTACGGGCATAGCAACCCCAATGACCGTTTTGTGCTGTGAAATTTTACTTTCGCCCGGTTTGAAATCGGACATACTCAGCGGAAAAACCGGCTGTTCGCCGCAACCTCCCGCGTCATCGCATATCATTTATTGCAGTCACGCAGGGCTAATTATAATATATATATAGGGCAAAATCAAGGGTTTTCGGCATTTTTTCTTGCACTTTTCGTTGTAGAAATTAAGAAAATATTTTACAAAAATTTTGTTAAACTTGCACAATACAAAATTTTGTGTTTATTTTTGTATCATCCCTATATATTGTGGTTTCACACCCTGCCTAAACACTAATCTCCCATTTGAGTTTATCATAATAAATTTTAAAAAAGTTTATTTTATCACGAATTAGTGAAACCTATTCACGCAACCGAACAATTTTACCCTTCTTCTTCACCTCAGTACCCCATGATTCATCACTTCTTCACTATTCACTCAAAAAGCCTCCCCGAGTAACACCCGAGGAGGCTTTGCTCTATTCACTTATATATAATATATGATATATCAGTTTACATAGTCGCCGATAGAAAGGCCAGTTTCAATGCCTGCAATCCACTTCTGGATAGCGGTTGCGTCCTTTACGTTTACAGAGCCGCTGACGTCAACATCAGCAAGTTTTTCGCCTTTATCGGAAAGTGTAATAATACCTGCTGTGTGCTTCTGGATAGCGGTAGCATCCTTGATATTAACCGTGCCGTTTTCGTCTGCATCGCCCGCAAAGCAAAAATCATCCTCGGGCAGAGAAATCATCTTATCAAGCTCTGCAAACACATAGTCGTTAAGGAACCATATATCGTAGCCTATGATTTCTTCTCCTTCATACGCAGGCTCAATGGTGTAGTCGGTGTAGCCGTGTTCTGTCTTGATACGGCCAAAACTTATATCCATGGGATCCCAGTAGTCCATAACATCGAACTCAAAGGTTTCTTTCTCCCCGTCTTCGTACACCACATCAATAATAGTACCTTCACCGGTTTCGCTTGCCTGCACTACAGTTCTGTCTGCTATAGCTTTAGGCTCGATAAAGGTAAAACCCTCAATGGTATTCACCAAATCAAAGCAGGCAATCTCATAGCCTTCATTCCAAAGGTATATATACACCTCAAATCCGCCAACCTCAAGGGTATATTCATCCAGATAAGCATTGTACATAAGGTCATCTTCGTTTATTGTTTTAGATACCTTGCTGCCGTCCTTGAGTGTAAGGGTAACCTCCGCTCCCTGCCACAAGGGCTCGTAACAAGACTCGTACGCAGTCTTATCGGGAAGCTTTGTAAGCTCTACATTCTTAACGGGTATCGGTACAATCTCAACGGGCACTTTTATCTCAAATCCCAGATAGGTAGCATAGAAGAAGTTATCTTTACCAGCCTTCCAAGGCTCTGTATCCTGTGTATCGTAGGTATCTACTTGGCAACCGTAATCGTCTGCAAAGAACATCACCTTATCGGTTACACTTGTGCCGTCCTTGTAATGCACTGTTACGGTGTCTTCCATACCGAATTGATACCAATAATAGAATATACCTGTATCCTCATCAAGAACACCGTCATAATTTTCGTAGAGGACAATAGGCTCTGCATCAACCTCAAAACTCTCTGCAGGATTTTCTACGACCTCAAACTCCAGTTCTAAATAAGCATCATCGCAGTTTATCCATAAGATCACCTTGCCATCTTCCACAAGTATCTCGTCATTCTCATCCAAAGCAAAACCCCAAAAAACGACGCTGTTTGCTACAGTGTTATCATGCCAATAGCTCCAAGTTTCCTTGCTGCCGTCAGAAAGCCCAAACTCGACCACAAGCTCATCAAGGTTTACTGTCTCGTACTCTGCTCCCTCAATAACTGTCTTATCTTCCGGCTCGTACAGAATAGTTGCATCCATAGCAACCACTGTTTCTTCAACATAAACCTCAATCCAAATTTCTTCGCCTTCATAAGCAGCATAATCGTAGACCTCCAGATAGTAGGTCTTGCCCGCAGAAAGATAAGCCTTGATATAAAAATTGAAATCTGTGTAAGTATCGTCGCCATAAGCGATTTCATTGAATTCTTCGTCATAAAGATAGCCGTAGGCATCACCATTAGAAACAGAATAGAAGCCATACCAACCGCTTTCTTCCGGGATAAACTCAACCATACCGCCTTCATCGTCAATAAACCCTTCAAAGCGGTCTACATAACTCTCCGCCGCCGAAAGACTGAAGGGTACAGCCGAAAACAGCAAGAACGCCGCCAAAAGCACCGATAAAAATCTTATTTTATTTTTCATAAAAACTCTCCTCCTTAACGGATATTTAAACTCTTTACCCTTCGAAAGAGTATGAACGCCATAACTAAAATGCTCAGAAAAGCCAAGCAAATCAGCATTTCTCTACAACCTCGCCCTGCTTTTTATAAATAGAGTTAGCCTCAACGTAACCTCTTACAAAAGAGAGAGGATAAACATTTGAGCCTCTGCCGATAACGGTACCGGGATTCATAACCGTATTACAGCCGATGTCGCCGAAGTCACCGATCATCGCACCGAATTTTTTAACCCCTGTAGGAACTTTCTCTCCTCGGAAGTTAACAGTTACAAGTGATTTGTCAGCCTTAAGATTAGAGGCAATAACTCCTGCACCAGTGTGGGACTTGTAGCCGTAGATACTATCACCTACATAATTGTAGTGAGGAGCCTGCACACAATCAAAGAGAATGCAGTTTTTTAGCTCTGTGGAGTTGCCCACAACAGAACCCTTGCCTACAATTGCATTACCGCGAATAAAAGCACAATGACGGATTTCTGCATCCTCGTCGATGATGAGAGGACCGTTAAGAGATGCAGAGGGTGCTACCTTTGCACTTTTTGCTACCCAGATATTGTCGCCAATTTTTTGGAACTTCTCGAAGTCAAGTGTAGCCCCCAGCTCCATTATGTAATCAGAGATAAGAGGAAGAAGCTCCCAAGGATACTCTTTCCTCTCAAAAAGCTTTTTTGCAATAGTTTTTTCAAAATCAAAAAGATTTACAGATTTAAGCTCTTTCATAATAATTCTCCTTTATTATATACAAATAGTGTCGTATCCAAAGACTCCCCGAGGGAGCTGGCTTTCGGCATCAGCCGAAAGACTGAGGGAGTTACCCCTCCCGCTTAATTCTTGAAAACTTTATGCAATCTTCCTGCTAAGGCTGTTATTCTATCATCAAATTTATATTTCTTAAATATATACCAAACAGCCAAAGCGCAAAGCATTCCAAGCACCGCACCTGCCAGCACATCTGTAAAGAAATGAACAAAAAGGTAGGCTCTGGAAAGTCCTATAACTGTCGCCAAAACAAGTGCAGGCACTCCCCATTTCTTGTTGCACAGGAAAAGAGCCGTTGCCGCCGCAAAGGAAGAACCCGTATGACCTGACGGAAAGCTGTAAGCCAAAGGTCTGTCCACCGCCAACACCACACTCAAATCCTGATTGCAGGGTCGCACACGGCCGATGATATTCTTAAGCGCCAACTCGCCCACAAAGAAGGCAAGTAAGATTGACACCATCATCACAACTCCCGCGACTCTTGTCTTCTTAAAAAACAACATAACGGCAACAATAACAAACCAACCTACACCGCCATTGAATGTAACACTCAGAAAGGCGGACAACCCATCAAGAAATGAGCACCGCAGATGCTCCTGCACCCAATATAGCGCAAAAAAATCAAGATTGTTTATAAATTCAAGCAATGCACCTTGCTCCTTTTTAAAGTATGTAAAATCATAATAGCTTTAATATACTATATTATACCACCATACAATGTCATAATCAACAAAATCATAAAATTCATAAAAGAAAAAATCCGCACATAAATATTGACAAAGCCCCTTCTAATTGATATAATAACTTTTGCTATCAGATAGGGGCCATTAGCTCAGTTGGTTAGAGCAACCGGCTCATAACCGGTTGGTCCGGGGTTCGAGTCCCTGATGGCCCACCATAACAAAAGACAGAGATACCAAATGGTATCTCTGTCTTTTGTTTTATCAGTACAGTGGCGTCATCAGGGACTCGAAGGCGACTGTGCCGAGGCTAAGGCGCGGAGTCGCTGAAAGCCGACGGCAAAAATGATTCGGGGAATCATTTTTAAGGAGAGCGTTGATGAATTTCTGTCAGGAAACACGCCCTATCATGCGAGGTAGCCGACACTCTCCAACAAACACATACTGATGGCCCACCATTTCAAAAGTGGAGTCATCAGGGACTCGAAGGCGACTGTGCCGAGGATGAAAACTTAAAATTAAATTATATTTGAGAATTTTTACACTTGTGATATAATAGTCAAAACAGATATTAAGTCAATCTTCACGGAGGCATTATATGAAAATTGTGAGTCTGAGCTTCGATGACGGAACAATATATGATGAAAGATTTATAGAATTACTTAATAAGTATAACTTAAAAGCAACTCTTAACATAAATTCCGGTCTGAAGGATTTCGTATGGTATTACGAAGGTAAGCCCATAAAAAGACTTGACCCGAGCATAGCAAAAAATATGTATGACAGTCACGAGGTTGCTTCCCATTCCCTTACACACCCCTATTTTTCTTCTTTAACAAATGAGGAAATAACAAAAGAAGTTGCAGAGGATATTAAAAATCTGACAGATATTTTTTCTCGGGATATTACAGGCTTTGCTTTCCCTTTTCACGACCAGACAGAACAAAATATCCAAACTGTTAAAGATACCGTAAACCTCGATTACATCCGCTATTCCTTCCTCACCGACACATACTCCCCCAAGGACAGATACCATATTCCCATAAATGCTCTGTATGACGATTCGGACATCTACGAAAAGCTTGAAAAATTCAAGAAAAACGATTTGGAGAATTCTTTATTTGTTATTGCAGGTCATTCCTATGAATTCGAAATGAAAGACGATTGGGATAAAATAGAGAAGCTGTTATCTTACCTTAAAAACGATACCGAAATCACTGTGTTACCCTTAAAAGACGCAGTAAAAACAATCTTCTCATCCACCCCCGAATTTTCTCTTTGAAACATCAATTCGTTACCAAAGACACTCTCTTTTCACGAAAGTATCTTTTGTTTTAATTCTGCATTACTTTTTGGTTGCATTCGCTTTAATTTGCTGATATACTGTTAGTGTATTTATTTTTTATAAACGGAGGTTTTTATTATGGCACAGATAAGCGCATTCAAAGGCTTACGCTTTAACACAGAAGCAGCAGGCAACATCAAGTCCCTCTGCTGTCCCCCTTACGATATTATCAACGAGGAGCAAAGACTTGAGTTCCTCAAAAACAACGAGTGTAACATCATTCGTCTTGAGCTTCCCAAAGACGGCGAAAATCCTTACGCAGTAGCATCCGATGTACTCAAAGCTTGGGAAGATAAAGGTATCCTTATGCGTGAAGCAAAACCCGCTCTTTATGTTTACGAAGAGGAATTCACCGCCTACGGCAACCGCAATTCCATTAAGGGTCTTATCTGCAGACTCAAGGTTGAGGAGTTCTCAAAGGGCGTTGTTCTTCCCCACGAGTTCACACTCTCCAAGGCAAAAGAAGACCGACTCAATCTTATGAAGGCTACAAACTGCAATTTCTCTCAGATTTATGGTCTTTATATGGACGAGGAGCACACCTCCCTCGCAACAATCGACGCACTCTCCAAGGGTGCTCCCGATATGGAGTTCACCGACGAAGATAATATCACCCACCGTATGTGGATTGTTACAGACGAAGAAACTATAACAAAGCTGGTTACTGATTTCGATGATAGAAAAATCTACATCGCAGACGGTCACCACCGCTACGAAACCGCTCTCAATTACCGCAACTACTGCCGTGAGCAAGGTATCTCCAAAGAGGGCGATGCTCAGGACTACCAGATGATCTTCCTCTGCGACATGGGTCATCCCGGCCTTGTGGTATTCCCCACTCACAGAATCGTAAGAGATTTAAATACCTTCGACAAAGACACAGTTCTTGCAAAGTGCGAGGAGTATTTTGACGTTGAGAAATTCGCAACCGCAGACGGTATGGAGAAAATTCTCTCCGAAAAGGATGCCGAGGGCAAAAAGGCATTCGGCTTCTACACAGGCAAGGGCGAGTGGTATCTGCTGACTCTCAAAGATATTTCTGTTATGGACACTGTTCTTCCCGATATGTGCACAGCTTCCCGTCAGCTTGATGTTTCCGTACTCCACTCCCTTATCCTTGAGAAAATCTTCGGTATCGACAAGGAGAATATGGCACAGCAGATTAACCTTACTTATACCAAATTCTTCGAGGAAGCACTCTCTGTTGTAGATAGTGGCAAAGCCCAGTGTTCCTTCGTGCTCAATCCCACCAAGGTTACAGAAATCCGCGATGTAGCATCCGCTGGCGAGAAAATGCCCCAGAAATCCACCTACTTCTATCCCAAGATGATTACAGGTATGGTAATGAACAAGCTGGATTAAGCGCCGACCACCGCAGCCCGAAAAAGTCGAGTACGAAAACTCATAAAACAATAAAAACAGAGGCTGTTTCTGAAATAGGAACAGCCTTTAATAATTTACAATACCATGATATAATCAAACAGGGCGGTGAGATTATGGATTTACCCAAACGCAAATCCCCAAGGCTCAAAGGTTACGATTACAGTACACCGGGATATTACTTCACAACAATATGCACTCACAACAAAGTAAACATATTGTCAAGAATCTGCACAATTCAAGATAACAACGTAGGGGCGATTCATGAATCGCCCGAAACACTACTGACTCCGCAAGGAAAAATCGTTGATGATATTATCTGCAATATTCCCGAGCATTTTGGTGTGACAATAGATAAATATGTTATTATGCCAAACCATATCCATTTGATTATAGTAATCGAGGACAACGAACATTCGCGGGCGATTCGTGAATCGCCCCTACGAAAACGAGATATAATCGAAATGGTTGTAGGATACATAAAAATGAACTCATCAAAAGCTATCCACAATAACATCTTTAAAGGTAAGGTCTGGCAACGCTCCTTCCACGACCATATTATCCGAGGCGAAAAGGACTACCTCAGAATATGGGAATACGTAGACACAAACCCTGCAAAATGGAAGCAGGACTGTTTTTACACGGGATAAAAAAGCAGGCAACGCTGTGCACATGCGTTGCCTGCTTTTTGTTTACTCTTTTCTTTTTATTTACTTCTTCTTAAAGGTCTTATGCTATCGCTTCTCAAATCCAGCACCGACACAACAGCCACACCGACAACAAGAGTAATCAGCATCTCGGGCAGCATATATGAACCGTTGTAAACAAGAGAATAACTTACAACTGCCCACATTCCGTCGCTATAGTCTGCCCATACAGTAACGCCCGTAAGAAAATGGCAGAGAAAGCGAAGCACACATGCAATCACTACACCTATGGAAAAGCCTGCTACCTGACTTTTGAATTTGCGGAACAAACCGCCAAAGCCCAGCACACCGAAGGCAACGATATAATCAAAAAGAATTATACACACTGCCGCCAAAGCGTTTGTAGCATAAGAGAGGGCACTGACTCCCAGTATCATCTGGATAAGCCCGTAGATTGCTCCCACACCTATACCCCACAGAAATCCGTAGCGGTATGCGATAATCAGCACAGGAAGCATGGAGAAAACGGTAACACTTCCGCCTGCAGGCAGGTGAAAAAGCATAACCATTGAAAGTGCAGTAGCCAAACCTAACATAACCGCACTTTCTGCAATTTTTAAAATTCGCTTTTTCTTTTGATTCAAACAAATCACCTCTGTAAATTTTTAAACAAAACAGAAGCCAATAAAAAAACAGCACTGCGACCGGTACGCAGTGCTGATAGTATCAGTGTATCTACTCCCTACGCCGGCATTACCCGTATCAGGTTATAGGGTCCGAGAAGCACTCATTCTCAATCTCAGCCGACTTGCCGTCAGCACCCCTGTTTTGTTTGTCTGTATTTTAACTCTACCGACAAAATTTGTCAAGAGTTTTTGTAATTTATCAGAGCGAAAGCTTTAAGTCGCCCTCTTTGATAATACCCAGCTTTCTGAAAACCTCGCTGATAATAAGCGTAAGCACAGCAGGAGCAACAACGTGCATAAGAAGAATCTGAAGTATTGCTGCATAAGGCTCCATACCTGCCTCGGTCATAGCGGTAAAGCCGGAGAACTGACCTACAAGTCCGCTTGTACCCATACCCGAGCCGATGGGAGTATTAACCATCTTGAACACACAGGAAGAAACAGGGCCTAAAATCGCACTTGTAATAATGGGTGGCAGCCACACAACAGGCTTTTTGACGATATTGGGCATCTGAATCATAGATGTACCCACACCCTGAGAGATAAGTCCCGAAACCTTATTCTCCCTGAAGCTCTGCACAGCAAAGCCCACCATCTGAGCCGAACAGCCTACACAAGCCGCACCGGCCGCAATACCCGAAAGGTTAAGAGACACACCCAAAGCCGCAGAACTTATGGGCAGAGTAAGAACGATACCCATAATGACAGAAACGATAACACCCATAAGGAAGGGCTGCTGCTCTGCACCCCAGTTTACAAAGTTACCAAGCATTGTCATAAAGGAAGAAACAGGAGGTCCAACAAGAAGACCTACCACTGAGCCTGCGGCGATAGTCACCACAGGGGTGAGAATAATGTCAAGTCCTGTCTTACCCGACACAAGTCTGCCGACCTCAATACCCACAAGAGCCGCTACAAAAGCACCCAAGGGCTCACCGGGACCCGCAAGGGTAACAACACCGTTTACAAGGAATGTGCCTGCAATCATCTTGGAAGCAAAGGCACCAACCATACCGCACACAGCCGCAGAAACAGTAACAAGAGGGGATTGCTTAAACTTAACCGCAACACCCACACCGATGCCTGCACCTGTCAGAGCTTTCGCCGCACTTGCCACAAGTACAATAAATGATCCTATGTCAGTATTTGCCATAGTCACATACTTGCCAATCTGCTCAAGTATGGTGCCAACAATAAGAGTGGCAAAAAGACCCAAAGCCATACCCGAAAGACCGTCAATAAAAATATGATTTAAAACACTTTTAATCTTTTTCATTATATTCAGATTACCTCCTACTTTAATTTGATAAATCGGTTAAAATGAATTTTAGCACTGTAGAAGAATCTTTGCAATACAAAAGAAGAAATTTCCATATATAACAAAAACAGACTCGAAGAAGAGTCTGTTTTTTTATATAAAATTACGATATTTTTCGACAATATAAAGGCTTCACCCACCGAGGGAGCTGTCAGCGCAAGCTGACTGAGGGAGTAAAACTCCTACAAACTAAATTCTTCGCAAAACTCCTCCCGTCAAAACCTTGCGGTTTTGCCACCCTCCTCAACGAGGAGGGCTTTTAAGGCTCCCAGCTTATTTGCTGTAAATAGCAACCAAATCTTCTCCGTCACATTCCTTGAGTCTTACGGCGATGATTTCTTCCTGTGAGGTGGGGATATTCTTGCCCACAAAGTCTGCCTTAATGGGAAGCTCGGAGTGACCTCTGTTGATAAGCACCGAAAGCTGAATCCTTGCAGGTCTGCCAAGTGCCATAACTGCGTCAAGAGCCGCTCTTGCAGTACGGCAGGTATAGATAACATCATCCACCAGCACCACCGTCTTGCCCTCGATAGAAAAAGGTACATCGGTAGAAGACACCACGGGAGCAGAAAGTTTTTTAGCTATATCGTCACGGTGGAGTGTAATATCCAGAGCGCCGACCTCTACGCTCCTGCCCTCAATTTTCTCTATAAAATCCGCAAGTCGCTTTGCAAGAGGTACTCCTCGGGTACGGATACCGATAAGGCATAGGTTTTCCACTCCTCCGTTTTTCTCGCAAATCTGGTGAGCCATACGGATAAGGGCACGATTGATATCCGATTCCTCTAACATTTTAGCCTTAAAAATCATAAGAGTTCCTCCGAAGAAAGCCTTAGTAAAAAGAAAAAGTCTGCAAAACGCAGACAAGAAAAGCATACGAAAACCATATCTTGTCGGCATCTCTGTACCGCATTTAAAGACATTTTTATTCGACACCTATAGTTTACCACACAAAATCGGCTTCGTCAATCACATCTTAAGAAGATGCTGTGCAAAAGAAAAGCCTGACGACAGGCTAATGTCGTCAGGCAGAAAATATATACTTTTAAGACCTGATTATGCAATCAGATTCTTACCTATAGGAAGATTTGCATCCAGACCTGCTGCATTCTTCTGAATTGCAGTAGCGTCTTTTACGTTTACTTTCTCGTTCACATCAACATCGGCTGAGAGTGTTGCTGTCTCTTTAAGGGTGAGAAGTCCGGCTGTTGCTTTCTGGATTTCTGTTGCGTCCTTAACGTTCACTTTATTGTCGCCGTTAGCATCGCCAAGAACATACCTCTCAGATACTATCTCGAAATCCTTTCCGCCCTTAAGGTTCTGTGTAACGGTAACTCCGTCTGTGATAGCAGGTCTGCCAAATGTGAAGTAAGACAAAGTTCCGTCGCCTACTATAGTCATCTCTTCCATAGTAAAAGCTATCTCTGAATAGTTATTATTCTTAACTTTAAACTCCAGAGTTACAAGTATCTTTTCTTCTGTGAAATCAATACCTTCAAAAGCAGATGCATTAAATCTGATAACACCGGGTTTATTGGCATTGAACACAGCGATGTTTTTCAGATTGGGACAAGCCTTGTGGCCCTTTGTAGTGAGAAGCTCCAGATTGCTTGCATCATAAGTAATAACAGCCTGAACATCCTCAAGGAGTTTCTCTGCTTCAACCCATACCTCATAGGTTATGGTATCACCTGCCATTGTCTTGTAAAACATATCGTCAACGCAAATTTCAGCCTTAGGAGTTACTCCTGTTTCAACTCCACCCTTTAGGGTCTCTTTAACCTTGATTCCGTCTGTAATAACAGGCTCACTTTTTGTGAAGTAGGATTCAGAGCCGTCACCCTTAATTGTCATTTCTTCTATTTCAAGTTTAATTTCGGAGTAGCCTGCATTAATAACTTCAAAATCCAGAGTAAGAAGAAGCTTTTCCTTCTTGAAATTCATACCACCGATGTAAGAAGAAACAACCTTTACTTCATCAACAAATTTTGAATTAAAGATTACACCATTAAGGTTGGGGCAGTTTTTGCCTTCGTTTTTATCTCCGTAATATACGCAGGATTCAGTTTTGAGTTTAGTGTTATCATAGTGAACACGAGCCTGGAAATCCTCAAAGAGCCTGTCTGCTTCAAGCCACACTTCATAGGTCAGTACATCGCCGACCTTCACATCGTAAATCTTATCGTTGACACAAACCTGAGTCTTGAGATCGATATCGGACTTCTTTTTAATCTCAACTGCCTGTGTAACGGTGATTCCGTCTGTGATAACGGGCTCACTTTTTGTGAAGTAGGATTCAGAGCCGTCACCCATAATGGTCATTTCTTCTATTACAAATTTGATCTCGGAATAGCTGTTGTTCATAACAACAAAGTCAATAGTCACAAGAACTTTTCCGTCTCTGAAATCCATACCGTTTATGTAAGAAGCGTTGAATTTCACAACATTTTCTTTCTTTGAGTTGAATGCAAAGTATTTGAGATTGGGACAGTTTGTGCCCTTACCGTTATTGCGGTAATATGCTACAGTTTCTGTAGCGAGCTTTGAGCTGTCATAGTAAACATTAGCCTGTACATCCTCAAAGAGTTCTTCTGCCTCCACCCATACTTCATAGGTTAATGTGTCGCCAACATTCACATCGTAAACCTTACCGTCAATACAAACTCCTGTTTCGGGAGTTTCGTTGATTACAGGATCATCGTCAACATCATCCATCGGGACGAACTTTGCATCCCATCTGTTGTAGTCATTTGTACCTGTAAGCACAGCTGTTTTATCAAAGCCTTCAAAAACTATTTCATTAGTTTGATTTTTACTTTTGGGTGAGTTGAAGAGCACGCCCTCAGGCTCACAGGGAAGTTCTACCGACCAGATGTTGTTGCCTTCGTACTTGCAGGGTGTACCCGGCCAGGCACCCAGAGCGATTTCGCCGGTAGTGTCGTTATAAGAGAAAGCGTAGATATTACCCCAGCCGAGGCTGTCTTTGAAGTACAGTTTACCACCGCCCTCGAATTTGTAAACACCATAGTCAAACGGACTTTCAGTAAAAAATCCGCCATTCACATAAAAGCCGATGCCATCTTCAAGTTTTTCATTGGGGATTTCTATGGTTTTCATAATCTCACCGTCAACAATACCGTTGAAAACGATACCGTCTACATCTGCAGGAATCTCAAGTGTGTATATATCCTCACCAAATTCGGTGGTCAAATCATACTCCATTGGAGTACCGGGCCACTGGTTCAGATGCGATTTATCGGGGTTTGTATAATAGCTATAGACACAAACCTTTTCCCAGTGATAATTATTGGTAAAGTAAACTCTGATGTATTCAACCTCATCGTCCGGTACAAACTTTGCAGATTCTACCTTTTTGTAGTAGCCGTCTATCAGTTCGCCTGTGAGTACAGCAGTTGCACCGAAGCCGATAAAAGGAATGGATACAGTCTGATGTAAATCATCATTTGAATGGAAAATAACTGCCTCAGGCTTGCCTGTTAATTCTACAGACCACTTACCGTTGCCCTCGTTTTTGCAGGGTGTACCGGGCCAACTGCCAAGTATTTCACCGTCGCCACCATAACAGTAAGCGTAGACGTTACCCCAACCGAGACTGTCTTTAAAATAAAGCTTGCCGCTGATGCCAATCTCGTTATGAATATCATCAAATTCTTCATCGTCAGTCTTTTCGTTTTCATCGATCTTGTACTCATATACATCGTAGGACCAGTATCTTTCTTCTTTTTCTCCGAGAACGAAAATCGAACAGTCATCATACATATCTTCAGTAATGTTCTCTGTACGGTTATTAAGCTCAGTGCCGTCATTGAACTTAATGTAATCTATATCTGCGGGAATCTCCATAGAGAAAATATCCTGACCGAAATCGTTGGTCATTTCATACTTCATCTTCATACCGGGCCACTGACCCAGAGGTTCGCCTGTACATTCTATGCCGGGATCTCCGTAAAAGGCGTAGATAAAAGCGTTTTCCCATTCTCTGTTTTTGCAGAAATAAATGGTATTTTTTTCTTCGCTTGCGTTTTTAATACTTACATCCGAGGTGTAAGTGTTTTCAGAGTTCTGCACACCTGCTGCAGATACTCCAAAGGGTAAAGCTGATAAAATCAGCAAGATAGAAATGATTGTACACAGGATTCTTTTTTTCAACATATAAAACAACTCCTTCAAAAAGTATTTTGTACTGAGGGTGAGCTGTGTTTTTCACCCTTCTGCCATTAATACAACCGAAGATGCTTAAATGTCACAAAAATAAAACTATTTTTTTCAATTCCCAAATTGCACATATTTTATTAAGTATGATATTTCTGCTTTCAGGTTGACAACACTTCCCTTTTGTATTACTATATTAAGGTATTGGATTTTGTAATTATTTGGAGGTATTATAAATGAAAAACTGTGAGAAAACCATGGACAAAATCGTAGCTCTGTGCAAAGGCAGAGGCTTCGTTTATCCCGGTTCCGAAATTTACGGCGGTCTTGCAAACACTTGGGACTACGGCCCTCTTGGTGCTGTGCTCAAAGCTAACATCAAGGCTGCATGGATGAAGAAATTTGTTCAGGAGAATAAATATAACGTTGCTCTTGATTCCGCTATCCTTATGAATCCTCAGACATGGGTAGCTTCAGGTCACCTCGGCGGCTTCTCTGACCCTCTTATGGACTGTAAAGAATGCAAGACCCGTCACAGAGCAGACAACCTTATCGAAGACTTTGACGGCACAAATGTTGCAGGCTGGTCCAATGAGGATATGATGAACTACATCAAGGAAAAGGAAATTCCCTGTCCCGATTGCGGCAAGCACAACTTCACCGACATCCGTCAGTTTAACCTTATGTTCAAGACTTTCCAGGGCGTTACCGAGGACTCAAAGAGTGAAATCTATCTTCGTCCCGAAACCGCTCAGGGTATCTTTGTAAATTTCCAGAACATCCAGCGTACAAGCCGTAAGAAGGTTCCCTTCGGTGTTGCACAGATCGGTAAATCCTTCCGTAACGAAATCACACCCGGTAACTTCATCTTCCGTGTTCGTGAGTTCGAGCAGATGGAGCTTGAGTTCTTCTGCAAACCCGGTACAGATTTAGAGTGGTTCGATTACTGGCGCTCCTTCTGCCGCGACTTCCTCTACTCTCTAGGCATTAAGGAAGAAAACCTCAGACTTCGTGACCACTCCGCTGAGGAGCTTTGCTTCTACTCAAAGGCAACTACCGACTTCGAGTATCTCTTCCCCTTCGGTTGGGGTGAGCTTTGGGGTATTGCTGACAGAACAGACTACGACCTTACCCAGCACCAGAACACCTCAGGCAAGTCTATGGAGTACTTTGACCCCGCAGACAACTCCCGTTACATTCCTTACGTTATTGAGCCTTCTCTGGGTGTTGAGCGTCTCTTCCTTACAATTATGACAGAGGCTTATGATGAAGAAGAGGTTGCAGAGGGCGACACAAGAGTTGTACTTAGACTCCACCCTGCACTCGCTCCCTTCAAGGCAGCAGTTCTTCCTCTTTCCAAGAAGCTTTCCGAGAAAGCAGAAGAAGTTTCCGATATGCTCTCAAAGCATTTCCCTGTTGAGTTTGACGACGCAGGCTCAATCGGTAAGCGTTATCGCCGTCAGGACGAGATTGGTACTCCCTTCTCAATCTGCTACGACTTTGAATCTCTTGAGGATAACTGTGTTACCGTCCGTGACCGTGACACAATGGAGCAGGTTAGAATGCCCATCTCAGACCTTGCCGCATACCTCACAGAAAAGTGTGCATTCTGATATAACAAACACCAAAAGAAACCCGAAAGTGTGTTTTAAACTACACTTTCGGGTGTTTTTATTTGCAGATATTAAATTTTCAGTCCTTATCCTCTTCCCTGTTAATCTCCGAGTCTTCAACAAAGCGATTGTTTGTGTTAATAAAAATCAGAGCAAAAACAAGTACAAGAATAAAGCTTATGGGCGACGCCATAATAAGCCACTTTGCGTCCGACACAACAAAGCCGAGTATTCCGACACCTGTCGAAAAAACCAACAGACTCATTATAAGCCCGATAAAATTACCTGCAGATCGCTGATTATAAACATTTTCCGTATTATCTCTGGTCTTATCGCCCGTAATAAAGCTTGTAAGTTTGCCCATAAAGGAAAGCACCGACAATATGATAAAAACAACAAGAAGAACTATAAATCCAATCAGCACAAAGGTCGCCTCCCGTCTGCAATTACTAACTCAGAAAGCAAGGGATAATCCCTTCAGAGTTCTTATATAATATCACAAAAATATTGGCATTACAATGGCTTAAAATAATAAACTTTCCGAATTTCACAAATCACCCCTTCTGCGTATTGACAAAAGCACATAAAATGTTATATTTATTCTGTATATTTATAGATAGGAGCAAGCCTATGAAAACAATTCCCGAATTTTTCGGCTGTATGGTCTTTAACGACGAAGCCATGAAAAAACATCTGCCAACAGATGTGTATATCAACTTGAAGAAAACTATCGAAAATGGCGACCACCTTGACAGCTCCGTTGCTAACGAAGTAGCAAATGCTATGAAGGAATGGGCTATGTCCTTGGGCTGTACTCACTACACTCACTGGTTCCAGCCTATGACAGGTATCACTGCTGAAAAGCACGACAGCTTCATCACTCCTGCCGATGGTGGCAAGGTGCTTATGGAGTTTTCCGGCAAAGAGCTCATCAAAGGTGAGCCTGATGCCTCATCCTTCCCCTCAGGCGGTATCCGCGCAACCTTCGAAGCAAGAGGCTACACCGCTTGGGACCCTACCTCCTATGCCTTCGTAATGGGTAACACCCTCTACATTCCCACAGTTTTCTGCTCCTATACAGGTGCAGTTCTTGATAAAAAGACCCCTCTTCTTCGCTCCATGGAGCGTATCTCTGAAGAAGCCTTAAGACTTCTCAGAGCTTTAGGCAGAGAAGATGTAAGCCACGTTTTTGCTACAGTTGGTGCAGAGCAGGAGTACTTCCTCATAGACAAGGATATGTACACCCTGCGTCGCGACCTTATGTACACAGGCAGAACTCTCTTCGGTGCCCGTCCTCCCAAAGGACAGGAGATGGACGACCACTACTTTGGTGCAATCAAGCCCCGAGTTGCCGCATTTATGGAAGAGCTTGATAAAGAACTCTGGAAACTTGGTGTCTATGCAAAGACCGAGCATAACGAGGTTGCTCCCTGCCAGCACGAGCTTGCTCCCATTTTCACAACCTGCAACCTTGCCACCGACCATAACCAGCTCACAATGGAGATTATGAAGACCGTTGCACAGCGTCACGGCTTTGTATGTCTTTTGCACGAAAAGCCCTTTGAGGGTGTAAACGGCTCAGGTAAGCACAACAACTGGGCACTCTCTACAAACACAGGCGAAAACCTCTTTAAACCCGGCAAAAAGCCTTTCGAAAACAAGCAGTTCCTCCTCTTCCTCTGTGCAGTAATAAAGGCGGTTGACGAGTATCAGGACCTTCTTCGTATTTCTGTTGCAACAGCAGGCAACGACCATCGTCTTGGCGCTCACGAGGCACCTCCTGCAATTATGTCTGTCTTCCTTGGCGAAGAGCTGGAGGATATTCTCCATGCCTACGCCACAGGCACAGAATACGAGGCTGTAAAGAAAGCAAAAATCGCTATGGGTGCTACAGTTCTGCCCGAGTTTAAAAGGGACACAACAGACCGCAACCGTACATCTCCCATTGCTTTCACAGGTAACAAGTTTGAGTTCCGAAGCCTTGGCTCTGCCCTCAACATTGCTTGCCCAAACATTATGATAAATACCATTGTTGCCGAGCAGCTTTCTCTCTTCTCCGACATTCTGGAGAAATCCGATAATAAGGACGAAGCTATCAATAAAATTATTGCAGATGTTTACAACAATCATCACCGCATAATCTTTAACGGCAACAATTACGCAGAAGAATGGCTCCAAGAGGCAGAGGCAAGAGGACTTATGAACCTCAAGACAATGCCCGATGCAATGGAGCATTATTCCGACGAAAAAAATGTTAAGCTGTTCGACAAGCACAAAATCTTCAACGCAGACGAAATCCGTGCCCGTTGCGAGATTCAGCTTGAAAGCTACTCAAAGACTATCAACATAGAGGCACTCACAATGCTTGATATGGCAAGAAAAGACATCTTCCCTGCTGTATCGAAATTCGTAGGTGACCTTTCAAAATCGGTACTCAATAAAAAGAACCTTTGTGCAGACCTTCCCTTTGAGGCAGAGATGAAGCTCATCAAAAAGCTCTCTGCACTTCTGGAGAAGTTTGACATACTTGTTGACGAACTCCAGACGGCAGAAGATAAGGTAAGAAGTCTCAAAGGTGACGCACTCACTATAGCTCGTATGTACTGCTCTGATGTGCTTACAGTTATGTCAAAGCTTCGCCGTGTTTCCGACGAAATGGAGCAGCTCACCGCCGCAGATTACTGGCCTTATCCCTCTTACGGCCGTCTGCTCTTCACCATGTAATTTTTAATGCTAAGCTGTGGGTATCCCTACTTTACCAACTTCTATTTAAACGAGAACTCCTATGCACCCGATAACCCTTGCTGTTGACATTCTCGCAAGGCTTAGCTGAAAATATTAATTAACACCCAAATTTAGACTCCCTCTTTTTACGAGGGAGTTTTTTCATACTAAGCTGTGGGTGTCCTTTCTTTACCAACTTCTTTTTAGACGAGAACTCCTATTCTCCCAATAAACTTCCAATCCGCCATAGGCGGCACCTTTTCTCTATTCACTACAAAAAAGCATCCGACCTGCGTATAATGTACAAGTCGGATGCTTTAATTTTATCTTCTTATATTATTCTTTTTCCTTTTACGCTTGTTGATGTCGCTGATCGACTTTGTATCCTCGTGCTTTATATGATCCCACTTAACTCTTCGGAAAATAGAAGAAATCGCAATCGGAATGTATGTTGCCATAAAAAGCGGAGTTGTAAATGCATAAAGAAACTTTTTGCCCGTTGAACAACGAAGCTCCTTCCACTCGGTCAGTGTGGTAATAAAGGAAACCGCAAAGAGCAAAAGCAGTGAATTTCGGCAGGTCTCAAGGCAAGACCAGATAATCGTCATAAGCGAAGAAGGGTCCACAATAGCCGAAATTATCATCATAATAAGGTTAATAAAAACACTGAAGGTTGAGAGGATAATCGCAGGCATAATAGACATTGTCATATCAAAGCAGGCAAAGCCGTTTGTACCGAAAAGACCTTTAATCAAATCCTTTCTGTATTTTCTGAACACCTGCAGATAGCCCCTTGCCCAGCGGGTACGCTGTTTCCATGAATCCTTGAGGGTAGTTGGCTGTTCGTCGTAAAACTTTGCAGCATGGCAATAGCCTATCCTCTTGTCTCTTAAAACACTTTTGATTGTAAATTCAATATCCTCGGTGAGCAAATAGAACTTCCAGCCGCCGTATTCGCGGATAATCTTACTGCTTACAAGGAAACCGGTACCTGTTACAACACAGCTTGCACCCAGCATAACCCTTACATTGTTAAGGTGCTTTGCATCTCGCAGAAACCAAAGTCCATATCCTGCTGTAATCCAGTTTGTATCGTAGTTCTTGGAGTTTCTGTAGCTGGTAACAACTTCATTACCCGCACAGAAAGCCTTGTTCATCTCTGCAACATATCGTTTATCAAGCAGGTTGTCTGCGTCAAAAACGAAGAAGCCGTCGTAATAGTCCTCGGGGCACATCTCATACACCTTCTGAAAAAGGAAATCAAGAGCATAACCCTTACCTATCTTCTTTTTATTGAATCTTTCAAAAACCACCGCTCCTGCCTGCCTTGCATACAGAGCAGTGTTATCTGTACAGTTATCTGCACAGACATAAATATCAATAAGCTCTGCAGGATAGCTCTGTTCCTTGATGCTCTCAATAAGATTTGCAATAACCACATCTTCGTTTCTTGCGCAAATCATAAAGGCATAGCGGTTGGTCTGTGCTACTTTTCTGTACTTAACAGGCTTTCTTATAAGACTTATTATCATAAAGATAACCTGATATGAATATGCAATTATAAACAAAAGGCAAATAAAGAAATTAATACCTCGAATAAAATTACCCATATCTATACTCCCAATAAATCCAGATACAGTTCTAATCAGCCTTTAAGGAAAGGATGCTTAATGGGGCGTGTATCAATCTTTTTCCAATTTTTAAAGTCATTGGCATCCCCTACAACTTCGTAGGTTATCAGATTGTGCTCTCGAGTCGAGCCATCCTCACTTGCACCGCTCATATAAAAATATCTTTTAATATTTGCGTCCTCTGCCACCTCATCGAATGGTGTGCCGTAATCGGCATAATTCTCAACACCCATTGCTTTGAGTACAGTCGGACGGATGTTCCAAAGCTGCTGCGGACTGTTGCTTATTTCAATATCACCCTTTGCACCGGCAGGCTTATGGAAAAGTGTAACAACTCTCTCTCTTGTAAGCTCAGTTTCTCTGCCTGTATAGCCGTGGTCTGTGGTAATGATGATATCAGAGGAATCGTATATGCCCTGCTCTTTCATCTGTCGCAGATATTCTGCAATATTGGTAAGAACACCTCTTGTTGCATCCCTAATTGTCAGATTTGCATCTGTAGAAGAAATACAATTTGAATCAAATCTATACGGTGCATGACAACCAATAAAATGGAAGTAAGTAAAGGTACCCTTTTCTCCCAACTTATCGTTTAACGACAAGCCCTCGTCAACAAGCTTTTTGTAAAAATGGCTGTCGTCATTGTCCAGAAGCTCATAGTTATTGGAGCCTATAGCACCGTTAATCTCAGAAGTGTCAGTCTCAAAGAAGGGCTTTAGTGCTACAGGAGCACTCCTAAAGGCAGAAAGCTCCAGAAGTCTTTTCTCCAATTCCACGCTGTACACATTCTTATCTATAACCTTATAATTGGAAACATAACGGCTCAGATATTCTGTGTCAGGATTAAGATAGGTAGAGCGGATATAAACACGGCTGTCATATCCCGCATCTGCAATTTCCTCTAAAAATTCGTTATTCTCCCATGCATCTTTCATATACTCGTCGTAGGGCTTATCGTAGCAGCCTTCCTCACCGGTAAAGATTACCGCCAGATTGGGGTATGTTCTGAAGTAATGAGTCATAGTATTCTGATACCATGTAAAGCCGTCAAATTCATCGAAATACTCAGGATTGTTCTTCATTACCTCTTTTGTATATCGCATATCCATAGAATCAACAGAAAGAACAACTACATTGTGTTTGTCCGAAAGCTCCATATTTCCCTCAGTTGTTGCCATAATCACGCTCTTGGAATCAAGATTGCTGAATAAGGCAGCACTCAGCAGGGATGTGCCCTGAGTTACACAGATAAGTACACAAGCAAAGCTCACTGCATATTTCCATATATGCTTTTTGAAACGCAAAATTGCAAAGAAAGCAACAATAATAAGTGCCCAGATAACCAATCCTACTACAGCTGAAGTCGCAAAATGACGCCACTGTACCTTTGTTCCGTCAAGGAGTCCTACGCTTTTGTTCATAAACAAAATCTGCACCAAAGATGCAAGAGAAAGAGACGCAAGCAAGGTTACAAACCAATTATAAACTCTGCCCCTGAGCAAAACACTCAGGGCAAGAATCACCAGAAAAGCACCCAGTCCCGTAAGCAAAACAGGCAACAAAATATCCCCAAGGCTATAGGAGAAATGCTTGGAGTTATTCAGATAAAGCTCTATGGGATTATAAAGCAAAAAGCTCAACACAAAGGTAAAGCCGGCAAAGGCTCCAAGCAAAATTCTTGAGCCGAGCTTTCTGTCATCCGCAAACAAAAAACACTTGAGATTCTTTAAAGACTGTTTGATTCTTCCCATAATTAAACCCTCATTAAATAAAAGTTAAACATACACTCATATACAGTAATTGTACCATAACAATTGCAAGAAATCAAACCTTTATGCTTGTAATTTGCACCAAACATAGCACATAAGATGTTGATTATTTCATCAATAATATATTAACACCCCCATTTTACCATAAAACCGGGATTTTGTATTAAGGCAAAAAAAGCATCCCATAAATTAACATACTTTTTACAAAACCCCACTTTCAGATTTAACAACCGAAAGATAAATTTATACCCGTATGGCAAATCAAAATATTTGCATAATAAAAAAGGAAGTGAATTTATGAATCTTTTTGATGTACTTGCCCTTATTGGCGGTCTGTGTCTTTTTCTGTTTGGTATGAACATTATGGGAGAATCCCTTGAGCGTTCTGCAGGCACAGGACTTAACAGACTTCTCGGCAGACTCACAACAAGCAAAACCAAAGGCTTCTTAACAGGTTTGGGTGTAACCGCAGTTATTCAGTCCTCCTCCGCTACAACCGTTATGATGGTAGGCTTTGTAAACTCCGGAGTTATGACCTTGAAGCAGGCTATCAATGTAATTATGGGTGCCAATGTTGGTACTACAGTTACCTCCTGGCTTTTAAGCCTTACAGGTATTGAGAGCAGCAATGTTTTTGTAAAGCTTCTCAAGCCAACCTCCTTCACCCCAATTCTCGCTCTTGTGGGCATTGTGCTTTATATGATGTCCAAAAAAAGCAAGCATAAAGATATTGGTGTAATCCTTCTCGGATTTTCCACTCTCATTTTCGGTATGGACGCTATGTCTGATGCGGTATCAGGTCTTGCAGATGTACCCGAATTTCAAAACATCCTCATTATGTTCCAGAATCCTATTCTGGGTGTTCTTGCAGGTGCATTGCTTACAGGTATTATCCAGTCCTCCTCTGCATCTGTGGGTATTCTGCAGGCTCTTGCAGGTGCAACAGGCAAGGTTACCATTGGAGCTTCTATCCCGATTATTATGGGTCAGAACATCGGTACCTGTGTAACTGCTCTCATCTCCTCCGTCGGTACAAACCGCAACGCTCGCCGAGCCTCCATAGTACACCTGCTGTTCAATGTACTGGGTACAACAACTCTCCTTTCCATTTACTGTGTTGTTACCGCAATTGTACGAATTGATATTATAAACGAAAGTGCAAACGAGATGACAATTGCTATCTGCCACACAGTCTTTAATCTGCTTTGCACAGCAATTATGCTTCCCGCCTCAGGACTTCTTGAGAAAATTTCCTACAAGCTTATCAAAGAGCCCAAAAGCACTCCCGAAAATGACAGTATTTCTCTCCTTGACCAGCGTCTTATGGCAGCCCCCGCAGTTGCAATTAAGCGTTGTAAAGAGGTTAGTGTAAATATGGCATCCCTTTCTGCCCAAAGCTATCATTCATCAATAAATCTACTTAACGACTACTCTGAGAAAGAAGCGGAAAAACTTGGAGAAATCGAAGAAAAGGTAGACAAATACGAGGATATTCTCGGCTCCTACCTTGTAAAGCTCAGCACTGTAGATATGAACGAGCACGACAGCAACGAGGTAAGCAAGCTCCTGTTTGTAATCGGTGACTTCGAGCGAATCTCCGACCATGCGGTAAACATCCTCCGCTCCGCAAAGGAAATCAACGAAAAATCTCTTCTCTTTACCGAAGCAGCAAAGAAGGAGCTCGCAACAATCACCGATGCAGTAAGCGAAATACTGGAGCTTACAATCAATGCCTTTACCGAAAGCTCTGTAGATTACGCCACCAAGGTAGAGCCCTTGGAGCAGGTTGTAGATAACCTTAAACGTCAGCTTCGTGCAAACCATATCGCACGAATGCAGAGAGGCGAATGCTCAATCGAATGTGGCTTTGTATGGTCAGATTTGCTCACAAATCTGGAGAGAATATCCGACCATTGTTCAAACATTGCGGTCCGTATCATCGAAACCGCTCACGACCGAATGGACACTCACAGATACCTCCAGAGCATCAAAGCAACAAGCGACACTTTCAACTCGCTTTATGCAAGCTACACAGAAAAGTACACCGTATAAATTTACAAAGCACAGCCAAAAACGGCTGTGCTTTTGTGTTTTTCACAGATTGATTTTGATGTCTTAAAATGATATAATATTAAAGAGGTGAGAAAATGGAAGATGTAAAAAATACAGTAGCAAAAAACATCGCAGAACTGAGACTTCTTAACAATATGACTCAGGCAGAGCTTGCAGAAAAACTTAATTACTCCGACAAAACCATATCAAAATGGGAGCGTGGAGAATCCTCTCCCGATATTTCTGTGCTTGTGGAAATTTCAGATATTTTCGGAGTATCCCTTGATTATCTCATCCGCTCCGAAAGCATTGACAAAGAACTTATAGAGAGCCACAAAGCACAGAAGAACTACAACCATGTTGCCATAGCATCGGTATCTCAGGGGGCAGTAATATTCGTTGCACTCTTTGCCTTTATTCTAACCTCACTAATTTCGGACAAAGTCAGCTTTCAGTGGCTTTATTTTGTTTATGCCCTGCCCATAGTTGTTATTCTTCAGCTTATTTTCAACTCCATTTGGTTTAATCCAAGAAACAATTATTTTATAGTTTCTCTTCTGATGTGGTCTGTTCTGGTTGCAATACATCTGAGCTTCTGGCATTTTGGTATCAACATCGCTCTCATCTATCTTCTGGGTGTATTGGGACAGGTTATAATTTTTCTTTGGTCACTTATAAAAAAGCCGAAAAGAATCACCTCCTTTATAGAAGAACAAGCCGAACTATAACTTGTTAAAACCATAAAAAGCATCAATACATAGTTATTTTCAATTTAACTTACAAAGCAAAAGGCGGATTCTCAAAAGAGACTTCGTCTTTTTATTTTTCTCAAAAACCGCATAAACGCTGGTGTTTTACACAACTCTACGATTCGTAGAGAGGGGTGTAGAGTATCTCCGATAAGAAATGACATTTCATAGAGTCCCATCTCACAGGTGTAGGTTTACTCTATTCTGCCTCAAAAGTATAATACTGCTGTGGTAAATTTTTCACATCTGCACAGCCAACAAAAAGCTGTGCCAAATTAAGAACACAGTAAAAGCAGGAGACAGACAAAAATCTTAGAGCAAAACATTTTTGCAGTTTGTCTTTTAATTAAAGGAGATTATACTTATGACGAACAAAGAAATCCCGATTTTTTTCACCATTGATGATGCCTATGCTCCCTTTCTTGCAGTAGCACTCAATTCAGCCATAAAGAATTCGAGCAAAGAAAGGCAGTACAGAGCATTTGTGCTTCATCAATGCCTCAGTAAAGAAAACGCAGAAAAGCTCAAAGCACTTGAAACCGATAATTTCAAAATCGAAATCACTCCCATCAAAGAAAGCTTATGCTCCATCGACGACCGAGAAGGCAACCGTCTGCGTTGCGACTACTTTACCCTGACCATATATTTCAGGCTGTTTATTGCAACCCTTTTTCCTCAATATGACAAGGGTATTTACATTGACAGCGATGTGGTGCTTTTAGATGATGTTGCAAAGCTTTTCGATACTGACATCGGCAAAAACCTCATCGGAGCTTGCAAAGATACATCAATTATCGACATTGAGCCCTTCCTTAACTATACAGAAGAGGCTATAGGCGTAAAAAGAGACGAATATGTAAACTCCGGTGTACTCCTTATGAACCTCAAAGAACTGCGTGAAGCCAAGTTTGACAAACACTTTCTTTCTCTGCTCGAAACCTACCACTTCGATTCTGTTGCACCCGATCAAGACTATCTGAATGCTATTTGCAACGGCAAGATTCACTACCTCGATGCAAAGTGGGACTTTATGCCCAACAAAGTAAAACCCATTATGGAAGCACCTTCTCTCGTTCACTACAACCTTTTCTCAAAGCCTTGGTGCTACGATAATATACAGCATGGCGACAAGTTCTGGATATACGCACAAGACAGCGGATATTTAGAGCATATCACAGCTTTGAAAGAAACCTTTACAGAAGACAAAGTTGCCGAAGAAAAAGCATGCCTTGAAAATATGCTGAATCGTGCAATTGAAATTCCCAAGGGCGATGTTACCATGCGAAAAATCAGAGAAAAAGGAGTAAAAATAAGATTATGATAATCGGAGATAACAGAATAGCGGTTATTGAGAACATAAAAAAATATGCCGAAAGCGGTGAATATCATCACAAGGTAGAGCTTTCCGACCCTGTACTTTCGCCAATGGAAATGCGTCAAATCACCGATAATTATATGAAAAGACGTCACACTCTTTCCTTCAAAGCAAAGTCTGCCATAGCCGTGACATTTGCAAAAATCGCCACAAAAATAATCAACAGAGATACCGAGATTGTAGGACTTGAAAAAATCCCTCATGGGCTTGAGGGTGTGCTTATCACGAGCAATCATTTCGGCCCCTTGGAAAACACCATTATCCGCCACCTAACAAAGAAAATGAAAAGAAAAAAGCTCAATATTATCAGCCAGACCACCAACTTTGCAATGAAAGGTCCCATAGGATTTCTGATGAATTATGCAAATACAATCCCCATCTCTGTAGAACCCCGTTACCTTGCCCGAGACTTCCTCTCAATTATGAAAGAAAAGCTCACAGAAAAAAAGGAGGCAGTGCTTCTCTATCCTGAGCAAGAAATGTGGTTTAATTACCGCAAGCCTCGTCCGTCAAAAAACGGTGCCTATTTCTATGCCGCTAAGCTTTCCGTTCCTATTATTTCCTGTTTTGTAGAGATACAGGACACAGACAAAGATGAGAATAATGAATTCAAAAAGGTTAAATATATTCTCCACGTCCTCGGTGTCCTCTACCCCGACAAAAACAAGACTCCAAAAGAAAACACAGAGGAGCTTGCACAATTGGACTACGATATGAAAAAAGCCTGCTACGAGCAAGTCTACTCAAAACCCCTTACCTACAAATTCGAAAGTTCTGACATTGCAGGATTTAAGGGAACTATATAAAATCAAATTTTCAGAACTAAAGCGGAGTGTTTACACTCCGTTTTTTCTTTACTAACCTAAAAAACCTCTTGAAATGCACTCTCTTGAGTGATAGAATATAATTTAAGATATTAAAAAACACATAACTATTTAGGAATGTACGTTTATGATAAAACGAAAAAAATTTTCATTTTCCACAACACAGATTATTATTCTGAGCTTTCTGGTAGTAATCCTTCTTGGCAGTTTACTGCTCTCTTTACCCGTAAGCTCTGCAGACGGTAAGGCTGTACCCTACCTGGATGCCCTCTTCACCGCCACCACATCAACCTGTGTTACAGGTCTTGTAACCCTGACTACAGCATCCGCCTGGAGCACCTTCGGTCACATAGTAATCCTTCTGCTTATTCAGGCAGGCGGTCTGGGTATAATTACGGTAATGACTGGCTTTATGCTGATGCTTCAAAAAAAGATGGGCATAGGCGACCGACTTCTTATTCAGGACGCCTTTAACCTTAACACTATGTCGGGACTTACCAGATTTGTCAAAAGAATTCTGCTCGGCACTTTTCTTGTTGAGGGCATTGGTGCTCTGCTTTATATGATAGTCTTCGTCCCCGAATTCGGAGCAAGAGGAATATGGATTTCCGTTTTTAACTCCATCTCTGCCTTCTGTAACGCAGGCATCGACATAATCGGCGACAATTCCCTGTGCAACTACGCAACCAACCCCATCGTTAATTTCACCACTATATTTCTGATTGTGCTGGGCGGTCTGGGTTACATCGTGTGGTGGGATGTACTGCGGGTACTCAAAAGCCGCGGTAAGCAAAACCGCAGAGTTTTCAGATTCTTAACTTTGCACAGTAAGATTGCAATTGTTGCAACCCTTTGCCTTATCTTTGGAGGCGGACTGTTTATCTTTATCTTTGAATATAACAATCCTCATACAATCGGAGATATGAACCTTTGGGGAAAAATTCAGGTTTCACTCTTCCAATCCGTAACAACTCGTACAGCAGGCTTCGCCTCTGTACCTCAAGAGTACCTCTCCAATCCCACAGTGTTTATTTGTCTGGTGCTTATGGTTATCGGCGGCTCTCCCGTAGGCACTGCAGGCGGTGTTAAAACAGTAACCATAGTGGTACTTCTGCAAAGCGCTTTTGCAACTATCAGAAACAAGGCAGAGGCTACCATATTCGGCCGCACTCTTTCTGCCGACTCTATCCGCAAGGCAATTGGCGTGGTCACAGTTTTTATGGCAATTATGCTCACATCCACAGTTTTGCTGTCTGCAGTTTGCGATGCAAGTGCGTTGGATGTTGCTTACGAAACTGTAAGTGCTACCGCTACTGTTGGTCTTTCAAGAAATCTGACAGCATCCCTTAACTCGATAGGCAAGATAATAATTATAATCACGATGTATTTAGGTCGAATAGGCCCTATCTCTCTTGCAATTGCCCTGGGCAGTAAAAAGAGAAATCAGAATATAATTTCCGAACCCACAGAAGACATAAGTATAGGATAAGGTGATAAATATGCATAACAAAAAAACTTACGCAGTATTCGGTCTTGGCCGCTATGGTGTTGCAGTAGCAAAAGAGCTTGTTTCAAATGGTATGGAAGTAATTGCCGTTGACACAGACCAAAGTGTTGTAAACGATGCTGCGGCATTTCTTCCTGTTTGCAAATGTGCCGATATAACCGATGCAGACGTAATCGATAAACTGGGCATTGCAGACATTGATACAGTAATAATTTGCATGGCAAGCAACTTAGAAGCAAGTGTTATGGCAGTAACTCTGTGCAAAGAAGCGGGAGTAAAAAACGTAATAGCAAAATGCTCCAACGAAATGCATCAAAAAATCCTTCTGCGCATCGGTGCGGATAAGGTTGTATTTCCCGAGCAGGAATCGGGATTACGCCTTGCTAAGAATCTTTTAAGCTCTGGCTTTATCGATATGATTTCCCTTGCAAAAAACATCTCTGTTGTTGAAATCACAGTAAAGGACGAGTGGGTAGGCAAAAGCCTGATTGACCTTAACCTGCGTAAAAAATACGATTTGAATATTATCGCAATCCGCACAGACGAAGATGTAAACATATCCATCGACCCCAACGAACCGCTACAAAAGAATATGACCCTTATCGTCATTGCCGATGTATCAAAGCTTTCAAAGCTTAAATAAATATATAAAAAGGAGATTATGGTATGAGCAAATCAACAGAAGTCATGCTGAACGAAGTCATCAGTGCAAAAAGCGAAGCAGAAATGGATGAGCTCAATGAAAACACAGAATCGGAAGACTTTGACAAAAGGCTTAAAAAACACCTTAAAAGAAAAGGCATTTCCCTTAACGTTCTCGCTGATTTAACAGCAATAAAGCCATCAACCATTTATAACCTTGCAAGCTCAAAGAAAACCGGAAAGCAGTCCACCACCAAAGCCCGAATCATCAAAATCGGCTTTGCTCTTGATTTATCCCTTGAGGAAGTTCAGGAGCTTCTCAAGCTTGCAGGGCTCAAGGAGCTTTATGCAAAGGACGATGAACAACGCTGGATAATCTATGCCCTCACCCATGAAAATCCTGAAACAAAAAAAACATACGATATTATGGAGCTGGATGAACTTCTTAATAAAAAGATTAAAGAACGAAAGCTTAATTTTGAACTTGATGAATTTTAAACACATCTCATAAAAAACAGAGGTAAATCCTTATGGATGAGAATTTCAATTTAGACCTTGATTTCTTTATGTCGGGGATAGAGCATATTGAAACTATAAAGGAAAATCAAAAAACAAGAATAGACCGTATTTTTTACTCGGTAACAAACTCTACCTGTATTCTAAGAGTATGCAAGGAAAGAGATTTAACTGAGGTTTACAAGGTGCTGAAGGAAACCAAGCACCCAAACCTCACCGTTGTTTACGATTATATCTATGCAAACGGCAACACCTATGTTATAGAGGAATACATAAACGGCGAAACCCTTGACGAGCGTCTTGAGGAAGATAAGCTTTTCTCCGAGACGGAAACTGCCGAGATTATCATGAGCGTATGCGATGCATTGAGCGTTCTCCATAATATGAAGCCTCCCGTTGTACATAACGATATAAAACCCGCAAACATCATAATCTGTGATGACGGCAATGTAAAAATCTTCGACTTCGATGTTTCCCGCACCGTTAAAGAGGACAAAGACAAGAACACCACCCTCTTCGGTACAGAGGAATTTGCATCTCCCGAGCATCGCGGTTGTGCCCAGACAACTCCCCGCTCCGACATCTATTCTCTTGGTCTGACTATGCACTATATGCTTACGAATCAAGGACTCAGAAAAAATGATCGCAAGCCTGTGCATCGTGGAAGACTCAGAAGAGTTATCAAGAAAGCAACAGCCTTCGACCCAAAGAAAAGATACCATTCCTGCTCTGCTCTCAAGAAAGCTCTCGCAAAGTATTTCACCTTCAAAAAACGATTACTTATAATATTTATCCTGCTCTTATGTTTAGTCGGTGCAGTACTGTTGACCGCAAATCTATTGAGAGGAAATTCAGAAACAGAGCAGAAGAAAGCAACCGATGCTCCCACCTCTGCTACACAAACCACAACTCAAACACCGATAATTTCCTCTTCATCTTACGTAGAAGAGGCTACCGAAAAAGTAACTTTCCGGGCAACAACCGAGGTTGTAACCACGCAACCTGTCACAACACCAAGCACAAGCAAAAGAGTTACAAAACCCCTTACTATTGAGGGCAAGATTTCTTCCCTGCACGCCTTAAACAACGGCACCTTTGTATTTTTAGAAGAAACAAGTTCGTATAATTATACGATAAGAAATTCTCTTGGCAAAAGTGCTTCTGTGCAATTCAACGACCCAATCGAACTTATCTATAACCAATACACAGATGAACTTTACCTTTCGGTAGTTCATCGTGTCGGCAGCAATAACGAAATTTATCATATAGATAAAGAGCTGAATATCAGTTCTGCTCCTGTCTATACTGCACCGGGCTCCTCTTCATCCTCAAGTGCAAGTATGTTTATCGCAGAAGATACGCTTCTGTGTCCCACTTTCACTGAAGAACTTATAGATGCAAAGAGCTGGACAACCTTTGCCAATGCCAATATTCATCCGAAGGCTACCCTCAACGGAAAGCTTTACCGCTTATACCATGGCATAAACTTCACAACCGTAATAGAAGAAATAAACACAAACGGCGACACGCTTTCCGAGAACAATCTCGATTATTCATACGAAATCTGTGCATATAACAAAGGCGGTATATATATCCTCGCTTCAAAAAATTCAAAGCAATATGTACTTAAATTTGACGGTAGTAATATAACAGAGATTGCATGTCTTAACGACTATAACCTCTACACAAACATCGCACAACCCTATGTACTTGCTGTAACAGAAAAGAGCATTTGGGTTAGCGATGGTACATCACTTCTGGAATTTTCTCTTAACTAAATACAAAATACAAAAAGCGATTATGCAACTGCATAATCGCTTTTTTATGTTTTTCATATCTTTCTACTTTTAGTGGTACCAAAGCACAACAATCCGTTTTATAATGAGCACAACGAAAGCCGAAAGGAGTGAACTCAATGTTATCTGCAATTCTTACCGCCGCAGGCACAATCCTTATGATAATTTTCAGACAGAAATAATAGCAAAACCCAAACTAATCAAATCAATCAAAATCAGAATTAAAGGAGAAATTTTTATGAAAAAAATTGCTGTATTTTTAGACGGTGCAAATCTTTTTTACACACAGAAGAAACTTGGCTGGAACATCGACTCGGAAAGGCTCCTTGAATATTGCAAGGAGCTGGGTGAAGTAGTTGAAGCAACCTACTACATAGGCAAAGCACAAGAAGGTAACTCAAAGAAGTTCCTAGATAAGCTTTCCTACATAGGCTACTCGCTGGAAACAAAGCCCATCAAGAATATCTATGACCAGGAGGGCAACCTTTCCTGCAGAAAAGCCAATCTTGATATTGAGATTGTGCTGGATATGTTCAATATGATCGACCGCTACGACCTTGCAATACTCATAAGCGGAGACGGCGACTTTGAACGTCCCCTGCAAATCCTCAAGTCCCGAGGCAAAGAGGTAAAAGTAATATCCACAAAAGGCATTGTTGCCTCAGAGCTTATTCACGTCACAGGTCTTCACTACATCGACTTTCTTTCAATCAAGGAACTGGTAAAACGTAAGGAGGAGCACATCGAAAATGCCGCATAGCCCTGCTCTGCCGAACCAATCAAAAAATCGAGTAGAATAAAATCTTTCTACTATCAGTAAAAACTATTTTAAACCAAACCGTTATAATTAAATCAACGAAACAGAAAGGAGGTGAATAGAGTGTTAGGTCTTACAGCAGCTCTCACAATAGCTTCAAAGGCACCGCTCATTAAAATCGGAAAAATCCTCTTCGTAGCATCCACTATCAATTCAATCAGAGTGTACAAGAAATCAAACAAAAAGAAAGGAAGATAATCTTATGAAGAAAATCATTTTAATCAGCACCGCAATCAACACACTGTTATTTATATTAAAGAAAAGAGGTTAATATTATGGTAGGTATCGCAGCATTCGCTCTCACAGCAGCAACAAAAATCACAATCTTTAAAATAGGAGAAATCCTCATCGCAGCAGCTCCCGTTGCAGCAATCATCGAAAATAAAGTAAGAAGCAAAAAGAAAGGAAGATAATCTTATGACAGACTTTAATATTCCACTCAAAAACGCCGCCAAAAGCGGCATCGGTCCTGCATCCTCGGGTGTATATATCCTCCGCTTAAACGGCAGGGTAATGAAGGTTGGAAGTGCCGCAATCGGAATCCAAAAACGAATGCAACAATATTACGACCTTAACCCCTTTTGCGGCCTCAACCGACACATAAATAAAGAAAACCGCGACTCAATCAGCGTCACTTATCAGACCTGCCTCCCCTCTGCCTGCGAAGAGCTGGAAAGCAAGCTCTTCGATAAATACGGCCCTATACATCTGATGCCTTGGGCAACTCGCAGACCCAACTGCACCCAAAACCAATACACCTTACTGATATGAAAACAACAGTTTCATTTGTCACTCCCATAAAAGCAACAGGGCGGTATTATTCCACCGCCCTGTTGCTTATAGAAAAGGCTGATGATATCGCATCTATCATCAGCCTTTTTTTATTCCTTATTTTGATGTAAATATATAAAACTCATAGGGCTGGAACTCTTTTGAGCTTAGCTCACTGAGGTTAAACTCTTTATCTTCAGAGTCAAAATCCGTACCGTCGTAATGCATTACACACTGTGCATTATCTCTATCAAAGTTTATGGTAACATCGGAAATAGGCTCATAATAAAAGTTCCCGACAAAGTAAACCTTATCCTCGCCCATTGTTCTTGAGAACGCCAGGAACTTTGCATCGCTTGTTTCTATGAACTCAATGTCACGGTTTGTAGAGGAGAGTGCCTTGTTTTCCGCTTTGAGAGCACTGAGCTCTGTGATAAGCTCCTCATAAACAGGCTCCTCATCCCAGAGGATAGTATCCTTCTCAAAGAACTCAATTTCATGGTCATAGCCCTGCTCATTAGCAGTATAAATCAAAGGCATCCCGGGAGCTACATAAGAAAGTGCAAACATAGTTACATAAGCGTTATCGAAACGGTCATAAATAGTTCCCTCATAAGAGTTCTTGTCGTGATTATCCGTGTAGTTCATCGGGAAACTACCCTCGATATAAAAAGCATCGTCAGCCAGAACTCTTTTAAAACCGTCAGTTTCAAGACCTGCCCTAACCATAAGAGACTGATTGTACAGATTATCGTTATAACAGCTGTCGAACGCATACGCAGTAAGTGCTTCAGAGGCAGAGTTCTCTGCAAGCATCATAATCTCGCTGTTAATAGACTTAAGCTTATAAACTGCCGCATTCCAGAAGGTGGCAGGAACTCCTCCTGCGTGGTCACATCTGAAGCCGTCGATACCCTTCTCCTGAACCCAGAACTGCATACATTTAATCATCTCTGCACGCATCTCAAAATTATCAAAGTTAAGCTCTGCAATATCGTTCCAATCATAAGGATATGTTATGTTACCATCCACATCGTGCTCGTACCAGTCGTCGTGATCGGTTATCCACTGATGATCCCATCCGGTGTGGTTTGCAACCCAGTCAAGAATAACCTTGAAACCCATATCGTGAGCAGTGTCAACAAGGTGTTCAAAATCCTCCATTGTGCCAAATTCGGGATTTATTGCCAGATAATCGTCAACTGCATAGTAAGACCCAAGAGTACCCTTACGCTCTGTTTCACTAATAGGATGAATCGGCATAAGCCAGAGAGTATTAACACCCATAGCTTTTAGCCTCGGGAGATGCTTTTCAAACGCCTTGAAGGTGCCTTCTTCGGTATACTGACGAATGTTCACCTCATACAGAACGCAGGTATCAAGCCATGAAGCAGTAGTTTTCTCAAGCACAGGATTAGCGGCAGAAATATCGGTCATAACTCCGTCAACGATGCTCTCCTTTTCCACACTATCCGACAAAACATACTCGTTATGAGTGTATTCGTTTTTGGGTGTATCCTCAACGGTCGCAGTTGTTTTAGTATTCGCCGAGTCATCGGCTTTGCCTTTATCCCCACCGCAAGCCGCCAGAGAAAGAACCATAATAAGTGCCAGAATCAACGCAAGATATTTTTTCATATTATGCCTCCTGTTTTGTATAGTAATATCATAAATCAAGATATATTATATATTCTTTTAATCCAAAAAGCAAATCCAAAAGTATGTTTTCCCTTTCTTTACAGATAACCATTCCAGCTAAAGATTTGCGTAGAAGCGATTATCAATCGCCCGATAGAAAAACGGGCGGATAGTATCCGCCCCTACGAGTAAGATAAGGAGATTTTGTAATATATGAAAGCAACAGGTATCGTGAGAAGAATTGAGGAATACGTTATAATAGGGCAAACTGCCTGAAACCCGCATAAACACTATGGTTTTTGCAAGTTTGCCCTATTGAACACAAGGGTGTTAAAAAATAGTTTTCGGTCGGTTTTTGATAGAAAACTACATATATCGATTTTTGTGAGCGTAATCTGAAAAGATTGCGCTTTTCTCTTGCAATTTTTAATACTATATGATAAAATAGTAAAGTAGTTAGTTTACTTATTTATTTTTTTGGAGGTGAGACGGTGGCTAAAACTAAATATCAGGCGGGTACGTTTGGCGCATATTTTGTTGCACTCTTAAAAGAGAAGCACTATACGCAAGCCCAGTTTGCCGATGATTTAGGAGTGTCAAAGACATATTTGTTTGACATTTTTCATAATCGTATAAATCCACCTACCCCAGACAAGCAAGAACAAATTATCGCTTTACTAAAATTAAGTGAAAATGAAAAGTTGGAATTTTTAGATAAAGCCGCTGTTGGTAGGGGCGAGCTACCAAAAGACATTGTTGATTATCTCAACAAAAATCCAGAAGAGATTCAAAAACTTAGAGAAAGTATGAGGATATAATTATGGCAAAGAGAATAAAGAAAAAAGAGGCACTTTCAGTAAGTCGTCTTATCAATGAAGTATTGGTGGGACAATTAAGCATACCATTTCGTCAAATTGTGAATGATACAACTTTTTCAAAATACACGGGTTCGAAGCGTCCCGACCTTTTAATTTCAGAGTTTGAATACGATGGAACAAACGATGATCAATATATCAAAAATCTTGTTGCGTATGCAGAAGCAAAAGATGATTGTAAAGTTGATGATAAAGATTGGAAAGACGCATTAAAACAAGGAAAAACCAAAGCGCCTAAGTTGGGATTGCCATACTTTATTGTTACTAATTGTAAAACAACATATTTTTATAATGCTAAAACATTAAAGCAGTTGACTTTGAATGGGAATCCTATAAGGGAATTTCAAACCATTGACATATATCGTTTAATAAAAAACAAGTTAACAGCAAATCCAGAACTTGATGCAATTAACACTAATGTTGACTCGATTTCAACCATTTCCGAAGCGATTTTTAATAAGAAACTTTGGGAGCTTGCAGGAGTATATCGCGGAATCAACTTCAAAGATAATGTACAAAAGATAGATTTTACTGTTGGTTTTGTAGCTCTTGAATATTTTGAGGAAAAAGAAGATATTGATGGAACTAAGGATGCCTCTAAGGTATATTGGTCTTCTTGTAACGATGAAATTGCAGAGAAAGTAAAAAACAATTTGAGTGGATATATTAGTCGCTTGGAAGAAGAAACTACATTCAAAGAATTCAAAAATGTTATGGAAGTTGTTCGTGTTGCCATTAGTGGTGATGGAAAAAACAAGCCGTTGGTAAGTGTTGAAGATGTCAAGCAAATTTATGCTATCATTGATTCTATGAAGCCTTTGCACGGCACAGGATTTGATTTATTTGGTGCAGTATATGAAATGTTTGCTTCTTCAAAAGAGAAAAAAGACTTTGGAGAATACTTCACACGCAGACACTATACGCATATTTTCGCAAAGTTGTTGCTTCAAGATGAAGAAATTTTTAATAATGAACATAGATTTTCTATAATCGACCCAGCTTGCGGAACCGGCGGATTTTTGACCGAGAGTTTTAAAGTTCTATACAACAATTATGAAAAAAGCGGCACATTGACAGACGATGCGAAAGAATTTTTGTCTAAGCAATGTTTTTATGGGATAGATGTTAGAGACGAGAACATATCGAGGACTCGCCTAAATATGTTCTTGGTTGGTGACGGTCATACACATATGTATTCCGATAACACGCTAAAACCAACACGCCAAGGAAAGAGTGTATTGGATAAAACATATCAATACGTCATCACAAATCCCCCGTATGGTAGTGGCACTATAAAGGCTAATACAGAAGCGATTTCCACAACCAGAACAGAAATAGCGTTTATCTGTAAAGTTATAGATTTACTTAAAGTTGGAGGTAAAGCTTGCATTATTACACCTGATGGTGTGTTGGAAAACCCCTCTTACAAAAAGCTACGTAACGAAATTCTTGAAAAATGCGAAATTTATGCTATTGTTTCGCTTCCTAAATTTGCATTTGCTCCGTATACAAAAGAGAAAACATATGCATTGTTTTTGAAGAAACGCAGTAACAAAGTAACAAAGAAACAAACAAAACCAATTTGGATGTATATCATTGATAATGATGGATTGGCTAATTCTGATAAACGCTTTCCCACGAAATTACGAAACAACCGCAATGGATGGATGCATGATGAAATTTCCGGTTGGGTTAGTACCGAAGGTGTGGAAATGCCCGGAATATTAGAAAAGCGTTGGCTAACTTTCGACGATAGTGCTTCACCAACAAAATGGATTGATGAAAAAGGCTTTGAACAGTGTGCGAGAAAGGGTGGAAACATCTCTATAGAAACAATAACTAATGACAATTATATAACGCTACTTCCTGAATATTATTTACGCCCTTATTCTCCTCACTATATAGACGAGAAAGAATTTGTGGAAGAACTTAAAAACATCGACAAAGAAATCATAAAATTTTATGAGGTTATAAAAGATGAAAAATATAATTTTTGAATATCCTATAAAAGAAACTTTGGGTAATGTTTTTAGAATTATTCAAGGTCATCAAATTACGGATGAAGAAATATATAAGAGTTATGGTTCAATTCCTGTATACACGGGAGCAGGAGAACTCAAAGGCTTTTGGGATAAAGCATTAGTAGGAAAAGACGATTTACCATGTTTGACATATGCAACAAAAGCCTTTGATGGAACTATTGTAATAAGAAACGAGATATTCGATGCAAACAATACAGCGGTTTTAATCTTGAAAGACAAGTATAAAGAAATTGTTCTTTTAGAATGGATTTCTGTCATCTTACCGAAAATTTTCTTGGAAATCATGACAAGTAAGGAAGGTGTTAGTTACTTAAATAGAGAAATTGTTGAAGCTATTGAGATTAATATACCGGATAGGAAAACACAAGAAGATTTAATAATTAAACACAAGGCTATAAATGAAAGGTTGGATCATGCTAAAGAGCTTTTGCGAAGATGTAAAGCATTAATGAACAAATTTATCAACATAGAATATAAAACATATCAAGGCAAAAATGTCGAAATTGAAGAATGTGTTGGCTACATGAGTGGTAATTCTGGTCTAACGGAAGAGTTTGTTTACCATACATTGCAAGAGGAAGGGAAAAAATATTCTATTCTGTCAAGCGCGACAGAAGAAAGAACAATGATGGGCACGGTTCCTAAATGCTACATTAATAACAAAGAGTTAAAAGTTTTTGAAGGAAAAGAAGGATTATTGGTAACTCGAAATGGAAAAGCGGGGCAAACAAGATACTTAAGTGAAGGTACTTATACCATAAATGATCACGCTTACATTTTGTTTGTCAAACCGGATTCAAAATACCAAATCAATCTTAAATGGCTTTCTATACAATATAAGTCTCAATTCCTGATGTACTCTTCAAACGCTGATAACGGAACATGGAATATGACAGGTTTTTTTAAGCATACTAAAATTGATATACCAAACTTACAAGAGCAATTATCTATTGTGAAGAAATATGAGATTTTGGAACGTCGTATAGATTCAATTGAAAACATAAAAAAACACTATTCTGATCTTGTTTCAAAAGAAATAGCTTAATTTTATAAATAAACAACATATAAAACCAAGTATAAAACTCCTTTGTTGACAGATAATAACAGTGTTATCAAATCTACAAAGGAGTTTTTATATATGAAAGCAACAGGAATTGTTCGTAGAATAGACGATCTTGGCAGGGTTGTTATTCCAAAAGAGATAAGAAGAACTTTAAGAATCCGCGAGGGCGACCCGCTGGAGATTTATACTGCTACAGATGGTGAGGTTATTTTCAAAAAATATTCACCTGTGGGCGAGATGTCAGCCTTTGCAGGTCAGTATGCGGATGTGCTCAGCCGCATCAGCTCTCTGCCCACCATTATATGCGACCGTGACCACGTGATTGCCGCCGCAGGTGTTTCAAAGAGGGAGTTTCTGGAACGCAGGGTTTCCTCTGCATTGGAGCTTTATATGGAAAACCGCCGCACTTATGCCTGTCATCAGGGCGACTTATCCCCCGTTACTCCCGTTGAGGGTATCGACCACGATGCCGCAGTAATCTTCCCCATTATTGCCGCTGGCGATGTTACAGGTGCTGTAGTAATGCTCCAGAGCGACTCAATGAAAGTCCCCTCCGATGCAGAGATTAAGCTTTGCCAGTCTGCCGCCGCATTCCTTGGCAAGCAGATGGAAGAATAACTATTTTACAGAACAACGTGCAATTATGACAAACAAGCCGACCAAGAGTTTTTTAGACTTTTGGTCGGCTTGCTTATTTTATGACTTATTTATCAGAGCCAGAATCTTTCTGTGGGAGCTTTAAATTCCACCTGTGTTGCCTTCTCGCCTATTTTGTTGTAAATCTTACCTGCATAGTAAATATCGTGGAGAGCGATTCCGATGTTATAAACAAGGATTCTCTCCTCGTCGGATTCTCTGCCCGGCTTTCTGCCGTTTACTACATCCGAAACCTCCGAGAAACTCTTGAATTTATCAAAATACTTAAAATGCTTAACATGACCGTAATCGTCTGCAAACACCTTGTCAAAGAAAAGATCGCAGTTTGTAAAGCCGAGAGTATGAACAGGAATAACAACCACACCGGGCTTAAAGTACTTATCCTCGCAGACATTTTGTCCTGCATAAGTAACAGCAGAAATAACAACATCTGCACCCTCAATAAGCTCCTCGGCAGTATCGCAGTACTCAAATGTAATGTTCTCGCAACTACCAAAACGCTCTGCAAAAAGCTCATGCTCGTTAGAGAATTTAAGAAGTCTTACGGTAAGCTTTCTGTCCTTGACCTTATCAGCAAGAATCATCATGGTAGCTCTCATAACATTACCCAGACCCATCAAAGCAACAACGGAAAAATCCTTAACAGCAAACTGCAGAAGTGAGTGTACGCAAACTGCACCTGTACGCAGTGCAGTAATGAAGTTAGCATCAATAATTGCTTGTGTTGTGCCTGTTGTAGTATCAAGAAGCATAAGCTGACTGTCAAGGGCAGGAGCTCTGTCCGGATAACGGGTTACCATTTTAACTCCGCCGAATTCTCCCAAGTAGCAAGGCATAACATTACAGAAGACACCCTCCATATTCTCAGGCTTGATGCTGATTTTAGGCGGAAGGATAGCCTTGTCCTTATTTTTTATAACAAACTCAGACCATTCATAAGCCTCTGCAGGAGTTATATTAAGGTCGAGTATATCCTGATGTGTAATAATTTTCATAACGCACCTCAAATAATAAAATACACTATAATTATATTATCAGTACAGAATAGTGTCAAGAAAATTATTAATTTGTCTCAACCTGTAAGATTCTTCAAATCTTAAAAACTTCAAAGCAAACAAAAAAGCTGTACGGAAATCCGTACAGCTTTGTTTGCAACGTGGTGATGAAAGGTTAAATTACTTAACCTCAACCTCAGCGCCAGCCTCTTCGAGCTTAGCCTTGAGAGCCTCAGCGTCGTCCTTGGAAACAGCCTCTTTAAGAGTCTTGGGAGCGCCGTCAACAACTTCCTTAGCTTCCTTAAGACCGAGACCTGTTGCCTCACGAACAGCCTTGATAACAGCAATCTTGTTTGCACCTGCAGACTTGAGAACAACATCAAACTCTGTCTTCTCTTCCTCTGCAGCAGCAGCTGTTGCGGGACCTGCAACTGCAACTGCAGCAGCAGCGGATACGCCGAATTCATCCTCTACAGCGTGAACGAGCTCAGAAAGCTCGAGAACTGTGAGGCCTTTAAGTGTTTCAATAATAGAAGTAATCTTCTCAGACATTTTAGTAACCTCCAATAATAAATTAGTTAATTTTTAAATTTAGTTTGCAGCGAATTATTCTGCTGCTTCCTCAGCAGGAGCCTCCTGTGCGGGAGCCTCTGCTGTCTCTGCTGCAGGAGCTGCCTCCTCAGCAGGTGCGCATGCTTCTACGCCACCCTTGTCAACAACAGCCTGGATAGCACGAGCGAAGGATGCGATGGGTGCCTGGAATGCACCGAGAACGTTTGCAAGAAGAACCTCTCTGGAGGGGAGCTTAGCAAGCTCAACGATCTTATCCATAGAGATAACTTCGCCGTCCATGTAGCCGCCTTTTACAGCGAAACCATTTTTGGACTTGTCAGCAAAACCGCAAAGAATTCTTGCAGCTGCTACATAATCCTCGTCGCAAGTTGCGAAAGCAGTTGTACCCTCAAGATACTGGTCGAGGTCAGAAAGACCTGTCTCAGCGAATGCTCTTGTAAGGAATGTGTTTTTAACTACTGTGTAGTTAACACCTGCCTCACGAAGCTCTTTTCTGAGCTTTGTGTCGTCAGCAACGTTGATACCTTCGTAAGTAACAAGAAGACCTGTGCAGGAAGCCTTGATTCTTTCGGAAAGATCAGCGACGATCTGTTTGTTTTGTTCTAAAACCTTAGCACTGGGCAATGTTTTCACCTCCGTTAAAATGATAACGCAGTTCATAAAAAAGGAAGCCTCTTCCATTTGGGAAGAGGCGTTGATTACATAATAAGACAAAGTCTTTTTGTAAAAGCTTCTTCCTCGGCAGGCGGAGTATTACCTCCATTATACGATAGTTCTTAAAAGAAAAACCGAACCTGCTGTCTTTAGAACAGCGATATATATTCAGCGCAGAGCGCTAAATAACTGATTTTAAGCCCAAAAATTAACCGTTGTTCTGAACAGCAGTGAACTTGTTGGGGTTGAGCTTTACGCTGGGACCCATTGTGGATGTAACAGCGCAAGAGCGGATGTACTGACCCTTTGCAGCAGCAGGCTTAGCCTTAACGATAGCCTCCATAAGAGTCTCCAGGTTCTGCTGAAGCTTCTCTTTGCCGAAGGATACCTTGCCGATGGGGCAGTGGATGATGTTTGTTTTGTCGAGACGGTACTCAATCTTACCAGCCTTAGCCTCCTGAATTGCACGAGCAATATCAGTAGTAACAGTACCAGCCTTGGGGTTAGGCATAAGACCACGGGGACCGAGGATCTTACCAAGACGACCAACAAGACCCATGCAATCGGGAGTTGTGATAAGAACATCAAAGTCCATCCAACCCTCAGACTGAATCTTCTGTGTCATATCCTCTGCGCCTACGAAATCTGCGCCTGCATCCTGAGCAGCCTTCTCGTTGTCTCCCTTACAAATAGCAAGAACACGAACATTCTTACCTGTACCGTTGGGGAGAACGATAGCACCACGAACCTGCTGGTCAGCGTGACGGGAGTCAACGCCGAGCTTTACGTGAAGCTCTACTGTTTCGTCAAACTTAGCAGTAGCAGCCTTTACGCAAAGGTCAAGTGCTTCGTCGGTATCATATAATTTGCTTCTGTCGATGAGCTTTGCAGCGTCGACATACTTCTTACCGTGTTTCATAAAAATATTTCCTCCATTGTTAGGTGGTTAAACGGATACTTCCTCCCACCCGGATAAATTAGCAAACAATCAGTCTTCTACTGTAACGCCCATGCTGCGTGCTGTACCTGCGATCATGCTCATAGCAGCCTCGAGGGATGCAGCGTTGAGGTCGGGCATCTTTGTCTCAGCGATCTTTCTGATCTGCTCGCTGGAAATCTTTGCAACCTTGTTCTTGTTAGGAACACCTGAAGCCTTGTCGATTCCACAAGCCTTCTTGATAAGTACTGCTGCAGGGGGAGTCTTTGTGATGAAAGAGAAAGATCTGTCTGCATATACAGTAATAACGACAGGGATAATCATACCGATGTCGTTCTTTGTGCGCTCGTTAAATTCCTTTGTGAACGCAACAATGTTAACGCCGTGCTGACCGAGAGCCGGTCCTACGGGGGGAGCCGGAGTAGCCTTTCCGGCAGGAATCTGAAGCTTAATAAAGCCGATTACCTTCTGAGCCATATGCTTATTGCACCTCCAAAATTCGTGGTTGATGGCGGAGCATCCTGAAAAATATTAATGCTCCTCCCACAAGGGACCCTTTTAGCCCCTCTGATAAAAAGCCTCTTATTTGTGCTTTTTATACCTTCATTAGTCTGTAAGCAGTTCAGCTTGACCTAGTTCAAGCTCAACCGGTGTTTCACGTCCGAACATTGAAACAATGACACGAACGTACTCTTTTTCGACGTTCAGTTCTTCAACAACACCGACAAAGTCCTCCAGAGGACCATCGATAATGCGGACACTGTCGCCGACCTTGTACGAAACTTCAACAACTCGAGTTTCGACGCCCATTCTGTAAACCTCTGCCTCGGTAAGAGGAACAGGTTTAGAGGACGGACCGACAAATCCTGTACAGCCTCGGATATTGCGAACGATGTACCAGGTCTCATCGGTATAGACCATTTTTACGAAAACATAACCGGGATAGAGCTTTCTCTCTACCTCTTTGGTTTTGTCATCCTTAATCTCGGTAACAATCTCTGTGGGAACCTTAACATCAAGAATCATATCCTGAAGGTTACGGTTTTCAACAGTTGTCATAAGATTGGAAGCAACCTTGTTTTCGTAGCCTGAGTAAGTGTGTACTACATACCATTTTGCCTCGCCTGACACGTTAATTCACCCTTTCAAATTATTAAAAAGCTGATTTGTGTTCAGGGGATCAAGCTTTGAGGCCTGTAAGAAGACCAAGCAGAGCATAAAGACCCTTGTCAAGTGCGAAAATGAGAACGCCTGCGATGATAATAACAAGTAAAACTACGCCGAAGTTCTTTGTAGTCTGAGAAACAGTAGGCCAAGTGATCTTCTTTAATTCGCCGAAGCACTCACGAAGATATTTGAACAGCTTCGCAAAAACATTTGTTTTCTTCTTGTCAGCCATTTCTTTACCTCCGAATTACTTTGTTTCCCTGTGCAGAGTATGCTTGCGGCAGAATCTGCAGTACTTGTTCATCTCAAGTCTGTCGGGATCGTTCTTCTTGTTCTTCATGGTGTTGTAGTTACGCTGTTTGCACTCTGTGCATGCTAGAACAATTTTCACTCTCATTGATAACGGCACCTCCCGTGTTTTTTCGGAATATTCCAGCCTCCCTCAAAAAGGGCACAAAAAAATAAGCCCCTTTTACGAGGTACAAACATTGTATCACAACTAAATCAAGTAGTCAACACTTTTTTAAAAATTTATAAACCTGTCAAAAACCCTGCTCTCATCTTTATTTCCTATGTGCAAGATTCCCCAAAAATCTCTTAAATCCGCATCTTTACGCCACTATGTTTGATTTCCTGCAGGCAAACTGCTATAATCTACTTTAAGAAGGAGGTATATATATGATAAAGGTATATCCCGATTACTACAAAGACTTCAGATGCATAGCTAACAAATGCCGACACAACTGCTGTATCGGCTGGGAGATAGATATAGATAAAGAAACCGATGAGTTTTATAAATCCTACACAGGAAATCTCAAAGACAGATTTATAAACGATATATGCAGATATGAAGATACTCCCCACTTTATATTAAAAGAAAACGAGCGTTGTCCGTTTCTCAATGAAAAAAACCTCTGCGATATTATAATAGAAACCGGAGTAGCTCATCTGTGTACAATCTGCCGTGAGCATCCCCGATTTCACAACGAACTGCCCGAAAGGATAGAGAGCGGGCTCGGAATGTGTTGCGAAGAAGCCGCAAGGCTCATTCTCACAAAGAAAGAAGCCGTTACATTTGTTAAGGAAGGCAAAGATGAAGCTTACGACGAAATCATAGAGCTTCGCGACGCGGTGATTTCTGCCCTGCAAGAAAGAAGCAAAAGTCTTGAGGAAAGACTAAAAAACCTTATAAACAATTACGGTACTCCCCTGCCCCATACCGATATTGTAAAATGGGCAGATACCTTTCTGAGCCTTGAGCGTCTTGACGAAAATTGGACAGATATTTTAAATCTTATTAAAAACAGTGATAATAGCATAGCAGAATTTTCAAAATACATTAAAGACCGCAAATATGAATACGAGCAGTTTGCCTTATACCTTATATATAGATATATGGCAAATGCTCCCGATATTTTTGAGGCGCAGTTGCGCGTCTCCTTTGCCATACTCTCTACAATGCTTATTTTTTATGCAGGTGCAGCAATATATGAGAAAAACAAAAAATTCACTTTGGAAGACCAGATTGAACTCTGCCGTATGTTTTCCTGCGAAATAGAGTATTCTGACGAAAACATCTATGTGCTTTATGATGAATTATCGTAAAATCTGCATATTGATAAAATTTTAGGATTATTCTATAATACTCACAATACAATATTTTTTAAGGAGATGTAATTATGGACTGGGAAAAACTCCTCCAATACATTTTAGAATTTGCTACCTCTTGGGGCATAAAGCTTCTTGCGGCAATTGTAATCTTTATCGTAGGACTCAAGCTTATTAAGTTTTTCAAAAAATGGCTTAAAAACTCACCAAAGCTTGATAAGCTCGACGCGAGCCTGCGTTCTTTCCTTGCAAGCTTTACAAACATCCTGCTCTACATAATACTGATTATAACCATTGCTTCAATACTTGGCATTCCTGCCACATCCTTCATAACAATCCTCGCTTCCTGCGGTGTGGCTATAGGTCTTGCACTTCAGGGTGCACTCTCAAACTTTGCAGGCGGAATTATGCTCCTGCTCTTTAAACCCTTTAAGGTTGGTGATTATGTAGAGGTTTCGGGCGAAAGCGGAACTGTTCTTGAGATTTCTGTTGTATATACAGTTATCCTCACCGTTGACAACAAACGTATAACCGTACCCAACGGCACCCTCACAAATTCTGTTATCAAGAATTACAGCGCAGAAAAGCTCAGAAGAGTTGATATGACTTTCTCTACCGCTTACGATTGCGATATTGAAAAAACAAAGTCAATCATCAGCCGAATTATCGAAAAGCACCCTTTGACCCTCAGCGACCCTGCTCCCCTTGTAAGACTTACAGAGCACGCAGACAGTTCCCTTACCTACACCGCTCGTGCATGGTGCAAAAACGAAAACTACTGGGACGTTAAATTTGACATTACAGAGCAGGTGAAGAAGGAATTTGACAAAGAAGGCATCGAAATCCCCTATCCCCAGATGGATGTACACGTTAAAAATAACTGACACAAAACCTCATTGTTTCAGAGGCTCAATATGTGTAGGGGCGGCTATCAGCCGCCCCCTTTTTCGTTGTCCGATGTTTCTCGGGCGGCAGGTTGCCGCCCCTACATTTTCGTGCACATTCCCTACATTAGGTGTTTAGCCCGCAAGCATGTCGTTTTTCCTTGTGGATCACAACATCTTATGGTATAATAAAACAAAGGAGAGAATTATATGAAACCATTTTTAGGAATTGATTTAACAACAGACAAGAAAAACGAACAAATAAACGGAACTGAATTTTTAATACAGGAGCCTTCCTCAGCATTATCCGACGCACTGGAAGCTTCAGCAAAAAAAGCAGATAAAACTGTAGAAAAAGCAAAATTACCGATGCTTTTCCGTATTATTCAATATATCTGCGGTGTTGGTGCCCTTATCATCGCTGCCGGTATATTCAGAGCTACATCAAGAACCGATACTACACTTGCAGACAGCTACCAAAATGCCCCAATATTATTCTGGGCAGTAGGAGTCTGTGCTGTGATTTGGCTTATTCTGTGGATTTACAGTAAACAGAAGTCGAAAACGGTTATGGAAACAGATGAAAGCGAACAGACATTTTCTAATCTGGATGGGGTTGTCGACGCAATATATAAAGAACTATCAGTCCCTAACGATGCAAAAACTGTGGATGTTCTCTCATTCTTCTACAAAACCGAAGACGGAAGCATTAAAGTTCACGAAAAGCCAATGCAACTTGCACAGTACTTCAACCCTGAGTTTAAAATCTTTGCCGACAGCGAGAATCTTTACCTTGTAAATCTTGATGGCAAATACGCATTCCCTTTATCTTCTTTCAAAGAAATTCATACAGTTAAAAAAGGTACACGCATTATAAGATGGAACAAAGAAGAAATGTTCAACAAGGGTATTTACAAAGAATACAAATTAGCAGCCGATAAATTTGGTTGTATTCATTGCAAAGAGCATCACATTCTTGAAATTGACCATAGAGGTGAAACCTTCGGAATTTATATTCCCTGCTATGAATTACCGATTTTTGAGGAATTTATAAAATAAATTTTAAAGCTAAAGGTGATTTTATGAAGCGTATTCTGTCTATAATTCTCATCCTTGTGGTAACATTATGCTTTAGTGCCTGCTACAAAATAGACAGCGACAGTAAATCCGACTATTCTGCTTTTTATGATAAAATGGGCAGTATTTTACCCGAAACCCAATCAATGTTTCCTCATCCCGAAGTGATGGAGTCCATTGATGACATATATCTGTATTATTCTGATTACGACCTGCTTGACAGTTTTTACACAATATATCTGGAGTGTAGTTTCACATCCGAAAGTTTTGAAACCGAAAAACAAAGAGTTCACAACGAATGCGGTCCTGCTCTTTTAAATTCGGATTCATTCTCCTACGAATCCGAATACATAGAGCAATTCATAGAACAGGATTCGGACAGCTTCACAAACATTCAGCTCTCCTATGTTCTGTTTGACAAAGAAAACAATAAAATAATTTATGTAGCCACCTTTGAAAAAGCATACGAATCCAAGCTGAAAACATCAAACATTCCGAGTAAATATCTCCCAAAAGAACTAAATAAATTATTAGACGAAGAAAGCACAGACATCAGTATTTGACGTCTGTGCTTTTAATTTACAACAACGTGCTTATCCAATACACAAAACCATAAATTACACTTGCAAGGGTGCCATACACAATAACAGGACCTGCTATTGTAAAAATCTTTGCACCGACACCGAGGATATACCCTTCGCTTTTAAACTCAATTGCAGGAGCGGCTATAGAATTTGCAAAGCCCGTAATGGGAACCAAGGTGCCTGCGCCTGCGTGCTTTGCTATTTTATCATACACACCAAATATGGTAAGCAACACTCCCAGAAGCACCAAGGACACCGAGCAAAGAGTCTTTGCATCCTTCTCCTGTACTCCCATATTCGTATAAATTGTAACAAGTCCCTGACCCAAAGCACAGATTCCTCCGCCTACAAGAAAAGCCTTCAAGGTATCCAGAAAAACGTGACTCGGTGGGGACTGCTTTTTTACAAGTTTTGCATATTCTTTTTTATTCAATCTCATCACCACTATTATGATTTCCAAAATTTCTTTTATTATTTTCATTATTATATGTAAAATAAGTGTTTCTTTTCTTTAAAACTTGTTGTATAATATAGGGTGATATAATATTAGGAGCAGCAAAATGGCAGAACACTATCTTGATAATTCCGCTACCACAAGGGTATCCGAGTCAGCAGCGAAGAAAGCTTATGACATAATGACATCAGAATATGCCAACCCCTCTTCTCTTCACTCTTTCGGCTTTTGCGCCGCAAAGGAATTGGAGTGTGCCCGAGAAAAAGTTGCAAAGACTTTGGGTGCAGATTCTTCCGAGATAATATTCACCTCGGGCGGTACAGAGGCTAATAACCTTGCTATCCTCGGCACAGTTGAGGCTTTGAAACGAAGAGGCAATAAAATAATCACCACCGCAACAGAGCACAGCTCAGTTTACGATACAATGCTAAAGCTCCAAAAAGACGGCTTTGATGTAATATTCATAAAGCCCGACGAAAGCGGCAACATAAATCCCCTTGATGTTATAAATGCCGCCGATGAAAAAACAATTCTTGTAAGCATTATGCTTACAAACAACGAAACAGGTGCCAATTATCCAGTAAAAGAAATATTCACACAGATTAAAAGAAGATTCCCGCAGGCAATTCTCCACACCGACGCTGTTCAGGCTTTCGGAAAGTGTGAGATAAAAGTAGCCAAGCTTTCCTGCGATTTGCTGACAGTTTCGGGTCACAAAATTCACGCTCCAAAAGGTGTGGGGGCTCTGTATGTAAAAAAAGGTGTCCGCCTTATTCCCCGAACCTTTGGCGGCTCACAGGAGAAAAAGCTTCGCACAGGCACCGAGTCCACTCCCCTTATCTGTGCTTTTGGTGTTGCTTGCGAGGAAATCGACACAGAAAAAAATATACAAACAGCAAAAGAGCTTAATACATATTTAAGAAATAAACTTTCCACTATGGAAGGTATCAGAGTAACCTCTCCCGAGGATGCATCCCCCTTTGTTCTTAATTTCTCCGTTTTAGGTATAAGGAGCGAGACTATGCTTCATCACCTTGCATCAAAGGGAGTCTATGTTTCCAGCGGAAGTGCCTGCTCCAAGGGTGCAAAATCCCATGTACTCTCCTCTATGGGACTCTCTGATGATATTATCGACAGTGCCATAAGAGTAAGTTTTTCCAAATTCAACACACTATCCGACTGTGACGCACTCATAGATGCACTCACAGGTGGTATGAATACACTTGCAAAAAGGTAAATGAATATGAAAGAAATTGTACTTATCAAATTAGGTGAGATAGCTCTCAAGGGTCTTAACCGTTATGCCTTTGAGGACGCACTCAAAAAAAATATTAAAAGCGCACTCTACGGCTGCGGATACTTTAAGGTATCAATTGCCCAGTCTACAATCTACGTAACTCCTCAATCCCCTGTTGATATGGATGAGGTATGCGACAGAATCTCCAGAGTTTTCGGTATTGTAAGTTTCACAAGAGCTTGCGTATGCGAAAAAAATATGGACGATATATTTGCAAAGGCTCCCGAATATCTTGAGGACGCTTTAAAATACGCAAAGACATTTAAGGTAGAAGCAAAACGCTCGGATAAAAAATTCGAGCTTAAATCTCCCGAAATCTGCCGTGAGGTTGGAGGTTTACTCCTTGAGAAATATCCTCACCTCACCGTTGATGTTCACAATCCCGATGTTAAGGTGGTTGTTGAGGTAAGAGATTTCGGTGCATATATCCACGCAGGAAACCTTAAGGGTGCAGGCGGTATTCCCGTTGGCACAGGCGGCAATGCAGCAATCCTCATAAGCGGCGGTATCGACTCCCCTGTTGCCGCATATATGATGGCAAAACGCGGAGTTAAGCTTACAGCAATCCACTTTGCAAGTCCTCCCTACACCTCAGAGAGAGCAGAGGACAAGGTACAAAGACTTCTCAAGAAGGTATGCCGTTATGCAGGCCCCATAACAATGCTCACAGTCCCCTTCACCAAAATTCAGGAAAAGATTAAGGACGAGTGCGAAGAAGAGCTTTTCACAATTATTATGCGCAGAATGATGATGAAGATTTCTTCTCTCATTGCAGAAAAATACGAATGTGCCGCTCTTATCACAGGCGAGAGTCTGGGTCAGGTTGCAAGCCAGACCATACACGCAATTGCCTGCACAGATGAGGCATCCGATATGCCCGTATTCCGACCACTTATCGGTATGGATAAAGAGGAGATTATTCAGATTTCCCGCAAAATTGACACCTTCGATATTTCCATCGAGCCCTTTGAGGACTGCTGTACGGTATTCACACCAAAGCATCCTCGTACACGACCAGTACTCAGATTTGTTAAATATGCAGAAGAGGATGCTCACCTCTACGACCTTATTGAAGAAGCAATAGAAAACGTTAAGATAACCGAACTCAGATAAAACTTTTTATTTGGAGGAATGTTTATGAGAACCGAGATTTATTCCGTGCGTTCAGATGCACAGGAGATTTCCTACATAAACAATAATATAAGGAAAATCGCAAATGCCATAAACGAAAAGGCAGGCATAAAAATTCTGTACAAAACCGAGATTGATGCAAATGCAAAGAGAATCAAGGCAGATCTTGACGAATCCCTTATTGCAGACAATCCTCCAGAGCTTTATGTTTTTCTCAATGCTCTGGATACAAAGGACATCAGCTCCTTCTATACCCTTTTCGCACCCTTTATCGAAGGTCTCGAAAAAGAGGTACGCAAAAGATACGAGAGCAGAAACATAAAAACCCAGTCTTATCCTCACATTCAGATTTACACAATCGACGGTCTTGACGGAGATTACCCTGCTTACTGCTTCACCTTTAAAAGAAGAAAGTTCCTGGCACTGCCAAGAATCACCCTTGTGGGCGCAGCGCTTACAGACTATGTCAGCAAAGCTATTCTCAAAGCTAAAGAAATTTTTGCCGAGAACTTTGATAAATGTCCCGACGGCTATATCTACAGCAGCGAAAAGCCTGTTTCGGCAAAAGACAAAATGGTTGCTTTCTTCACTCAGGGTAAACAAAAAACAAGCAACCCTGTAGAAGACACTCCCGAAAAACAAGAAGCTCCAAAAGTGCACGAGCCTGCTCCTTCCAAAGAAAAAGCTGAAGAAAGCAAAGAGAAGCCAAAAGCTCCTGCTCCCGCAAAAGAAAAAAAGCAAAAGAAAAATAAAGAAACCGCTCCCGCAAAATCACCTGCAAAGGAAAAGGAAATCCCCTCAACCCCTGCAGAAGAAATTAAGGATAAAAAGGAAAAATCCGGCTTCAAGAGCTTCTTAAAGAGCTTCATTCCTATGAAGGGCGATTCAAAGAAAAATCTTATTCTCAAAATTATTGTGCTTCTGGCTATCGTTGTTTTCATTGTGGGTGCATTTCTCCTGCTTAAATTCTATGTTATCGACCCCAAAGCAAATGACAATGCTATGAAAGACATTCAGTCAATCTTCTATTCCGATTCCACAAGCGAAACCTCTATAGAAGAAGTCACAGATTCCGAGGGTAATGTAATAGAAACCGTTGTTACTACCAACAAAGAAAAGAACCGCAACTGGAAAGGTGTTCAGAAAATCAACAAAGAGATTGTCGGCTGGGTACAGCTTAACAAAACCGACATTGACTATCCTGTTCTTTACCATAAGGGCGACAATGCCGATTCTCAGTTCTATCTTTATAAAAACTACAAAAAAGAATACTCTGACTTCGGAAGCATCTTCCTTGATTACCGCAGTAAGAAGGCTGATGCCCGCCACGTTATTCTTCACGGACACAATATGGGCAGCGATAAAGATGCAATGTTTGGCTCACTCATCCGCTACACAATCAAAGACGGAAGAACCAAGGCAAACACCGATTACTACAAATCCCATGCCATCATCAACTACGATACTCCCAAAGAAAACGGCGAGTGGGTTGTATTTGCCGCTATGAAGCTGGATGTATCCAACGATAAGAAAAATGTATTCAACTATCTTTTAGGCGAGTTTGAAAACGATGCTCAGTTTATGAACTTTGTTTATAACATCAAAGAGCGCTCATATTTTGATGTAAATATACCCATAAACGAAACCGACAGACTCCTCACCCTCTCTACCTGTTCTTATGAATCCGATAATATGCGTACAATCATTGTTGCAAGAAAGGTAAGAGAAGGCGAAGATGTAAGCAAATACATCAAGGGTGTCAAAGGCAAAACCCCTGCAACAACCGTCAGCTCAGACTTCAGCTCTGAATTCAAAAACATCAAATGGTACGACGGAACAGCCAAACCCAAGGGCGACGGCACTCTGGAATTCTTTGAGCAGAGCGAAATGTTCACCGTTAAATTCTACGATGCAAACGGCAAGGTTATCCGCACAGAGCAAGTACTCAAGGGTAAAGACGCAAAGGGCATTACAGGCGAACCCCCTCAGAAGAAATCTGACAGCAAATACCGCTACAGATTCTTAAAATGGAGTGTAAGCTATAAGAATGTACAGAAAAATCTCGATGTAAAACCTGTTTACGAAAAATTCCTTTTAGCACCTCCCACCACAGAATCCAAAGAGGAAATTCCCGAGCCTACACAGCCCATTGTAATCACACCTGATCCCACCACAACCACCACTCCCCCTGTGGAGCCTACAACCACAACCGCTTCTGTACCTGAGGTGTCTACAACAACCCCTCCCCCCATAACAGAACCGGCTGTAATAACCACACAGGCACCTGATGAGCAATCTCCCATCGAAGAGGTACCTGCCGCATAAAAGTACAAACCACAATCCGAGAAAGAAGTGAACCTTATGAAATGTGACCTTATTTTCTATCTTGCACGCAGAACAAGCTACTGCGAAAAAGCGCTGAAAAAGCAACTGGAAGAGCTTGGTTTAGAGCTTAATATCGTTACAGCTTCCACCACTCCTCTTATGCTGGGTGAAAAACTTGTTACTTCCTTTGGGCGTTGCAATTTAGTATTCATAATCGGCGGCTTAGGATTTTCCGGCAAATCGGGACTTTCTGATGTACTATCAAAGGCACTCTCTGCAACAAAGGTCACAGCCTCGGATATTAAAAAGCTCAAGAATAATTTAGGCAAGCAGTACGGATACGTTATCCGTCAGGGTAAGCAGATGATAGTAGCTCTCCCCGACAAACCCGAAGAACTTTCCGATATGTTCTCACCCGCTCTTGTAAATTGCCTGAAAACCTCTTTTGACTTAACTTAACACACAAAACAGCAGTTCACTATTTTATGAACTGCTGTTTTATTTTACTATATTCATTTCCAAATCTTAACGCACTTTAAATATTATTTGGTTTAAAATCAAAAACCTCTTTATTTTATAAAACGATTGTGATATTATTAAAATAGGTAATTTTGTCGATATTAAAAGCATGATTTTCTTTTTTAATAAAGGGGATATAAATATGGTATATTTTGTAGAAGACGACGACAATATCCGTGAGCTTGTGGTCTACACCCTGACCTCTACAGGACTTTCTGCAAAGGGTTTTTCAAACCCCAAAAAATTCTGGGATGCTATGGCAGAAAAGACTCCCTCTATGGTGCTTCTTGATATTATGCTTCCCGAAGAAGACGGACTTTCTATTCTGCAAAAAATCCGTTCAAATAAAGAAACCGAGAAGCTCCCGGTTATCATCCTCACCGCAAAGAGTGACGAGTACGACAAGGTAAAGGGACTTGACTTAGGTGCAGATGATTACATTCCCAAGCCCTTCGGAATGATGGAGCTTGTTGCACGAATCAAAGCGGTGCTCAGAAGAACCGAAAATACCGACTCACAATCAGAAGAATATATAGCAGGTCCTCTTACAGTTTCTCCAAAAAAGCACAAGGTAAAGGTAAACGGCGAAAAGGTCGCCCTCACACTCAAAGAATTTCAGATGCTCTGTCTGCTTCTTGAGAACAAAGGTCTTGTTCTCTCCCGTGACCAGATACTCAATAAAATCTGGGGCTATTCCTTCGACGGCGAGAGCCGTACCGTTGATGTTCACATAAGAACTCTTCGAAGCAAGCTGGGCGAAGCAGGCGATCTTATCATCACTGTCCGCGGTATCGGTTACACAATCGGAGAATAATTATGAAACGAAAAATATTTTTTGCAGTTCTCATAAGCTGTATTTCTGTAATCTTTATATGCGTATTTCTTATTGCAGGCTTTCTGTTTAACTACTACCGAGAACAGCAGAACAGTAACCTTAAAAGCCAGCTTGGTTACCTTGTTCACATGGCAGAGGAGCACGATTTAGAACACCTAACCCAGCTCGATTCTTCCCAGAAGATTATTGTTTTCAGTGAAGATGGCAGCACTATTCTGTCAAATAATGTTTCTCTCGAAATTCCGCAAAAAGCAATCAACGAGATAATAAGCGAGTCCACAGCTTCAGAGCAAGGACATCACACAAGTACAATGAGCTTTTCAAAGAAAATCGTTGCCTTTTCCCAAAAGCTCAATAACCGCTCTGTGCTGGTAATAGCCGACACCCACCATACCTACATAGCTCTGCTTGCCAGCATTTCCGGATATGTTCTGATGGTTTTGGTTGCAGCGGCTCTGCTCTCGCTTCTTCTTGCACGTATTCTCTCCCGAAGAATACTGAGACCCGTCTATGAACTTGACCTTTCAAATCCTCAGAAATCCTCGGTTTATCCCGAGCTTACACCCCTTATAGACAAAATCAACGAGCAAAACGAAGAAATCCGACAGAGAATGCTCCATATCGAAAACGAGCACGAGGCTCAGGATAAAATGCGTCGGGAATTCACCGCAAATGTTTCGCACGAGCTAAAAACTCCCCTCACCTCTGTTTCAGGCTTTGCAGAGCTTATTCGCGACGGTCTTGTAAAAGAAGAGGATGTGCCTCGTTTTGCAGGCAAGATTTATGATGAATCCAAGAGAATGATTACCCTTGTTGGCGATATTATCAAGCTCTCCCAGCTTGACGAAAAAAACATCTCTGTAAAATTCGAGAAGGTTGACCTTTACAATTGCTGTGAAGCCGTAATAATGAACCTTGAACCGCTGGCTGCAAAGCGTAACATTACCTTTGAGCTTAATGGGGACCACTGTGAAATAAACGGTGCAGAGCTTATTATTGAAGAAATCATACACAACATCTGCGAAAACGCAGTCAAATACAATAAAGAAAACGGAAAGGTCACGGTTTCACTTCGTCAATGCATCGACGGTGTAGAACTTTCTGTCACCGACACAGGCATTGGCATAAAGAAAGAAGACCTGCCCCATATCTTTGAGCGATTCTATCGTGCCGACAAGAGCCATTCAAAAGAAATCGGCGGTACGGGACTTGGACTTTCCATTGTAAAGCACGGTGCCCAATTCCACAACGCCTACATATCTGTTGACAGCACCTACGGCGAAGGCACCACAATCCGTATACTTTTCTGATAAAACTTCAAAGGGAGTGAATATATTATGAATAAAAAACTCAGTTCAAAAGCAGTGCCGTCACCTGCACTTAAAAGGGACTTTAATCTTGACTTAATCCGTATTATCGCCTTCTGCTTTGTACCCAGCGTACACTTTTTCCTTCACGGCGGTTTTTACAGTCACGATGTATCTACAGATAAAATGGAAACTATGCTTTTCTTCCGCACCCTATTTCTTCTGTGTATTCCTCTGTTTTTGCTCCTCACAGGTTATCTGCAGGGCAACAAGGAAATTGAACCGAACAAAAAGTATTTCTTCAAAATCACCAAATTCCTTATTCCCTATCTTATAATAATGCTCATCGACCTTATTATAATTGACGAGATACTCACCCCTATGCGTCCCTCTGCATATCCCGAATACACAATGAAAAATTATGTTCAGAACTTTACATCCTTTACTCACTACTCCTGGTATGTAGAGATGTACATAGGTCTATTCCTGCTTATTCCCTTCCTCAATATGATATGGCGAAATGTAAAGACAAAGGGTGCAGAAATCTTCCTTATCTTAAGCCTTGTGGCTATCACCATTCTCCCCGCCGCTTTCAATGTATTCGATTTCAGCAAAGACAGTATTATGTCTGTTGCCGATACATCCAACTGGAAGCTCTGGCCTTCCTGGTGGACAAAGCTTTATCCCATAACCTACTACTTCACAGGTGCCTGCCTTGCAAGGCACAAGGAACGCTTCAAGATAAACCCCTTTATCGCCCTCTTTATTTTCCTTGCAAGCTGGTTTGGTGTAGGCAAGTTCGTTATTGAAAGAATGCAGGACGTTAAACCCTCCATTATGGCATTCACCGACTATAACAGCCCCGGCATCTTCCTTATGGGTGTTACACTCTTCATATTTGTAAACTCAATTCCCTTTAACCGAGTTCCTATGTTCATAAGAAAATTTGTGGGCAAACTCTCTGACCTTACCTTCGGAGCATATCTTGGAAGCTGGGCACTGGACCAGCTCTTCTATCCTATTTACTTTAACAAGAGAACTCCCGTTTTTGAAGACCGCTGGGACTTCTACCCCTTCGCAATGTTCATTGTAGTTCCCACAGCCTTTATCGTTGCTTACCTTACAGACCTGCTTTATCGCACAGGTAAGGAGATATTCAATGTTAAGATAAGAAAAAAGAAAGCTGAATAACAATAGCAAAACTTTAGCCGCAGATAACCTCTGCGGCTTATTTTTGTAACCCTAATTTTACATAGATTTAACATTTAAGTATTTTAGATTTTACATTTATTTGATATTATTTTAACATGAGATTTTTACAAAATCAGACAAACAAAATATAATAAGTACGAAAGGTCGTATACTTATGGTAATGCAACTTGAAGATATTTTCAAGCTAATCACAGGTCTGGCACTTTTCCTTTTCGGTATGAACGCCATGGGCGACGGACTTGAGCGTGTAGCAGGCAACAAGCTGGAAACTCTTTTATGGAAGCTTTCCTCTACTCCCACAAAGGGTGTGCTCCTTGGCACAGGTGTTACCGCTGTTATTCAGTCCTCCTCAGCTACCTCTTGTATGGTAGTAGGCTTTGTAAACTCCGGTATGATGAAGCTTAAGCAGGCAATCGCAATCATCATGGGTGCCAACATAGGTACCACCGCAACCGCCTGGATTCTCTCGCTCTCTGCAGTTGATGCCGGCGGAGACAGCACAGCTTGGTGGACAGATTTACTCTCCACCACTTTCATCAGTGCAGTTTTCGCTTTTATAGGCGTAATCTTTATGATGTTTGCCAAAAAAGCAACTCTCAAGCACACCGGTAACATTATGCTGGGCTTCTCTGTACTTATGAGCGGTATGAAAATGATGAGCGGTGCTATGAGCGGTCTTGGAGACAGTCCTATGTTTGCAGATATGATGTCCTCCTTCGATAACCCCCTCTTAGGTGTTCTTGCAGGTGCCATCATCACCGCAGTTTTGCAGAGTGCATCTGCTTCCATCGGTATTCTTCAGGCACTTTCCGCAACAGGTGTAGTTTCCAATACATCTGCACTTTATCTTACAATCGGTATGTGTATCGGTGCTTCCATGCCTGTACTTCTCTCTGCTATCGGTGCAAACCTTAACGGTAAACGTGCTTCCATCATCTACCTTATCTTCAACACCATCGGTGCTATTATTTTTACACCTGTCTGCTATGGTCTCGACATAATCTTCGGATTCCCATTTATGTTAGAGGATGCCAACGTAATCAGCATCTCTCTTATCAACACCGTATTTAACCTTGCAACAACCATTGTTCTTCTTCCCTTTATCGGTCAGTTTGAAAAGCTGGTTTGCTTACTTATCAAGGATAAAGGCAACGAAGCCGACAAGGAATACGATATACTTGACCGTTTGGATGAACGTTTCCTCGAAAACCCTGCTGTTTCAATTGAGCAAAGCCGTGACGTTCTTGCAGAAATGGCTCAGAAATCTCAGCGTAACCTTTTCAGAGCAATCGCTCTGCTTAACAATTATGACGACAAAGAATATGATACAGTTCAGCAAAAAGAAGAGGTTATTGATAAATTCGAAGACAGACTTGGCACCTATCTTGTCAAGATAACCGCTCTTGACCTGAGCGCACAGCAGAGCAAGGAAGTATCCAAGTTCCTGCACACAATCGGCGACTTTGAGCGTATTGCTGACCACGCAGTAAACATTTCCCACGTTGCGAAGGAAATTCATGAAAAACAGCTTTCCTTCTCACACGAAGCACAGAAGGAGCTTCAGATTCTTGCTTCTGCTGTAACTGAAATCGTAAATCTCTCAATCGACTGCTTCTTAAACAAAGCCGACAACTCAATCTTCCGTGTTGAGCCTCTGGAAGAAATGATTGACCTGCTCTGCGACGAGCTCAAGCTTCGCCACGTTAACCGTATTCAGAACGGAAACTGTACTCTCAATCAGGGCTTTGTATTCTCTGACCTTATCACAAACTATGAGCGTATCGCTGACCACTGCTCCAACATCGCAGTTGCTCTTATTGAGCTTAATATGAATGCAATGGATATTCACGCATACTTAAACGATGTTAAGGAAAACAAAAATCAGCAGTTCCTCAAGTACTACGACGAGTATAAGGTTAAGTATGCACTCACCTGATAACCTACATAAACAAATAAAAATTAAGCGACAATCCGAAGGGACTGTCGCTTTTCTTTTGCTCAGAAAAAAGGCAGTTCACGCGAACTGCCTTTTGTTTTATAATTTCAGGTTATCTCCACTCTTCCTTGAGAACGGGATTGTATGAGGGAGCTATTATCATATCCCTCTGCACATTTGTGTAAGGGAGCTGCCAGCCTGCAAACTCGTAGATATAGTAATCATCATCAGGTCTTTGCGGATCGGGAGGCGGCGTTGCATCCTTGCCCTGACTTACCGTCTGGGTCTTTATAATTTCTCCGTTACAATCTGTAAAGGAAACTGTAAAGGTACTTCTGCCCTTAACAGCAGGCAGCCACTCATTACCCTCAAGATCCCCCTTGCCGTCATACCATGGAACATTATCACTGTTGTACTCTGTTCTGAAGGTGGTAAGCTCGGGTCTCTTTGTAGCGTAGTCTGTGTAATAGACATCAGGCCACAAGGGATCGGGATTAAGCTCAGCTTTATCGATATACGCCTTTACATTCTCTCCTGCCCTTACTTTTCTGGCAACAACAACTGTACGAAATTCCGAATATTCATAGGAGCAGGTTGAAAGGGTAATAATCTGATCATTCTCATTCATAGGAACGGGAATATCAAAGAGTGATCTCTCTTTAAGGTTGTAGATATAATTCATATACTGGGCATCACTGGTAAAATCACCTATAAAGTAATTGAAGAATTCGCCGTGACGCTCTAATGTGTTTGTCTTATAAACCGCAAAGATTACCCATTGCTCCACGCCTTTCTCGGTATTAAAGAATAGTGTGGGAGCCTTTTTATATACATCCAGATTGCCGGAATACTTACCATAATCCACCAAGTCTGCATACATAGAGCCGTTGTTCATATTGTGGCCGTGAGTAATAATGTTTTTGGAATTAACACCCTTACTGCTTCTGTAGTCAATAAACACACTGCCTGCAAAGAGATAGGATTTGTCAAAATTGCGGTGCAGATAATACTGCTCACCCGCTCCGTCACCTTCATGCTCAAGCACAGGATAGTTTACATCGGTATTGGGAATGTGAATCCAACCCTTTATTTCGGTATTGATGCTCTTAAGCTTATCCCAATCCTGTGTAAGTGTATATTCCTCACCATTGGGCAGAGTGGGAGTTGTGTTTTCAGTAGGAGCATCTGTAAGCTCTGTGCTGCCGTTTTGAGTGCTTTCATCGTATGTAGATACATTGGCTTCGTCTGCAGTTGCAACAGATAAATCCACACCACAGCTTCTGAAAATCAGCACAGCACCAACCACAGCACCTACAAGAAGCACCAATGTAAGTACCACGGCAAGTATGGTTTTTTTAGTTTTACCTTCCACATTATCACCTCAAATGAAGTCATATATAATATTTTATCATATAATAAAGCCCTTGTAAACCTAAAAGAAAAAAGTTAATATTTCCAAAAAACAGGAGCGCCAAAAGGCACTCCTGCAAAAAACAAAATATTTATCAGCAGATAATAGATTTACCTGTCATTTCCTCGGGCTGCTCAAGACCGAGAATCTGAAGCATTGTGGGAGCAATATCTGCCAGCACACCGCCCTCGCGAAGTGAGCAGGGATAGCCTGCAACGCAGAACTTAACAGGGTTTGTTGTGTGAGCTGTGAAGGGTGAGCCGTCGGTATCAACCATTCTGTCAGCGTTGCCGTGGTCAGCAGTGATAAGCATTACACCCTCCATCTTCTCGATAGAAGCAGCAACCTTACCTACACAGCTGTCAACTGCTTCAACTGCATCTACAGCCGCTTGGAACACACCTGTGTGACCAACCATATCGCAGTTAGCAAAGTTAAGAATAATAACATCGTACTTGCCGCTCTCAATAGCCTCACAGCACTTGTCACATACCTCGTAAGCACTCATCTCGGGCTGTAAATCATAGGTTGCAACCTTGGGAGAAGCCACAAGGATTCTGTCCTCGCCCTCGCTCTGCTTCTCAACACCGCCGTTAAAGAAGAAGGTTACGTGAGCATACTTCTCTGTTTCTGCAATTCTGAGCTGAGTAAGACCCTTTTTAGAGAGATACTCACCAAGAGTATTTGTAAGAGACTGGGGCTTGAATGCAACCTGAACATTTGGCATAGTTGCATCATACTGAGTCATACATACATAGTAAAGAGGGAAGAAACCATTTTTTCTCTCAAAGCCGTCAAATGCCTCGTCCACAAAAGTACGGGTAATCTCTCTTGCTCTGTCGGGACGGAAGTTGAAGAATACAACAGAGTCGTTTGCCTCAATTGGAAGACCACCCTCGATAACTGTAGGAAGAACGAACTCGTCTGTTACACCCTCTGCATAGGAGTTTGCAACAGCCTCTACAGCATCCTTGCACTGTACACCCTCACGCAGTACCATAGCATCGTAAGCCTTAACTACTCTCTCCCAACGGTTATCTCTGTCCATAGCGTAGTATCTGCCCATAACTGTAGCAATAGTACCTACACCGATTTCCTTGCACTTCTGTGCACACTCTGCAACAAAATCCTTGCCGCTTGAAGGAGGTACGTCACGACCGTCAAGAAATGCATGGATGCATACCTTCTCAAGACCCTTACGCTTTGCCATTTCGAGCAAACCGTAAAGATGTGTGTTGTGGCTGTGAACACCGCCGTCGGAAAGAAGACCCATCAGATGAAGTGTAGAATTATTCTTAATTGCGTTGTCGATAGCACCACACAGTGCCTCGTTCTCAAAGAAATCACCGTCTTTGATAGACTTTGTAATACGAGTCAGTTCCTGATATACAATACGGCCTGCACCGATGTTTGTGTGTCCAACCTCACTGTTACCCATCTGACCATCGGGAAGACCAACGTCCATACCCGAAGCACCGATAGCGGTTGTGGGATTATCACGAAAAATTCTGTCAAGGTTGGGTGTGTTTGCAGCATAGATAGCATTACCTGCTTCGGGTGCAATACCGAAACCGTCAAGAATACATAAAATCAGAGGTTTTTTCATTTTAATCATCTCCAATGAGTTTTTATAATAAGCAACTTTGAGAGGAACCACCCCTCCGAGTTTTCAACAAAACTCACATCCGCAAGGAATACCCTGCGGATGCAAAATAAAATCAAAAATTAAACTGAAGCAAATTCTACAATCTTTGCAAACTTCTCTGCTATGAGAGAAGCACCGCCGATAAGACCGCCGTCAACGTTAACCTTGGAAAGAAGCTCCTCGGCATTTGCATCGTTCATAGAACCGCCGTACTGGATTGTTGTAGCCTCTGCAACCTCTTTACTGTAAAGCTCAGCAATAACATCACGGATAATGCCGCAAACCTCGTCAGCCTGATCAGAAGTAGCTGTAAGGCCTGTACCGATAGCCCAAACAGGCTCGTAAGCAATAACGATTCTCTTCATTTCCTCTGCAGTTACCCCCTGAAGAGCAATCTTTGTCTGCATTCTGCAAAGCTCTGCTGTGATGCCCTGCTCACGCTCTTCTTTAAGCTCGCCAACGCAAAGAATAACAGTAAGACCTGCATCCAGTGCTGCACGAATTCTCTGGTTAACAGTTACATCTGTCTCGCCGAAGTACTGACGACGCTCGGAGTGACCAAGAATAACATACTCAATACCCATAGCCTTGAGCATATCTGCAGAAATCTCGCCTGTGAAAGCGCCGCTCTTTGCCCAGTGGCAGTTCTCTGCACCAATCTTTACATTAGTGCCCTTTGCAGCCTCAAGTGCAACCGCAAGGTCAACAAAGGGAACGCAAGCGATAACGTCACAATCTGCATCTTTAACGAGAGGAATCATCTCTGTGATAAGAGCCTTAGCCTCGTCGGGAGTTTTATTCATTTTCCAGTTGCCGGCGATAATAGTCTTTCTTGTAGCCTTGTTCATTTTATTAACATCCTTTCTTTACGAAAAATCAAATATTTACACAGATAAGGGCGGAGTAATTTCATCCGCCCTTAAAATTTAGTCAAAAATTATTTGTCAGCAATAACTGCAACACCGGGAAGAACCTTACCCTCAAGATACTCAAGAGAAGCACCACCGCCTGTGGAGATGTGGCTCATCTTGTCAGCGAAGCCAAGGTTGATAACTGCTGCAGCACTGTCGCCGCCGCCGATGATTGTAGTAGCATCTGTCTCTGCAAGAGCCTGAGCAACTGCGATAGTACCCTTTGCAAATGTGGGATTCTCGAATACGCCCATAGGACCGTTCCAAACAACAGTCTTAGCACTCTTTACAGCCTCTGCGAACATCTCTGCTGTCTTGGGACCGATGTCAAGACCCATAAGGTCTGCGGGAATCTCTGCTGTGGGAGCAAATGTTGCCTCTACCTCTGCGTCGATGGGATCGGGGAAATCCTTTGTGCAAGCTGTGTCAATAGGAAGAAGGAGCTTCTTGCCGAGCTGCTCTGCCTTAGCGATCATATCCTTGCAGTAGTCAATCTTTGTATCGTCAACGAGAGATGTACCAACTTCGCCGCCCTGTGCCTTAACGAATGTATAAGCCATACCGCCGCCGATGATGAGTGTATCACACTTCTCGAGGAGGTTGGAGATAACGTTGAGCTTGTCTGCAACCTTTGCACCGCCAAGGATAGCAACGAAGGGTCTTACGGGATTCTCAACTGCGTTGCCGAGGAAAGCAATTTCCTTCTGCATAAGGTAACCAACGGCTGTGTCCTTGATGTGCTCTGTAACGCCTGCTGTGGAGCAATGTGCTCTGTGAGCAGAACCGAAAGCGTCCATTACGAATACTTCTGCAAGAGAAGCAAGCTCAGAAGAGAAAGGCTCAAGGTTCTTTGTCTCTTCTTTTCTGAAACGAGTGTTCTGAAGAAGAACTACATCGCCGCTCTGCATAGCTGCAACTGCCTTCTTTGCGTTCTCGCCAACAACCTCGTCGTCGTTAGCAAAAACAACCTCTTTGCCGAGGAGCTCGGAAAGACGAACTGCTACAGGAGCAAGAGAGAACTTCTCTTCAGGACCGTTCTTGGGCTTACCGAGGTGAGAGCAAAGGATAACCTTGCCGCCGTTCTCGATGAGCTTCTTGATTGTGGGAAGAGCAGCAGTAATTCTGTTATCGTTTGTGATAACGCCCTCTTTGAGAGGAACGTTGAAGTCGCAACGAACAAGAACTCTTTTGCCCTTTACATTGATGTCTTCTACTGTTACTTTGTTAAGATTCATTGTAAAAACCCTTTCCTATATAGAATGTGTGTTAAAAAATAAACAAATTTAACCATCTACATTATACATCAATATAAATGCAGTTGCAAGCATTTGGAGTGCATTTTTTCAGAAATTTACAGTATTAATATGCTAATAAAAACAAATAATATGCAAAATGATATTTTTTATAAAACCATACCCTTTTAAAGAGGATAAAATCAATACTGTAACATAGACTATATCCCTGTTCTTTCCTATATTGAAAGGCAGGAACTTTAATCTGCCTCACTCCACAAATGGCGGTGAAGCTCGCCTTTGCTCTGAAGTGACGGATAGTCCCACTGCCGTAAAGTTTCATAAACTGCAATGGCAACGGAATTGGAAAGATTAAGGCTTCTTGCATCGTCAATCATGGGAATACGCACACAGGTCTCTTTGTTTTTGAGGAGAAGCTCCTCAGGTAGTCCCTTGGTTTCTTTGCCGAAAACAAGAAAAGCCTTGTCGGGATACTCCATATCCGAATGACGTTTCTGTGCCTTTGTTGTAAAATAGTAAAAATTACCGTCGGGATTCTTATTGTAAAAATCCGCAAGATTTTCGTAGTATGTAATATCCAGAAGATACCAATAATCAAGTCCTGCTCTTTTGAGCTTTTTATCGTCAACCTCAAACCCCATAGGTCGCACCAGATGGAGCTTTGCTCCCGTTGCGGCGCAGGTACGGGCAATGTTTCCGGTATTTTGTGGGATTTCGGGCTCTACGAGTACAATGTTGAGTTCTGCCAAAACTTATCACCTCTAACACATTCTAAACCGATAATACTAATAATGCAAGTTTTTTGCTTGCAAAATATTTGGGGAGGTAAAGAAAATGGCAAAAGGCGCAATGAACGTAGCAAAAGGCGTAGCAGTCGGTATGATAGCAGGAGCGGCGGCTTCTATGGTAGGCAAAAAGATGATGGATAAAAACAAAAAGTCCTTAAAGAAAAAAACAGGAAAAGCCCTTAAGGAAATGAGCAGTATTATGGACTCCGCGTCCTATATGTTCAAGTAAGGAGCTAAGAGCGTTGGTTTTTGATAACTCCTCCTCACCGAGGAGGGTGAATTTCGCAAAGACGAAATTCGGGAGGAGTAAAATCTCAAAACAAGCAAAAGGCACCCTGCCCGAAATTCAGGACAGGGTGCGTACTGCTTAAATTTAATTATAGCTATAAATATAATTTGGAGAAACTACTTCCAGGTCATAATTTCCACGATACTCAAGAGCCTTAATAGCTTCAATAATATTATTTTTGGAGGGATTAGCAATAATAAGCGTATATCCCAAATACTGTCCTTCGTAGCATTCTCCGATAGGCATCAATGACTCAAAATTATACTCTGGGAAATCATCAAGAGTATAAATATGCTGGAATCCTTCTTTTGGAAGAATGACAATCGAATCATCCTCAAATCTCGACTCTGCATTAATTTTCTCCGAAAAAACGCCATATTTGCTTTTCTCTATCTCTTTGCCTATCAAGCTACTTTTCATATTCGATCCTGCCACAAATTTTTGAATTTCAGTTGCACTTTTCACTGTGGGTTCTATTGAACCAATAATATATTTTTGTGTTGCAGACAACAAGCAAATACCTGCAACAGATTTCTGAACAAGTGTAGCATCTTTAACCGTTACCACACCGTCCATATCCACATCGCCGTAAATGAACTTTTCAGGTCGAGTATATGTAGCTTCTGCAGATACACCAAACACATTTAAGCCTGTAAGCATAAGAACAATAACTAATACAACAGATAAAAGTTTAAAAGAAATTCTCATTAAAATCACCTCATAAACACATTAAGTGTTTATAACTCAATTCCTGCTAAATATTTCTGAATTGCGGTAGCGTCTTTTACAGTAACCGCTCGGTCATAATCAAAATCTGCATTTGAAATAGGAAGTTTTTCATTATAACTCCTCGAATAAATAGTTACGTCATAATAACCCTTAAAGCCTGCGAGCATTTTCTGAATATATGTTGCATCCTTTATGGTAAGTTTTCTGTCATTATCCATATCTCCCAGAAGTTTTCCTATTTTAGCTTCGGTAAAGACACTTTCAATACCTTCTACACCTGTTTCGTAAGCTTCTTCTAAGCTATACAACTCATCTGTTTGGGGCATATATATTGCATATCCAAAAGTAAAAGGAGTATATCCGTAATCCGCCCTGACAATATATCCTCCTAAAATTGTACTTTCTACTCCGTAATGACTATCCCTATCACCATAAACAAATACCAACACATAGTCAGGTGTTCTCTCATCTGCTGACGAACTGTTATCCGAATAATACCCATATTTTTCGCTATAAACAATCTCATTATCCGAGTCGTTTAGTTCTTCTTGAGAAAATAGTTTTTGAATAACATCATCTTCGTATTTATTCTTGGGATTCGGAGAATAACCTCCATATACTATGGTGTACTCGTAAAAATGCTCAATAGGTGTAAGGTCATCAACAAGACCATCTTTCCACGCCTCTTCAATTGTATATATCTTTCCGTCAATCTTAACATACAAGGATAAAGCCGAGTGACTGTTAGACAAAGGTGAATATATGTGCCACCGTCCGAAATCTTTAGAACAAGCCATGGTATCTGCACCTCTCCAGGACGCAACCGCACAAACGAACTCCATGCCGTCCGCCTCTGCGTAATCATAGATATATACCTTCGGATTTTCACCCAGATATGAGTTGGGATTATTTCCTCCGAAATAGTCAAAAAGTTCCTGATAAAGCGTGTCTTTCACCTCTACTGCATAAGTGCCAAAGGAACTAATAGAAATTATCATAGCTAGTACCATAACAAAGGCTAAAATCCTCTTCATACAATCACTCCTTACTAAAATATCAGGTATATTTACCTGCTCACTTATTAGACGAAGTAAGTAACTAAAACCTCACAGAAAATTTTAATTCATTTTTCTATAAAATCCGCACCTTCCCTAAGCTCAATTCTATCACAGTAGACGTTGTTTGTCAACGATATTCACCTCTCTGTAATATCATAATTTACACCTATCTGAGATAACAAAAGGCACTCTTCGAAATCCGAAGAGTGCCTCTGGTTTATAGCATATTATATTTTGAATTAACCGTCGATATAAGTTTCGCCCTTTGTGTAAAGCTCAGGGTCAACCTGAACGCCGTCCTTAATAATCTCAAAGTGGAGGTGGTCGCCTGTGGAGTAGCCTGTGGAACCGACACCTGCAATAGCCTCGCCCTTGAGTACCTTGTCGCCTGTTTCAACATAGAGCTCACAAGCATGGGCATACATTGTCTGGAAGCCGTTGCCATGGTCAATAATTACATAGTAGCCGTAGCCTGAGTTATCATAGCCTGCCCAGGTAACAGTACCTGAGTCGGATGCTACAATATCCTGACCGTAAATGCCGTTCCAGGAAATATCGATACCATTGTGGAAGGTACCCCAACGATACTCATAAACACTGGTAACGTTCTTTGTATAGGGTACAGGCCAAGTGAATGAGCCTGTTGCACTGTAGCTTTCCCTTGTGCCCACAACAAGAATCTGATCAACAGGTTCTTCTACAAGCTCTGTGGACTGAACAATTGAGTCTGTCTGCACACCGTCAATATAGACAAGTCTGTAAAGCACGCTCTCTTTGCCGGGCTTACCCTGTTGCTTAACCTCGCAGTAGGTATCAAGCTGGGATTCGTCGTACTCGTAAATAGTTGTAAAATATCTGTCGTACTCAACAGTAAGGTCTGTTTCCAGTCTTATAGAAAGGTTAAGCTTTGCACTTTCGATAATTTCCTGGGTTGATTTGATGGAATCAGCCGCATAAACACCGTCAAGAATCTTTACGTCGTTCTCGAATGTTGTTGTGGTAGTTTCGTCGTAACGAGCCTTTGCATCGTTCAAAATCTTGGTAAGCTCTGCGGTGAGAGTCTTCTTATCCTGAGTTGCACCGTAAAAAACATCGTCAATATAAAGACCTGAGGTCTGGGATACAACTGCGTCACTGCTGTCAACCAGCTTCTCGTAAACTTCTGTTACGGAGGCATTGTGTGAACCGTTTAAAGAAGGATAGCCAATCTGCATCAGAGGTGTAGAGGTTTCGGATGCAGTAGTTTTAGAAAGAGCATTGTGCATCTGTGCAGATGCCTTTGTAAGTACATTCTCGTTCTCAATAGTTGCAATGTACTTGCCGTCAACACTAACCTGAAGAGGACTGTCATTTAAGGTCCAGAAGCAAATTGTGAGGATAAGCACTACTGCTGCTGTAATTGGTGCAAGAAGTGTTGCAATACCCTTGGGACTTCTCATGGACTCAAAGTAAGAGGAGCTTAAGTGGAAATGACGGATGCCCTTAAAAAATTTTTTAGGTGTAAGAGTAGACCAGGTAATGTCACCCAGCTTCTTCTTTACAGCCTTTAAATCTCTGGAAACTTCTTTGGGGATTCTCTTTATAAATCTTACAAGCTTCTTTGCTGTACTGATATTATTTTTACTGTTATTTTTCTGATTCTTTTTGTCAAGAGATTTGATTTCGCCGTATCCCTCAACACCGATAAACTTCATACTCAAACAAAAATCTCCTTAATGTAATCGGGGCATAATATATTCGCTAAAATTGATTTGTGTTAGTTGTTACAAGCTTGTAACCATTGTAACACACTTTGTAATTATACCTTAAACAAAGTAAAAAAACAACCCTAAAATCAATTTTTTGGAACATTAGCCACTGTACACAAAGGAGATTAGCACTTTTTGTTCAATTTAACGACATTATTTGTATCTTACATCAAAGATAGTCCAGTCCTTGATTACATCAAGGTAATCTCTCATAAGCACCTTTGCTCCCTCAACATCATGGTCAAGGTAGTTTCCGCACTCTTTCCGCTCTGCTCCGGGAAGCACACCTTCATGGGCAATTCCCTGTTTGAGGGTTTCCTTAACAAGCTCAATTGCAGCTTTGTTTGAAAGATCGCGGACAATAAGGTAAAAGCCCGTGCGGCATCCCATAGGACCGAAATATACAACATTGTCGGCATACTTTGAGTTTCTTGCATAGGTTGCAAAAAGATGCTCCAAAGAATGCAGAGCTGCATTCTCAAGGAATGGAGGAGTGTTGGGTTTAACAAATCTCAGGTCATAGGTAATGATGTCCCCGTCAATTCGTGACACATACATACCCTTCTGAAGAGTATCGTGGTCAACTGTAAAACTTGCAATTTTATTCATAAAACTTACCTCTCTTAATAATCTTTAAAGCATATATTAAGGTCAACATTTCCCGATATTCCGTCAACAGTACCCGAAGCTGTATACTGCCAGATCATATAATTATAATAAAGTCCGGGAGTATCGTTATAGAACGCGTACCACAAATCAATATCGGAAAGCTGTGCCAGGTCATATTTATAGTATGCCAGAGCGGCACCTGTATATAAGCAGGGAGTATAGCCCTCTGCCTTTACTTTGTCGCAGAATGCTCTTGCACATTTTGTGAGTATATCGGGAGAAATATTCTCAGTTCTTGCACCGGTCACTCCCTCAATAGTTTCCCAGTCAAAAGCAAGAGGATAATCTAAGGCTTCACCCTCAAGCAAAGAAACAGAAAACTCCGCTTCTTCTATTGCTTCCTCCTCGGTTACAGCCTGAGAGAAGAAGTAAGCGCCTACCTTGATTCCTGCAGCACGGGCAGCACGAAGATTCTCAAGGAAAAGCGAGTCAGCATACATAACACCTTCCTCACCCCAGCCTCTGCCGCCTATGCGAAGCATTGCAAAATCCACACCTGCGTCTTTTACTCTCTGCCAGTCGATTTCGCCGTTATGCTCGGAAACATCAACTCCCACATAGGAGCGGAGTCTTTCGCCTTCGTAGTAATACTTGAAGCCGTTGCTGTCCTCGCGGAAATTTTCTTCCTTATAAATACTCACAGGCACACCTGAAATTGCAGGAATAGCCACATCCCCGTAAGCCGGGTTATATGTATATATACGGTCACTTTCCCCTGCCAATGCCACTTGGGAGTTTTTATTATAAATGCCTCTGTTTTCGCTGTTTATTGCATCTATTTTATCCGACAATCTGCTCACAGAGCTTGCCACAATCACAAGTGATACAGACAAAGCAATTACAGCAACAAGCAGTACTGCCATTACAGGATTTATATATCTGCTAAGTCTTACTATTATATTCTTTGAGCCCTTAGTTATAGTCTCGCTTTCTGTTGCTGCTTCATTTAAAACTTCATTATTTTCTTCAAATGTTTTATCATCTTTAATCTCTGTTTCTAAGCTCATATTTCCACCCACCTTTTATGCCGCAAAATGCGACAAATATAGAATAACATAAAAAAGAGGGAATGTAAATATTTTATGGGCTTTATAGTCAAGTCTTGAAATAAATACAAATTGATTGTATAATTATAATAAGGTATTATTTTTTAAAAAAGGAGGGATATGGATGAACACAACTGAAAACGACTTTCAAAGAACAATCTGTTTACTTGAAGAAGTTGACAACTGCTCTACTATTTCAGAGCTTTTTGAGCTTGTCAGAAATGAGAAGATAGACATCCGTATGCAGACTTTGTGCAGTGCATCCAACATCCCGCCAAAAATGTTTAACCACGATCCCGAATCCATGGAGCCTGCATTTGAAAGGCTCAAAAAACTCGTAAAGCTGGCAATTGAGCATAACAGATAACACTTAAACAATAAGCGAAACCGTCCCGAGATTTATCGGGACGGTTATTTTTTACTTAAATTATTCTTCAGAAGTACCTTCCTCGGCTACACTTACCTTTTTAGCTGATTTCTTTTTGAAGGTAAACTTCTTTTTTGGAGCTGTATCTCCGTTTCCGACAGGCTTCCAAAGCTGAATTATTCCGCCCTCCTGAAGCTTCACAAGGATTATAATGGTAACGGGGAAAAGCATCATACCGATAACACCGAAGGTCTTGAGTCCCACATACATAGCAATGAGTGTAACAATGGGAGGCAAACCCACCTGCTGACCGATAATTCTGGGCTCGATAATATTTCTGACAACAAGAATTGTAATATACATTACAAGCAAACCTATACCAAGTACAAAGTTGCCCATAAGCATTGCGATAATGCCCCAAGGGATAAGCACCGCACCTGTACCGATAACAGGAAGAATATCGAGCACCGCAACAACAATTGCAAGCACAACCGCATAGTCAACCTTAAGAATACTCAAACCGATAAACAGCTCCGTAAATGTAATGAACATAATGATAATATATCCGCGGAGCATTTTGAGGATATTGGTAACGAAAAGCCGCTTTGCATTGATAACAATCTTTGCTTTTTTCTCGCTGAGCTGAGCAATAATAAAATCTGAAACCTTTCGGTAATCCTTGGTAAGATAGCAGGAAGCTACAACCGAGAAGATAACAGAAATAAGCACTCCCGTACCCTGAGTTAAAAATCCTTCTGCAAAAGAAGTAGCAAAGCCTGCCAGACCGCTCACCAGAGTTTCGACCACAGTACCGGGGGCATCCTGCATTGCTGTGTTTACTCCTTCGGGAAGATTCTTGGAAAAGCTTGAAAACCAAAGCGAAATATCTGCAAAGGTCTGCTTAATATCGGGAACAATCCCCATAAGCCAATCCGCAAATCCGTCTGCTTCTTCTACAAGCTTCCAGATAATCAAGCCTATCAGTGCAAACAATGATATAAGCACCAGAAGCACCAAAGCTATAGACCAGAAGGTTCTTGATACCTTCGTTTTTTTCGTTAAGTAATCAACAGGTTTCTGCAGCACAATTGCCACGATAAAACCGATTATGAAGGGAAGTGTCCACACCGCAATGTACTTCATAAAGAAGTAGATGAGGAAAAGCACAATTCCTATAAACAAGACATCGATTATGAGTCTTCTTTTTTTCTCTGTTGTCAAAATTTTTACACCTCTTATTTATTACATCAGACTCTTTAATATGTAAAATTATAAAGATATATATATAATATCACCTAATTTAAAATTTGACAATATGTATAACAAAATTCTCCCAACTTAATTGACGAAACAACATATATATTATATACTGTTTATATACTCGTTTTAAGGAAGTGCTACAATGAAAAAAATAGTTTCGATTTTCACAATCCTTGCATTGCTTTTATCCTGCTTTGCAATCATTGGTATGTCAGTTTCTGCTGCCACCCACAACTTCACTTATAAGGCTCTCTCAGAGACTACCGCAGAAATCACAGGCTATTCCGGTGACGGCGGCAACTTAACAATTCCCGAAAAAATAGACGGCCTTGAGATTGTAGCCATTGGTAACGAGGCGTTTTATCAAAACAAAACGCTCGGCAACATCACTCTTCCCGACACTGTTGAAACTATCGGTCACAAAGCTTTTTCAGGCTCTTTCATCAAAGGCATCACAATGACCGACTCTGTTGTTGAAATCGGCACCAATGCTTTCTCCTACTGTATTTACCTTGAAAATGTAACACTTTCAGGCGGACTTAACGCAATCAGCAACAACGCTTTTTCTTACTGTACCCGACTTAAAAGCATTGTAATTCCCGAGGGCATCAGCCATATTGACATAAGTGCATTTCAGAGCTGCAATCATCTTTCGGATGTAAAGCTCCCCACAACAATCGATACTATCGATGAATACGCCTTTGCATACTGTGCCATTACAAAGATAGTTTTGCCTGAAGGTCTGGAAGATATAAAAAATGTAGCCTTTTTCCAGTGTGAAAAACTTGAAACCTTAACAATCCCCTCCACAGTAAAAGAAATCGGCGACTTTGCGTTTTCCGGATGTCTGGCTCTTAAGAAGCTCACTATCTGTGACGGTTTAAAGAAAATCGGCAACTATGCTTTTGATGCTTGTCCCTTCAAAGAGGTTACCGTGCCCGACTCTGTAGAGGAAATCGGACTTTATGCCCTCGGCTTTACAGATTATTTGGTTGAAATTGAAAAAACCGAGGATTTCACAATTACCTGTAAAAAGGACACAGCAGCATACAACTACGCTACTGAAAACCTCATTAACATAAACCTTATTGAAGATGAGCCTGTGATAGAGCCCTCATCAAGCACAAATGGCGAAATTCCCACAGTGCCTACCTCAAGCTCAACAGTAGAGATTCCTACAACTCCCACCTCAAGCTCAACAGAGGAAATCCCCTCTGCCCCCACCCAAAGCTCCACTCAGGAAAACTCTTCTGTTCCCACACCAAGCTCTACCGAGGAGCTTCCCTCAATCCCAACATCATCTTCAAAAACCACCAACACCTCCCCCACAGTGCCCACATCCTCATCTTCCGACATCACACCGCCTGCTCCCTCAAAGATGCTTGGTGATGTAGACACAAACGGCATCGTTAACGTTAAAGACGCTACTGCCATTCAGAAGCAGATAGCAGGACTTGAGGTTATCCGTTATGACGAGTCAGTTGCAGATTCTGACGAAAACGGCTCTGTAAATGTTAAAGACGCAACCGCTGTTCAGAAATGGGTAGCAGGTCTGCTCGAGAACAGTAACATCGGCAAATAATAAAAAATGCTTTAATCCCTCTGTACTTGCAGAGGGATTTTTTCTTTGCCTGTTTACACGTAAAAAGCCTGTCTGCAAAACTTTACAGACAGGCTTTAAGTGTTATTCTTTAATTATTCTTCTGCTTCCTTCTTTGCTGCTTCGATAACCTTCTGTGCAACATTTGCGGGAGCATCCTCATAGCGAACAAAGTCAAAGCTGAAACGACCTCTGCCCTGTGTTACCTGACGGATGTAAGTAGAGAAGTCGTGCATCTCTGCCATAGGAACTTCCGCATCAACAGTCTGCTGACCATCTTCGCCGGGCTCCATACCCAGAACTCTGCCTCGACGCTTGTTAACCTCACCCATAATATCGCCCATGTTTGCATCGGGAACAGTACACTTAAGCGAACCAACAGGCTCCAAAAGTGCAGGATTTGCAACTGCCATACCATTCTTGAAAGCAACCTTGGCTGCCATCTTGAATGCCATTTCGTTGGAGTCAACAGGATGGTAAGAACCATCGTAAAGTGTAGCCTTAAGACCTACAACGGGATATCCTGCAAGGGGACCCTTCTGGATAGCTTCTCTCAGACCCTTTTCAACTGCAGGGAAGAAGTTCTTGGGAACAGAGCCGCCAACAACTCTCTCTGCAAACTCAAGGTCTGTGCAGTCACAAGGCTCGAACTCAATCCAAACATCACCGAACTGACCTGAGCCGCCGGACTGCTTCTTATGTCTGCCCTGAACCTGAACCTTCTTACGAATTGCCTCACGATAAGCTACCTTGGGTTTCTTGAGAGTTACCTCAACATTGAATTTACTCTTAAGCTTACATACTACTATATCAAGATGCTGTTCACCCTTACCGGAGAGAACCATCTCTTTTGTTTCTTTATCCGACTTAAATCCGAGGGAGGGATCTTCCTCAATAAGTCTTGCGATACCCTGTGCAACCTTGTCTTCTTCGCCGCTCTTCTTGGGGAAGATAGCCATAGAGAAGGAGGGCTTGTTGTACTGAGGACCTGCAAGAGTTACAACTCTCTTGGGTGAGCAGAGTGTGTCGCCTGTAGCGGCAGAAGAAAGCTTGGGAATAGCACCAATATCACCTGCACCAACGAAGGGAACATCCACCTGCTTTTTACCTCTTACAAGGAATACCTTTGCGATTCTCTCGCTTTCACCTGTTCTTGCATTAACAAGAGGAGCATCAGCAGAAACCTTACCTGCAATAACCTTGAAGTAAGAAAGCTTGCCAACAAAGGGGTCAGCAACGGTCTTGAAGATAGTTGCAACTGTGGGAGCATTCTCGTCAACCTCAATCTTAACATCCTCGCCGTTTTCGTCCTTACCAACCTCTGCGCTGATAACAGCTGCAGGAGGTGTGTACTTAACGATAGCATCAAGAAGAACATCCATACCTGCCTGTGTGATAGCCTCAACACAGAATACGGGAGCAATGTCACCGGAGATAACAGCGTTCTTAATACCCTCGTTCATCTCTTCTGCAGTGAACTCCTCACCGCCGAAGAATTTATCCATAAGTTCCTCAGAAGTTTCTGCAACAGCTTCCTTGATAGCATTTGTGTACTCATCAAGCTTTTCAAATGCAGGCATTGCAATTTCTGTAGCCTTGGAGCCATTATATGTATATGCCTTCTGATTTGCCAGGTCAATATATGCAGTAGCCTTACCGCCTTCTACAACAGGAACAAATACGGGACAAACATTGTAACCGTATCTTTCCTTAAGCTCGTCGATAAGTGCGTAATAATCTACGTTGGGATCACACATTCCGTTAACAATAAAGAATCTGGGACGCTTGCCTCTTCTTGCAAATTTAAAGCCACGCTCTGTACCAACGTTGATACCGCCCTTTGCAGATACAACGATACCTACGGAATCGGCTGCACGAATAGCCTCAACACAGCCTGCCATATAGTCGTAAAGACCGGGAGCATCCAGAATATTAATCTTTGAGTCCTTCCACTCAACGGGAGCTGCTGCCAAGGCAACAGATACTTTTCTCTTAATTTCTTCAGGGTCAAAGTCCATAACAGTATTTCCGTCCTGAGTTTTGCCCATACGGTCGATAACTCCGGTCATAAACAGCATTGCCTCGGTAAGAGTAGTCTTACCTGCACCGCTATGACCGGTAAGCGCAATGTTATAAATTTTGTCTGCTGTGTACTGTTTCATAAAAATTTAACTCCTTTCGTGCCTTTGGCGGCAACGGATATATGCGTACTCAAATGATTAGTAAACTATAAAAAACCAAACACTAAAAGTAACTGTTTTCATTATATCAAAGTGAATTTCATAACACAACATAAAATTGCCATAGTTCCCGAATTTTGACTTTTCGCACGGATTGGAACAAGCTCGTTTGTGCATTATGCACAATATTTTCTATTGCAGTTAAAAGTATTTACACTACGATACCAAGAAAAGAGGTCTTGTCCCGAGTAAAAGGACAAGACCTCAATGTTTTTTAGATTCTTAACCTTTGCAATAATCTATGCAAAAGCTCAGTCAAATATACCTGTGGAAAGATACCTTTCTCCTGTGTCGGGCAAGAGAGCAACCACTCGTTTACCCCCATTCTCTTCTCTCTTTGCAAGCTCCATAGCTGCAAAGAGTGCCGCACCGGAAGAAATACCTACAAGATAACCCTCCGTTCTTGAGAGCTCTCTGCAAACTGCGAAAGCATCCTTCTCCCAAACAGGAAAAACCTCGTCAATAATTTCTGTGTCAAGTATATCGGGAATAAAGTTAGCGCCTATTCCCTGAAGTCCGTGAGAGCCCGCCTCGCCGCCTGAAAGGAGAGGAGATTTTTTGGGCTCCACAGCTATGATTTTTACATTAAGATTTTTGCTTTTAAGATATTTTGCCACACCTGTCAGAGTACCGCCTGTACCCACACCTGCCACAAAAACATCAACAGCGCCCTCGGTGTCCTGCCAGATTTCAGGACCCGTTGTTTCAAAGTGGGCTTTTGCATTCGCCTCGTTTTCAAACTGAGAAGGCATAAAGCTGCCCTCATTTTCTTCGTATATCTCTCGGGCTTTTTTTATAGCACCACTCATACCCATTGAGCCGTCAGTAAGTACAATCTCTGCGCCGTAAGCTTTCAAGAGATTTCTTCTTTCAACGCTCATTGTGTCAGGCATTGTAAGTATAACTTTATATCCGCGGGATGCCGCCACTGCCGCAAGTCCGATACCTGTATTACCCGAGGTGGGTTCAATAATAAGAGAGCCTTCTCTCAATATGCCTTTCTCCTCTGCGTCCTTTATCATATAGAGTGCCGCTCTGTCTTTAACACTTCCTGCAGGATTGAAGTACTCAAGCTTTGCAAGAAGCTCCGCTTTAACACCCTTATCCTTTGTAAAGTTCTGAAGATTTACCAAGGGAGTAGAACCGATAACCTCTGTTATATCCTTATATATTTTCATATACACACATCCTTAAAAGTATATAAAAATTATACATCCCACTCCCCTTCTGTGTCAAGGAATTCTCTTTTATTCCCTTTACTTTACAAATATAAAAATAATACTACAAATTCCTCAAAGCCTGTGCTATAATTGTTTTATAAACGGTCGAGGAGGACTAAAGGGTGAAAAACGTCGAGTACTTTACACAATACACAGATATTCTGAGAGAAGAGCTTATTCCTGCAATGGGCTGTACAGAACCTATTGCCATAGCTTATGCCGCCGCAAAGGCAAGAGAAATCTTGGGAGAAAATCCCGAGGAAGTCACAATAGACGTAAGTGGCAATATTCTTAAGAACGTAAAGAGTGTTGTAGTCCCAAATACCGAAGGTCTGCGTGGAATTCCTGCAGCTGTAGCAGTTGGAATTATTGCAGGAAATCCCGATAAGGAGCTGGAAGTTCTCTCGGAGATTACAGGTGAGCAGATTGCAAAGACAAAGAAGTTTCTCACAAACACTCCCATAACCGTAAACTTTGCCGACACACCCCACATCTTTGACATTATGATAACTCTTAAAAAAGGCGGAAACTCCTCCTTTGTCCGCATTGTAGAGCATCACACCAATATAGTGTGCATCAAAAAGAACGACGAAATTCTTTTTTCGAAAGAGATAGTAAAAGAAGAAAACGGACTCACCGACTATAGCATTCTCAATATTAAAGATATAATATATTTTGCCGACAACATCTCCCTTGACTGCGTTTCTGAAATCCTAAACCGTCAGATAGAATACAATATGGCAATTGCCGAAGAAGGGCTAAAGAACTCCTACGGTGCCAACATCGGCAGTACTCTCCTCTCCCAGAACAGCACAGATATACATCAGAAAATGCGAGCTTATGCCGCCGCAGGCAGTGACGCCCGAATGAACGGTTGTGAAATGCCCGTAATAATCTGCTCAGGCTCCGGCAATCAGGGTATTACCGCCAGCGTTCCCGTTATTGTTTATGCAAGGGAAACAGGCAAAACCGACGAGGAGCTTCTGCGTGCCTTGTGTATTTCAAACCTTGTTACAATCCATCTCAAAGCAGGCATCGGCAGACTCTCTGCCTACTGCGGAGTTGTAAGTGCCGCTTGTGGAGCAGGAGCGGGTGCGGCTTATCTTGAAGGAGGAAGATACGACACAATAGCTCACACCATTGTAAATGCACTTGCTATGGACTCGGGAATTATCTGTGACGGTGCAAAGGCAAGCTGTGCCGCAAAGATTGCCTCCTCGGTAGATGCAGGGCTTTTGGGACTTACAATGTACAAAAACGGAAACCAATTCTACTGCGGCGAAGGCTTGGTTGCAAAGGGTGTAGAGAACACCATCCGCAATATTGGCTCCCTTGCCCGCAATGGTATGGCAGGCACAGACAAAGAAATCATAAGGCTTATGCTTTTGAGCCCTTGAGAAGATTTATTGACAAGCCAAAATACTTGATGATATAATTTATGTATTATTCTTAACAAGAGGTATTTTATGCAATATATAGATGAAAAATTCAAAGACGCTTCACCCGAAGCAACCGTTGAAAAAATTATCAATATACTTAAATCCATCAATATCGAGGTTACCGAAAACTGGCACGATTCAGGCATTGAAAACTGCCACAGTCTTACCCTTCACGCTGGAGGAAACTTACCCACCTCCAACGGCAAAGGTGTTACAAAGGCTTTTGCCCGAGCAAGTGCTTACGGCGAGTTTATCGAGAGATTGCAGACAAGCCTTTTCTTTTATAAATTCCAATCTTTTGAAAACGACCCGGAAGTAAACCTTCAGTGCTTCGCTCCCGACGGCAAATACTTCACCAAAGAAGAACTCCTAGAAAATGCAGATTGGTTTGACTGCCTCGTAAAAAACTACAAGGGGCTGACACGAGAATCCCTTGCAAAGCAGTGCGAAATCTATGCACACACAAACGACGGCAAGATTCTCTGCTTACCCTTCTATAGTATTTTTGAAGATAAATATGTTTACTTACCCATAGGCTTTGTTGAGTATATGTACGGCTCAAACGGCTGTTGTGTAGGCAACACAAGGGAAGAAGCCCTCGTGCATGCACTCTCCGAAATTATGGAGCGAATTGCCAGCACCGGTGCTATCCTCAGCGGCAAGTCTTATCCCGAAATTCCGAGAGAAACCCTTGATTCATTCCCCACTGTCAATAAAATCCTCAAAAGGCTGGATGAATGCGAGGATCTGGACGTTGCAATTCTTGATTGCTCTTTGGGAAACGGCTTCCCTGTTGTATGTACAAGAATCATCAATAAAATCTCTCACAGCTATCATATAAACTATGCCGCTGACCCGATTCTTGAAATTGCAATAGAGCGCGGACTTACAGAAACCTTCCAGTCCAGAAACCTGAGCACAATTGCTTTAAACGAAACCAAACCAATACTCTCTGGCATAAGTAAAAACGGACTCTCTTCAAATATGATCAATCAGTTGGAAACAGGTAACGGCTGGTTCGGTGCTGATTTCTTTGCAGAAGAAATTACCTGTGCAAAGCCTGCCACAAACTTTAAAGATAATTCCGACAAAACCAATGCCGAGCTTCTTAAAATGCTCCTTGAGCTTTACAAGGAGATTGGAAATCCCGTATTGGTCAGAAATTATAATTTTCTGGGATTCCCCTGCTATCTGGTTGTTGTACCAGGACGCTCCGAGGCTCGTCCGCTGAAGCTCACAGAGCCTATAAACGAGTATGCCATCGGCGATTTTGTAAGCGGAATCCTTCGCAATCCCAAAAAGTACGATAAATTCGATATGAGTATGGTTACAACCTTCAACAAAATGATTGAGGGTATCAACTCAAAAAGAAATAATTTCAGAAAACTTGCAGGACTCCCCCTTACAGCAAACTCCGATTCTAACCGCATCCTCTGGAATGTAACAATGGCATACATCTCCCTTTGCACAGGCGACATAAAGAGTACGATTAAATATACGGATGCTCTCACAAAAGTATGCCACTCAGAAGACAGAGACTACTTTGCCTGTGTAAGACAGTATCTTACCCTCAAGCACAGCGGCATCACCGATGACAAGATCTTCGTTATTCTCAAGAAGTTCAACAAAAAAGCTGCCCTTGAAAAATTCGAAGTTAACCTTAAGAACAATACATTCTTTGACGAGTACCTCCTTGAGTGCGACACAAGAAACTGTGAAAACTGCAGATATAAAAAAGATTGTCATTACGACTATATCCGTACCTTCACAAAAAACGCAGGCGAGGTTTACAAGACCTTCACCGATGGACAGAGCAAAGAAAACTTTGTTACTCTTTAAACAACAGATTATATAAAAAGGAGATGTTATTATGACACCAAAAGCAATGAGAACTTTAGGAACAATAATGCTTATAGTCGGTATCTGCATGGCGGTACCCGGTATCATCGGACTTGTTACATCTGATGATTTTGATATAAAGGAAATTTTTGTATTATTTTACCTCTTTGGAACACTGATTGGTTTAGGCAGCATTCCCCTGCTTATCGTTTCGGGCATTAAAATACGTAATGCAGAAAACAAAACAGCAAGAGAAGAAATTTACGGCTACTGTCCCAAATGCGGCAACCCCAGACGCCGTGAGGATACCTTCTGCAGCAATTGCGGAACACAGCTTCCTTACTAAAATTAAACATATTATCAATGAAAGGGCTATGGCATTTAAAATGCCATAGCCTTTTTATCATAAATTCTTATCAATAAACTCAATAATAGGTTTTATATTCACCTTATCTCTGTTTTTCACAAACCAATTGAACGAGGCTTTCAGTCCTTCTGAAAGAGAAGTTATATTTTGCATAAGTGCCTTTTGTCTTGACACATCCAACGAATACTCGTAATCATAAAAACTGAAATACTGTTTTTGGTCTATATCTCGGTGAACTCTCACATATTCAACTTTCTTGCCCACTGCTTCATAGCAAAGCGTTACCCAATCCTTTACACTTATACATTCTTCATTACCCACATTATAAACTCTATATGCGGGTTGTTTTTCTAATAATAAGTCCAAAAATCTGCACAAGTCCAGAGCATAGAAAAACTGCAGTTTCATCTCGCCGTCTTTGGGAAGATAGAAAGGTCTGTCTGCAAGAGCACAATCAAAAACAAAGCCCTCTCTGTAAACATTATTTCCTTCGCCATAAAGATAAGGAGGACGCAGGATGTAGGCATCAGACACTCGTGCCAAAAGAGCCTTTTCAGCCTCTACCTTTCCTGTGCTGTAAGCACCCCATATTTTATTATCACCTATTGATAAATCCTCCGAAAAAGGCTGTGCTGCTGTTTCGGGATATACCGCACTTGAGCTTATAAGTATATATTTCTCAAATACTCCGAGTCCATCAAGAAGTAAATTTACATCCGCCCCATTATAAGCCGTAACATCAAAAACGACATCAAAATGGTGCTCTTTGAGCACATTCCCCAAATTGTGCCTGTCTGCTTCAATAAGCTTTACTCCTGCACTTTGCGGCTTTGTGTTGCGGTTAAGCACATAAACCTCGTATCCTTTGTCCACATAATATTCGGCAATGTATCTGCTTAAAAATTGTGTGCCCCCTGTAACTAACACCTTTTTCATATTATCGCTCCTTTTAAGATTCCTGCAAAATAAGCCTGTACCTCTTTTCGAAGTACAGGCTTTGTTTTAAAAATTAATAAAGTTTTGCACCTGCGGGGATGCGGTTAGAAACCATAAGGAGATTCAGTTTCTCCTCGCCCTCTTCTGTGTGCACAGCAGAGAGGAGCATACCGCAGCTCTCAATACCCATCATAGCTCTGGGAGGCAGATTTGTGATTGCCACAAGAGTCTTACCCACAAGCTCTTCGGGCTCATAGTATGCGTGAATACCGGAGAGGATTGTTCTATCCTCGCCTGTGCCATCGTCAAGTGTAAACTTAAGGAGCTTCTTGGATTTGGGAACAGCCTCGCAAGACTTAACCTTAACAGCTCTGAAGTCACTCTTTGAGAAGGTCTCGAAGTCAACGCAGTCTTTAAAAAGAGGCTCAATTTCTACCTTAGAGAAATCGATAACTTCCTCTACTGTCTCTTCCTCTGCTTTTACAGAGGGAGCCTTGTTGGCACGCTTGCCCTCTTCAATAGGCTTCATTGTGGGGAAGATGATAACATCACGGATAGAAGCAGAGTCGGTAAGAAGCATAACAAGTCTGTCGATGCCCATACCCATACCGCCTGTGGGAGGCATACCGTAGGAAAGAGCTGTGAGGAAATCCTCGTCAATCTCGTTAGCCTCATCGTCGCCTGCTGCGCGGAGCATCATCTGATGCTCAAAACGGCTTCTCTGGTCAATGGGGTCATTAAGCTCTGTGTATGCATTAGCAAGCTCACGTCGTGTTACAAAGAGCTCGAAACGGTCAACAAGAAGAGGATTGTCTGCCATACGCTTTGTAAGGGGAGAAACCTCAACAGGATAATCTGTAATAAATGTGGGCTGAACAAGCTGTTCTTCAACGAACTCTTCAAAAGCGGTGTTAAGGATATTACCCCAAGTATCAGTTGCCTTAACCTCAAGGTTAAGCTCCTTTGCAACCTCTTTTGCCTTCTCTGTGTCGCCCATAAATGCACCGAAGTCTACGTTTGCATACTGCTTAACAGCATCAATCATAGTCATTCTCTTAAAAGGCAGAGAAAGGTCAATCTTCTCACCCTGATACTCAATCTGATCTGTACCGTTGGCAGAAACACAGCATCTGTTGATAATCTGCTCTGTACGCTCCATCATACCGCGAAGGTCAGTGAACGCCTCGTAAATCTCGATAGTTGTAAACTCGGGGTTGTGCTTAACATCCATACCCTCGTTTCTGAAGAGTCTGCCGATTTCGTAAACTCTCTCCATACCGCCAACAATAAGACGCTTTAAGTAAAGCTCTGTAGCGATTCTTAAGTACATATCAAGGTTTAGGGTGTTATGGTGAGTAATAAAAGGACGTGCATTAGCACCGCCTGCAATTGTAGAGAGCACGGGAGTCTCTACCTCAAAATAGTTAAGAGAATCCAGATATTTTCTGATTTCGGATACGATTCTTGTACGCTTCTTGAATGTATCCATAACATCGGGATTCATAATCATATCAACATAACGCTGACGATAGCGAAGGTCGGGGTCCTTAAGACCATGGAACTTCTCAGGGAGAGGAATAAGAGATTTAGCAAGAAGCTTTACAGCGGTAGCGTGAACAGAAATCTCACCCATCTGTGTTCTGAAAACAAAGCCCTTAATCTCTGCAACATCGCCGATGTCCCACTTCTTAAGGTCTGCGTAAGCGTCTTCGCCCAAATCGTCAAACTTAGCAAAAATCTGGATCTTGCCGGTAACATCCCACAAATCCATAAACATAACCTTGCCCTTGCCGCGCTTGGACTTTATACGGCCTGCAACGCAAACGGTCTTGCCCTCAAGCTCCTCAAAGCTTGTGGCAATATCTGTGCAATAGGTGTCTCTCTGGGAAGTGTTTACCATAAAAGGATCTTTACCTGCCTGCTGCAAAGCGGCAAGTTTGTCCATTCTTATCTGCTGCTGTTCGCTTATATTTTCCTTAGGAGCCTTTATGCCCTGATTATTCTCGCTCATACAAAAATTCCTTTCCTGTGAACATTTACTGCAATAATAAATTGCGAAAGGGCGACCTTTAAGCCGCCCGAGATATCGCTTATTTCTTGGAGATTTCGAGGATCTTAAATCCTATAATACCCGAAGGAGTCTCAACCTCTACCACGTCACCAACACCGTGACCGATAAGAGCCTTACCGACAGGAGATTCGTCAGAAAGCTTTGCCTCTTTTGGATTAGCCTCGCTGGAACCTGTAATCATATAGGTAACCTCTTTCGAAAGCTTGAGGTTTTCAAGTCTTACAACAGAGCCTACATGTACAGTTTCGGTAGAAATATTGGTTTCATCAATAACAACTGCCACCTTGAGAGTTGCTTCGATAGTTGCAATTCTTGCCTCAAGAATACCCTGCTCGTTCTTTGCATCCTCGTACTCGCTGTTTTCAGAGAGGTCACCAAAGGAACGTGCAACCTTGATTTTTTCTGCAACTTCCATTTTCTTTTCGCCTGTGAGATATTCCAGCTCCTCAACCAACTTCTGATATCCTTCAGTTGTGAGCATAACGGATTTAGCCATTGTGGGATCATCCTTTCAAATTCTATTTACATAAATATCATTATATGATTATTTTTACTATATGTCAAGTACCGAACTTCTCCTCAAAATATTTCTTTAAGGATAAGGTTGTCTGGGAATCTGCGTGGTTTGCACAGACGAAGGGTACGAGTGAGCCTATGGAATAAACATTACACAAAGAATACAAAGCTCCGCCAAAAGATTCCGCATCTGTACCCTGCGGACGAAGGCTGTCAAGCTCCTTGGGAAGTCGGAAAGAATATTTATAATAAACCGAACAAGGCAAAGAAACCTTCGGACACACCGACGTAAGCACTACAGCTTTAGGCATAGGAAAAAACCTCTCCTTAATAACTGCAGGGGCGATGATAAATCCACAGCTTCCCAAAGCAGAAATGCACCTCACAGGCCGAAGCATCGCTCCTGTTTCAGATATAATCTCCTCTGCCATAGCCGAATACATCTTCATATTCTTTGTTACCACTACCATATTATCCGTATATTTAAGAAGGAAGGGCACAAAAGATGCAAAATCTCCCGTTGGGTCATACAGCCCCACCCGAAGCTCTTTTGGCACACTCTCCATTATATCCAGCACCTCCAAAGCCATATTGGTACAAAGACGCTGACGAAGCTCCACGGGTACAAAGGGTACAAAATCTGCCGAGGGGTCAACTTCCTCTTTGCCGCTGTAAACTACTTTGCCGCCTTCTTTACTAATCCTTTTTCCAATTTTCTTCCAGTTTACCCTGCCATTTCTTGCCACATAGTCCAGATATCCGATTTTAAAGTTTTTATTATCCGCATAATAGTATTTCATCGAATTGTGAAGAAACCTTCCCCATATCCTCAAAGAACCTTTTGGCTCCCAGCATTCAACATTCAAAACCGTAAACATAAAAAACCTCCCGCATTAACTTATAAAGTATATGCGGGAGGATATTTGTTTATTATTTTACTCTGCTTCGGTTGTGGCAGGTGCTTCGGTAGTAACTGCAGAGGTTGAATTTTCCTCAGTTGCAAGCTCCTTATACTGCTCTTCTGCAAGCACCACAATTCTCGAACCGTTTGCAAGCACAAAGGTTGCAAATTCCGAATTAGAAAATTCGCTTTCGCTGTATTCCTGAGCGGTAAGCAAGAGCACTCTGCCATCATAGGAATCAACCAAAGCTTCTATTGTCTTCAGCTCTTTTTTCTCGGTATCAGCCTTATAGAAACTGTTTTCTCTCAAAAAATCGTCAACCGCCGCATAATTAGAAAACATCTGCTGTTTCTCGTTAAGGTCTGTAAGTTTTTTATTCATAGACTTAATCGCAATTGTATAAGCAAGAGTGAACACAAGAGCCGATACAATAAAAACAATGGCAATAACAATCGGAAGTGAAACTTTCTTTTTCATACGCCATTCTCCTTAATATCCCAATTCTGTTCTGGGGTCGTATTTTTCGCCGTAGTATCTGCACTCAAAATGGAGGTGAGGACCTGTGGAATATCCTGTTGAACCGCCGTATCCGATAACCTCGCCTGCAGAAACATACTGACCTACATAAATTGTGTTGTAAGAAAGATGAGCATAAATAGTAGCTTTTCCGCCGCCGTGATCAATCCATACATAGTTACCGAATCCGCCGCCGCAACCGCAACTGCCGTATTTACCCCAGTTATGTGTACAACCGTTATACGAATCTATAACAGTGCCCGAAGCCGCCGCAACTACTGTTGCACCCATAAAGCCCGGACCTGCAATATCAATACCGCCATGGTAGTAGCCTGTTCTCTCTTCGTAATATTCAGAACTTCTCCAGTAAAAACCGGGTACAGGCCATACATAACTGCCTGTGTATTCGGGAGTAGGACCTACTGTACCGCCGCTGTTTCCGCCCTGCTGTTGCTCAAGTCGTTCCTGTTCCAGTCTCTTCTGCTCCTCGTAATAATCCTCAATCTTCTGGTCGATCTCTGCTACCGCATCTTCTCTCTCTTTATGCAGTTCTTCTATGTCCTTTTTTTCGCCGTAAAGAGTTGCAAGAGCCTCCTGATTTTCTTCAAGCAAAGCATTAAGCTCGTCCTGATTCGCCTGAAGTGTAGTTCTTTCTTCCTCAATCTTTGCTTTATCCTGAGACAGAGTAGCCATAACTTCGTTTACCGAATCCAGCTGTGTTTCAATATCGTCAATAAGCTTTGCATCGCTTTCTGCAATACTCTCTACAAGCTGAACACTGTCAACAAAATCCGAAAAACTGCCTGCACCCAAAATTATCTCCAGAGTAGAAGCCTCTCCTGCTTTGTAAAGAGAGCAAAGCCTCTTTCGAAGCAACTCAAGTCCTTCCTCTGCTTCTCTGTTAAGAGCTTCTTTTTCGTCCTCTTTCTTTGCAATTTCGGTTTCATAATAAGCAATCTTCTCTCGGTTGAGAACAATCTGATCATTTATGTTTGTAATTTTCGCAGTCAAAGTTGCTATGTACTCCTCCTGCTTTTCGATTTCGCCTTCCTTCTGAGCCAGTTGTTCTTCGTACTCCCGAGCTTCCTGCTCCAGTCTTTTCTGTTCGCTCTCAAGCTCGCTGATGGTATCAGCGTTTATACAGATAACCGCACCCATAACAATGATTACTGCAATAATCAAAGACAAAAGTCTTTTAAGCATCAAATCACCTCTTTGTTTTTCAAATACCTTCTGTTTTACCAACCCAAAAGCTCGTTACCCTCTTTTCTGAGGTAACGACCGATAGACACCATACTTCCCAGTGCGCCTATAAGAATACCTGCACCGATGAATGCAAGGGTCATCCACCAAGCCACCTGAGAATAAGGAATAAAGTCTATTGCAACAATATTACGCACTGCCTTTGCAACTGCATCATAAACTAACATTACCAAAGCAGAAGAAATCGCACCTGAGATAAGTCCTATCACCATACCCTCCACAACAAAAGGAATACGGACAAAGGTGTTTGTCGCACCAACTGACTTCATAATGCTGATTTCAAATCTTCTTGAGTACATAGTCATTCTGATGCTGTTGGAAATAATGAATACAGAAATTACCACAAGAGCAATTACTATCCATAAGCTGACAGTACTCACAAGCTCATTGAGGTTTGTAAGCCTCTGTGCAATCTCTCTGGTATCTCTTGCTGAGTCAACTCCGTCAAGAGCAAGAATATCTGCCATTGTTGCGTCATACTCGCCCAAATCTCTCAGTGTAACATCTACCGCATGAGGAAAAGGATTGCCCTCACCCAGCATGTGCTCATAAAGGTCTTCACGGAGCTTTTCCTGATACTCCTTGATAGCATCATTCTTATCAACAAAGGCTGTCTTGGTAACATTCTTCATTCGGTCAATTTCGTCGATAATGTAAACAGCATCTCTGTCTGTTATCTCATCATCAAAGAAAACTCGGGTAACATTTGTACCGCCGATTTCATCCATAGTATGTGTAACATTAATGGTCAAAAGCTCTGCCACACCTGTAAGGAGCAGACAAGAAATAAGAACACCGATGGAAGCAATGCTCATCATACGGTTATTCCATAAGCTTTTTATACCTTCTTTTACCAAATATCCAAATCCGCTTCTCATAATTACTCCTCTGCCACAGGCTGCTCAGTATCCTTTGTATCGGATACAACAACACCTTTATCGATAGTAATAACTCGTCTGCCGAAGCTCTGAACCAAGTCGTGCTGGTGGGTAACAATAAGAATTGTAGTGCCACGCTTATTAATCTCGGAAAGAAGCTCAATAATCTCGTAGCTCATTTCAGGGTCCACGTTACCTGTGGGCTCATCAGCAATAATCATTCTGGGATTATTTACAAGTGCACGAGCAAGACCAACCCTCTGCTGCTCACCGCCCGAAAGCTCGGAAGGATAGCGGTCAGCCTTCTGCTCAAGACCTACAAGCTCAAGAATATAGGGCACTCTTTTTTTGATTGCTCTGCCTCTGGCACCAACCGCATGCATAGCAAATGCTACGTTATCGTAAACAGTCATTTTATCAATAAGTCGGAAGTCCTGAAATACAATACCCATTGTGCGTCGAAGCTTTGGCACATGGCGTCTTTTCAGTTTATCAAGCTGCATATCGTTTACGATGATTGAGCCTGATGTGGGTATTTCTTCTCTCATAATAAGCTTTAAGAAGGTACTTTTACCTGCACCTGAGGAGCCAACGATGAATACGAACTCCCCTTTATCTATGGTAAGGCTTGCTTTGTTAAGGGCATGGGTACCCGTCGCATAAACCTTTGAGACATTTCTGAATTCTATCATAACTTGTCCTGCCTTTATATATATAAACTTACCGAGTATTTAAAATCAATAGCAAAATACTGGAAAAATAATTCTTTTACCGAAAATCGCTTTGCACACAAATACCCCACAGGGTCGCTGTGTACAAAGCGAAATCAAAAACTAATAAACTAACTTAATATTTAGCGGGGCTGGCTGTAAGATATTTCTTAACCATAAGTGCTACCTTGAACACGATAGCGTCCTCAAACTCTCTCAGATCAAGACCTGTAAGCTTCTTGATTTTCTCAAGACGATACACCAGAGTGTTACGGTGTACAAAGAGCTTTCTGGAGGTTTCGGAAACGTTTAAGTTGTTCTCAAAGAACTTCTGAATTGTAAAGAGAGTTTCCTGGTCAAGGCTATCAATGGAACCGCGCTTGAAAACTTCCTTTAAGAACATATCACAAAGAGTTGTGGGAAGCTGATAAACAAGACGGGCAATACCCAGGTTATCGTAGCTTACTATTGAACGCTCGGTGTCGAATACCTTACCAACCTCTAAAGCCACCTGTGCCTCCTTGAATGAATGAGCAAGGTCCTTGATACCCTGTACAGAAGTACCGATACCGATTGCGCAGTGAGTATAAAACTCACTGGAGAGGGTGTCCACAATGGAGCTTGCCAGCTTCTCAAGGTCTTTGCTGTCAATACCGGACTTGAGCTCCTTAACAAGAGCGATGTCGGTCTCATTGATATTTATAACGAAGTCCTTGTTCTTATCGGGGAAGAGATTCTGAACTATATCGTATGCAGATACATCTGTTTTGGATGTAATCTTAATAAGCATACAAACTCTTGTTACATCATTATTGAAGTGAAGCTCTCTTGCTTTAATGTAAATATCACCGGGAAGAATGTTGTCAAGAATAACGTTCTTGATAAAATTGCTTCTATCGTATTTCTCGTCATAATACTGCTTGATGCTTGCAAGAGAAACAGACAAAAGCTGAACATACTTCTGTGCCAACTCATCAGAGCCTGATACAAACACAGCATACTCTGCCCTTGCGCTGTTACCAAAAGCCTTGTAAGTACAGCCGTTGATAACAAAAGGAACTGTTGCGCTGAGGGTTTCAGAGTTGATGTTCTCATTAACCTCGCCGATTCGACCAAGCTCGGAGCAGGCGATAACTACGGAAGTCTCGTCCACAACACCGATAACTCTATCGATAGCGTCCTTCATCTGATGGATAATACCCTGAAATAATCTGTTAGACATATCTTTGCCTCCACCTACATTAATGATTAGTAGTCAAAATCCCGAAGAGTTTGTGGGAATGATACCAAAAATAATATATTTTCATATACATATTACACAAAAAAAAATAAAAATGCAACCTTTTTTCAAAAAAAAACTTATTTTTTTATAAAAATTGCTGAAATCGAGTTTTAAAAGGCAAAAAAACACTCACAAAATAAACTTTTTCATCACCTTTTTTCTCGGTAATAAACACAATGAAAAACCACAGACAAGTTTTAAAGCCCATCCTGCACATCAATAATTTGTATACTTTTACAAGTACAAAACAAATTCGGCAGTCATTTATCTTTCCTATATAATAAAGATACTACGCAGCAGAAGGTTTTGGAATAAAAGGCGGATAGCATCCGCCCCAACGCACCAAACAGCTACCAACTTAACTCTCTTTAAAATTTCGGCGGTCGTAGCTTCTAAATAAAAAACAGCAGAAAGCGTGATGCCTTCTGCTGTTAAAAATATACTCAAAAAATTAGTTAACGATTGTACGCTCTGTTTCTTTATCAAAAATGTGGATTCTTGTAAGATCAAGACCAATCTTGATTGTATCGCCGGGTTTAGCTGTGGATGTAGGAGCAACACGAGCTGTAAGAGGAGCACCGTTTACGTTTACATACAGATATGTTTCTGCACCCATAAGCTCTGTAACATCAACATTAGCTGTGATAATACCGTTGCCGTCTGCAATAGCATTAAGGAACTCAGGCTCATCGTGGATGTGTTCAGGACGGATACCGAAACGAACTTCCTTGCCGATGTAGGGAGTGAGCTTGCCATCTGCATTCTTTGCAACAGGAAGCTTAATCTCGTAGTTATCGAACTTAAGTCCAACGCCGTCACCCATCTTGATGAGAGTTGCATCTGCAAAGTTCATCTGGGGAGAACCGATGAAGCCAGCAACGAATTCGTTACAAGGCATATCGTAAAGGTTCTGGGGAGTATCAACCTGCTGAACAAAGCCATCCTTCATAACAACGATACGAGTACCCATTGTCATAGCCTCTGTCTGGTCATGAGTAACATAGATGAATGTTGTTCCGAGTCTCTGATAAAGCTTGGAGATCTCTGTTCTCATGTTAGCTCTGAGCTTTGCATCAAGGTTGGAGAGAGGCTCATCAAGAAGGAATACCTTAGGATCACGAACAATAGCACGACCAAGAGCAACACGCTGTCTCTGACCACCGGAGAGAGCCTTGGGACGTCTTTCAAGGTACTGCTCGATACCGAGGATTCTTGCTGCTTCCTCAACTCTTCTCTTAATTTCGTCCTTAGGCATCTTTCTGAGCTTAAGACCGAAAGCCATATTATCATATACGGACATGTGGGGATACAGAGCATAGTTCTGGAATACCATTGCGATGTCTCTGTCCTTGGGAGCTACGTCATTACAAAGCATATCGCCGATGTAAAGCTCGCCCTTGGAAATATCCTCAAGTCCTGCAATCATACGCAGAGTAGTGGATTTACCGCAACCTGAAGGACCAACAAGGATGATAAATTCCTTGTCTGCAATCTCAAGGTTGAAGTCTGTAACAGCGGTAACACCGCCGTCATAGATTTTGTAAACGTGTCTGAGTGATACATTTGCCATTATAAAAGACCTCCATATAACTGGTAAGATATAAAATATCAGATTACACTATCTTAATCTAAATAATAATATACCACTTTTTATTGAGTTTCTCAAGTAATGTTTTCACTAAATATTGATAAGATATTTTATGTAAAACGAACAGAAAGAAAAATTTTACCCAAATACAGTACTGCTTTTTTGGTAATTTCTAATATATAGGGTCTTTTTTTGTATTACTCACATTATGCTGTGTTAAAAACATCTTATTCTGTCAATGCTTTAACACAGGCCGGATACACAAAATCTGTTATATGTGCTGCCACCACCCTGCCTTTATATACAATCAAAACTCCAAAAAGCTGTATCTCGCTCTCAGCCTCTTTCGAAAGCTTCAGTGTATACATTTCTGCCTGCTTGCCGCAGTATGGCATAAGGTCAAACCCTTGGGATTTCTGCAGGTTGTTATACTCTTCAAACTGTAAAGAGTCGCAAGGTATGATTATCTCCTCCACGGCTACTTCCTCTGCAGCATACGAGAATTGTTCAAAAAATTTTTCTCTATCTTCCTTGTTATACGCTTCAAGACGAAATTTTCCCACACCTTCGCAATAGGATACAGACGGCACTCTGTTTACCCGATACAGAATAAAACCTAAAACCGCCACCGCTACAAACAAAACGGAAACAATTATCACAAAGCTTTTCTTTTTATAAAATCTTTGTTTTATATTCTCAACATCGCTTTGTTTTTTGAACATTCTTTTGGGTATAATAAAAAAACGCATCCTCTCACCTCATAAATTTATATGAAGCAAGAGGATATGTTAATGCCTTAATTATTTATCTTTTAATTCGTCGGTAACTATATGTTCTATATTCTTTGAAAGATTTAAAAGCTTATCCTTAAAGAACGTGGGATACACCTGTAATTCACCCAATTTTTCTAATGGTACCCAATGCATATACTCTCTGCCTGCAAAGCAATAGGTTTCCTTGTTTATGTCCTTTTTGCCCTGAGGCTTCATAAGAAAATAGAGAGAGATTTCGTGAAACTTCTTATCTTTCAGCACCACCTCATCCACAAAGAAGTTCTCATGCACAAAGAGAAGTCTGTCCACCTCGTATTCTACACCCGTTTCCTCAAAGACCTCTCGTTTCACAGCATCCTCGGCGTATTCCATAAGTTTGACACCGCCGCCTACGCTGTAGTAATATTCGGCAGCATCGTTCTTTGCAAGGAGCACACAGCCCTCCTCAACTATTACTGCTCCTGCACGAAGCTGAAAATACCTGTCGTTAGAAATAAATCTGCAGTCCTCGTCCCTGTCATCATCAATATTATTTTCTAAAAGCAAATTGCAAAGCCCTTCAGCACTGTCGGCAAAAACCTCTGCCCCGGCTTTTTCCATATCCTCTTTTTTGCCATAACCGTAGGTAACACCGATAAAATCCACAGCATTTGCCACAGCACCCTTTGTATCAAAATCTGTGTCACCAATCATAACAACTCCATCCTCAGAAGTTGCACCCAGAGTGCTCATAGCATAAGGAATAATGTCCTCTTTTTCTCGTCTGCCTATGGAATGATCAGAGCCGCAAAGAGCGTCCAGAAGCTCCGTAATTCCCAAATAGTCACATACATTCTTTGCAGAAATCTCATTTTTTGAGGTACAAACAGCTACCTTGGTACCGTGTTCCTTCAGTTTAAGAAGCATCTCACGTGTACCCTCAAAGAGAGAATTGCGAGGCTCGCCCTCTGTATCATAATAATCAAGATAGATTTTAAGAGCTTCCTTGCTCTCCTCCTCAGAAAGTCCGCAAACCCTCTGAAATGTTCTTATAAGAGGAGGACCTATATATCTGCTGTAATCGGACAAATCGGGTATTTCCTTGCCCATCTTCTCCATTGTAAGCTCTATACACCTTCTGATTCCCGGAGCACTTGCGGTGAGAGTCCCGTCAAGATCAAAAAGCACATAATCATATTTTCGTCTCATTTTTTCGCCGCCTTACACTATGGTCTTGTAAAACATTTTTATTTATGATATTATATATGTTAATATATTTTAAGGCTACTTTCAATACAAAATTCAAAACAGGTGATAACTTGACTTCAAAAAAGCGAATTCACACCATTGACGAAATCCGTGGCTTCTGCGTATTCTGTATGGTATTTTTCCACTGCTTCTTCACCTACGGCTATATGTTCGGCAACGAATTTGCGAAAAATCTTTTTGATTTTTTTGAGCACATAAGTTTTCTTTTTTCCGCTACATTTATTTTGATATGCGGTATATCCTGCAGGCTCAGCCGCAACAACTTCCTGCGAGGCTCAAAGATAATCGGTGCCGCCTTATGCGTTACCCTTGTTACTCTTATTGTTATGCCTGATATGCCCATCACCTTCGGTATTCTGCACCTGCTCGGAAGCTGTGTGCTTATTTATTCACTTGTGGGAAGATTCACCGATAAAATTCCGGTTATCCCCGGTGTTGCTGTTTGTTTTCTGCTCTTCATTGTCGCCTACAATATGCCCGAAGGCAGATACATCGGGTTTGGAGATTTAAGGCTTGATTTACCCTCAAAGCTTTATGAAAGTGATTTTCTTATGATGTTCGGATTTTTGCCTGAGGGCAAGGCTTACTCCGACTATTTTCCCCTAATCCCCTATATCTTCCCCTTCTTTGCAGGCACCTTTATAGGCAAATTTGCCAAGGAAGAAAGGTTCCCGAAATTTATGTATAAGGCACGTATAAAGCCCCTGTCTGTACTGGGCAGAAATGCGTTCTTTGTTTATCTTATTCATCAGCCCCTGGCTTACGGGGTTTTCTATCTAATCTCACTTATTGGAGGAGTTAAATTATGAAACTTGGTATTGTAGGTCTGCCCAATGTTGGCAAAAGCACACTTTTCAACGCAATCACCAATGCAGGCGCTCAGTCTGCAAACTATCCTTTCTGTACAATCGAGCCTAACGTAGGTGTTGTTGCAGTACCCGACAAACGTCTGGACAAGCTCGCCGAAATGTACGATCCCGACAAGTACACCCCTGCTACCATTGAATTCGTTGATATTGCAGGTCTTGTAAAGGGTGCATCCAAGGGCGAGGGCCTTGGCAACAAGTTCCTCTCCAACATCCGCGAATGCGATGCTATCGTTCACGTTGTACGTTGCTTTGAAGATGACGATATTATTCACGTTGAAGGCAGTGTTGACCCTGTAAGAGATATTGAAACCATCGATCTGGAGCTTATCCTTGCAGATGCAGAAATGGTACAGCGCCGTATTGACAAGGCACAGAAGATGCTCAAAGGTGATAAAAAATATCAGGTTGAGGTTGATTTCTTCAAGCGTGTACTTGCAGAGCTCAACGAAGGCAAATCCGCTCGCTCTGTTGAATGCACAGAAGAAGAGGCTGCACTCCTTGCTACCTCTGACCTGCTCACATCCAAGCCCATTATCTATGCCGCAAATATGAGCGAGTCCGACTTTGCAAACGGCATTGAAAACAACGAAGGTCTTAAAAAAGTTTCCGAAATTGCCGCTTTGGAAAATGCCGCAGTACTTCCTATATGTGCTTCCACCGAGGCTGACATTGCAGAGATGGACTATGAAGACAAAATTATGTTCCTCGCAGATTTAGGTTTGGAGCAGTCGGGTCTTGACCGTCTTATCAATGAGTGCTACACACTCCTCGGTCTTATCTCTTTCCTCACAGCAGGCAAGCAGGAGGTTCGTGCCTGGACAATCAAAAACGGCACAAAAGCTCCCGGTGCAGCAGGCAAGATACATACCGACTTTGAGCGCGGATTCATTCGTGCAGAGGTTATAGCTTATGAGGACCTTATCGCTTGCGGATCTATGGCGGCAGCCAAGGAAAAGGGTCTTGTCAGAAGCGAAGGCAAGGAATATGTTATGAAAGACGGAGATGTTGTTCTCTTCCGCTTCAATGTTTAATTAATATATCTACTTTCATCGGCTGTTTTAAAAAGGCAGCCGATATTTTTTAAGTTTTTTCAAAAAGCCCGTGAGGTTTCGGATGTTTTAGTCGTCTAATAGATGAACAAAGGAATAAAGGAGGCTTTTCTATGAAAAAAATATTATCATTTATTTGTATATTATCCATACTCTCAGCCATAAGTCTATCGGGAATTTCTGCCGTGCGTGCACCCATAGCATCAGGCGATGTGGATTTAGCAGAAGACAGGAACATAAAAGATGCAACCCTTATACAGAAATATTTGGCAGGTATTGTTGAATTCACAGCACTTCAGGAGCTTCTTGCGGACACAGACGGTGACGGAAAAGTCACTATTAAAGATGCTACTCTGATACAAAAAGATATTGCAGACATAGCCCGTATTGAAACAGATGGACTCTTCCCTTATATGGGAGCTCATTACTTCTACCCTGATTATAGTTCAGGCAAAGCTATGAGCGGTGTGCCTGTGACATTCTACGTTTCAGCCTTTGCGTACGACGAACGCAGCAACCCCATAACCTACGAATTTTATGTAAATGACGAACTTGTGCAGGAAAGAAGCGACAAAAGCTCCTTCACCTATACTTTTGAAGAAGCAGGTTCCTACCATATAAGTGCTAAGCTTTACAGCAGATTTGATTTTACAGAGAGGCTTTTCGGCTACTATGATTATGTGGTAGTTGAGCCTTATGAGAGCGAAGAACCCGTAATCAAATCCATTTACTGCACAAGGCAGACACATTCAGACTTTTTGTTTGAAGTTTATGAAAAAGAGGAACTCACTTTTGTGGCAGAAGCTATATATGGCAGCGGTGAGTATGAATACGCCTTTATCCTTGACGGCAAAACCATACAGGATTTCTCGGAGAAAAACACCTGCACCTATATGTTCAAGGAACCCGAATATAACAGCTTTGATGACCCCTATGTAAATCAGTACACTTTGCAGGTAATTGCAAGGAACAAGGGTACAGATACCTCAACCACAGAAGAGTACCATCTTACTATATCAATACCCCTACCCGCATAAACCAACAAAAGACAAAATGCAGTCCGAAAATTCGGACTGCATTTTTTGCTTAATTTTTAAACATAAAAAACGACCACCCTATTGGGTGGTAGCTTTAAGTGTTGGCATCTTCCTATCTTCCCGGGCCGTCACCAGCCAAGTATTGTCGGCACTATAGGGCTTAACTTCTGTGTTCGGAATGGGAACAGGTGGACCCCCTACGTCATCAACACCAACTATTATTTTGTGTCGCTCTCTTCAAGCGACTTCGTTATTATACACTCCCTTTTTAAAATTGTCAACACTTTTTTAAAATTTTTTCAAATTTTTTATTTCTCACCAAAAATCAACAAAAAACAGGGATATTTTGAAAATTTATTCTTGATTGTTGACTTAACACTTAATAAATAGTAAAATACATTTATATATACTATTATATATAATACGAGATTTTTCTCCAAAATTCTTACGGAGGTATGTATATGAAAAAACGTTTTATTTCAATAATTCTTGCAGTACTCACAGTGATTACAATGACACTCTGTCTGAGCGGATGCAAAAAGGTGGACGATAACTTTCCTGTCACCATAGGTCACACAGAAATCCCCGACAGACCAAAAAATGTTGCCGTGCTCTCGGATAATCTTGCTGACATTATTCTCTATATGGATGAATTCGAATCCCAGATTTGTGCAATAAGCGATTCCTGTACACAGACAGACCTTACCAAATATCTTGAATCCGTGGGCAGCGAAACCAATCCCAGCATTGACGACCTTGAGAGAAGCGGTGCAGAGTATGTACTCACCGACACTCCTCTTTCCGATAAGATTATCGAAAAGCTCGAAAGCAAGGGTATGACAGTACTTAACTTTATGGTACCCGAAAATGACAAACAGCTTCAGACCATCTACAACTCTTTAGGCACATTCTTTGGCGGTAAGCCTGACGGCAAACAAACAGCAGATGCTGCTTACTCCCGTCTTTTCACAACTCTTGAGGCAGCAGTAAAAGAAACCGAAGGCTCAAACATTGTTAAGGTTGCCTGCTACCTGTATCTCAACGAAGACGGCAAGCTCTGTACCTTTAACGGTTCCGATTGCAACGGAATGGTTCTTGACTACATCGGCGCTGTCAATGTTGCAAGCAATTTCGGAAGTGAAATTGTAGATACAAATATTCTAAACCTTTCCAAACCCGATTATATTTTCTTTGACGATCCTGAGGTGCTTAACTTCCTGCGTAGTGATGAGCAGCTTTCAAAGCTCTCTGCAGTTAAAGAAAACCGCACCCTTATGATTCCTAAGGAAAATCTTGAGCGTATGGGTGAAACTCTGATTGAAACCCAGAAGAGTATGCTCGGATTCATCTACGATATTATTCCGAACGGAGAGGTTACTCCCGACGAGGCAGATGCCAAGTCCTATGCAGAGGACTACGGTATTACAATAACCGATACTATGTATCAGTATCTTGATGATGCAGAGGATATTAAGATTATTCAGCAGCGTTTGATGGATTTGGGCTATCTTGTACTGGAGGACAACACTCCCACAACCTATTTCGGACAAAAAACCGAGACCGCTGTCCGTGATTTTCAGGATGCAAACGGTATTGAATCCACAGGCATTGTTAACAGAACAACCCTTAACAAGCTCTTCCTCTCCACCACTCTTTCTGTAACAGGTCAGCCGGTAGAACCTCCAAAGAAGCCTGCAACAACTCCCGAAGCAACAGAACCAACCAATCCTTCAAGCTCTCTAACCCCAAGCAACGATCCCAACAAAACCTACGACATTGACCTGACACTCCGCAAAGATTTCGAAGTGAACTATGACGAAGGCTTTGAGGATGTAAGGGTAATTCAGGAGCGACTCCACGACCTTGGCTTCTTTACTCCCGAAGAGGACTACTATACTAACATTTACGGCAACCAGACAGCCGAATCCTTCAAGCTCTTTGAAGCCGCAAACGGGCTTGAGGTTGACGGTATCGCATCTTACGAAGATCTGCTTGTTCTCTTCCCCAACAATAATCCTAATCAGTAAATAAATTTTACGCATAAAACACCGCCGCAGCTTTGGCTGCGGCGGTCAGTTTTTGCATACAATTATTTAACATATACGGTTCGGTCTGCACGGCCTTTTCTGCCTAAAGCATCTGTATAAAAGTACGATACAACATATCTGCCTACCTTATCCTGAGGAATAGAACCGTCAATCTTATAATCATCTTCCATAAGAGTCATTCCTGTATCATAAACCTCAACACCGGATTTAAGGTCAGCCACCGTTCCGAGTTTTATGGTAAGATCATCCATACCCTTAAACACAGGTTTCTTTTCCATAAAAGGATTCTTGGGATTTGCATCTGTGGGGTCCCAGTTCTGAACATCACATTCAGGAGCAATCTTGATTGTTTTGGGCTTACCCAGAACATCCTCGCCTCCCTCGTTTACAAATCTGATTTGTGTTCCCTCTGTACAGTTATCATAAATCCACTTTGCATCACTCACAGAAAGACGGATGTCACCGTCTGTATAGGGTGTACCAAGCTTATTATAATCCTCTGTTATAAGAGAAGAGGCAGATTTCTTGCTGTATGCAGAAGAGGTAAAGCTGAGCTTATCTTCTCCATTCAAAGAGAAATTGGTACGATAACGATAATATGTGTCTTTTTCTTCACTGTTCCAGCCGTTACTGTCGCCAATCTTATCGTCTATATGATACAAGGCGATTTCGTCAGGGTTATCACTTTCATAAGTATCATAGATAGAAATATCCTTAGCTGTTGAGCAAGCCATTGATCTTACACTCAGATAATAGTTACCCTGATTGTTGTAAGTGTATGCGGTTATACAGCCTGTTTCAAGATTTACATGCAAAGAATATAAATTCATAGTCTTGTTTGTCATATTCTGATCCAATGTAATCTTATTCTTGGTAGAGGTAATGGCTGTAGAGGTTTTTACAACCTCCTTCGTAGCTTCTTTAACAGTTACAACACAAGACACCGAAGCCTTCTCAACCCTTGCTGTAATGGTTGCCTTACCTACAGACAAAGCATCCACTCTGCCGTTACTGTCAACAGTTGCAACCTCGGGATTATCAGAAGACCACTTGAGCGCATAGTTGTAGTCAATCTTAACCTTTACATTAAGTCGGTCATACTCGCCAACCTTCATCGTTTTTGTAGTACCGGAGATTGAAAGTCCGATAGCGTTCGCTTCATCTGTACTGGAAATTTCATCCGGTAAGGGAATACTCACAGCACAGCCGAAAAGCTGAAAAATCATAAAGAGCACAAGAAAAAGTGCAAAAATTCTAAATTTCTTCATGCCAAGTCCTCCTGACATTATTATAGATATTATCATTATAAATCAAAAACTCTTTTGTCGCAAGATTTTTTTATATATACATAGAAAAAATTATATGCTATAATATAAATATCATCAGTATAAGGATAAGATTTTTTATGAGCGAACAAAAATATTGTTCTGTAATGAAAAAATGCAGCGGATGTCAGCTTTCAAATATGGACTATGAGCGACAGCTTCGTTATAAACAAAATGAAATACGAATCCGCTTCGGAAGACTTTGCAAGATAAATAAGATTAAAGGTGCAGAAACCCCTCTGCATTACCGCAACAAAGCCCAGTTTGTTTTTAAAAAGATAAAAGGCAAAACGCAATGCGGCATATATCAGTCAACAGATAAAACAGTAATTATCACCGACAGCTGTGCTCTGCACACAAAGGAGCAAAACGAAGCCGCAAAGGTGCTTTGTAAGCTGTTTGACAGCTTTAAGATAGAACCCTTTGATCTTCATCGCCGCCGCGGTCTTGTAAAAAGTGTAATCGTAAGGCAGAGCTTTCACACAAACGAGCTTATGATTGTTATTGTCTGTGACTATTCCAAAAACTTTCCTTCTGTCTCGGCTTTTGCTGAAGCTGTAAAAAAGGAAATCCCTGCCCTTGCTTCTCTTATTCTCACAAAGCATAAGGGTACAACCCTGACAGCGGGAGATAATCCCAAGATTATTTTCGGGAAAGATACAATTACAGACAGACTGCTTGGTCTTGACTTTATAATCAGCTACAATTCCTTTTTTCAGATTAACCCTTTGCAGACAGAAGTTCTTTACAAAACAGCCATAGATATGGCAAAACTTTCCGACAATGACACAGTGCTCGATGCCTACTCAGGTACAGGTACAATCGGAATGATTTGTGCACCTCACTGCAAGAAGGTACATTCGATAGAAATTGTGGAAAATGCCGTCAAGGACGCAAGAAAGAATGCAAAGCTCAACAATATAAATAATATAGAAGCAGTATGTGCCGATTCTCAGGAATATATAAAAGAACTGTGTGAAACCAACACACCCATCACCTGTGCAGTTCTTGACCCTCCAAGAGCAGGCTGCAGCAGAAGCTTTCTTGAATCCCTCGCAAGCTTGGCTCCGGAAAAAATAGTCTATATATCCTGCAATATTGATACCCAGCTTCGAGATGTACGTTTTCTTTTAAAACAAGGATATACACTAAAAAAAGTACAGGGCGTTGATATGTTCCCCTATACTAAACACATTGAGTGTGTAGTTTTACTGAGCAAAACTACACAATAGAATACAAATACACTTGCACCTTTACAACCGAGGAACTATGAAAAATTCAAAAATTATAAGTCTGGTACAAATACCGCTTATGACGGTCATAATTGTCCTGTGCTCATGGATTTGTCTGCCCTTGCCCGTACCTATTACAATGCAGACCTTTGGCATATATGCAGCTCTTACACTTTTAGGCGGCAAGAAAGGGCTATGCTCTGTACTGCTCTACATACTTCTTGGAGCCGCAGGGCTTCCGGTTTTTGCAGGATTTTCCGCAGGACTCTATCACCTTGTTTCCCCTACGGGAGGATATATCTGGGGCTTTGTTTTCTGTGCACTTTTTTTCCTTTTCACAGAAAAGTATGCAAAAAAATCTTCCTCGTCACAAACACTGTTTCTTTTTCTCGGCACACTTTTGTGCTATACTACAGGCACAATCTGGTTCTGTATCACAGTCGGCACACTGTCATCCCTTTGGTATGTCCTGATTCTCTGCGTAGTCCCATTCATATTTCCGGATTATCTCAAGATTAAGCTGGCTGTTTTTCTGTCAAAAAAGCTTAAACCCTTAATTAACAAAACTATCAAGGAATGATAAAATGAGTAAACCCTTTAAACATTTCAGAACAATCACAAAGCATCGTCATAAAGTCATCTCCCACTGCTTCAAAGCGGGCATCGGCTTTCAAGGACTTTTCCACGATTTGTCAAAATACTCTCCTGCCGAGTTTATTTCGGGCGCAAGATATTATCAGGGCACCAGAAGCCCAAATGAAGAAGAACGAGTTAAGTTCGGCTACTCAAAGGCATGGATGCATCACAAGGGCAGAAACCGTCACCATTTTGAATACTGGACAGACTACAATCCTCAGACAAAGATTGTAGAGCCTGTAAAGATGCCTTTGAATTATGTTGTTGAAATGTTCTGCGACAGAGTTGCCGCCAGCAAAATCTACAACGGCAAAAACTACAAAAACACAGATCCTCTTAATTACTTTTTAAAGGCAAAGGCAAGACGAGTTATCAATAAAGAAACATCAGATACTCTGGAAAGCTTACTCGAAATGCTGGCAGAAAAGGGCGAGGCTGAAACCTTCGCTTACATAAAAGAAATGGTAAAAGAGTACAAAAAGCACAGAAAATCATAAAAACATCATCATTTTTATATGAAACCTCTGCGTTGACAAAATCCACCTCTTTAATATAAAATTATATTCTCCACTAATTTAAGGGAGTTGAATATATATGAAAAAATTCCGCAATACGCTTTTAGTTATATTATCCGTTATTTCTATTCTTTTAAGTTATATTTCCGTTTCTGCAGAGGATACAGAGTATTATCTTAAAGATTTAGGAATGTCACTGAACATCAGTGACACGCTCACAGTAAAAACAGCCGAAAACTCCACCCTCCCCAAAGGCTATTATTTAGAGGCAACAAATGAGGACAGCACCCTGCGAATTTCCATAGCTATGGAGAAAAACGAAATAACAGAAAAGGTTGACTCCTTTGCAAATCAGTCATCAACATATCTGGATGAGCTGAAATTCAGCCTTCAGAACGAAGGCTTAAGCGAAGTTAAGGATGCCACCTACGGCTCTGTGCCCTTCCTTGATTATAAGCAGACCACAACATCCGAGTCAGGAGCAGAAACCTTTGAGCTTCACAGTATAACCTGCATTGGCGGTATGTCTATTGCCATCGCTTCCGAGTCAATCGGCGACAACTTCACCTCTGACGAGCTTGCAGTCATTAAATCCGCTCTGGAGAGTATAAGCTTTGACAGTATCAAAACAGAGCAAAAAGAAACCGCAAAAAAAACAACAAAAAAATGGATACTCTCAATCCTTCTTATAGCTCTTGCAGGCGGTCTTGGAGTTTTCGTGTTCTTATATTTTAAGAAAGCCAAAAAGAAGAAGGCTTTTTTGGCACAGCACAAAGAAAATAGAAATTATGATGTACTGCGAGGAGCAGAGCTTTCTCACCGAAAAGCTGAGCAAAATAATTTAGGCGGTTACAAAACAAGCGCCGATTTCTTTGACGAGCATTTTGATAACACACCCGACCAAAACATTCAGCAAAACAGTATTCCCGCAACCGAGAATACTCCCAAGAAAAAAGCAAGCCCCTTAACTCGAATGGGATATTTTGCAAAAAACCTCTCACGAGAGATAAATAAATCCAAGGCAAAAAGCAAAAAATCAAAATCCAAAAAGAAAAGAAAGGCTGAAGACTTTGATATTTTCAGCACAAAATAAGCCTCTTTTTTCTAATTTGGAAAGTTATTGTTATTTTCAATAAAAAATACAGAGAGCTGTTTAATAATTTTTACAGCTCTCTGTTTCTTTTTTCTCTCTTTTACTTGACTAAAATTTCACAAAGTACTATAATAGGATATTATCATATATATTTATATATAAATTTAATTTTCGCATAGCAAAAAATCACGCTATGTAAAATACGAAAGGGTGTCAGTATATGTCAAGAGTTTACAATTTTTCCGCAGGTCCTTCCGTTCTGCCTGAGTCCGTTCTCAAAAAGGCAGCAGACGAAATGATGGACTATCAGGGCAGCGGCCAGTCCGTTATGGAAATGTCTCACAGAAGCAAGGTTTACGATGCAATCATTAAGGATGCAGAGGCTCTTCTTCGTGAGGTTATGGAGATTCCCGATAACTATAAGGTTCTCTTCCTTCAGGGCGGTGCTTCTTCCCAGTTCGCAATGATTCCTTTAAACCTTATGACAAAGTCCGGCAAAGCAGACTACGTTGTTACAGGTCAGTGGGCAAAGAAGGCAGCTAAGGAAGCTGCTCGCTACGGCAATGTTAATATCGTTGCTTCTTCTGAAGATAAGACCTTCTCTTATATTCCCAAGCTTGATAAGGCTACATTTACTCCCGATGCAGACTACTTCCACATCTGCATGAACAATACAATCTACGGTACAGTTTACAACGAGCTTCCCGATACAGGCGACGTTCCCCTTGTTGCAGACATTTCTTCCTGCATTCTTTCCAGAAAGATTGATGTAAGCCGTTTCGGCGTTCTCTACGCAGGTGCACAGAAGAATATGGCTCCTGCAGGTCTTACAGTTGTTATCATCCGCGAAGACCTCATCGGCAACGCTCAGGAGATTACTCCCACAATGTTCAACTATCAGACACATGCTGATAACGATTCTATGTTCAACACACCTCCCTGCTATACCATCTATATGGCTAAGCTTGTTCTTGAGTGGGTTAAAAACGAAATCGGCGGTCTCGACAAAATGTATGAGCTCAACCAGAAGAAAGCAGACCTTCTCTACAACTTCCTCGACAGCTCCAAGCTCTTCAAGGGTACAGTTGTAGCTGAAGATCGTTCCCTTATGAATGTTCCCTTCGTTACAGGCGACGCTGACCTTGACGCAGAGTTCATCAAGGCTTGCACAGCTGCAGGCATCGTAAACATCAAGGGTCACCGCTCTGTTGGCGGTATGCGTGCATCCATCTACAATGCAATGCCTATTGAGGGTGTTGAGAAACTTATCGAAGTTATGAAGGAGTTTGAAGCAGCTCATGTTTAATATTCTTACACTTAACAAAATCGCCGCTATCGGTACAGACCGTTTAGGCGCAAACTATACAATCGGTGATGCAGTAGAAAATCCAGACGCAGTACTTGTACGCTCCGCTTCCATGCACGATATGGAAATGCCCGAGAGCCTGCTTGCAATCGCAAGAGCAGGTGCAGGTACAAACAACATTCCTGTTGACAAATGTGCAGAAGAGGGTATCGTAGTATTCAATACTCCCGGTGCAAACGCAAATGCTGTTAAAGAGCTTGTTATCGCAGGTCTTTTCTTAGCTTCCCGTGATATCGTGGGCGGTATCGACTGGGCTAAGGGACTCAAGGGCAAGGGCGCTGAGGTAGGCAAGCTGGTTGAAAAAGGCAAGAGTCAGTTCGTAGGTCCTGAAATCACAGGCAAAAAGCTTGGTGTTATCGGTCTTGGTGCTATCGGTATTCTCGTTGCTAATGCAGCGGTAGCTCTTGGTATGGAAGTTTACGGCTACGACCCCTTCCTCTCTGTTGACGCTGCATGGAAGCTCAACAAGGACATCGTTCACGCTGCAAGCACAGAGGAAATCTTCAAGAATTGCGACTACATCACTGTTCACATTCCTCTCAACGATAAAACAAAGCATACAATCAACGCTGACACTCTCGCAATTATGAAGGACGGCGTTCGCATCCTCAACTACTCTCGTGACGGTCTGGTTGACTCCACCGCTCTCCTCGAGGCACTCAAGAGCGGCAAGGTAGCAAAGTATGTTACAGACTTCGCTACAGACGACATCCTCTGCGAAGAAAACGTTATCTGTATGCCCCATCTCGGTGCTTCCACTCCCGAGAGTGAAGACAACTGCGCTGTTATGGCTGCAGACGAAATCAAGGATTACCTTGAGAACGGTAACATTGTTAATTCCGTTAACTACCCTGCTCTCAAGATGGCTCGTTCCACAGACACCCGTATCTGTGTTCTCCACTACAACAAGCCCAACGTTATTGCAACAATCACCAGCACACTTGCTGCTCAGGGTGCTAATATTGAGAATATGGAAAGCAAGAGCCGCGGCGACTACGGTTACATGGTAATCGATGTTGTAGGCTCCAATCCCGGTGCTGTTAAGGCAACTGAGGAGCTTGAGGACGTTATTAGAGTAAGAGTTATCGAGTAATTTCCCCTTTCTTATATAACACAAAAAGCACAGGCTGTATCGGTTTGATACAGCCTGTTTTTTATATCTTATAACCGAAAGGGCGATGAATACTCATCGCCCTTTCGGTTGTATTCCAACACATAGTATTATATTTTTATATCATAACCTGCCACATATTTCTGTATTGTGGTAGCATCGTTAATTCTAATTTCCGGTGTACCGGCTACATCTGCGGCATTCTCCTGAATCTGCTCAAGGGTAACAAGATTTGCAAGATATTTCTGGATAAGCGTTGCATCCTTAACCGAAATCTTACCATCACCATCAACATCACCTCTTGAGTAGGGCGATACATCGCCGTCAAGAATACCAATCATAAGGCCCTTCTCCTTTGCGTATGCAATTGCAGCAGAGTCTTTGTTTGCATAGATTATAACCCAAGGACAAAGACTGTACTCGGTTACCATGTGGCAGTTAATATAAGTATTGTAGCCTATGGAGTACTGCGACAGATAGGTTACATTATCGGGAATTGTAATTCGTGTTAAGCTCTGACAATCGCCAAAAGCCACATCTGCTATATAATTTACTTTTGAGCCAAACTCAACTGATCTCAGGTCAACACATCCATAAAATGCACCGCGATGAATTTCGGTAACACTATCGGGAATTACCATATATCGAAGTTCTACACAACCCTTGAAGCAATTCTGTTCTATAACAGAAAGTTTTTCGGATAATGTAACATTTATAAGACTTTTGCAGTCCATGAAAGCTTCTGTGCCAAGTTCTTTTACAGTGTTGGGCATTACAAGATACTCAAGATTTGTACAGTTAATAAAGGCACGGCCGCCGATTCTTTCAAGCCCATCAGGAAGGGTAACCTCCCTGAGAGAACGACAATTCTCAAAGGCATAGTCTCCCAGATTTTTTACACTGCTTCCAACGCAAACGGTCTCAAGATTGTCACAGTTCGCAAAGAGACCACCGCTAATGCTTATAAGTCCGTCGCCCAAGGTAACTACCTCAAGGTTGTCACAATTAACAAAAGCACTTGCTTCTATATCGGTTACTGTATCAGGAATCGAAAGATACTCAAAATTGCAACCGGTAAAAGCATTTTTCTCTATAAGTTCCAGACCTTCAGGTAAAGTTATTTCATCAAGGCTGCTGCAACCTGCAAAGGCATATTGTCCGATTTTCTTAACGGTATTCGCTACCTTATATGTATTGTCTGCTTTTGCACGAGGATAAAGTAAGATTTCGGTTTGCTCTTTGTTCATCAGAACTCCGTCAACAGCACTATAGTATAGATTATCCCGTGCTACAGTAATTTCTTTGAAGTTTTTGTTACCCGAAAAAACACAATTTCCAATCTGACGGATATGTGCAGGAATCTCAAAGCTCTCAAAATCGCAGGAATTAAAAAGCGAATCGGGAATAACAATAACCTTTTCAGGAATATTGATGGATTTGAGCTTACTGCAAAGCTCAAAAGCACCGTTTCCTATACTCTCAAGACTATCGGGTAACACGATGCTTTCCAGTTTTTCACATTCTGCAAAGGCTGATTCACCGATTTTTTTAAGTCCCTCGTTGAGAGTAATCTCTTCAATACCAAGTCCCCAAAAAGCACCCCAATGAATTTCAGCAACAGTTGAGGGCAGAGTAATAGATTTTACATTCTCTCCCCACTCCATTGAGCCGCTGCCGGAAATATCCGTTACTGGATAACCTCCCAAAGTTTCGGGAATAACGATATGAATTTCTTCGCCTCTGTAAGCTGTAAAAACAGCTGTGCCCTCGTCAGTTACATAGTAATCAAAACCATCCTCCTGACCATAGCTGTATGCATTTGCCGATAAAGTAGGTATCGCACTAAAAACCATTAGTGCAACAAGGACTGCCGATAGTATTTTTCTCAGTTTTTTCAAATTAATCTCTCCTTTACTGAATATAATAAAACACGTCCCGTGTTTTTCCTTTCACTATTTAGACGAAATAAAAGCAAAAAACTCACACAATATTTTTAGTATTTAGGGATAATATTATTAAAATAACAACAATAAAGAAAAAGACACATTCCAAAGAATGTGCCTTCTCCTGGGGTTGCTATATCACTTAAAAATTATCTTAGAAAAGATCAAGCAAAAATTCGGGATTAAGCAAATCTCTGCGTCTGTTGTATTTTGAGCCGGAAACATAATCATAAGTTGATTTATTGGATGCATTGGAAAGCTTACCGGATGCAGTACCCATATAAAGCTCAAGATGAAGCATTGTGTCTCCGCCTATGTTGCTTTTTGCGATAGTTGCAATCTGCTGGCCCTGTTTAACTGTTGCGCCCTTACGCAGGTTTGTGCTAATCTCGCAATATCTTGCAATAGTGCCATCTGCGTGCTGAACAGCTATAGCCTGCATTCCGCCGTAGAAGTTAGAGCTATACTCCACAACCTTACCTGCCTGCATTGCGTACACAGGAACGCCTTTTCCGTTTTTAAAGTGGAAATCAATACCTGCGTGTGCTCTATTGCCCGAATCTCTTCTTGCACCAAAATAACGAGGTGCGCTCTTAACTTTGTAAAAATTAGTCTGCTTAAGAGGTGCTACCCAAGTATCAAGTGCTCTTGCTTCAAAAGCCTTTACGATGTCTTCTGTAACCTTAAATTTATTGGAAACCAAAGTCTTTGTAGTTCCGGATGCATCAGTTGCCTTTACGACAAAGTTGTATGTACCTGCTGCAAGTGATCCAAATTTAATATACTTATCAACGCTGCTGATATTATAGGATTTTGCGTTGGGTTTTACTGTCTTAACCTGAGCAGTTGCTGTGCCGTTTGTTTTATATACACCTACTGTAACAGAGGTAATCTTGTAATCCGAAGTAATCTTACCCTTTATGGAATAAGATTTACCCTGAATCAAGGACACGGGGTCGTAATTACCAGAGCCTATCTTCAGACTGCTCTTTGAGGAGTTGTATGCTTTCTCAAGAGCCGCCCAGGTGTTCTTACCTACAATACCATCAACGGTAAGCTTTTGGTCTTTCTGGAAGTTCTTAACGGCTTTCTCTGTGCCGCTACCGAAAATTCCATCAACCGTAAGCCCTGCATTGTCAACCTTGTTGAGCATGGTCTGCAGAGTTTTTACATCTGAACCCTTAGAGCCTTTTTTGACAGTACTGTAAGAAGCCGCCGAAACAGAAAGTCCGGAAACCACAAATGTACCCGCCAGCATAATAACTGCAAGCAGTATTGCCAATAATCTCTTAAACTTCATACAATTCACTCCTTTATTATCATAATAATAAGATACTCCTATATTACGCTAAAGTCAAGTATTTTTTTTACTATATGTTAATAATAATGTGCAATTGTTAATAACTTGTATGTAAAAAACAACAATATCAACAAAAAAAGAGGTTTTCAAAAGCAAAACCACAACAAACAACAACTTTGAATCACATTAAATCAAGAAAAATTAAAAGCCGTATAAATCTTGACAGCATAAAAAAATAGGAGTAAAATTATTTTTTAGAGTAAACTTATTTTGCTCTTTCTATATTATATTATTGTGAGGTGAAAGTTAATGGACGCAGGAAGTAGTACCGGCACTGTTCCCGGGCGAAGTTGCACTAATTCTTTTATTCGCAGTGCTTTCACTGCGTACATTACCTTAGCACTTTAAAAACCCCGGAACCGTGTCTTTTTACTTCCGCCTATTAATTTTAGGAGGAAAAGACTATGGAAAGGAATTATGTAACTGTCGATGTTACTATCGGCAAGCTCCTTGACGAGAAAAAATACAAAACTCTCAAGGACATCCTCAGCACAATGAATGCCTACGACATTGCTGTGCTTTTGGAGGATATGCACGACTCAAAGATTCAACTTCTTTTCAGAATGCTGCCCAAAGAGCTTGCTGCTGATGTTTTCGTTGAAATGGACGAAGAAACTCAGGAGTTTCTCATCAAGGGCTTCTCTGATGCTGAGCTTAAAGAGGTTATCGGCGAACTTTCTGCCGATGATGCTGTTGATATTATCGAGGAAATGCCTGCAAACGTTGTAAAGCGTATTCTCCGTCAGGCAGACCCCGAAACAAGAAAACAAATCAACGAACTATTAAAATATCCCGATGACTGCGCGGGCTCCATTATGACAACGGAGTTTGTATCGCTGCGGCCCAATATGACGGTTGAGGAAGCTATCAAGCGAATCCGCCGTACAGGTGTTGACAAGGAAACAATTTACACCTGTTATGTTGTAGCCAGTGACGGCAAGCTCATCGGTATCACCACCATCAAAGACCTGCTTCTTGCAGAAGAGGACGAAGTCATCGAGTCTTTGATGGAAACAAACGTTATCTCTGTGGGCACTCTTGACGACCAGGAGCTTGTTGCCCAGACCATCAACAACTACGACTTCCTGGCTCTGCCTGTTGTAGATACAGAAAACAGACTCGTTGGTATCGTTACCATCGACGATGCTGTTGATGTTATGGTTGAAGAAACCACCGAGGATATTCAGAAGATGGCGGCTATCGCCTCCACCGACAAGCCCTACACAAGAGTGGGTGTTTTTGAAACCCTGTGGCATCGTGTCCCTTGGTTATTACTTCTTATGATATCCTCAACTTTTACGGGTATAATAATCGCAGGCTACGAAGAAAGACTTGCAGGCTCTCTGATTCTCACAGCGTTCATTCCTATGCTGATGGGTACAGGCGGTAACGCAGGCAGTCAGTCCTCGGTTACTATTATCCGAAGCTTATCCCTTGACGAAATTGAATTCAAGGATATTTTCTGGGTTATGTTCAAAGAATGCCGTGTATCCATCCTTTGCGGTATAATACTCGGTGCAGTAAACTTCGGAAAAATCCTTCTTATCGATGGCTGGATGCTCCACAACGACGAAATAACCGTTTGGATTTCCCTTGTAGTAAGCTTAACCCTTGTTGTCACCATAATCGTTGCAAAGATCATCGGATGCTCTCTGCCTATGATTGCAAAGAAGCTTCATCTAGACCCTGCGGTTATGGCAAGCCCCTTCATTACAACTATCGTCGATGTAGTTTCCCTGCTTGTATATTTCTGGATAGCCACTTCTATACTCCATATATAAAAGAGGTCATCCGGTTGAAAAGAACAAATATCCTGTTTCTTATTGCCGCAGCGGCTCTCTCTATGAGTCTCTGCGGTATATTTTTTTACAGCGACACAAGAGTGGCAACCACAGCTCCCTGCATAAGCGAAGTAATTACCGATGCTGAGTTTAAAAGAGAAACCGCTCTTGATTATTTATCCCTTTGCTCTCTTGCTTATGATAGCGAAGAAATCACCAAGGAGCTGGCTGCCAGAGGTTACGGTGAAATTGAATACAAAGAAAAAAAGCAGGAAACAAACTACTCCAACGGCATTGCCTTTGCAATAGGCTATAAAAAGAATGAAGCAAACTATGTATGTATTGCAATAAGAGGTACAAAAGCAAAAGAATGGTACTCTAATTTTCAGATTGGCGAGAGTGCTGAACATGCAGGATTCTCGGCGGCAACAGATTATGTTATGAAACAGACCGAGGACTACCTTCGTGAGCACAACATAGATAAAAGCAACACAATAATGCAGATAACAGGTCACTCCCGAGGGGGTGCTGTTGCAAACCTCTGTGCAAAACGAATGCTTGAAAAAGGAGATTTCGGCTTTGTGTCTGCATACACCTTTGCTTGCCCTGCTACTACCACCTCTGAGGACACGAATAATCCTCTGTATAAAAGCATTTATAATATTATAAACCCTGAAGATTTTATATGCTGTATTCCCCTACCCGATTGGAACTATAAGCGATACGGTACCGACCTTTATCTGCCAAAGAAGGGAGATGAAAACTATTATGACCTCTATCGCAGTATGCAGGATAAATTCTTTGAAACCACTCAAAGCTCCCATAGAGGTTATCCTGACGGCGACAGAGATGTAAAAAGATTTATTGAAGCGGTAAGCAAGATTTCTCCCACCGTTTCCGATTACTATCAAAAAGAAATAAGCCTTTTCCCTCACAAAATCACCATGTATCAATATATGCAGAGTGCCGCCGCATTTTTAAGCAATGAGCAAAATCTCTCTGACGGAATGATCCTTTTAAGTTCAGGTACATCCCCTGTGTTTTCTGTATTGGCGGATTTCATAACACAAGGTATTTCACTTGACAGTATGGAGGGTATTGATATTACTTCAAGTGCTATGGGCTGTGCCCACACCTATGAAACCTACAACGCATGGCTTGAGGTTCTTCCCGACTCTTATTTTGAAAATAACATGCAAAAAGAATAAATCAGCACCCATAGTCAATACTAAACAAAAAACTGATGTGTAGGTGCAGAAGATATGAATCAAAAAAGCAAAAAGATCGTGCTTATAGGCACGGGTATGGTAGGAATGAGCTTTGCTTATGCATCGCTTAACCAGAACATCTGTGATGAACTTGTGCTTATTGATATTGACAAGCTCAAAGCTGCCGGAGAAGCTATGGACCTTAATCACGGACTTGCATTTTCACGAACAAGTATGAAGATTTATGCAGGAGAATACTCTGATTGCAAAGATGCAGACATAGTAGTAATATGTGCTGGCGTTAATCAGAAGCCAAAGGAATCACGACTTGATCTGCTTCAGGGAAACGCAGAGGTTTTCAGAACCATTGTACCGCCCGTGGTTAAAAGCGGATTCTCGGGAATCTTCCTTGTAGCTACAAACCCGGTAGACGTTATGACAAGGATAACTTACGCTTTGTCAGGCTTCGAAAGCTCAAAGGTTATCGGCACAGGCACCACCCTCGACACAGCAAGGCTTCGCTATCTTTTGGGAGAATACTTTAACCTCGACCCACGTAACGTGCATGCTTATGTTATCGGCGAGCATGGCGACAGTGAATTCACCCCCTGGTCTCAGGCTTTTCTTGCCACAAAACCCGTACTCAACGTACTTGAAGACAATCCTCACAAATTTTCTTTTGGGGACCTTGAGAATATAAATATCAAGGTAAGAAATGCCGCACAGGAAATAATCAAAGCAAAAAAAGCCACCTACTACGGAATAGGTATGTCTATCACCCGAATCGCAAGAGCTATTCTTAACAATGAACAAAGTGTGCTCACAGTATCAGGCAAGCTCTCGGGCGAATACGGACTTCACGACGTGTTTCTCGGAAACCCTTGCATAATTTCAAGAGAAGGTGCAAATCGGAGCATAGAGCTTACATTGGAAGAATCAGAGCTTGAAAATCTCAGAAAATCCTACAGTATTCTTGACACTTGCTACAAAGAACTTAATATATAGAAGTCTGCTCCCTAATAAAACTTTTCTCTGCGACACATATTCAAAATAAGATGTTAACACATTGTTCACTTGCAACAAAGAGCCTTTAATGATAAAATAAAGCCATAACATTTACGGAGAGAATTTAGATGAACGGTTTTTTTAACAGGGTACAAAGATTTATGACAGGCAGAAACGGTTTCGACAGATTCAACCGATTCCTTTTTGCCCTTTACATAATTCTTTCCATTGTATCAATTTTTGTTTATTCATTTATATACTACCTTATTCAGCTCACCTTTGCGGGATATATAGTGTTCCGCACACTTTCCAAGGACCTTTATCACAGGACAAGAGAAAATATGCGTTACATTAAGATTTCTGATGCAGTAAAAGCCTTCTTTATTCGCCAGAAAAACAAAGTAAGAGACCGCAAAACCCACAAATATATAAGATGCAAACACTGCAAAGCACAGCTTCGTGTAAAACGCAGAAAAGGCAAGCACAATGTCCGCTGTCCCAAATGCCGACAGGAGTTTTCTGTTAAAATAAGATAATAAGAAAAAATGCTTACTCATCAAAAGACGAGTAAGCATTTTTCATATTATATTAACTTAAGCCTGTACAGTTGTAAGGAGAAGATACGCAGTGTAGCCGCAGTATCCTAAAACAGAAGCGGCACCTACCACCCTGCCCATACCTTTTTTAATAAGACAGGCAACAAATACAAAAGCGGTAACCCCAATAAGAATACCGATATTGATAAGACCGTTTGTATCAACGGGAATAGGAGTAATTGAAGAGGAAAGGCCCAGAATCAGCATAATATTAAAAATATTTGAGCCGATTACATTGCCGAGAGCCAGACCGCTCTCGCCCTTCCTTGCTGCAACAATGCTTGTTACAAGCTCGGGCAGGCTTGTGCCGATTGCGATAATAGTAAGACCAATGAAGGTTTCAGACCATCCAAGAGCCTTTGCAATCTCTGTAGCATTATCAACAACCATATCACCGCCGAAGATTACAGCTGCAAGACCGCCTACAATAGCCACAACACTCCAAAACGGCTTCATTGTTTTTACATCATCGTCTGTCTGTGTTTCTCTGTTCTTGAAAGCAACATAGAGAATGAATGCAATATATGCTACAAAGCAAATAAGCATCAGGATGCCGTTGAGTCTTGTGAAGGTCATACTTGTAAGTGCCATAAGGAAAAGTACAACAGTCACTACAAGATTCACAGGAAAATCACGATGCAGCAGTTCTTTTTCAATCTTGTAAGGCTTGATTACAGCACAAGTACCTGCAACCACCAGAAGATTAAAGATATTGGAACCGATTACGTTGCTTATGGCAATTTCGTTTGAGCCCTGCAAACCTGCGGTAATACTTACTGCCGCCTCCGGTGCACTTGTGCCCATAGCCACAACGGTGAGTCCGATTACAAAACCGGGAATGCCGATAAGTTTTGCCACCGACGAGCTTCCGTCAACAAAGAAGTCAGCACCCTTTATGAGCAGTATAAATCCCACAAGCAAAAGCAAAATGTGTAGAAACATTTTTAAATTCCTCCTGAAACATAATTCTTTGAGTGCAATAAAAAAAGACCTATACTGCACCCGTGTGCAGTAAAAGTCTCGTAACAAACCGGTGAGTTCGGGTAAAGTCCGGAATTTAATTCGTGATGACGAACCATACCACAGCTATTGCTGTAACTACTCCCTTTTACCTTTGTTATTTTAATATATGCACCAGAAAATGTCAATCAATTTACCCGACAAAAAACACCCCGAAAAATCGGGGTGTTTTGTATAAAGATATAAATTAAAGATCGTAGTACTGTGCAAACTCTGCGGGGTGAGGAATCTGACCTATCTTCTTTGCCTCTGCACGCTTGTTCTTGATCCAGAGTTTAAGGAGTGCCTCGGGGAATACGCCGCCCTTTGTAAGGTACTCGTAATCAGCCTCAAGAGCATCGAGAGCCTCGTCAAGAGTTGTGGGAAGGTGCTGAAGCTTTGCTTTCTCCTCGTCAGAGAGCTTGTAGAGGTTGTAGTCGTAGGGACCCCAGCCGTTAGCAGAAGGATCGATCTTGTTCTCGATACCGTCAAGACCTGCCATAAGGATAGCAGCATAAGCATAGTAGGGGTTGCAGGTTGCGTCAGGGTTTCTGATCTCGAAACGCTTTGTTTCGGGGCTCTTTGCGTATGCAGGAATACGGATAACAGCAGATCTGTTGGATGTTGCGTAACCGATTGTAACAGGAGCCTCGTAACCGGGAACAAGACGCTTGAAGGAGTTAGTGGAGGGGTTAGTGATAGCACAGAGTGAACGAGCGTGCTTTAAGAGACCGCCCATAAACCAGTGTGCTACATCAGAAAGACCGGAGTAACCCTTCTCGTCAAAGAAGAGGGGCTTGCCGTCCTTGAAAAGAAGCATATGAACATGCATACCGTTGCCTGCCTCGCCAAAGATGGGCTTGGGCATAAAGGTAGCTGTCTTGCCGTTTGCAACTGCTTCGTTCTTAACAATGTACTTGATGATCATTGTCTTGTCAGCCATCTCAAGCATCTCGCCGAGCTCTACCTCGATCTCTACCTGACCTGAGCCGCCAACTTCGTGGTGATGATACTTAACCTTAACACCCCACTCCTCAAGCATAAGGCACATCTTGGAGCGGATGTCGTATGTAATATCCTGAGGAGCAGCAACGTGATAACCGCCGCCACCGGGAACCTGATAACCGAAATTCTGCATTTCGTTCTCGCCTGTGTTCCAGTTAGCCTGAGCTGTGTCTACCTCGTAAGCAACGCGGTTGGGCTTTGCCTCGTAGGAAACATGGTCTAGAAGATGGAACTCGAACTCGGGACCGATGATCATCTTATCAGCGATACCTGTCTCCTTCATATACTCCTGAGCACGGATAGCAACGTTTCTGGGATACTGGTCAAAAGGTCTGTTAGGCTCGCCAACCTTACCGATGATGCAAACATCACCTGTCATTGTGAGAGTAGGCTGAGATACGAAGGGATCGATCTGAGCGGACTCAAGATTGGGAATGAACACCATATCGCTCTTCTCAACTGCAGCGTAACCATAGTTGGAACCGTCAAAACCGATACCATAAACCATAGTATCCTCTGTAAGTCTGTTAGAGGGAATGGTGATGTGACGCCAGCGACCGTTGATGTCGATCATTTTAAAGTCGATCATCTTGATGTCATTTGCTTTAATAAAGTCCTGTGCTTCTTTAACTGTTTTAAACATTAGACTAAACCTCCTTGGGTTAATATACCTTATACATTATATATAAATATATAACGCAAAATTACATAAATAGTTTATTGTATGAAAAGCAAAATGTCAATAAAATTTTGCTATTTTGATTTGATGAAATCAAATTTCTGAAGCCTGTGCCTCGGTTATGGATTTGATACCCTTCTCAAGAAGAAGCTCCTCCACCCTCTCGTTATCATTAACACGAAGCACCACATAAGCGTGGTGAGGAGTTGCACCGTTGAAAGCATACATATATTCCATATTGATGCCTGCGTCGGAAATAACCTTTACTGCTGTGGCAAGGGCACCGGGCTCATTTCGAAGTCGTGCGCCTACAACATCGGTAACGGTTACAATGCAGTTCTCTCTCTTGAGAACCTCAACCGCTCTGTCTGTTTCAGACACGATAAGACGAAGAATACCAAAATCTGGTGTATCTGCAATAGACATTGCTCTCAAATCAATATTTTCCTTTGCAAGAACATCGGTAATCTTAACAAGAGAACCCTGCTTATTCTCAACAAAAACTGAAATCTGGCGGATAGACATACTTTAACCTCCTATAAGCTTTCTCTTATCTTCTACTCTCTTGGCTTTACCCACAGAGCGTTCAATACTGCCGGGAGCAACAAGCTTAACGTCGGCACCGATACCGAGAAGTGAACGAAGCTCACTCTCAAGAGCTTTTTCGTGCTCTTTGATAACTGTAACTGTATCAGAGAACATATCCTCGTTCATTTCAACATGGATAAGAAGTGTATCAGTGTTATTAACGCGGTCAACGTAAATCTTGTAGTTGGGAGAATAACCCATCTTAAGAAGTACTGTTTCAATCTGTGAGGGGAATACATTAACACCGCGGATAATAAGCATATCGTCGGTTCTTCCCTTAGGCTTTGTCATCTTGACAAAGGTTCTTCCGCAGGAGCAAGGCTCTGTTGAAAGCACACCAATATCACGGGTACGATAACGAATAAAGGGACAGCACTCTTTTGTGATACAGGTAAATACCAGCTCACCGGGAGTACCGTAAGGCAGTACCTCGCCTGTATCAGGGTCAATGGTTTCAACAATAAAATGGTCTTCGTTTACATGCATACCGGACTGAGCAGAGCACTCATAAGAAACGCAGGGGCCCATAATCTCGGTAAGACCGTAAACATCGTAGGCTTTGATGTCAAGCATTTCTTCAATCTGACGGCGCATTTCCTCTGTCCAAGGCTCTGCACCAAAGATACCGGCTTTGAGGGAAAGTGACTTGGGGTCAATACCCTTTGCTTTGAGCTGCTCTGCAATATACATTGCATAAGAAGGAGTACAGCAAAGGATTGTAGAACCGAAGTCCTGCATAATTGTAATCTGACGGTCTGTGTTACCCGAAGATACGGGAATAGCTGTAGCACCAATTCTGCCTGCACCGCCGTGCATACCGAAGCCGCCTGTAAAGAGTCCGTAGCCATAGGCATTGTGGACAAAGTCGTTTTCATCAGCACCTACTGCATAGAGCTGACGAGCCGCAATATCCTCCCATGCCTCTAAATCGTTCTTTGTATAGCCTACTACGATCTGTTTGCCTGTTGTACCCGAGGATGCATGAAGCCTCACAACGTCCTTTAAAGGTGTAGCAAAAAGACCGTAAGGATAATAGTCACGAAGATCCTGCTTTGTTGTAAAGGGAAGCTTATAAAGGTCTTCTGCACCCTTAATATCATCGGGGCTTATGCCTGCTTCATCCATTCTTTTTCTGTACATTTCCACGTTTTCGTAAACGTGTTTTACTGTCTTGACGAGGCGCTCATCCTGAATCTTCTTAATTTCTTCTCTGGATGCTGTCTCGATTTCTTTTTGCCAGTAGCGTTCTGCCATGACAATCGCCTCCTAAATAAATTACTTTGAATAGTTATAACCTAAAGCAAAAGCCTTAAGGTTTATATCAACAAACTTGGGTTTAACTACCATCTTGAGGGCTTCTTCCCACTTCTCATAGGGGATGTCGAGCTGACGTGCAAGTCTGCCCATAAGAACAATATTAACTGCTCTTGAGGAGCCTGCCTCATTAGCCAGTGTGAGTGCATCCAAGGCATCGACCTCTACCTTCTGAGAAAGCTCTGAGAGAATCTCTGCAGGATACTTTGCAGCACCGATAACAACGGGCATAGGATCAATCTGTTGAGTGTTGGTGATGATAACACCGCCGTCTTTGAGGTACTCTACCCAACGGGCAGCCTCGAGTTTTTCGAAAGAAATAATGCAGTCAGCGGCACCTTTCTCGATAATGGGAGAATAAACCTTCTCGCCAAAACGAACATAAGTAACAACAGAGCCGCCTCTCTGGCTCATACCGTGAACCTCGGAAACCTTAACGTCATATCCCTCGGTAACAAGAAGTTTACCGAGCAAGGTGCTTGCAAGCAGAGAACCCTGTCCGCCTACACCTACGATCATAATACTTTTAGTCATCAGCACTCACCTACCTTTTTGATAGCGTCAAATTTACAGAGCTGCGTACATACATCACAGCCAACACAAAGTGTCGGGTCAATATCTGCCTTGCCGTCGTGCATACTGATTGCAGGACAACCAAGCTTCATACACATCTTACAGCTCTTGCAGTCCTCTTTGGATACCACAAGAGCAGGTTTTACCTTAACACTCTTAAGGAGTATGCAGGGTCTTCTGGAAATAATTACAGAAGGCTCTTCTGCAGAGAGTTCTTCCTTGAGAGCTTCGTCACACTCTTTGAGATTATAGGGATCAACAACTCTTACACGGTTGATACCGACTGCCTTACAAAGGGTTTCAAGGTCAATCTTTGCGGCAGGGTCACCCTTAATGTTATAGCCTGTTGTGGGATTCTGCTGATGGCCTGTCATACCTGTGATGGAATTATCCAGAATAATAACTGTGGAATTTGAAGCATTGTAAGAAATATTTACAAGACCTGTAATGCCCGAATGCATAAAGGTTGAGTCACCGATAACGCAAACAGTCTTGCCCTCTGTCTCCTTACCGCCTGCCTTGTTATAGCCGTGAAGTCCTGATACGGAAGCACCCATACAGAGTGTTGTATCAAGAGCATTAAGAGGAGGCATAGCACCCAAAGTGTAGCAACCAATATCGCCGAGTACTGTAATCTTGTTCTTTGCAAGTGTATAGTACATACCTCTGTGAGGACAGCCTGCACACATTACAGGAGGTCTGCCGGGAACATTTGTGTCGATGGATGCAAACGAAGGCTCATCAAGACCGAATGCAGTTGCGATAGAAAGCTGTGAAAGCTCACCGATGTTTGTAAACATTTCTTTACCTGTACACTCGATACCCAGATTCTTAACGTGAGTCTCAATAATACCGTCAAGCTCTTCTACAATATAGAGTTTCTTGACTTTGCTTGCAAAGTTCTTTATTCTTTCCACAGGCATAGGATGAATCATACCAAGCTTAAGAACGCTTACAGAATCTCCGAATACTTCCTTAACGTACTGATAGCAGGTACCGCTTGTAATGATACCAAACTCTGCACCTTCTGCATACTCTTCACGGTTTATCTCTGCAGTTTCTGCATAAGCTGTGAGATTTAAAGTTCTCTGTTCAACTACAGGATGTCTAAGCTTTGCGTTTGCAGGTACCATAATGAACTTCTGAGGATTCTTCTCGTAGGGTTTATCCTCAATTTCTGCTCTGTCAGTAGTTTCTACAATACTCTGGGAGTGAGCAACACGGGTGCACATTCTGATGAACACGGGAGTATCAAACTCCTCAGAAAGCTCAAAAGCAAGCTTAGTAAACTCTAAAGCTTCCTTTGAATCGGAGGGTTCAAGCATAGGAACCTTGGAAGCCTGTGCATAGTGTCTGGAATCCTGCTCGTTCTGAGAGGAGTGCATACCGGGGTCGTCTGCAACGCAGATAACAAGACCGCCGTTAACTCCTGTGTAAGAAAGTGTGAAGAGAGGGTCGGCGGCAACGTTAAGACCTACGTGCTTCATACAGCAGCAGGTACGCTTGCCTCTGACGGATGCACCGAAAGCAACCTCCATAGCAACCTTCTCGTTAGGTGCCCATTCGCAGTAAATTTCGTCGTACTTTGCCGCAAACTCGGTTATCTCTGTACTGGGTGTACCGGGATAACTGGAAATAATAGAACAGCCTGCTTCATACAGACCTCTGGCAACTGCGGCGTTGCCGATAAGTAATTCCTTCATAACCATTCTCCTATCGGGGATTTATTTCAAATATTCTTAAGATTCAAGAGATTCCTTCTGAGAAACCGTTACCTTTTTGTCGTAACAGCTGAACATTTCTTCTACCTTTTCCTTATCGGGCTTCTTTGTGAGAAGGCTTATTACAACCACAAGAAGAATACCTGTAAGCATAGCCAGAACGCCTACATTGGATGATGCCTGTAAAAGCTTGGGAAGCACATACAGCTTGTTTGTGAGCTGAAGCACAAAGAAGGTAATATTAACAAAAGCACTGAAAATGAAGCTTGCCCAGACTGCAGGCTTTGTGGCTCTCTTCCAGTAAAGTCCCAGCATAAAGGGACCGAGGAAAGCACCGCTCATTGCACCCCATGAAATACCCATAAGGTCTGTAATAAATGCGACGGGCTTTATGTAAACGACTATCGCTATAGCCGCAGATATTACTATAAAGAAAATAAGGAAAATTCTCATAAGAGACATCTTTGATTTTTCGCTCATTTTCTGTTTCTTCATCGGAGCAATAAAGTCAAGAGTCAAAGTAGAGCTTGATGTAAGCACTAAAGATGAAAGTGTAGACATTGAAGCCGCAAGCACCAGCATAACAACCAGAGCAATTACCACATCAGACATACCCGAAAGCATATTGGGGATAATTGAATCAACACCCTGCTTTGTTACTTCCTCAGAAGTCATAAATATACGGCCAAAGCCACCGAGGAAGTAGCATCCGCCTGCAACAACAACCGCAAAAATGGTTGAAACCACAGTACCTGTCTTAATAGATTTTTCGCTCTTGATTGCATAGAACTTACCAATCATCTGAGGAAGTCCCCATGTACCTAAGGAGGTAAGGAGTATAACACCGATAAGCGCCACCGGGTCAGGACCGAAGATAGAGGTGTATCCGCCAACCCCTACAGTTTCACTAGTCTGCTGTGACATAAGCTCCACAGACGCCATAAATCCGCCGTTTACATTAAGTACAGCAAACACAACCACAACAATACCCACAAGCATTACTATACCCTGAATAAGACTGTTGAGTGCTGTGCCCACATAACCGGAAAGTACTACATAAAGTGCAGTAACAAGTGCCATAATGGCAACACAAACCCAGTAATCAATGCCGAATGCCATGGTAAAAAGTCTGGAAAGTCCGTTATAAAGAGAAGCGGTATATGGAATCATAAAGATAAATATGATTGCCGCCGCCGCAAGCTTAAGTCCCTTTGAGCCGTATCGTTTCTCAAAGAAATCGGGCATTGTGGCACTGCCCAAATGCTGAGTCATAATTCGGGTTCGTCTTCCAAGCACCTTCCATGCAAGGTAGGAACCGATAAGTGCATTACCCAAACCTATCCATGTAGACGCAAGACCGAAGTTCCAACCGAACCTGCCTGCATAGCCTACAAAGATAACCGCCGAGAAATAAGATGTTCCGAAAGAAAATGCAGAAAGCCAAGGACCAACCGACCTTCCTCCAAGAACAAAACCGTTTACATCTGTTGCTTTTTTGCGGCAGTAAATACCTACGCCGATGGTAACTGCAAGGAACAGAACTATAAACAAAATTTTTACTAACATGTTTATTTCCGATACGGGATTTCTCTAAACCAAAGTCCCTCTAAATCGGAACAACCCTCCTTTTCATAACCAAAAATAAAATTTAATTTATATATTATATCAAAAAACATCTTATAATACAAGACTTTTTTAAAGTAAAGAGGTATTTTTGAGTTTATTTTTTGCAATTTTTTCTCTTTTGTAAAGAGGTTTCCAAAAACGCCAAAACTGTTGACAATATAAAGAATACTGCTGTATAATTGTTTCAATAATGTGCTTATGCAAAAACTTTATTAAGGCAGATTTTTAAACCAATCTACCTTTTATGCACCAAGGAGGTAACATTATGAGTTACAAAAATCTTGACACCACCTGCGTTCAGGGTGGTTACACACCCTCAAACGGCGAACCCAGACAGATTCCCATTGTACAGAGCACTACATTCAAGTATGCTACATCCGAGGATATGGGTAAGCTCTTTGATCTTGAGGCAGAGGGTTACTTCTACACCCGTCTGCAGAATCCCACAAACGACTACGTTGCAAAAAAAATCTGCGAGCTTGAGGGCGGCACTGCCGCTATGCTCACCTCTTCGGGTCAGGCAGCAAGCTTTTTCAGTATTTTCAATATTGCAGGTGCAGGCGACCATATTGTTGCATCCAGTGCAATCTACGGCGGCACCTACAACCTCTTTGCAGTTACAATGAAGAGAATGGGTATCGACTTTACTTTTGTATCTCCCACTGCAACAGACGAAGAAATCGAGGCTGCATTCCGTCCCAACACAAAGGCACTCTTCGGTGAAACTATCGCAAACCCTGCTTTAGTTGTTCTTGATATTGAGCGTTTTGCAAATATCGCACACAAAAACGGTGTGCCCCTTATCATAGATAATACATTTGCAACTCCCGTTACCTGCCGTCCTTTTGAGTGGGGTGCTGATATTGTTATTCACTCCACAACAAAGTACATCGACGGTCACGGTGTATCTGTTGGCGGTTGTATTGTTGACTCGGGTAAATTTGACTGGACAAAATACCCCGATAAATACCCCGGTCTCTGCACCCCCGACGAAAGCTACCACGGTGTAACCTACACCGAGCGATTCGGTCTTGCAGGTGCTTACATCACAAAGGCTACTGCTCAGCTTATGCGTGACTTCGGTTGCATTCAGTCTCCTCAGCACGCATTCTATCTTAATTTAGGTCTTGAGAGCCTGCACCTTCGTATGCAGCGTCATTGCGAGAATGGTCTTGCAGTTGCACAGTACCTTAAAAATCACGAAAAAGTTTCTTGGGTACGCTACTCAGGTCTTGAGGGTGACGAGTGCTACGAACTTGGCAAGAAGTACCTTAAATACGGCGGCTGCGGTGTTGTAAGCTTTGGCGTAAAGGGCGGCAGAAAAGCCGCAGAAACCTTTATGAAGAATCTTAAAATTGCCGCTATCGAAACCCACGTTGCAGATGCTCGTACCTGCTGTCTGCATCCCGCAAGTGCAACTCACCGCCAGATGAATGACGATGAGCTTACAGCTGCAGGCATTTCTCCCGACCTTGTTCGTTTCTCCTGCGGTATCGAGGCTGCAGAAGACCTTATTGCAGATATTGAAGCTGCGCTCAAGGAAGTATAATTTTCAGACTACTTTCAACATAAACTCACAGGAAATGAGGAGCAGATATGCCCATTAAAATCCCCAATGACCTGCCTGCAACCCAGACACTCTATGACGAAAACATCTTCGTTATTACAGAAACAAGGGCTATAACTCAGGACATCCGTCCTCTGCAGATTGCAATTCTCAATCTTATGCCCACAAAGATTGCCACAGAAACTCAGCTTGCAAGGCTTCTGGGCAACTCACCCTTGCAGGTTGAATGTGAATTTATCCACACAGCTACACATAAATCAAAAAATATTACCGAGGACCATCTCTTCCGTTTCTACAAAACCTTTGAAGAAATCAAAGACAGAAAATTTGACGGTATGATTATCACAGGTGCGCCTGTTGAAAATCTCCCCTTTGAAGAGGTTGAGTACTGGGATGAGCTCTGCGAGATTATGGAATGGACAAAGACAAATGTCACCTCCACCTTCCATATCTGCTGGGGCGCTCAGGCGGCTCTTTACTACCACTACGGAATAAATAAACATCCTCTTCCCGAAAAACTCTTCGGTGTTTATCCTCACCGTGCCGACTACAAGCAATCAATCCTTTTCAGAGGCTTTGACGATGTTTTTATGGTGCCTCACTCCCGTCACACAACAGTAAACCGAGAAGACATTGAGGCTGTGCCCGAGCTTAAAATACTTGCCTCCTCCGAGGAAGCAGGAGTTTATGCTATCGGCACAAAGCAGGGCAGACAGATTTTTATTACAGGTCACTCCGAATACGACGCAGAAACTCTTAATAAAGAATACATCCGCGACAAAGAAGCAGGCAAGCCCATCTCAATCCCCAAAAACTACTTCCCCAATGATGACGAAACAAAAGCTCCCATTGTAAGCTGGAGAAGCCACGCAAACCTCTTATACTCCAACTGGCTCAACTACTTTGTTTACCAGACAACCCCCTACGACATCTCCGAAATAACATCAATAAAATAATAAATCAAGCAAAATGGACTGTGCCGTAATGTGCACAGTCCATTTTCTTATGTCACATCTAACATCTTTATCGGCACACTGTGTTTCACGGCATACCTGAACAAAGAATCTAATTTTGAAAAGTCTTCATCTCTGAAAACTAACATATATTCACATCGCTTAACAATTCTGCGACTCAACATAGTTGCTGACATCTTGAGCAATCCGAACAAATATGCACTGCAATATTCCACAGTTAAACCACTGTCAATCGCATATTGTTCTCCAATACTCTTTCCTGCCTTTTGCTCAATGCACACAATCCGAATTTCCTCTTTATTACCAACGATTTCAAGTAAGGAAGTATCAAGTACTTTTTTTATATTTTCATAAATATAGTCTATTTTTACTGAAGAAATATAAATTCTTTTTGTTTTGTAGCTCCTCATAAATACCTCAAAAAAAGCACACCCCGAAGGATGTGCTGAAAAAGTGTTTATCCTCGGTCGTTACCACACGAACCAAGTCCCCGCAAGGAAATAGAGGAAAACACCTTTTACCAAAGTATTTTCCCTTACGAGGACAAAAATATTCGATTCGTGTGGTGACTGCATTATATCATAAATTATCAGCTATTTCAATACTAACCCCCGAATTTGTAAATTTAGCGTTAACATTCAAATTTCGTGCAATAATTCTATTGACATTAAAAATGCCTAAAATATAATAGTATGTATAATATTTTACTATAGTTTAATTATATTTCAAAGAAGGAGGTATTCTATGATAAGAAAACTCGCAAAAAGTGTGCGGGAATATAAAGCAGCGTCCATTCTGGCTCCCCTTTTTATATCGGGCGAAGTGCTTATGGAAGTGCTCATCCCCCTTATAGTAGCACGGCTTATTAACACAGGTATAGAATACAAAAATGCGGAAGGTCAGGTTGTGGGTAACATCGAAAACTTAGTTACCTTAGGACTTATCCTTGTTGCCTGCTGTATCGTTTCTATGATATTCGGCACATTGGCGGGCGACTTTGCCGCCAAAGCTTCCACAGGCTTTGCAAAGAATCTTCGTCACGATATGTTTTATAAAATTCAGGGTTATTCCTTTAAGAATATCGACAGATTTTCCAGCGCATCCCTTATCACAAGACTTACAACCGATGTAAACAATGTACAGATGTCCTACCAGATGCTCATACGAATTGCAGTTAGATCCCCCATTATGATAATCATGTCTTTTGTAATGGCATTCTACATTCATCCAAGCATGGGCACCATCTTCCTTTGTGTTGTACCCGTACTTGCATTCGGCACAATTCTGCTTATAAAACTTGCTTTCCCAAAATTCATCAGACTCTTCAAAAAGCTCGATGACCTTAACCGAGTTGTTCAGGAGAACCTGCGAGGCTCAAGAGTTGTAAAATCCTTTGTGCGTGAAGACTACGAAACAAAAAAATGCAAGGATGTTTCCAACTCTATCTACGATATTGCAATCAAAGCAGATACTCTTGTCGCACTCAACTCCCCTCTTATGATGATATGCGTATACACCTGTATGCTTCTTATCTCTTGGGTAGGTGCAAATCTTATTGTTGTTGGTGACCTCACTAAAGGCGAGCTTACAAGTATGTTCACCTATGCTTCCCAGATTCTTATGAACTTTATGATGCTCTCTATGATTTTCATTATGATTACAATGTCCAGAGCATCTGCAGAGCGTATCACCGAGGTGTTGGACGAAGTACCCGACCTTCAAAATCCCGAAAATCCCGTAACAGAAGTTAAAGACGGCTCTATTGAATTTAAGGACGTAGACTTCAGCTACTCCAATGATATGAAAAAACTCTGTCTTTCTGACGTTACACTCAAGATTAACTCAGGTGAAACCGTAGGTATCATCGGTGCCACAGGCTCCTCAAAATCCACCCTTGTTCAGCTTATTCCCCGTCTTTACGATACCACCGCAGGCAAGGTGCTGGTAGGCGGCATAGACGTCCGTGAATATGATATTGAAACTCTGCGTGATGCAGTTGCTATGGTGTTGCAGAAGAACGTTCTCTTCTCCGGCACAATCAAAGAAAACTTGCGTTGGGGTAATGAAAACGCCACCGACGAAGAGCTTATAAATGCCTGCAAGCTGGCTTGCGCCGATGAATTTATCAGCACCTTCCCCGAAGGCTACGATACCTTTATCGAGGAAGGCGGTACCAACGTTTCGGGCGGTCAGAAACAGCGACTCTGTATTGCAAGAGCACTTCTGAAGGCTCCCAAGATTCTTATTCTTGACGACTCCACCAGTGCAGTCGATACCCACACAGATGCTCTTATACGCAAGGCGATGTCCGAGTACATTCCCGAAACCACAAAGATTATTATTGCACAGCGAATCTCCTCTATTGAACACGCAGACAAGATAGTAGTACTTGACGAAGGCAAGATTGTGGCTGTCGGCAACCACGAAGAGCTCCTTGAAACCTGCGATATTTATAAAGAAGTTTACTCCTCTCAGCAGAAAGGAGGTCTTTCATAATGGCAGGTCCAATGAAACACAACCCCGCAGTTATGGGTAAAAAGCCTACTATGAATAAAAACCAGTCAAAAACTCTAAAACGACTTTTCGCTTACATTATGAAGCGATATAAGTTCAGATTCATCTTTGTTTTCCTCTGCATAATCGTAACGTCTATAGTAAGTGCATTGAGTGCAAAATTTGTAGGCGGAGTTTTTGATGACTATATCTCTACCCTTATAGGTGCAGAAAATCCCAACTTTGCACCCCTTCTTGGTGCAATAACAAGAATGGCAATTATCTTCCTTTTCGGTGTTGTTGCCACACTTTCTCAGAATCTGATTATGAACTTCATCACACAGGGTATGCTCCGCTCCACCCGTGACGATATGTATTCTCACATGCAGACTCTGCCCATAAAATACTTTGATACCCACACCCACGGCGACATTATGAGCCACTACACAAACGATGCAGAAACTCTTCGCCAGATGATTTCCCAAAGCATTCCTCAGCTTATGTCTTCAATCATCACTATTGTGGTTTATCTTGTAATTATGCTAATCACTAATGTATGGCTCACACTCTTTGTGCTTCTTTTTGTAGGTCTTACCCTTATGGTAACAGGCAGGGTTGCGGGCAAAAGCGGAAAATACTTCGGTATGCAACAAAAAGAGCTGGGTAAAGAAAACGGATATATTCAGGAAATGATCAACGGACAGAAGGTTATCAAGGTCTTCAATCACGAAGAAAAGGTTAAAGAGGATTTTGACACTCTTAACGATACCCTCTGCGATGTATCCTACAAAGCTCACAAATTTGTAAATATCCTCGGTCCCATCACAGGCAATATGGGACATCTCCAGTATGTACTCATTGCTGTTGTGGGCGGTATTATTGCCATCTCAGGCTTCGACCCAAACCTCACCTTAGGTGCAATTGTCAGCTTCCTGCTTTACTCCAAGAGCTTTACAATGCCTATAAATCAGGTAGCACAGCAAGCAAGCTCAATTGTTATGGCTTTGGCAGGTGCCCAGCGAATCTTTGCACTTATCGACGAACAAAGTGAAGAAGACGAAGGCTATGTTACCCTTGTAAACGCAAAAATTGAAAACGGCGAAATCGTAGAAACTGAAGAACGTACAGGTATGTGGGCTTGGAAGCATCCTCACGAGGACGGCACTACCACCTATACCGAGCTTAAAGGTGAAGTCAGATTCTTTGACGTTGACTTTGCCTATGTTGAGGGCAAAACAGTTCTTCACGATGTAAGCCTTTACGCAGAGCCGGGACAGAAAGTTGCATTTGTAGGTGCTACCGGTGCAGGTAAAACCACTATTACAAACCTTATCAACCGCTTCTACGATATTGAAGATGGTAAAATCCGCTATGACGGAATCAATATTAACAAGATTAAAAAAGCAGACCTGAGACGCTCTCTCGGAATCGTTCTGCAGGACACAAACCTCTTTACAGGCACCGTTATGGATAACATCCGCTACGGAAAGCTTGATGCAACCGAAGAAGAGGTTATTGCCGCCGCAAAGCTTGCAAATGCTCACGGATTTATAAGCCGTCTGCCTCAGGGCTACGATACCGTTCTTGAGAACAATGGGGCAAATCTCTCGCAAGGTCAGCGACAGCTTATCTCAATTGCAAGAGCAGCAATTGCCGACCCGCCTGTTATGATTCTTGACGAGGCTACCTCCTCTATCGACACCCGTACTGAAGCACTTGTGCAAAGAGGTATGGATGCTCTGATGCACGGCAGAACGGTATTCGTCATCGCCCACCGCCTCTCCACAGTCCAGAATTCCGATGTTATTATGGTTCTTGACAAAGGCAGAATCATCGAACGCGGCAGCCACGATGAGCTTATCGAAAAGAAGGGTCAGTACTATCGCCTCTACACAGGCGCCTTCGAGCTCGAATAATTTTATACAATACAAAAATCAATACCCCGAAAGAACAAATTACTCTTTCGGGGTATTTTTAAAATCTGTGCAAAAAACTTCAAATTACAATTGACAGAGACCCTTTGATAGGTTATAATATCAAAGTTGCAAAAGCAAAATCGTCTTACGGGATGTGGCGCAGTTTGGTAGTGCACCTGCTTTGGGACTGCAACAGTTCTGTTAGACAAAACTTTCCCCTCTCAAACAAACCTCGCAAACATCGGCACTTTCCGCTTTGAAAAATTCCCGAAATCAAAGAAACGTTTGCAACGACCACATAAACTCCACAAAGGTTCAGACTTGAAAAATCAGCCTGAAAATTAAATTTTCAGACCGAATATAAAACCCCAGAAATATCATCAAAAAAATAACATCGGGGCGTGGCGCAGTTTGGTAGCGCGCTTGCTTTGGGAGCGTGTCGGGCAGTTATAGCCGTGATTTCACGGAAGTCACGAAAAGCCTTTACTTATGCGGACTTTCGGCACTTTATAAAAACGCAAAAATGCGTGGAATTTGCGTTTGACCACAGTTTATCCCACTTCCACGCAAAATCAAGAAAAATTGAATAAAATCGGGGTGTGGCGCAGTTGGGAGCGCGCGACATTTGGGATGTTGAGGCCGCAGGTTCGAACCCTGTCACTCCGACCACTGCGAGTGTTTATCTCGTCCAAGATAAACACTCGCATTACTTTACTTCTTATTTCTTTTGTGGTGCTGAATTTTGAAAACCTTGACTCTGCTGAAGTATTTTCCCTCTGTTTCAGCTTGCTGGAACTCGTAATTTCGATTATCGGACTTACAGGAGGCGTTGATATGGTAAGTATAAGTATTGTGGTGGGACTCGGTTGTTATGGGGGAATACCAAACAATAGAGCCGTGGCAAGTAAACCGGAAGCTATACCAACAAAAGAATTCGAAGATAAACCGAGCGGGTTCGATTCCCGCACCTCCACCAATTGCGGCTTCGTCCGCACACGAAAGCCGCAAAGTAGGAATACTTTGCGGCTTTTTGTCCCTAAAATTTATTATTTAAATGAGGTGTACACTATGAAAAAAGGCTCTGTCGTAACTTGCAACAAATGTGGTAAAAACTATTATTATGAGAGTACAGGAAATCCTTGGCCCGGCGGAAAAGATCGTGAAACGGCCTATTGTCCTTATTGCAAAGCAGAGGGCCCTTCTGAAATGATTAGCGGAGTTATCTACACATATAAACTTGACGATAACGGCAATCCAATTAGATGAGGGTTACCTACCGTAAAATACTTTTTGTTTAAAACACACGGAGGATGTTATTTTGGAAAAAGAACAACAAAGCACTTGTAACGCTCAAATAGCAGAACACAAACTAAAAAATATTAACCTATTTTTCGCAACATACGGATCTTTCCTAACTGGATTATTTTCAATCTTTCAATACTTTTTTAATCAGTACACACTATTTAATATTATATCCTCCATTTCTGCGATTCTCATATTGGGTGTTACTTATTTTTTGGCATACTCAAAGTGGGCAACTACATTCAACAACTTTTGGATATATATCGAAAAATGTGCTGATGCAGTAGGAGTTTTAAATCCTATTGTATTAGCTCTTAGTATAATGCTTTCCGTTTCAAAAAGTTTCGAATTATTAATTGCCTGTTGCATCTTAACTGCCGCACATTTTCCCCTCTACTTAATCGCAGGTTACAAGTGCTTTAATAAGAAAAATAAACCTATATTAAAAACATTATTAAATTGGTGCAAAACAAATATTGCATTATTGATAACTATCGCATTAGCTATCGTTTCCTTTATTCTATGGTTTTTTGTTTCAGATCAGCACGACTTCGCGGATCTGTGGTTAAACCTTTTATCTGGTTTTATTTCCTCTATGATTACCATTGCAGTAATTGATAGAATATTAAAGAAACAGAAAGATAAAAATGAAATTCCTTTACGGAAAGCAATGTATCGCGATATTCAGTTATTTACCTCACGTTTCATAAACCTATGGGAAGAAATGTATGTTCAATCAACGGAATCCCGTTCCGAGATTGCCGTTGATGATCTTTTTTCTTTTGAAACCATTAACTCTATTAGAAACAATCTTGATCTTGAGGGAAATCCTAACATCGACCCACCACAAAATTGGTTTGCATATATCAATTCTTGCAGAAATGATTTAGTAAAGCGTGGCGAAAAGATTATAACTTCATATGTAAACTTCGCCGATCCTGATATTATTCAATCTATCCATTATTTAATAAATGACAGTTTTTTAATAGGTAATCTATCAACTCTACAAACACTTCATGTGTATGATTTGGCCAATCATATACCAAGACCTACTTTATTAACTTCTTACACACCAGAACCTACTCCTAGTGAATCTGATACAGAGATGGTTTCCCAATTATTATCTTGGTGTCGTTCACAATACGAAAATCTTCATGATGATACAAAACAAACAACAATAGACATTTATCCCATCCCGAGCAAGATTTGTATCATTAACCCCACAAAACCTCCATCATCCATAATGACAGAAGAAAGAAAAGATGAGCTAATAAAACAGTTCATCGAATGGCAAAACAGAAGCAAAGAGTAATTGAAGCTATTCTGTTATTCTTTGTTTACTGCAAACCAATTTTGAGGGCGCCGTTATTCGGCGCCCTCTTTTCGTTTTGCTTTTTCTTCCACAATCTCCGCTTTGACTCGCTCAATCATCTCGGCGAGTTTGATTTCGCACTGCTCTTTCGTTTCGGCGTAGACGTTGAATTTCTTTCGCTTGCCGTTCGGCAGTCGTGGGAAGAAGCTGCCTTCCCAAAGGTGATCGTTGATCTGATACAGGCATCCCGTACCGCTCTTGCGTATCTTTCTCGGCACCGGCTCAGGATGCGGCTCTGTGGGCGCACACGGGGCGTTTACGGGCGGTTTTGTCGTCTTCTCGGGTGTTTGCTCAGCCACGGGCATCTGCGCGTTTGTGCCGCCGATTTTGCGGTCGATACTCACCGCCGCCTGCATCTGCATGGTGTCGGTCATATGGCTGTAGATATCAAGTGTTGTCGCGGCTGACACATGTCCTATGGTTGCCGACAGCGTTTTTACATCCATGCCGTTTTCGAGTGCCATTGTTGCGAAGGTATGACGCAGATCGTGGAACCGCACGTGCTTGCATCCCGCCCGTTTGAGTAGGATCGACAGGATATCTCCAACGGACGTGGGATACCTCGGCACGTCGGGATTTTGCGGCGACGGGAACATCCACCGAGAGGTGACCGTTTCCTTATGCTTTCTCAGCACCTCCACCAGCGACGGCGGCAGTACCACCGTGCGGATGGAGCTTTTTGTTTTCGGCACGGAGATCTCAATTTTACCGTTCACCGCACACGCCTGGCGGACGATTTGGAGTTCGCCCGTTTGGAAGTTGAGGTCATCCCATTGCAGTCCCATCAGCTCCCCTCGGCGCATCCCCGTGCCAAGTTCCAAGAGGAACAGTTCGTAGTATCCGTCCTCTTTGGCCTGGGCGAGGAATCGCTGCAGCTCGTCCTTTGTCAGCACCTGCATCTCTCGCGCTTTCTTCGGCGGCAGTTTACAACCGATGGCGGGATTGACTCGTATCAGCCCTTCGGCCACCGCTTTTTCCAGAGCCATGCGACAGCTTGCGTGGCAGGCTCGTACCATGCGGTCGGACAGTCCGGGGCCGTATTTCTCAACGTACTGCTTTCTTCCGTTTCGCTTCAGCCGTGCATAGAATTGTTGCAGGTCGTTCTGCGTCAGTTTGTTCAGCGGCATCTTGCCGATGTCGGGGATGATGTGGTCGTAGATTCGGTTCTCGTAGTTTTGCTGTGTCAGCGGTCGGATGGCAGGCTTGGAGTAGTTCTCGTACCAGAACTCCATCCAATCGCCGAACAGCATATCCGGCTTGCACCGCGTGCTCGGCGGTCGGTATTCTTCCTTCAGCTTTTCAAGCTTCTCGGCGCACTCGGTCTTGGTGTGTGCAAGGACGTTTTTGGTAATGGGCAAGCCTTTGTCATCGTAGCCGACCACCACTCTGCCTTCCCACCGTCCGTCGCTCCGTTTGCGAATCATACCTTCGCCGTTTTTTCTTCTTTTAGTCATTCTTAATTTTTCCTCCTTTCTTCGGAAAATCCGTTAGGATTTTCGGGCGTTAACAACGAGAACTTGCGATTAGCACTTACTCGGAGTTCACGCGTCACTCCTTTATGATAAGATCTTCCATGAATCCGCCGACGATGTTTGATGCTCGCTTTTGCATGTCGGTAGTCACGTGGGTGTAGGTATCCAGCGTAAAGCTGGCGTTGGTGTGCCCAAGGATTCGGGACAAGGTCTTGGCATCTACACCGCTCGTCAGCGCGTGGGTGGCGAAGGTGTGGCGCAGATCGTGGAATCGTATCAGCGGCAGTCCCGCTTGCTTCAGCAAGGTTTTCATGCGGTTGTAGGGATACTCGGGATGCATCGCTTCCTCGGGTCTGTAGATATTCGGGAAGATCCACTCGCTCATCAACCTTTTCTTTCGCTCTCGCAGTAGCTCCGCGGTGCTCGGCGGCAGCAGGATGTTTCGCATACCTGTTTCGGTCTTAGTGTCACCCCAGGTCACACCGCCGCCTTTCTTTCTCTTCACCGTCCGCGAGATCTTCAGCCGTCCCGTGGCTTCATCGAAGTCCGACCATCGCAGTCCGCAGATCTCACCGAGGCGAAGTCCCGTTGTTAGTTCTGTGTAGAAGAAATCGCGCCACACCTCGTCCTGCATTGCGATGCGCATAAACTTTTCCAGCTGTGCTTCGGTGAGTATCTGCTTGGGCGCGTAATTGTTTTTCGGGATGGTGGTACCGTCGGTGGGGTTCTTAACGATGAGCCGTTCTCTCACCGCCGCGTCCATGGCTTCATGGAGCATCATGTGAACACTGCGCACCGTACTGTCGGCGAGCTCGTGTCCGCGAAGTGGATGCGCCTCCCGCCGACCGTTCTTTTTTATTTTGTTATACATTCTCTGCACGTCGGCGGTGGTGATGAATGTCACCGGCTTATCGCCGAGGTAAGGTCTCACGTGCGTGCGGATCATCGAAGCGTAGCTGTCCCAGGTGCTCTCGCGGATGGTGAAGATCATATACTCATTGAGCCATCGGTCGAGCCACTCGCCGAGAGTCATTTTGCTGTCCTCGGTCAGCTCCACGCCGCGGTAGTCCTCAATGCGTTGATGCAGTTTTTCAAGAGTTTCTTTCTGCGTCTTGCCGTAGACGTAACGGAAGATCGGCTTGCCATCGCCCTTGTGACCGACGGTGATTCTGCCTTCCCATTGACCGCGTTTCTTCTGCCGAACCATTCCGTCGCCTGCAGGTCTTCTGTTTGCCATAGTTCTCATCTCCTTTCCTTGTCAGCACAACAACATACCACAACTCTTTTCGAATATCCAGCGACTTTGCTGAAACAGTTTTGAGAACTTCCTCAGTCCTTTTGCCAATGGTAGGCATCTTCGAATCCGAGCGTACCGTTGATTCGTTTCACCTCGTTGATACACTCCTGGCGAAGATTCGCAAGCGTTCCTTCTTCCACGTCGCAGTAGGCGGCTAGGATGTTCATCATGATTGCCATCTCCACCGCCAGTTTGAACAGCATTCTGCACATTCGAGTGTCGCTGCTATCCACGATTGCCTTCATCGTCGAGACCATATAGTTCGGCAACATCCCCGGACTGTTGTCAGCTCGAAGGTAACCGACGTATGCCTGAATGGCTTTTTCAATAAACTCAGATTGACTTCGGCAGTCATCGTCTTTGTACATTTCTTTTACCGTTTCCATTGTTTT
>SVQA01000011.1 GCA_015065545.1 Oscillospiraceae bacterium
GCCTTACCCTTAGCGATAGCCATCTCCATGAGCTGACCAACACCTGTCTGGTCGAGCTTTGCGAAGGGATCGTTCTCGTAGATCTTTCTGTCATAGTAAGCGTCGAGGAACTTACCAGCGTCGTCACGGCTGAAGCCAAATGTCATCTGAGTAAGATCGTTTGTACCGAAGCAGAAGAACTCAGCCTCTGTAGCGATCTGATCAGCTGTAAGACAAGCTCTGGGAATTTCCATCATTGTACCTACTTCATATTTGAGCTCAACGCCTGCTGCTGCGATCTCTGCGTCTGCAGTTGCAACAACTACATCCTTAACGAACTTAAGCTCCTTAACCTCACCTGTGAGGGGGATCATAATTTCGGGAACGATGTTCCAGTCAGCGTGTGCCTTCTTAACATTGATAGCTGCACGGATAACAGCCTTTGTCTGCATCTTTGCTATCTCGGGGTATGTTACTGCGAGACGGCAGCCACGGTGACCCATCATGGGGTTGAACTCGTGGAGAGATGCGATAAGAGCCTTGATGTCTGCAACTGTCTTGCCCTGAGCCTCTGCGAGAGCTGCGATGTCAGCTTCCTCTGTGGGAACGAACTCGTGGAGAGGAGGATCAAGGAAACGGATGCAAACGGGGTTGCCCTCGAGTGCCTCGTAGAGAGCCTCGAAGTCGCCCTGCTGATAGGGGAGAATCTTCTCAAGAGCGGTCTCTCTCTCTTCGAGAGTGTCAGCACAGATCATCTCACGGAAAGCAGCAATTCTGTCTGCTTCGAAGAACATGTGCTCTGTACGGCAGAGACCGATACCCTCTGCACCAAGCTCACGAGCCTTCTTAGCATCTGCGGGTGTGTCAGCGTTTGTACGAACCTTAAGAGTTCTGAACTCATCAGCCCAGTCCATGATTCTGCCGAACTCGCCAGCGATTTCAGCGTCAACTGTGGGGATGATACCGTCGTAGATGTTACCTGTAGAACCATCGATGGAGATGAAGTCGCCCTCTGTGTAAACCTTACCTGCGAGCTCGAACTTCTTGTTCTCTTCGTCCATCTTGATGTCGCCGCAACCGGATACACAGCAAGTACCCATACCACGAGCAACAACAGCTGCGTGGGATGTCATACCGCCACGAACTGTGAGGATACCCTGAGAAGCCTTCATACCTGTGATGTCTTCGGGAGATGTCTCAAGACGAACGAGGATAACCTTCTCGCCGCGGTTGTTCCAAGCCTCTGCATCTTCAGCTGTGAATACAACCTTACCGCAAGCAGCACCGGGAGATGCGCCAAGACCCTTGCCTGCAGGAGTTGCAGCCTTGAGAGCCTTTGTATCGAACTGGGGATGGAGGAGTGTGTCAAGGTTTCTGGGATCGATCATAGCAACAGCCTGCTTCTTGTCGATCATACCCTCGTCAACGAGGTCACAAGCGATCTTAAGAGCAGCCTTAGCTGTTCTCTTACCGTTTCTTGTCTGGAGCATGTAGAGCTTGCCGCCCTCGATTGTGAACTCCATATCCTGCATATCTCTATAGTGATCCTCGAGCTTTGCGCATACTGCAAGGAACTCTGCGTATGCCTCGGGGAACTTGTCTGCCATCTGAGCGATAGGCATGGGAGTACGAACGCCTGCAACAACGTCCTCGCCCTGTGCGTTTACAAGGAACTCACCCATGAGACCCTTTTCACCTGTAGCGGGGTCACGTGTGAAAGCAACACCTGTACCGCAATCGTCGCCCATGTTACCGAATGCCATCATCTGAACGTTAACAGCGGTACCCCAGCTGTAAGGAATATCGTTATCACGACGGTAAACGTTTGCACGGGGGTTGTCCCAAGAACGGAATACTGCCTCAACTGCGCCCATGAGCTGCTCCTTGGGATCAGAGGGGAAGTCCTTACCGATCTTGTTCTTATACTCAGCCTTGAACTGGCCTGCGAGAGTCTGGAGATCCTCAGCTGTAAGGTCTACGTCCTGAGTAACACCCTTCTCTTCCTTCATCTTGTCGATGAGCTCCTCGAAGTACTTCTTACCAACTTCCATAACAACGTCGGAGTACATCTGGATGAATCTTCTGTAGCAGTCCCAAGCCCAACGTGCGTTGCCGGACTTAGTTGCCATAACGTTTACAACTTCCTCGTTAAGACCGAGGTTAAGGATTGTATCCATCATACCGGGCATGGATGCTCTTGCACCGGAGCGAACGGAAACAAGGAGAGGATTCTCAAGGTCGCCGAACTTCTTGCCGGTGATCTCTTCCATCTTCTCGATGTACTCCATGATCTCTGCCTGGATGTCATCGTTGATCTTACGACCGTCTTCATAATACTGTGTGCAAGCCTCTGTGGTTACTGTGAAACCCTGGGGAACGGGGAGACCGAGAGAAGTCATTTCTGCAAGGTTAGCGCCCTTACCGCCGAGAAGCTCACGCATTGTTGCGTTACCCTCTTTGAAGAGGTAAACAAACTTGTGGCCCATTGGAAAAACCTCCTAAAATGTGAAATATGCTAAAGTGCATCGCCAAATGCACTTTGCTGTTGTTGCTCAGACTCCTGCTATGGAGCCGTGCTTAAATGTATTATATCAAAAAACAAATTGAATTGCCATATTTTTTCAAATTTTTTTATCATTAAATTTTACCAATATTTAAAAAAAGAAAAGAACAATTTGTTTAATGGTTACAAAGATGATATATTTTAGCGGAATGACTTGAAAAATTATCAAATTATGCGATAATAAATATAATTGTTATTATAGTAGCAGGGAAGTGTTCCGATACTTGAAAGGCGGTTTGCTTTATGAAGAAATGTGCCATTATCCTCGCAGGCGGCGAAGGTAAGCGTATGGGCTCGGATAAGCCCAAGACTCTCTGTGAGGTGCTCTCAAAGCCTATGCTGCGCTGGGTTATTGATGCTGTAAGAGAAGCAGGCATCGAGGATATCTGCATAGTTAAAGGTTACCGTGCCGAATACATCGACGAATATGTAGGCACTCTGCCCTTTAAGGTTGAGACTGCTCTTCAGAGCGAGCGACTTGGTACAGGCCACGCTGTTATGATGGCAAGAAAGTACCTTGAGGAAAAAGGCGGCTCTGTTGTTATTCTTGGCGGCGATGCACCTTTTGTTGATGCAGGTACAATTCTTTCTTCCTATAATCAGCACAAAGATACAGCCTCCTGTGCAACCGTAATAAGTGCAGAGGTAGAGGATGCTACAGGTTATGGCAGGATTGTGAGAGACGAGGAAGGCAACCTTAAAGCTATTGTTGAGCACAAGGATGCTTCTGAAGATATAAGAAAGATTAAAGAAATTAACTCCGGTGCATATTGGTTTGACACAGAGGCTCTGCTCTCGGTGCTTGACAGAATCACATCAGACAACAAGGCACGCGAATATTACCTGCCCGATGCACTCAAACTTATTATTGCAGATGGCAGAAAAGCCGGTGCTTTTGTGTCGGAGAATCCCGATGTTGTGCTTGGTGCAAACGACCCTGCACAGCTTGAGGAGCTAAATCAGATTGCAAGAGAAAAGGGATATAAATAAATCTTAAATAAGGCTTTATTAAGGCTTTGTTTTTCGGGCTGCGGTGCTCGACGCTTCTATGTAGGTTAATTGATTTTACATATACTCAAAATTAGATTAACTAATTTTTCATGAAAAGGGGAAAAGACTTATGAATTTTCACGGAAAAGACATCAAAATTTTTGCAGGTAACTCAAACCCCGCAGTAGCACAGGGTATCGCAGGCTGTCTGGGTTTGCCTCTGGGTAAGTCCAGTTGCCAGAAGTTCTCTGACGGCGAGATTGCAGTATCTCTCCTCGAGTCTGTTCGTGGCAGCGAGTGCTTTATCGTTCAGTCCACTTGCACACCTGTAAACGACAATCTTATGGAAATGCTCATTATGATTGATGCTATGAAGAGAGCTTCAGCAGCATGCATCACAGCAGTTATTCCTTACTTCGGTTATGCTCGTCAGGACCGCAAGGCAAAGGCAAGAGATCCGATTTCAGCAAAGCTTTGTGCTGACCTTATCACAGCAGCAGGCGCAGACAGAGTTCTTACAATGGACCTGCACGCAAATCAGATTCAGGGCTTCTTCAATATCCCTGTTGACCACCTTGTTGGTGCACCTATGCTTGCAAATCACATCAAGAAGAAGATTGGCAAAAATGTTGATGACTATGTAGTTGTTTCTCCTGACCTTGGTTCCGTTACAAGAGCAAGAAACTTTGCTGCAAAGCTGGGTTGCCCCATTGCTATCATCGATAAGAGAAGACCCAAGGCTAACGTTTCCGAGGTAATGAACATTATCGGTGATGTTGTTGGTAAGAAGGCTATCATTCTTGATGATATGATTGACACAGCAGGTACACTTTGCAACGCTGCTCAGGCTATTATTGATGCAGGCAGCACAGAGGTTACTGCTTGTGCTACTCATGCAGTTCTTTCCGGCCCTGCAATTGAGAGACTGGATAAGAGTGTTATCAAGGAGCTGGTTCTTCTTGATACAGTTGTTATTCCTGAGGAGAAAATGCTCTCTAAATTCACAATTCTTCCCACAGCAGGCGTTTTTGCAGAGGCTATCGAGAGAATATATGCAGACAAGCCTATGTCTAACCTGAATGCATAATCTGCTTGAGGTAATCATTTAAACATTAGGCTCTTTTTGAGCAGAGGCTATACAGAACAGGGGGCAGCACTATGCTGTTCCCTGTGTTTTGCGTTAATTAAGTTTTGACTTTCTGCATATATTGGCGGATTGTTGACTATGATTTGGTATGGTTGTGTAGGTGTAGGGGAAGATATAATCTTCCCAAAAAGGTTGGGTTCAGAGGTAATGTTTACGGGCGATTGGTAATCGCCCCTACGGATAAGTAGGCAGAAAATATCTGTTTCTTTATATATTAACAGGAGAAAAGTATGTTTAATAAGAATAAAAAGTTTACAAGCTCTTCCATTGATTATATTATTGTCGGCTTGGGTAATCCGGGCAGGGAATACGAGAATACAAGACACAACTGCGGCTTTGATGCTCTGGATAAACTGGCGGATAAGTACTCCTGCGATATGCGCAAGCTTCGCTTCAAGTCCCTGACCGGTGAATGCAGAATAGGCTCTTCAAAGTGCCTTCTTATGAAGCCCTCCACCTTTATGAACCTTTCGGGTCAGGCTGTGGTTGAGGCTATGAATTTTTATAAGGTAGAGCCTGAGAGGGTTATTGTGATTTTTGATGATATTTCCCTTGACGTAGGCAAGATGAGAATTCGTCAGAAGGGCAGTGACGGCTGTCACAACGGCATGAAGAATATCATCTACCTTGCAGGCTCGGATATGTTCCCCAGAGTTAAGGTGGGTGTGGGCAAAAAGCCTCATCCCGACTACGATCTCAAGGATTGGGTGCTGGGTAAATTCTCGGCTTCAGACAGAAAAATTATTGAGGATGTACTGGATAACACCGTGGAAGCTCTGGAACTTATGGTATCGGATAAAACCTCGGAAGCTATGCAGAAATTCAACTGATATTATTGCGTAGCTTTGGATTTTAAATATAACTTTACTATGGAGGAATTATGAAATTTCTCTCTCAAGTACTGTCAAAGTCCCGAGATTTTCAGAAAATTCTTGAGGCAGTTACTTCGGGTCGGAGTGCCTGCGTGTCGGGACTTACGGCGGTTCACAAAGCAATATTTATTTATACGCTCTGCTCTTTAAAGAAAAGCAGGGCTTTTTGTGTTGCCTCGGACGAGCGTGAGGCGGCTTCAATCTGCGATGACCTGACCGCTATGGGAATGAGGGCGGAGGTGTATCCCTACAGGGACTTTACCTTTCGCGATATGGAGGGTAAGTCCAGAGAATACGAGCATCAGCGTCTTTCTGTCCTTCTTAAAATACTTACAAAGGATATTGACTGTGTTATTGCCTGTGCTGATGCGGCGGCACAGTACACAATCCCTGAGAAGAGCCTTGACTGTGCAACTCTCTCGCTTGAGGCAGGAGCAGAAATTCCCCTTGATAAATGTATCGGTGCCTTGACACTTTTAGGCTACGAGAGATGCGAGCAGGTTGAGGGTGTTGGTCAGTTTTCTCTTCGCGGTGGAATACTTGACTTTTATCCTCCTGACAGTGATGCTCCTATCAGAGCGGAATTCTGGGGAGATGAGATTGATACACTCTCTTATTTCGATGTGCTTACCCAGCGCAGAGGTGATGCAGCAGAGAGCATAACTCTTTCGCCTTCTGCAGAAATCTTTATTTCTGACAGAGAAGAATTAGCTGCAAAAATTGAGAAAAAAGCCTCTGTGCTTCGCAGCGAAAAATCCCTTAAAGCAAAAGAAACTCTTATGAGAGAGGCTCAGAATATAAGGCAGGGTCTGCATATTTCCTGCCTTGATAAGTATATAAGCCTTGTCTACGGCGAGACCGCCACACTCTTTGATTATATCGACGAGGATTATATTACTTTTGTGTGCGAGGAGTCTGCCATCCGTGACAGGATGGCGGGTGTTGAATTCCGTTTTAAAGAGGATTTGCTCGATTTTCTGAATGAGGGTGTGCTTTGCAGAGGACTTGATAAATTCTCACTAACAATGGAAGAAATGAAGGAGTATTTCCTTTCAAACTCTGTGGTGTATCTTGAGAATTTTACCTATGGCAGTCACGATGCACCTCTTGAGGCACTTGTGAACTTCTCTGCAAGACAGCTTCCAACGCTTTCGGGTACTGTCAAGGAGCTTTGCGAGGAAATAAAGCAGGGCGATATAAAGAATCACACTACGGTTATTCTTGCAGGTACTGAGAAAGGTGCCAAGAATGTAGCAGAAACTCTCTGCGAATACGATATGCCTGCGTCCTTTTCAAAAGGTGAAGAGGAGCTTCAAAAGGGCAGAATCTATGTTATGCAGGGCAGTCTTTCTGCATCCTTTGAGTTTATAAGAGAGAATTTTACCCTCTATGCTCATTCCCGAACTCAAACTCTTCCTGAAAAGAAGAGAAAGCTTCCCAAGAACGGACAGGAAATTTATTCGCTTTCTGATTTGGCTGTGGGAGATTATGTTGTTCATACTGTTCACGGTATCGGTATTTTTCAGGGTATCAACAAGATTGATGCTCACGGTATCGTGAAGGATTATATTAAGATTGCGTATGCCAAGGGTGATGTGCTGTATGTTCCCGTTACACAGCTTGACCTTGTGGCTAAATATATAGGACCTAAGGAAAATTCTGCTGTAAAGCTCAATCGCCTGGGCGGTACCGAATGGCAGAAATCAAAGGCAAGAGTAAAGTCTGCCGTGAAGGATATGGCTAAGGAACTAATTGCCCTTTACAGCGCAAGAATGTCAGCCGAAGGCTATGCTTTTTCTCCTGATAACGAGTGGCAGAGGGATTTTGAAGCAGGCTTTGAGTTTGAAGAAACCGAGGACCAGCTTCGCTGTGTAGGTGAGATAAAGGATGATATGGAGCGCAGAGCCCCTATGGACAGACTGCTGTGCGGAGATGTAGGCTTTGGCAAAACCGAGGTAGCACTGCGAGCTGCCTTCAAGTGTGTCAGCGACTCCAAGCAATGTGCTTTGCTTTGCCCTACAACTATTCTTGCTTGGCAGCATTATCAGACAGTTTGCCGACGATTTGAGGGATATCCCATAAGGGTGGAGCTTCTCTCTCGCTTTAAGAAGCCCAAGGAGCAGGAAGAAATCATAAAACGGCTAAAACGCGGAGAAGTCGATATGGTAATCGGTACCCATAGGCTTGTGCAGAAGGATGTAAAATTCCGTGATTTAGGACTTGTTATCATCGACGAGGAACAGCGATTCGGCGTTGCCCACAAGGAGAGATTCAAGGAGCTTTGCAAGAATGTGGATGTGCTTACTCTTTCTGCTACTCCTATACCTCGAACTCTCAATATGGCACTCAGCGGAATCAGAGATTTATCTGTGCTTGAGGAAGCACCTCAGAACCGTTTTCCTGTGCAGACCTATGTCCTTGAATATGACTCGGCGATTATCAACGAGGCTATAAAGAAAGAACTTCGCCGAGGCGGTCAGGTATTTTATCTGCACAATAATACAGAAACAATCGACGCAAAGGCGGCTCGTATTCAGCACGATATTCCTGAAGCAAGAGTAGGGGTCGGTCACGGAAAAATGACAGAGCAACAGCTCTCTGCAGTTTGGCGTGATATGATTGAGCAGAAGATAAACGTGCTTGTCTGCACCACTATTATTGAAACAGGTGTGGATATTCCCAATGCCAATACTCTGATTATCGAAAATGCAGACCGCTTCGGACTTTCTCAGCTTCATCAGATAAGAGGACGAGTGGGCAGAAGCAGTCGTCGTGCCTGGGCATACCTTACCTTTACAAAGGGCAAGGTGCTTTCTGATATTTCTACAAAGAGGCTCAACGCAATAAGAGAGTTTACCGAGTTCGGCTCGGGAATGAAGATTGCAATGCGTGATCTGGAGCTTCGAGGTGCAGGCTCTGTGCTGGGTGCAAATCAGCACGGTCACATGGAAGATGTAGGCTATGATATGTATCTTAAGCTTCTGGACTCTGCGGTTAAAGAGGAGAAGGGCGAAAAGCCCCTCGACAGAGAAGAAAAGGATTGCCTTGTGGATATTTCCATTGTGGCTCATATCCCTGAAAGCTATATAGAAAGTCTTTCTCTGCGACTTGATGTTTACAAGCTTATTGCGGATATAAGAAACAAGGAGCAAGCATCGGATGTGGTGGATGAGCTTATCGACCGTTTCGGTGATGTGCCGAAGTCTGTTATGGGGCTTATCGACGTTGCTCTTATCCGTAATCTTGCAGCAGGGGTGGGTATTTACGAAATCAAGCAGAATGAAACCTCTTTGCTTCTTTATATTAACGATGTAAAGAATTCCGAGCTTATATCATTTGTTGCAAAGGCAAAGGGTGAGGCACTTCTTTCTGCAGGAAGCAAGCCCTATATTGCTCTGAGACTGCAAAACAAAGCAGATCCCCTTGAAGCTTTAAAGAAGTTTTTTTATTAAGTACTGAATTTGTAAAGCTTTGATGAATATTGTGTTTATTTTTTTAATATTGTTGAAATTGCAGAAAAAGTTGTGTATAATAATTTAATAGATAATTTTTTGTGGGATGGTGATTCCTGTGAAAAACTTAAAGAAAATAACAGCTTTTATTCTATGTGTTATGCTTGTTTTTGCTCTCGGTGCCTGTGCACCCAAGGGTGCAACCGCTGATAAGGAGTGGGGTTTCAGAGCAAACGGTAAGGAATACGCAGTAGGTACTTACCTTCTGCCTTTAGCGGATGCTTACGAGTCTGTTTACGGCTATCTGGGTCAGGTGAATAAAGATTTTGACCCTTCCAAGTCTATACTTGATTTAGAGGCTTCCTTTGATGAATCAGGCAAGGTTTACTCTGCAAGAGAGTGGATTTTAAAGCAGGCAAGTGACTATATAAAATATATGGTTGCAGTTGACAGCCTTATGCAGGAATATGACGTGAAGCTTCAGGAGGGCAGAGATTCGGCAGTTTATGAGCAGGCAAGAAACGACTGGTTCCTCGGTAAAGACTATCAGAATGTAATTGATGGATATGCGGAGGCCTATCCCGTTAAGGATAAATACGAGCCTCTCGGAATTTCTGTTGAGAGCTACTGCGATGCCGCTTATATGCTTGATGTTAAGTACGATGCGATTTTTGCACGGCTTTATTCAAAGGGCGGAGAGCGAGAGGTGACTGAGGCTGAGCTTAACAGCTACTTTGAAAAAAATTATGTTGATTATTCCTACTTTATCGTAAGACTTTACGAGGCTTCTTATGATGAGGTTACAGGCGAGCTTGTGAATACACCTTACAGTGATGCACAGAAAAAAGAGGTGCTTGATAAGCTCAATATGTATCCGATTATGGCAAAGGAAGGCAAGAGCCTTTCGGACATAAAGAAAAAACACATAAAGGACTTTGAGCTGCAGAGCAGTGACTTTATGCTGGAAAGAACAGAGAGACTTGAGGATGTTTCGGTTTCTGCTTCTTCAGAGATTGCAGACATACTGAATGAAATCGGTGAGTCACAGGCAAAAGTTATCGTAACAGGTCAGGGAGATACTCCCGTTGCTCTTGTTGTTTACAAATCACCCATAAAGGATGAAACAAAAAAGTATTTGTCTGACGATATAAATTACAGGGCCATTGTAGCTGATTATAAGGGTCAGGAATTCTTTGAGTTCCTTGCTTCTTATGCAGATAAAGTCGAGGTTGAAATAAACTGGGATGTTCTGAATGCTTTTTCACTTGAATTTATTGAGAAAAACTTTAAAAGCTACATAAAGAGGTTTGAGTTCTAATTGAGTCAATCCCATATACCGCATAAGCGGTGAGGAGGTATTTTTGTGAGTAAAAAAAGAATTTTGTGCATTATACTTGCGGCAATTAACCTTTTGCTTATAAGTATGCTTTGTGTTATGGCAACACCTGAGGATGTGCTCGTAAGCGACACTCCCGAGGTCTCGGAGCCTGCTTCCTCTCAGGTTATTCCTCCTGAGTCAAGCGAGCCTGTATCAATGCCTTCTTCTGTAGGAGGTGAGGTTGATCCCTCAGCCTCTGTTGACCCTTCGGCTTCTACAGAACCTTCATCCGTACCTGCGTCAAATACAGATATTACTTCGGGGATCACCTCAGTAGTTCCTTCTACTCCAAGACCCACAGAGTTTTTAGAGAATCCCAGCAAGGATTTTGATATTCAGACTCCTCAGCTCGTAAGACCTGATGACAATAAGGATAACTCTGCGAAGGATTGGGAAAATATAGACGAGGAAGAGCTTTTGGGCAGTGTTAACGAAAAGCTTTCTGTTAAGGGTGACGGAGAAGGCGGCGGCTTCGGTTTTGATAAGGGCTCGGCATCTCTTGCGGATGAAAAGGATCCACTGTTTTTCATTATCGCTTTTGTTTGCTGGTTTATTGCTCTGGGGCTTTTGACACTTGCTATACTGCTTCGTCCTTCCCAGAAGGTATCGGCTAAAAAGGTACCTGCATCAAAAGCAGAAAGCAGATCACGAAAATCCTCCAAGGGTGCAAGATATTCAGAAAGAAAGTAAAATAGACCTGAATACATTTCAGAGGTTAATAAAATAAGTTTATTTTCAGAAAAAGGCTTCCGACAGGGAGCCTTTTTTGAGGTGAAAAGTAATAACTAAGAGGTAAAAAGTAGAGGAGATCTTTGTTTGTCTGGCTTTTCATATCTTAGGAAAACACAGACAGGAAATGATTATCAGACATTATAAACTATTTTTTGGTATATTTCTGTAAAAGGTTGTAAAAGTAGGATTAGTTGTGGTATAATAACTATGAATTTGCGTATTTTATATATGATAGGTAATTTAAGGTGGTAATTAAGTGAAACGAATACTAAGCTTTGTGCTTGTACTGATTCTCACTCTTGTGCCCATGTCGGTATGTGCAAAGAAAGTGACAGAAGGTGCACAGGCACAGGTGCAGAGTACTGATGATATATCAGGCATACCTGCCGTAGCGGCTGAAACAGGATATACACCAAGACTCACAGCACCCTCAAAATCAAATGGATTTTATTACAGCAATAAGAATATTTTTTATTCCATCGGTTACGGTATGCCCAACTGTACAGCCTATGCTTGGGGCAGAGCTTATGAACTTCTGGGTACAGCTCCTAAGCTTTCTGTAGACAGTGCTCATTACTGGTGGAATTACAACAAGAGCCACAACTACTATCCCTCGGGTCAGACTCCCAAGCTTGGCGCTATTGCCTGCTGGAACAACCCTTATGGCGGTCATGTGGCGGTGGTCGAAAAAATTACAGATACAACGGTTACTCTTTCTCACTCCGAGTGGGCAGGCAGAACCTTCTATCTTACCGAGTTTCCCGTAGGGGATAAAAACGGCGGTATTTATTCAAGCGGTTGGAGCTTTTACGGCTATATTTACATTCTTGACGGCGAAATTCTTCCCGAGGGCGATGTTTACAGAGTTGATTCCTCTAACGGACTGAATCTCAGAAAGGGAGCAGGGACAAGCTATTCGCTCCTTACTGCAATTCCTAATCAGACAGAGATTGTAGTTAAAGAAACAAAGAAGGCTGATGGCTACACTTGGGGTAAGACAACCTATGCAGGCTACACAGGCTGGTGTGTGCTCGATTTCTGTGAGCTTATCTTTGAGCTTCCCGAGCCTGAGCCCGAGCCTCCTGCAGAGGAGCCTCCGATGTTCTCGCCTGCACCTCCCTCAGCAGACGATATTCCAAGCACAAACCTGCCCGATTTCAGTACTCCCCCCGAACAAAAGCCTGAAGTACCGCCCGTTTCAAGCGGTGACGAGGGTTTACCTTCAACTCCCGACACAGCACCCTTGCCCGACAGCTCATCCGATGACGAGAATAAGGTTATCTGGGCTGATGTAAATGGTGACGGCAAGGTGACTATTGCAGATGTTACTGCTTTGCAAAAGCATCTGGCTGGAATGGAAGTTGGGATTATTCTTAAGAATGCAGATGTAAACTGTGACGGCAAGGTTACGGTTGCAGATGCAACTTACATACAGAAGGTGCTGGCAGGAATTACCTCAAAAAAATCTGCCGACACTAATAATTCGGATTTTATTTAAGTAGATATATAGGAAAGGAAGATTACTATGGAACATATTGATATTAAATGCATACTGGAAAACGCAGAGTATTTAGGCAAAGAAGTTACAATCTGCGGCTGGGTAAGAACCTCCAGAGAATCAAAGAATATGGCTTTTGCCGAGATTAACGACGGCACATCCCTTACACACATTCAGATTGTTATTGACAGAACAAATCTTGAGTATCCTGCAACTGCTCTTAAACTTGGCACAGCACTCAAGGTTGTGGGTGATGTTGTAGAGGCAAGACAGGGCTCTGTTGAGATTAACGTAAAAGCTATCGAAATCCTCGGTGAGTGTCCTGCAGATTATCCTTTGCAAAAGAAGAGACATACTCTTGAGTTCCTTCGTACAATGCCTCATCTTCGTGTTCGTACAAACACCTTCAACGCAGTGTTCAGAGTTCGCTCCGTAATGGCAGGAGCTATCCACAACTACTTCCAGTCAAGAAACTATACTTATGTAAATCCCCCTCTCATCACAGGCTCCGACTGTGAGGGCGCAGGCGAGATGTTCAAGGTTACAACCATCGGTTACTCTACAGATTACAAGAGTGAAGAGGAGTATTATGCAGACGACTTCTTCGGCAAGAAGGCAGGTCTTTCTGTTTCTGCACAGCTTGAGGGCGAGGTTGCCGCTATGGCATTTGGTAAAATTTACACCTTTGGCCCATCATTCAGAGCAGAGAACAGCAACACTCCCAGACACGTTGCAGAATTCTGGCACGTTGAGCCTGAGGTTGCATTTGCAGACCTTTTTGATATTATCGGCATTGCCGAGGATATGATTAAGACAGTTATTAAGGAAGTTATGGAAGAGTGCCCCACAGAACTTGCGTTCTTTGAGAAGCACTTTGAGGCAGGACTTACCGAAAAGCTCACAGGTATTGTTGAGAACAAGTTTGAGATTCTTGACTACACAAAGGCAATTGAACTTCTTAAAGAAAGCGGTAAGGAGTTTGTGTACCCTGTGGAGTGGGGTTGCGATTTACAGACAGAGCATGAGAGATACATCACAGAAGAAGTGTTCAAAAAGCCTGTTTTCGTAATAAACTACCCCAAGGATATCAAGTCCTTCTATATGAAGCAGAATCCCGACGGCAAGACAGTTGCCGCTACAGACCTGCTTGTACCCGGTGTTGGCGAGATTATCGGCTGCTCCGAGCGTGAGGCTGACCTTGAGAAGCTTCTTGATGCTATGAAGGTAAGAGGTATGAACGAAGAGGATTACACAGATTACCTTGATCTTCGCAGATTCGGCTCTGTGCCTCATTCAGGTTTTGGTCTGGGTTTTGAGCGAATCCTTATGTATGTTACAGGCATCAGCAACATCCGTGATGTTATCCTTTATCCCAGAACAGTTGGTTGTGTAAGATAACAGAATATTTTTATAAAAGTAAAACCTCGATGATTTTTAGTCATCGAGGTTTTTGTTCTGTATGTTGCAGGCTTCGGGCAGATTGTTTGTTTAGTCTATCCTAAAATTAGTTGTATTCATAGACTATGGTACCGATTATGTTTTCGAATTCTATGCCTGCTATATGTTTCTGGATTGCGGTGGCATCCTTAACATTGACGTTTAAGTTTCTGTCTGAATCTGCCGCAAGATACTCATTTGGAGTAAGTTTAGTAAGAGAAGCCACAAACTTCTGGATATGTGTGGCATCCTTTACATTAACTTTGTTGTTTAAATCCGCATCGCCCACAAGGTATATCACAGGCTCGGGAAGTTCATAATCTGTGGTTGTAGTGGGAGCGGTGGATGTTGTTTCGGTAGAGGTGGGAGCTGTTGTTACATCTTCGCTTGAAAAATCCGATGAGGAGGTAGGAATAGTGGGGATTCCCTCAGAGGAAGATGTTTCTGTAGGTATAGTAGGAATCTCTGTCGAGGAGGAAGTTTCTGCTGATGTGGGAGTTGTGGGGATTCCTTCGGAAGAAGAGGGTACAATTGTGGTTTCTGTGGTTGGGATTTCCTCTGCGTTATCGGTCAGAGCCTTGATAACAAAGGTGCCGCCGATTGTGTCGTTGTAGGTTTCTATGTAGAAATTCATCAGGTCATCCACTTCGCCGTTTTTCATATAGAAACTCATTCCGTATTCTGCCTGAGGCATAAAGATAAGTCTGCCGCCTGACTTGAGCCATTCACAGACACCGATGGAATTCATTGTCAGTGTGCCGTTATTTTCATGGTATGCTCTTTCATTGTCAATTTCTATACCGATAGCACCTTTGCCTGCAGGAATTTCTTTGTTTTCAAAGTCTGCACAAAGGTAGCCTGCATAGTTCACCGTACCTTTTGCAAGCTCTGTCCATTTGGTAGTGTCAGCGGTGGGGGTGTTGTTCTCAACGGGGATATAGTAAACTTTGTAGTCAGAACCCTTTGAGGTTGTTTCGAATATTACTTTATCGAGAGTGCGGTTATCTTCTTCGAAATCAAAGACGTTCATATAGGTAATTTTGTCATAAGGGTTTGGTGAGTCATTATTGTAGTAGGTGTTACATTCATAGGTTGCACCGTCAACTTCGTTCTGATAAATCCTGCTTCTTTCGGTGAGCTTTTGGTAGTCTGTGAAGGCGTAGGAGTGACCGTATTTTGCGTCGAAAATCCAGACATCCTCAAAAGATATGTAGTAGTAACCTTCGTCGCCTACATTCTGTCCCCAGCTGTTTTTGATTATCCAGGCGCCGTCATTCTGTGGCATACCCGATAAGCTTTGGGCAAACTTCTCTTTGGGATAACTGTCGTCCCAGCCGACAACGGATACACAGTGTCCTGAAGCACTCAGGGTAGCGGTGGAAAAACTGTGGTTGTTGCAGTAGTAGGAGTCACCGTTTGAAAGATATGCAGAGTTTGAATAGAAGTTGCCGATAACAGCACCGTAGGTGTAAATAAGCTCTTTGATAGCCTCATCTGAGGAATCGTTATTGAAGAAGATTGCCTCTGTAAGTGCATATTCAGCAGGTTTTGTGAAATCCTTGTAATCCTGCTTTGTGGCGTATTCGGGGAAATCCTGTTCGAAGAAGGGACCTGACTGGCTTATGAGGTATCCCAGAGGGATATAGGAGAAGCCTGAGCTTGTGTCGCTTCTCTGCCAGCCTGTGCCGTCATCTCTGGTTGTTCCCCAAAGGTTTGCGTGTTGCGCAGAGAGTGTGGTGATGTTTTCTCCGTTTTTGAGGAGCATTGTTTCAAAGGTCGAGAGTGCACCGAATGCCCAGCAGGTGCTGTCCTGCTGAATTCTTACGGGAAGCACATAGCCGTGGTCTTTGGAGTTGTACTTTTCGGGAAGCTCGTCAAGAGAGCTTTCGAGAGTTGCAATTGGTTGCTGTGCGCCTATTGCCTCAAGTCCTGTCAAGGCACCTATGGAAGCGGTGTCTTTGTTTGCGGCAAAGGGACTTGTGATGGTAAGCCCCATGCAGATTGCAACCACAAGACAAAGGGATATGAATCTTGCTTTGAATTTCATAAAAAATCCTCCTTTGAGGTGTTTATATACATTTTTATTATAGCATCTTCCGGTGGGATATGTAAAGAATAATATTACGGGAATTCGGAATAATACTTTGTGAATAACAAAAGAGGATGAGAGTATGGAACTGAGAACGGATCTGGCTGTTGAGGAGCACGAATCCTACTGCGAGGATTTGAAGGGAGTGGACTATACAAGCGAGGAGGTAAAGGGGCTTTTTATTGAGAGGCTCTGCATTAAGACAAGCAGGGCAGGACAGCTTCTGCATAAGGATGCAGGCAGATATGTGACCATAACTTTGCCGCCTCTTACGGATAATATGAGAGATACAGACGAAAGAGTGCAGGTTATTGCCGAAGAGATAAGAAGGCTTTTGCCCGTAAACGGTACGGTGCTTGTGGCAGGGCTTGGAAACAGAGAGATAACTCCCGATGCTTTGGGACCAAAGAGCATTGACAGAGTACTCGCTACAAGGCATATTTCAGGAGAAATTGCCAGAAGCACAGGACTTGACAGACTTCGCTCTGTTGCTACTCTTTCGGCAGGAGTAACAGGTCAGACAGGTATCGAAACAGGTGAGCTTGTTCTAAGTGTTGTAAATAAAATAAAGCCTACAGCCGTGGTGGTTGTGGACGCTCTGGCATCGCGAAAGCTTGCTCGTTTGGGGTGTACCTTGCAGATTTCGGATACGGGAATCTCTCCCGGTGCGGGAGTGGGAAATCACCGCACAAAGCTCTCAAAAGAAACCCTCGGTGTTCCTGTTATAGCCTTGGGTGTACCTACGGTTGTGGATGCATTGACACTTCTTTGCGACCTTGTATGCAGTGAGGACGAATATAGTCAGCAAAGCCTTAAGGAGCAGGTGTCGCCCAGAGGCAGAGAAATGGTGGTTACACCCAGAGAAGTGGACTTGCTTGTAGACAGAGCGGCAAAGCTCATTGCTCTTTCTGTTAATATGGCTCTTCATTCGGGAATAGAAACCGAGGAATTATTGGCACTGATTTAGTTTTGCTTTCGTGCAAATCCTTTCTACGGGGAGGGAGCCCAAAGCCCTCCTTGCCTAAAGGAGGGTGGCACAGCGTAAGCTGTGACGGGAGGAGTAAAGTTGTAGGGGAGGGTTTCCATGCCCTCCCGAAAGGTTTTGCATAGAGGAAAGGTAACGGGCGGGCACAGAGACCCGCCCCTACGATGAGAACATATAAAGCCCTCCTCGATGGGAAAGACTTACGAGCGGAGGGTAATAAAAACAGCTCCCGTTTTTTCGGGAGCTGTGTTTTTGTACTTTTATTTAAGTTCTACGATTGTAACGCCTGCTTCACCTTCGCCAAAGGTGCCGAGACGGAAGCTCTTGACGGCTTTGTGGTGACGAAGAAAAGCCTGAATTTCTTTACGGAGTACGCCTGTGCCTTTGCCGTGGATAACGGTGAGGTTCTTAACGTTTGTAAGCACAGCGGTGTCGATTACCTTGTCAACCTCCATAACCGCTTCATCAGCGGTGTAGCCTCGCACATCAACCTCTGTTATGGGGCGTGTGTCAATTCGGCTTACTCTCTGGTTGCTACGGATTGGCTTGCCTGCCATAGATACCTTTGAATCCTCTATAAGCCTCAGGTTCTTTATGGGTGTTCTGGTTTTTATGATACCTGCCTGCACAAGCACGGAAGAGGCATTTGCCGAAGGAGTTTCCATAACTGTGGCTTTCTTGTCAATATCCACCATAAGCACGGTGTCACCTTGCTTAAGGGGTCTTGGCAGGGTGTAGTTGTCTTGTTTCTTTGCTTCTTTTATGGGGTCGGCATCGTCTTCCATCTTGCGAATGGATTGGCGAAGCTTTGATTTTTCTTCTGCTGAGAGAGAATTTTCTTTCTTTGCTTTTTCAAGCTCTTCAATGATAGCATCCGCCTGTGCCTTTGTGCGAGCAAGGAGGAGTGAGGCTTCGTGCTTTGCTTTTTCAAGCTCTCGTTCTGCCTGCTTCTTTACCTTTGCCAGTTCTTCTTCGGCACGCTTTGCGTTCTCTTGTGCTTTTATGTTCTGCTCATGAGCAGATTTAAGCTCCTGCTCCAGCTCCTGACGGCGATTGTCGAGGTTCTTTACAACGTCCTCAAACTGACGGCTTTCCTCTGAAACAAGAGTAGAAGCACGGTCTACAATATCCTGCTCCATTCCCAGACGGCTTGATATTGCAAAAGCATTGCTTCGGCCCGGTACACCAATAAGGAGCTTGTAGGTGGGTCGCAGAGTCTGAACGTCAAATTCACAGCAACCGTTTTCTACACCCTTTGTCTTGAGAGCAAATTCCTTAAGCTCTGCGTAGTGGGTGGTGGAGGCAATCTTCGCACCCTTTGAGCGTAATTTCTCAAGAATTGCCACAGCAAGTGCAGCACCTTCAACGGGGTCTGTGCCTGCACCAAGCTCATCGATAAGCACCAGAGAGGAGCGGTTTGCTTCTTTGAGGATTGATACGATGTTTGTCATGTGGGCAGAGAAGGTGGAGAGTGACTGCTCAATGCTCTGCTCATCACCGATGTCAACAAGCACCTTTGAGAAAATGGAAATCTCTGAGTTGTCAGAAGCAGGCACCATAAGTCCGCACATAGCCATAAGTGTCAGAAGTCCGATGGTTTTGATCGATACAGTCTTACCGCCTGTGTTAGGACCGGTAATAACGAGGGTGTCGAAATCCTTGCCGAGAGTAATACTTGTGGGTACCGCTTTCTTCGGGTCTAAAAGAGGATGACGGGCATTCTTTAAATCAATCTGACCCTTGTCGTTTATAATGGGAATTGTAGCTTTCATTTTGTAGCCCAGACTTGCCTTTGCAAAGATGAGAGAAAGTTCTACAAGAGAATTATAACTCTCAGAAGCGGTGTCTGCGTGAGCACCTGCTTCTATAGAAAGCTCGTAGAGAATACGCTCAATCTCGGCGGCTTCTTTTGATTCAAGTACACGGATGTCATTATTTGCTTGCACAACACCCATAGGCTCAATAAATACAGTAGCACCCGAGGATGATGTATCGTGAACAAGTCCGGGTACATTTCCTCTGCATTCAGCCTTAACGGGCACTACAAATCTGCCGCTGCGCTGGGTGATGATAGCATCCTGCAAATATTTCTGATATGTACTTGAACGGACGATTTTATCCAGAATTTCTCTGGCTTTTTGGGAGGCAATTCGCATTTTACGGCGAATATCGTAAAGGGTAGGAGAGGCGTTATCGGCAATCTCCTCTTCGCTTATAATGCAGGAGGTGATTTTGTCTTCCAGGTATTTGTTATCTGCAAGTCGCTCAAAGAGAAGGTCAAGGGAGGTTTCAATACCGCTGCATTTTGAACGCCAGCTTCTGACCCCTCGGGTGATGCGAAGTATTTGTGCAATGCCCAGAAGCTCAGCGGCACTCAGCACACCGCCTGCTTCTGCTCTGCGGAATGCTCCTGACATATTTTTGATACCGCCAAAGGAGGGTGCACCGAACCGACCCGAAAGCATATAAGCATCCGAGGTCTGTCTGAGGGCTTCTTCAATTTCGAATTTACCGCAGAGGGGCTCTATCAGAAGAGCCTGCTCTCTTGCATCCTCACAGGCACACTCTTTTGCGAGCATTGTAAGGATTTTATCCAGTTCTAAGGCTTTGTGATGTTTGTTCATTTTGAGTACCTTTAATTTATGACTTTATGGTCTTGTAAAAATGCAGGGTGGAGAAGTCTTTTTCTGTCACCGAGCATATATAGTTTTCGGTTATGTAGTTAAGGTTTTTGAGCCCTTCGTCGGAGAGTGAGAAGGAAAAAACCTTTTTATCTTCGGAAAAAACAATGTGACGCATAGCACTGAGAAGTCCCGAGTCCAGTGCTATGGATTGGGATGCAGGCTTTTTGCTGAAACAATCTGCACATACAATACAGTTTTTGTTTGTCAAAAAAAGCATCTGCTGAGCTTCATAAGCTCCGCAACCCTTACACATTACAAGGTCGGGCATATAGCCTGCAAGGGACGCAAGCCTGAGTTCCACACAGGATTTTATGAGGTTGGGATTCCTGTCGGTGTCACAGAGAAGATAAAGGGAATTGAGTATCAGCGAAAGCTGACGCTCTGCTTCTTGCTCCTGTGGACAAATGGTAAGGGAAAGCTCACAGAAATACTGTGCCAGAGACATTTTTTCTATATCTTTTCTAAGATCAAAAAACACCTTAATAATTGTTGCCTCGTCTATGGAATAGGCATCCTTGCCCTTGTAAAGAGAGATGTCAGAGTAAGAGAGAAGAGAGGTTGCGGCACTTTTGGGATTCTTGATGTTTTTTGCTCCTCGAACAAAAGCACGTATTACTCCCAAGTCCTTTGTAAGCACCCACACAAGTCTGTCTTGCTCACCAATATTCTGTTGTTTTAGAATCAGTCCTGTGGTTTTTGTTTTCATTTTCTTCAACTTTTTCCGATTGTTTTTTTTCGATTGCTTTAAAGCTTAAATAATCTGCAACAGAGCCTGTCAGCGAAAATTTATTCCAAGCATCTTGTTTGTTCATAATATCACCCCGCACTAAAAGTATAGCTTATATAAGGGGGTGATATAGAGGGGAATTTGTAGATGTTAAAAATTTACATTTAGATTTTAGTGAAATATTATTTCATAGGGAATCAGAACTGATTTCGGCTCTCTTACGAGGAAATTCCTTACCGAGAAAACCTCATTATCTCTTGGCTCCCTCTGACGAGGAAATTCCCCTGTTAGGGGAAATGTCTGCGAAGCAGACAAAAGGGTTGCCGTCTTCGCAGAAGAGCTGTCACCGAAGGTGACTGAGGGAGAGATTTCTTAACACACAAATCTATATATTCACATACACCTCTGAAATTTCGGTCTATGTCTAAATTACAAATTCTTATAACCTTTAGGTTCATACTCTCTAATTCTTCTGTACGGAGTTCGTCTTTTCTTGCTTGTGAAGAGGTATAATGACCGCTTCCGTCAGGTTCAATAACCAATCTTGCTTTTGCACAATAGAAATCCGCTATATATTCACCTATGGCTTTTTGTCTCTGAAATCGTATAGAATAGCTCCTCAAAAACTTATACCAGAGCTTTCGTTCCCAAGTGGTCATATTTTTACGGAGTGTTTTAGCAAGAGGAATGTTTTGTTTGTTATATTCTTTCATTTCTTCTCTCCCTCCGACAAAAATCAAAGATTTTTGCCACCTCCCTCATCAGAGGGAGGCAAGGGTAAAATAGGATGAAGTGTTAGAACTTTAGCTGAAATCCGAGGAGTCGAATCCGAAGTTGCGAAGGAGTCCGTCACGGTTTCGCCAGTCTTCTTTAACCTTTACCCAAGTTTGCAGGTTTACCTTGCAGTCAAAGAAGCTCTCCATATCGGCACGTGCTTTTGAGCTGACCTTCTTGAGCATAGATCCGCCCTTGCCGATGATGATGCCCTTGTGGGAGTCACGTTCGCAGTAGATAGTGGCTTCAATGTCAAGAATGCCGTCGTCACGCTGACGCATTTTTTCAATAACCACAGCGGTGCCGTGGGGAATTTCCTTATCAAGAGAGAGAAGGAGCTTTTCTCTGAGCATTTCTGCGGCAAGCTGACGTTCGGGCTGGTCGGTAAGGGTATCTGCGTCAAAGAAGTGACCGCCCTCGTTTGTAAGCTTTTTAAGCTCCTCTACAAGTTCACTGATGCCTTCGCCTTTTTTGGCGGAAACAGGCACAACAGCCTCAAAATCATAAAGCTGAGTGTAGTCAAGGATAACCTTCATAATAGAGCTTTTTTCTTTTACCTTGTCGGTCTTGTTGATTGCAAGCACACAGGGAAGTGACATTACCTTCATACGCTCGATAAGGTCACGCTCGGTGTCGCTTACCTCTTCCTGTGCGTCAACAACAAGCAAGCAGGCATCTGCACCGCTTACGGTTTCTGTAACGGATTTAACCATATATTTGCCGAGGGAGGTTCTTGCCTTGTGCATACCGGGAGTATCGGTGAATACAAGCTGATGCTCACCCTCGGTGAGTACACCCATAATGCGTGTGCGTGTGGTCTGGGGTTTGTTTGTAACAATGGCAATTTTTTCGCCTAAAATTCTGTTGAGGATTGAGGATTTGCCCACATTGGGTCTGCCTACGATTGCAATAAATGCACTGCGGTCGTTCTGATTCATAATTTATCCTTTCGGTTATGTAACTGAATAAAAGTTGTTGTTCTTATAAAATGTCACACCACGGATGTGATGTGACAAGGGTGTAAAAGTATGTTATTTTTGCTTTTTTGATTTGCCGAAAAAGCCAACGAATAAAACAGAGAGAACTGCGGATATTCCCAAAGGAATATACCATAGTGGATTTTCGTTGAGCTTTGTGAATGCCACGCAGAGATTTTCACTTACAAGAAAAAGGAAAACTGCCGATGCAACAGCACCCATTGAGAGTACAAGCACAGCTCCTGCTGAGATGTCCTTTATACGTTTTATGTGAATATTGAATTCCTTTGAGTAAAGGTCGCACACCTCTTCGATAGCGGTGTTTACAAGCTCTGCAAATATTACAAGACATACAGTTATAATGAGGGCTGTCCACTCCGAAGAGGAAAACTCACCCAAGGCGGCAAAGAGAAATACATAGAATGCCGCAACAAAGTGAAAACGCAGATGTGACTCTGTTTTTATGGCAGAGAATATTCCCTCAAACGCAAATTTGAAGCTATTAATTTGTTTTTTCATCAGTCTTCGGGAGCAATATAGCTGGAGGATGCAGGAAGACCCAGCATATCCATAACTGCTTCTTCCTTTTCTCTCATACGGATACGCTCTAAGTTATTGTCCTCGTGGTCGTAACCCAGAAGATGAAGAACGCTGTGGCAGGTGAGATAGCCCACTTCCCTCTGGAGAGAGTGACCGTAGATGTTTGCCTGCTCCATAGCCTTTTCCATAGAGATTACAACATCGCCGAGAATCTGTGCACCTGTCTGGGGGTCGATGTCGTATTTGCCGTCTTCGCTCATACCGAAGGAGAGAACGTCGGTTTCAATGTCTTTGTTTCTGTACTGAGCATTGAGCTCTTTGATCTGCTCATTGTTTACAAAGGATACGCTTACCTCGGCTGCACCCTGAAAGTTCTCCATCTGGAGAACTGCAGTACAGCAACGGCGTACAAGCATTCTGAGTCCTGTGGGAATGGGAACATCCTTCTGTCTGTTTGTGATAATTACTTTAATTTTATCTTTTGCCATCTTTATACCTGCTTTCGTCGTGTTTTCTATCGTCATATCGTCTGTCGCTGAAGCTTCTTTCTTCGCGACGGCGTTCTTCCTGTTTCTTTTCGTCAAGCTTTGCGTAAGCCTTTATAATGTCCTGCACAAGTCGGTGACGGACAACGTCCTTCTCCGAGAAGGTGCAGCTTGCAATATCGTCGATACCCTTGAGTACCTTTATGCATTCCTTAAGTCCCGAGCGGGCACCGTTGGGCAGGTCAATCTGGGTTATGTCGCCTGTGATTACCATTTTGGAGTTAAAGCCAAGACGGGTTAAAAACATCTTCATTTGTTCCGTGGTGGTGTTCTGTGCTTCGTCAAGGATGATGAAACTGTCGTCAAGGGTTCTGCCTCGCATATAAGCAAGAGGTGCAACCTCAATGTTGCCTCGCTCTACATACTTCTGATAGGTTTCTGCTCCCAGCATATCGAAGAGGGCATCGTAAAGAGGTCGAAGATAAGGGTCAACCTTGCTCTGTAAATCACCGGGGAGAAATCCCAGCTTTTCGCCTGCTTCGACAGCAGGTCGGGTGAGGATGATTCGGTTTATTTGCTTTGCTCTGAAGGCTGTAACCGCCATAGCAACCGCAAGGTAGGTTTTGCCTGTACCTGCAGGACCTACACCAATGGTAATGGTGTTGTCGGCAATACAGTTGCAGTAGCGTTTTTGTCCCAGAGTTTTGGGTTTAATGGGCTTACCCTTTGAGGTGATGCAGATACAGTCACCTACAAGATTTTCTATCTTCTCGGAAGAGCCCTCGTTAATGAGGGACATACAGTAGCGGATGTTTTGCTCCGAGAGGGTTTCGCCTCGGTTTATGAGCATCAAGAGGCTTTCGATAACTCTCTTTGCTTTGTCCACATTTTCTATGTCACCGCTTATTTTAAGTTCGCTGTCACGGCCTACAACGGATACATTGTATTCGTGTTCAATGAGTTTTATGTTTTCGTCAAAACTTCCGAACAAGGCAACAGCCTGTTCCATTCTGTCAATGTTAATAATCTGTTCCGTAAGAATTGCTCCTTATAAATGTAAATATTTAATCTATATAAGTATAGCATAAAGGTTTGCAAAAATCAGCACAATTTTATAAAATTGTGCAAAATGAAGAGGTTTTTGTGAAAGTTGCCCATTTTAAAGCTTCCGATTCATAGGATAAGTAAATAAACTTGGGCTTTTTTGTGCAATTTTCTGTATATTTGCTATTGACAAAGGGCAGTACTGATAGTATAATTGCAAAGGTGTAAAGAAAATAACTTTACAGTCGACAGAAAAGGGAGGAGCTCCAATGGATAAGAATACGGAAATCTCCCTCTTATTTGATTTTTACGGTCAGCTTCTAAGCGTTAAACAGCACGAGGCTGTGTCCCTCTACTATAATGATGACCTTTCTCTTTCCGAGACAGCAGAGGTTATGGGCATTACCCGTCAGGGTGTGAGGGATCTTGTGAAACGCTCGGAGGCTGAGCTTTACGAATATGAACAGAAACTGGGTCTTTATAAAAGATTCGAGGGTGTAACAGAGTGTGCAAAGAGCATACGGAGTCTTGCAGAGAGTGCGGCAGATACCGATAACGAAAACATAAAATCGGCGCTTCTGAATATAATCTCTCTGACTCAAAAACTTGAACAGCAGGAGGAGTAGTTATGGCATTTGAGAGCTTGTCGGAAAAAATAACCGGCGTTTTCAAACGACTTAAGAATAAAGGTAAACTCTCCGAGAGTGATGTTAAAACCGCTATGCGAGAGGTGCGACTTGCACTTCTTGAGGCTGATGTAAACTACAAGGTTGCAAAAGACTTTACAAATAAAATTACAGAGCGTGCAGTGGGCGAGAAGGTTATGGAAAGTCTTACTCCCGCACAGATGGTTATTAAGCTTGTAAACGAAGAGCTTGTAGCTCTTATGGGCGGCGACAGTGCAAGGCTGGAGTTTTCTTCAAAGCCTCCCACAGTTATTATGATGTGCGGTCTTCAGGGCTCCGGTAAAACTACTCACTCGGGTAAGCTTGCAAAAATGCTCAAGGCACAGAACCACAGACCTCTGCTTGTAGCCTGCGATATTTATCGTCCTGCGGCTATTGAACAGCTAAAGGTTGTGGGTAAAAATGCCGATGTGCCTGTTTTTGAAATGGGTAAGGAAGACCCTGTTAAGATTGCCGAAAAGGCAATCAAGCACGCAAAAGACTATGGTCACGATATTGTAATACTCGATACCGCAGGTCGTCTGCATATTGACGAAGAGCTTATGGGTGAGCTTGAGAGAGTAAAGGGTGCTGTTAACCCCGCGGAGATTCTCCTTGTTATCGACTCTATGACAGGTCAGGATGCAGTTAACGTAGCAAAAAGCTTTAACGAGCTTCTTGATATTACAGGTGTTATCATCACAAAGCTTGACGGCGATACCCGTGGCGGTGCGGCACTTTCCGTAAAAGCTGTTACAGGTAAGCCCATAAAATTTGCAGGTGTGGGCGAAAAGCTCTCTGATTTGGAGGTTTTCCACCCCGACCGTATGGCAAGCCGAATTCTCGGTATGGGCGATGTACTCACTCTTATTGAAGAGGCAGAGGCAAAGCTTGACCAGAAGCAGGCAGAAGAGCTTGCACAAAAGATGATGCAGAATAAAATGGACTTCAACGACTTGCTTGCTCAGTACGAGCAGATTAGCAAGCTGGGTCCCATTAAAGGCATCCTCTCAAAGCTTCCCGGTATGAGCGAGAAAAAGCTGGAGGAAGCAAACATCGACGAGCGTCAGCTTGATTGGTCAAAGGCAATTATCCTTTCTATGACGCCTGCAGAGAGAGCAAAGCCCACTTTAATCAATCCTTCCAGAAAACGCAGAATTGCCGCAGGCTCAGGCCGCAGCGTTGAGGAAGTAAACCGCCTTTTAAAACAGCTTGAGCAGATGCAGAAGCTTATGAAGCAGATGAACTCAAAGGGCAAAAAAGGCAAGCGCAGACACCTTCCCGGACTGGGCGGTATGAACTTCGACGGTGGCGGTACAGGTTCGGGTTTCGGCTTCTGATAAAGAACAGACAGTAAAAGAAAATCAGGTTATATGCCGAAAGGCTTGTAATAAATTAATCAAATTATTATTTTGGAGGTAAAAACCATGGCAGTTAAAATCAGACTTCGCAGAATGGGCGCAAAGAAAAGACCCTTCTATCGTGTAGTTGTTGCTGATTCCCGTTATCCCAGAGATGGTCGTTTCATCGAGGAGATCGGTACTTACAACCCCCTCATTCAGCCTGCAGAGGTAAAGATCGACGCTGAGGCTGCAAAGAAGTGGATTGCTAACGGCGCACAGCCCACAGATAAGGTTAAGGCACTTCTTAAGGCTAACAACATCATCTGATTATAGGAGAATTTTCAATGAAAGACTTACTTACAATTATTGCAAAGGGTCTTGTTGAGACTCCCGATAAGGTTGAGGTAACAGCAGACGAGCCCCTTGAGGACGGCACAGTTGTTTACCACATCCACGTAGCAGAAGAGGATATGGGCAGAATTATCGGCAAGCAGGGCAGAATCGCCAAGGCTATCCGTACAGTTGCTCGCAGCGCTGCTATCCGCAAGGATGTAAAGGTTCAGGTAGAAATCGACTGATTTAATCAGTAAGTTAAAAAATACCGCACTAAAGGCATATAGCATTCCAAAGCATAAGAGGCTTTTGTTTGCTATGTGCCTTTTGTGTTTTTTGAGCAGTTTCAGCAGGGGCGATTTACGAATTGTCCCAAAAGGTTTGAGTTTGAGGAAAGGATTAGGGGCGATTCGTGAATCGCCCCCTACGATTACAGGAAGTCTGCTGTGTGTAGTTACTCCCTCAGTCTCGCTAAGCTCGACAGCTCTTCTGCGAAGACGGCAACCCTTTTGTCTGCTTCGCAGACATTTCCCCTAACAGGGGAATTTCCTCAATGATGGAGCCAAATAAGCCCTCCTCTGAGAGGAGGGTGGCGAAACCGCAAGGTTTTGACGGGAGGAGTAGGGAAAGTAATAAGCAGGGAATACTAAGGGCTATGTGTTAAAATTGACAAGAGGACGTTTTTTTAGTATAATGCTATATTGAGAAGAGGTGTTTTTCATGACAACTTTTGAAAAACGAATGGGAAATAAACTGATTTCCCTTTTGCTTATGCTTGTACTTTTGGTGTCTTTGAGCTTTTCTGCGGTTAATGTTTTTGCAGATGAGACTCAGGCTTCGCAGGCAACGACTCAGAATGCATCTGATAGCTCTGATGAGATTCATCTTTATGCCAACAGTTTTCAGTACAGAATTGAGACAAGCGGTAAGGAAGATTGTGTCTGCATTGTAAAATATATAGGTGAAGGCGGAGATGTTTCCGTTCCTCAGACCATCGATGGTCTGCCGGTTGTTGTTATCGGTATGGAGGCTTTTTGGTATAACGATGACCTGACCGCAATCAATCTGCCACAGGGTCTTGTGTATATTGAAGCAAGGGCTTTTCAGGGCTGTAAGAATCTTCAGTATGTAAATATTCCCGATTCTGTTATGGAGATTAACGTAGCTGCCTTTGAGGGTTGCGAAAAGCTTGATAACTTAAATGTTCCCGATGAGCTCTTGTATATCGGCGGCGGTGCATTTGACCGTACAGCATGGCTCAAAAAATACGAGGGCGGAAGCTCAGTTATCTTTGAAAACAAGTACTTTTACAGATATGACGGCGATGCCGAGATTGTTACCATTCCGGATGGTATCACCTGCATAAGCGGTAATGCCTTTGCAGGCAACCAGACACTTACCTATGTTCATATTCCTGAGAGTGTTCAGTTTTTTGGCGGATTCTGCTTTTATAATTGCCCAAAGCTCAAGAGTGTGAGTGTGCCTGATAACACTGCATTTATCGGTGACTATGCTTTTGGTGTGGATTCTCTTGATAAAGACGGGAATCCTGTTTATACAGAGGACTTTGTGCTCTATGCAAACGAGGGCAGTTATGCAGATGAGGAATACTGTACCCGCTTTGCTGTAGAGAGAAAAGACAGAAGACTCAATGCTACTCCCGATGAACTTCCCGAGAACGAAAAGGGAGCCGAGGATATTGTAATCAACGGCGAAAAAAAAGAGGTAGAAAATCTCTGGGTTCTCCTCACAATCATAATCGTGTGTGTGGTTATTGTAGGCGGTCTGTATGCTTACTTCACAATTAAAGAGAAGAAGGAGCAGGAAAAGAAAAAGGCCGAAAGAAAGAACAAACAGAACAAGAAAAAATCCAAGAAATCAAAGAAAAAGTAAACTGTAATTTTATATTTGTAGGAAAGAGCAGAGTGATTTAAGTGCTTAAAAGTTATCTTGAAATAGGAAAGATTGTAGGTACTCACGGAATACAGGGCGAAATGAGAGTTGAGTGCTGGTGTGACAGCCCCGACTTTGTAGCTCAGTTTAAGACTTTGTATTTTAATGAGGGTAAGGAGAAGCTTTCTGTTAAAGCCCGTCCTCATAAGAATATTGCTCTTGTAAAAATCAAGGGTATTGATTCCATTGAGCAGGCAGATACCCTCAGAGGTAAGGTGCTTTATATGAAGAGAAGCGATGCAAAGCTTCCAAAGGGAGTGCATTTTGTGCAGGATTTGGTGGGGCTTGAGATAAGAGATTTCGATACCGATGAGGTTTACGGCAAGCTTACCGATGTGCTCAAAACAGGTGCCAACGATGTTTATGAGCTTAAGGATAAGGATGGCAAGGCTTATTACATTCCCGTGATTCCCGACGTGGTGAAGGAGATTTCACCTGAGAGCGGCTATGTACTTATCACACCTATGAAAGGTATTTTTGACGATGAGGATTGATATAATTACTCTTTTCCCTGAAATGTGCGAGGCAGTGCTCTCTGAGAGTATTATCGGAAGGGCGAGGAAGAGCGGTGCGGTAGAGATTGTCTGCCATCAACTTCGTGATTTTGCATTTGATAAACACAGAAGAGTTGACGATGCTCCCTACGGCGGAGGAATGGGTATGCTAATGATGGCGGAGCCTATTGCTCTTTGCTTTGAAAATATCTGTGAAACTCTGGGAAAGCGTCCTCATTTTGTATATATGTCGCCTAAAGGAAGAACACTTACTCAGGAGATAGTTAAAGAGGTTTCTGCAAATTACGAGAATATCTGTATTCTCTGCGGACATTATGAGGGTGTTGACCAAAGGCTTCTTGATATGTATATTGATGAGGAGATCTCCATAGGTGACTATGTGCTGACAGGCGGAGAATTGCCCGCCGTTGTTTTCGCTGATGCCTTGTGCAGAATGCTTCCCGGTGTGCTTTCAAGTGATGAATGCTTTGAACTTGAGAGCCATTATTCCTCGCTTCTGGAGTATCCTCAGTATACAAGACCTGAGGTTTGGAGAGAAGAAAGAGTGCCCGATGTACTGCTCAGCGGGCATCATGCAAATATAGAAAAATGGCGTAGAGAGCAGGCTATAAAGGAAACTTACAAAAGACGTCCCGATATGCTCAAGACCGCGGTGCTTGAAAAGAAAGAACAGGAGTTTCTCAAAACCCTTGCAGAAGACAGTGGAGAAGAGGCTTGAGAGCTTATTTTAATGCTTTTCTATGTTGTTATTTTGCACAATAAACGATATTAGTTTTTATATAGTATAGTGTATCAAAACAAAATTGTTTTTATGGTGTTGACCTTCACGAATTTTGTGGATATAATAACAAAAAATGAACAATAGAGCAGATTGCCTCATAAGCTTTTCTGCTGTTTCAGAAAATATGTTTGATAAGAGAGGGTATTATACATGTTCGGTAAGGATGTTTTAGTTCAGAACAAAACAGGTTTGCACGCACGTCCTGCAACTTATTTCACACAGAAGGCAAATGAGTTTAAATCTACAATCTGGGTAGAGAAGGACGAAAGAAGAGTTAACGCAAAGAGTCTTCTTGGCGTACTTTCCCTTGGTATCCTCGGCGGTACAACCATCAAGGTTTTCGCAGACGGTCCTGACGAGACAGAGGCTGTTGAGGGTCTTGTAACTCTGGTTGAGTCCGGCTTTTCTGAATAATTATTTTGCACAGTGCAGGGCGGAGTGGTATGCTCCGCCTTTTTTGTTTATTGATTTTATAGTCAGATTTTGGAGGTGATGCTGTGAACGAAAAGATGTCCTTGCTTCGTAAGAAGGCTATGGCTCTGCCTTTGCAGAGCGGTGTGTATATAATGAAGAATAAGAAAAAAGAGATTGTTTATATCGGTAAGGCGAAGAAGCTTAAAAACAGAGTGAGTCAGTATTTCGGTTCGCAGAACAATCACTCTCCTAAGGTAAGATGTATGGTGGAGTCGGTAGATGACTTTGACTATATTATTACCGACAGCGAGTTTGAAGCACTTATCCTTGAGTGCAGTCTTATCAAACAGCACAAGCCCAAGTATAATATCCTTTTAAAAGATGACAAGGGCTACAGCTATATTAAGGTGAGCGGCGATAAGTGGCAGAGAATCTCCTGTGCATTGCAGAAGGATGACGAGGATGCAAGGTACATCGGCCCTTATAATTCTTCTTTTGTTGTAAAGCAGGCGGTGCAGGAAGCTAATTCTGTATTTATGCTGCCCGATTGTAATCGTCGATTTCCCGAGGATTTTGGCAAGGCAAGACCCTGCCTTAACTTTCACATTAAGAAATGCTGTGCACCCTGTACAGGTAAGGTGAAGTTTGCAGATTATAAGAAGAGGGTAGACTATGCTCTGGATTTTCTTTCGGGAGGCAGCAGTGAATCCCTTAAAAAGCTGACCGCTGAAATGGAGCAGGCGGCAGAAAATCTTGAGTTTGAAAGAGCCGCTGCTCTTCGTGACAGCATAAATGCAATCAAAAAGCTTTCTGATAAACAGAAGGTTATCCGCTCGGATGTTAAGAATCAGGATGTTATCGCTTACGCTAAGAATAACGACAAAGCCTGTTTTGCAGTTTTTCGCTTTGAGGGCGGAAGGCTCTGCGATAAACTGGATTTTGTGGTGGACATTCTGGACGACGATAAGGAAGCAAGAGAGGAGTTTATCATAAGCTTCTATTCTTCGGGCAGAAGCTTACCCGAGGCTGTAACCTTGGATGAGGAAATTGAGAATGCAGAGCTCCTTGAGAAATGGCTTTCGGAAAAACGAGGCAAGAGAGTATATATAAACGTACCCAAAATCGGTCAGCAGAGGTCGCTGGTGCTTATGTGCAGGGATAACGCGGCAGAGAAGCTTGCTCAGCTTTCGGGCTTTACGGGCAAGGAGCTTTCTGTTTTGCAGGAGCTTCGTGATTTGCTCTCTATGGACAGACTGCCTGCTTACATTGAGTCCTACGATATTTCTAATCAATCGGGAGCGGAAAATGTAGCAGGTATGGTGGTTTTTGAAAACGGAAAACCTCTTAAAAAGGCATATAAGAAATTTAAAATAAAGTCCTTTGAGGGTCAGGATGATTACTCCTCAATGAGAGAGGTTTTGGAAAGAAGATTTGAAGAATACCTTTTGCATAAGGATGAGGGAGAGGGCTTCGGCAGACTTCCTGACCTTATTCTTCTTGACGGTGGCAAGGGTCAGGTTTCTGCAGTAAAGGATATAGTTGAGAAGTATGCTCCCGATGTGTACCTTTTCGGTATGGTAAAGGACGGCAATCACCGTACCCGAGCTATTACAACAGACAACAGAGAAATAACAATAAATAATAACAGAAGGCTTTTTACGTTTATAAGCTCGGTGCAGGACGAGGTTCATAGGTTTGCAATCGGATTTCATCGAAAGAGAAGAAGCAGTGCTATGCTTAAAAGCTCTCTGACCGACATTGAAGGTATCGGTCAGGAGAGAGGAAAGCTTCTTCTCAAGCATTTTGGCTCTATAAAAAACATATCCCACGCAGATATTGATGAATTGTTGCTTGTGCCTAGAATGACAAAGCCTGCGGCACTGGCGGTTTACAGACATTTTCATCCCAATGATGAGGAAGAATAAGTATAAGAAAACGAGGAGAGTTTATGCGAGTAATTACAGGTAAAGCAAGAGGCAGAAAGCTTATAACGCTTTCGGGCGACGATGTAAGACCCACTACCGATAAGGTTAAAGAGTCGGTTTTTTCGATAATTCAGTTTGAGGTTGAGGGCAGAATGTTTTTAGACCTCTTTGCAGGAAGCGGACAGATGGGTATAGAGGCACTTTCTCGTGGGGCAAAGGGTGCGTATTTCTTTGATATGAGAAAGGACGCAGTGGCTGTTGTGAGAAAGAACCTGGAGACTCTCGGTCTTTCTGAGGATGCTCAGGTGCGTCTTGGCGATTCCTTTGCACTTCTGAGCGGTTGTGCTCAGAAGTTTGATGTAGCCTTCGTTGACCCGCCCTATAATAAGGGTTTGGCAAAAAGAGCGCTTGAGATGTTGCCGAGTGTTATGAACAATACGGGTATTATCGTGGTAGAAACCGCTGATACAGAGGAACTTCCCGAGAGTGCAGGTATTTTCAATCTTGACAGAACCTATCGCTATGGTAAAATAAAGATAACAACCTACAGAGTGGATATTCCGAACTAAAATTTTCGGAGGTGTTTTTATGAAGATTGCAATTTGTCCCGGCAGTTTTGACCCTGTAACCTTGGGCCACCTTGATATTATAAGCCGTGCTTCAAGACTTTTTGATAAGGTTATTGTTGCGGTGCTTTGCAATACATCCAAGAATCCCAGCTTTACCGTTGAGGAGAGAATTGGATTGCTTAAAGAAGTAACCAAGGATTATGCAAATGTAGAGGTAGACAGTTTCTCAGGTCTTTTGGTGGATTATGCAAAGGAGAAGGGCGCTGTGGCTGTAGTCAAGGGTCTTCGTGCGGTTTCTGACTTTGAATATGAATTCCAGATGTCTATGATAAACAAGAAGCTTTATCCCGAGGTGGAGACGGTTTACCTTAATACAAGTCAGGATTATATGTACTTAAGCTCTTCGGTCGTAAAGCAGATTGCCTCCTTTGGCGGAGATATAAGCAATTTTGTTCCTGCTTCAATTCACAGAAAAATAGTTGAAAGACTGCAGAAAAACAGTTGACATGGGGAAAAATTTGTGAAATAATATAAGTGTATGTAGTATTCAGATAGGAAAGGATGTTTTATATATGAAAAGAGTAGAAGAACTGCTTAACGAGATTCAGGGCATTATGGAGGACGCAAAGGCTGTTCCTCTCACAGGCGGTAAGTCACTTATCGACACAGAGCAGATTTTAGATATTATTGACGAGATTCAGGATTCTCTTCCTTCTGAGGTTCGTCAGGCAAAGAACATCGTTGCTGACAGATCTCAGATTATTGCTGAAGCAAAGCGTGAGGCAGAGGGTATCATCCGCGAAGCAGAAGAGAAAAAGAAGCAGATGGTTAATGAGAGCGAGATCGTTCGTGCAGCACACGCACAGGCTAACGAGATTCTCAACGATGTTAAGGCAAAGACCGCTGATATGCGCAGAGCAGCCAGCGAGTTTGTTGAGGATGTTATGAAGAAGACTGATGAGGCTATCACATATCAGCTCACAGAGCTTCGTAAGACTCGCCAGAATATCAAGATGACCCAGAAGACAGGCACAGGAACAAACAACTTCTGATTCTAAAATTTTAATAAATGCAGATTAGCGGTAGCGGCAATTTGTCGTTACCGCTTTTTTATTTGTGTAGAGGAAGACGTTAGTTTTATGAAAATATACACATCCTCCGAGTTGGATGTGTCGGGAGGAGTTTTGTAGGGGAAAATATCATCTTCCTGAAATGATTTGTGTAGAAGGAAGATGCTTTGCAGGGGAGATTCGTGAATCGCCCCTACGTAGAGGGTAGATTGTATACGGACGGGCACGGAGACCCGACTCTACGGGATTGGAACAAAAGGAGAGAGTCGTAAAAGTATGCTTTATCGGCGAAAGATTTTAATGGGCGGTGTCATTTTGAGATTGTAACCATTGTAATATAGAGAGAAAAGGATGTATTCAAATGTATGTTCGAAAAAATCGGCGTAACAGCGGGAAGCCCCATTGTTATGCCGTTTTTTTGTGTATATTGTGGTAAAAAACAATCGTAATATTAGTAAAAAAATCGTAATCTTTTTCTTGCATTTTAATTTGCTATAGGTTATAATATACATACGGTGTCATTTGGTGTATGTGTGTGGCACAAAATGTCACGAAATTCGTCGAATCGAAAGGATGGTGGGGAAGAGTGTTTACCGGTATCACATATCAAAGCATGGATAGCAAGGGTCGTGTCATTCTGCCCCAGAAATTCCGCGAAGAATTAGGCGAAAGCTTCTATGTAACAAACGGCTTCAATGAAAAGTATCGCTCACTTCAGGTTATGTCTTGTCAGGAGTTTGACAGTCTTCGTACTCAGATTCGTGCTCTCGGTGCTGCAAAAGCGCTGAAGCTCCAGTACATTCTGGTAGCACCTGCTACAGAAACTACCTTTAACTCTCAAGGCAGAGTTCAGATTCCTCAGGCATTGCGTGAGGGTGCAGGCTTCAAGAAGGATCTTGTTGTACTGGGCATGGATACAAGAATTGAAATCTGGGATAAAGAAACCTACGATGAGTTTATGGCTCAGACTATGCAGGAGTCTTTCGCAGAGGCTCTGGAATTGTTGAGGCTCTGATATGGAATTTAAACATATATCGGTACTGCTTCAGGAATCTATCAATGGTCTTAATATAAAGCCCGACGGAATTTATGTTGACGGTACGGCAGGGGGCGGAGGACATTCCTCGGAAATCCTCAAGAGGCTTGAAAACGGAAAGCTTTACTCAATCGACAGAGACCCTGATGCAATAAAAACAGTAACAGAAAGATTTAAAGATGAGCCTTGCTCAGAGATAGTAAAGGGTCGTTTCGGTGATATGAAAGAGCTCCTCTTTGGGAGGGGAGTTCAGAAGGTAGACGGAGTGCTCCTTGATATTGGAGTTTCTTCCCATCAGCTTGATACAGCAGAAAGGGGTTTCTCTTTCCACGAGGATGCACCTCTTGATATGAGAATGAGTCAGGAGGGCGACACGGCCGCAACTCTTGTAAACACCCTGCCTTATGCAGAGATTGCAAGAATTATCGGCACCTATGGCGAAGATAAATATGCTTCTTCAATAGCAAGAGCGATAGTAAAATACAGAGAAGAAAAAGAAATACTCACCACTTTGGAGCTGGCAGAAATAATCAAGAGTGCAGTACCCCAGAGAGTGAGAAGAGAGGGACATCCTGCAAGACAGACCTTTCAGGCTTTGAGAATTGCGGTAAACGATGAATTCGGGGAGCTTGAACGAGGACTTGATTCAGCCTTCGAAATGCTGAATACAGGCGGAAGACTTGCGGTGATTACCTTCCATTCCATAGAGGACAGAATAACAAAACAAAGAATGGCGAAATGGTGCACAGGCTGTACCTGTCCGCCGGATTTTCCTGTTTGTGTATGCGGCAACAAACCGAAAGCAAAACTTATCAGTCGCAAACCAATTGTTGCAAGCGACGAAGAGCTTGCAGAGAATCTCAGAAGCAGAAGTGCAAAGCTGAGAGTGTGTGAAAAACTGTAAAAGACAGTTTAAGGTGTATGAAAGAATATTAATAGATAGGGGAATGTGTTATGTCTTACAGCGCGTATATGTCCGCAACCAGAGGTTATGATTTAAGCCTCTTTGAAACAAGCGGTACTGCAGCAAAGAAGCCTGCTCCCAAAAAGGTTAAGAAAAGACTTGCTAACAATCGTATTGTTGAGCTTCCTGAAGCAGTAGAAGAAACAGGTCAGCGCAGACAGCATAATTTTGCGGCACTTGCCTTCGGCTTCATCTTGGCAAGCATTATTGTGGTGGTTGTGGGTGTTATCATTCACGGTCAGGTTCAGCTTGCAGAGCTTAATCAGAAGATTACAGCGGCAAACACAGAGCTTGAGACAAGCCGCAGTGAGTATATTCAGCTTCAGGCAAAGGTGGATGCCTCGCTCTCTACTGCAACAGTAGAGGAGTATGCCCGCACAAACTTAGGTATGTCGAGAGCTACAAATCAGCAGAAACGATATATAAGCCTTGCCGATTCGGATAAGGCAGAAATATTTTCAGAGGATGAGGGTACCGTCTTCGATGAGGTTGGCGAGTACTTTGGTTCAATGTTGTCATAACATACAATTCTTTGTAATAAGTATGTTGTGTTGGGATGAGAGTTAAGATTTTTGTCTTGACTCTTTTTCTGCTATTTTAAAGAGTGTTAATTTTTGTGCATAACGTAATGTTTTGACTTTTTTATGAAAACGGAGGTCGACTTTTGTGGCTAAAGGGAAAAAACAGACTTTTAAAAGTCGCTCACAGATATTGCTTGCCATAATCCTTATCCTCGGATTTGGTGCGGCGGTGCTGAGACTCGGATACCTGCAGATTTTTAAGGCTGATGAATTGCAGAGCAAGGCGGTAAATCAGCAGCTCACACCTGCTGTGTTGCCTGCAAAGAGAGGTACAATTTACGATGTAAACGGAAAAACCCTTGCAGAATCTGCGTCGGTATGGAAGGTTGTAATTGCTCCTGTATATCTTGAAAATGACGAAGATAGACGCATAGTTGCAGACGGACTTGCAGAGATTCTTGACCTTGACAAAGAAAAGGTTTTTGAAAAAACCAAGCAGAACAGTTACTATGTTGAAATTAAAAAGCAGGTAGAAAAGGACAAACGCGAAGAAGTCCTTGAATTTATGGATAAGATAGAGAACGAGGACGATATAAGCTCAAACGTTATCTTTATGATCGAGGATTACAAAAGATATTATCCTTCCAACGCCCTTGCTTGCTCGGTAATCGGCTTTACAGGAACGGATAATCAGGGACTTGACGGTGTTGAATACCAGTACGATGATGTGCTTAAAGGCACAGCAGGCAGACTTGTAACAGCAACGGATGCTGCGGGTACTGCGATGCCTTTCTCTTACAGTCAGAAGGTAGATGCTATTGACGGCAGTAATCTTTACCTGACCATTGACGAAACAATACAGGCTATTGCCGAAAAATATATGCAGCAGGCAATTGATGAGCATTCTGTTTGTAACCGCGGTGTGTGCATTATTATGGATGTAAACACGGGTGCTATAAGAGCCATGGCTTCGGTAGGCGGATATGATTTGAATGATCCATACACTCTTCCTGATGAGGTAAGAGAAGAAATCCGCAAGCTTCCCGAGGAAGAGAGAGCTGCCGCAGAAAGTGCCGCGGTACAGAAAATATGGCGAAACAAAGCGGTGAGTGATACCTACTATCCCGGATCTGTGTTCAAGATGTTCACAGCGGCTATGGCTCTGGAAGAAAACCTTGTAAGCGAGGACTCCACCTTCTTCTGTGACGGTGCCTATACAGTTACGGGCGAAACCATGAGTTGTCACTATCACGCAGGTCACGGTACACAGAATCTTCGTGATTGCATTAAAAACTCCTGCAACCCTGCTTTTATGCAGATAGGTGAGCTTGTGGGCGAGGAACGTTTCTGGGAATATTATCAGGCATTCGGATTCTCTGAGAAAACAGGCATTGACCTGCCCGGTGAAGCAAACGACATCTTCTTCTCCGAAGACGGCTCCATGCTTCCCGTAAACCTTGCAACAGCTTCCTTCGGACAGAACTTTGCGGTAACTCCCATTCAGGTTGCAACTGCGGTTTGTGCCATTGCAAACGGCGGTTATCTTGTTCAGCCCCATGTTGTTGACAGGATTGAGGATGCAGAGGGCAACGTTCAGCAGGTAATTTCTACCGAGGTTAAAAGACAGGTTATTTCTACCGATACGGCAGCTCTGGTTGCAGATATTCTGGAAGAAAATGCAGTATCCGGCTCAGGTAAAAACGGATACGTTGCAGGCTACAGAGTGGCAGGCAAAACAGGTACCTCTGAGGCAAAGAGAGACGCCAATGGCGACGGAATACTCGACTATATCGCATCCTTCTGCGGATTTGCTCCTGCAGAAAATGCCGAGGTGGTGTGTCTTGTGTTCTTTGATACTCCCACAGGTGCGGCTTACTACGGAAGTCAGGTTGCAGCTCCTGTTTATTCACAGATTATGGCAGAGGTACTGCCTTATATGCAGGTAGCAACCCAGTACACAGAGGAAGAACTTGAGGCACTTGATAAAACAACAGGAACATACATCGGTCTTTCTGTTGAGGATGCAGAGCGTATAGCAGAGAGCGAAGGTTTCACAACCTCTGTCAAGGGTGACGGCGATGTGGTGCTTGCTCAGGTGCCTTCTGCGGGAACATCAATTCCCAAGGGCGGTAATGTAGTGCTTTACACCGACGAGTCAAGTGCTCAGGAAAAGGTAGAGGTTCCTGATATGACGGGCTTTACTATTTATGATATGAACTATTTTGCCTCGGCTTACGATATTAATGTAAGTGTGACAGGCATTACAAGCTCTTCGCTGAGCTTTTCAACCTCCCAGAGTATTCCTGCGGGAACTATGGTTTCGCCGGGTACGGTGGTTAAGGTTCAGTTTACGGCAGGCGGAGTAAGTGACTAAAATAATTTTCAGGAGGAACTATGTTAAAGGATAAGTTGACAATTTTTGCAAAAGAAGAAGATACACAATGTATCCTTGAATTAGTCCTTAAATGTATAGACAGGGCAGATATAAATATGGTCTCGCTTCTTGCGGTGGCAGATGAAACAAATAAGGGTGAGGTCATTTTGCCGAAGAATACAAGATGTGTTGTTTTGCCCTTTGATTTAAAGCTTACACTCACAGAAGATGTAAGAAAGCTGACATACTGCTTGGACGGAACAAGCGGAGATGTTTCTGCTCTTAATATTCAGAAAAGAGAGACCTGTATCTGCTTCGAGGTGCTTTACGGTGTGTTTATGAGCAGGGTGTTTATTCCCTTTGACAGCAAGTACACTGTTAAACAGGTGCTTTTGTGTGTATGTATTATGTGCGGATGGGGTGCTTCTATAGATAAACTCATACCGCTTGTAAACGAATTATTAAAGTAAAGGAATGATATTTGTGGAAAATATGTTATGGGCATTTGGTGCGGCAGCGGCGGCATTCATTATTTCGGCACTTTTGGGAAAGTTTCTTATTCCTTTCCTGCATAAGCTAAAATTCGGTCAGACAATCTTGGAAATAGGTCCTGATTGGCATAAGAAAAAGCAGGGTACTCCTACAATGGGCGGTATTATGTTTATTATTGCAATCATTGTATCTACTGTTGCTTTCTATGTTGCAAAGATTGCGACAACAGATGCTTCTGCAGGCTTTACCACTCAGCAGTCAAAGATTATCATCGGTCTTATTATGGCTCTTGGTTATGGCATAATCGGCTTTGTTGATGATTACATAAAGGTTGTTAAAAAGCGTAATCTGGGTCTTACTGCAAAGCAAAAGCTTGTGATGCAGTTCGCAGTTGCAATCCTTTACCTTGCAGCTATGGGCTTTGTTGACGATAGCTTTACAACCACTATTATTCCTTTTGCAGGTGCTGTTGACCTTGGCTGGTTCTACTATGTTGTTTCTGCACTTGTTATTGTCGGTATTGTAAATGCCGCAAACCTTACAGACGGTATTGATGGCCTTGACGGCTCTATTACATTCTTTGCCGCAATTATTATGATGCTTATTTCCACAATGCTCAAGAACATCGGCGGTGTTATCGAGAGTGCGGCTCTTGCAGGCGGATGTCTGGGCTTCCTTGTTTGGAACTTCCATCCTGCAAAGGTATTTATGGGCGATACCGGCTCACTCTTTTTGGGCGGTATGGTTTGCTCAATTATGTTTGCACTTAATGTTCCTATACTTCTTTTACTTATCGGCTTTGTTTACCTTATGGAGATGTTTTCTGTTATGCTTCAGGTAAGCTACTTTAAGCTTACACACGGTAAGCGTCTTTTCAAAATGAGCCCCATTCATCATCATTTTGAGATGTGTGGCTGGAGCGAGGTTAAGATTGTTTGTGTGTTCAGTCTTTTAACCGTTATTCTTGGTGCTATTGCCGCAGTTCTTGTGTATTTCGGCGTTGTTAATTTAGCTTAAAAGTTTTGTACTAATGTAATTCGACTATATTTTCAGGAGGGAAATGATATGCGCAGTTTCAATAGCACAATGGCTGTGCCCGGCAGAGAAAACCTGCGGCTTTACAGCAGCGAATCTCAAGGCAGCAGACCTGCGCCCTCTGAGCAGAGAGCAAGAAGTTACCAGAGCAGAAAGAAAAAGAAGTTTAAGTTTGTGTCTGTGGGTTTGGGAATAGATATGCCCTTCCTTATCCTTGTGCTTGTGCTTCTTGCTATTGGTATTCTTATGATGTTCTCTGCAAGCTATCCCTTTGCTTATGCAGAGGAGAGTGACAGTTACTATTACCTTAAAAGACAGATTCTGTTTGCGGTGATCGGTATTGCCGCTATGATAGGTCTTTCTTTTGTGAATTATCATATTTTTTATCGCTTTGCTAAGGTGTTCCTTGTGGCTTCTTATGTTGCCTTGGTGCTTGTACTTTGCATACCTGCAGCTAATGGTGTAAAGCGATGGATTAATTTAGGCCCTTTGAGCTTTCAGGCATCTGAGATTTCAAAATTCTGTGTTATTGTATTTATGGCTTATGTGGCTACAAGATATGCAGAAAAAATGCAGTACATAAAGTACAGCTTCTTGCCGGGTATGGCGGTGTTAGGCTCAACTGCACTTCTGCTTTACTTTGAGCCACACTACTCCTGTATCGTAATTATGTTCTTTTTGGTGCTCATAATGCTCTGGCTTGGAGGTATGCCTCTTAAGTATTTTATTGTTATTTTGTCGGTTGTGGCTGTTGCCTTTATTATTGCTCTGTCTACAGGTTTACTCGGTTATGCTATGGAACGAATGGAAGGCTGGGGAACTGCCCTTGAATATCAAAATGAACAGCAGTGGCAGGATACATGGCAGACAAGAAACTCTCTCTATGCCATCGGCTCAGGCGGAGTATGGGGTCAGGGTCTTGGCAATTCAAGACAGAAATATCTTTATATTCCCGAGCCTCAGAATGACTTTGTTTTTGCTGTTGTATGCGAAGAGCTTGGTCTTGTAGGTGCAATTGCAATTCTTGTTCTTTTTGCTCTTCTTGTATGGAGAGGTATATATCTTTCTCAGAGATGCTCTGACGTTTTCGGAAAGCTCCTCGGTTGCGGCCTTTCTGCACAGATTGGCTTGCAGGTTATTCTCAATATCCTTGTAATTACCGACTGGCTTCCCAATACGGGTATCTCACTGCCATTCTTCAGCTACGGAGGTACATCCCTTATTATGCTTCTGGCACAGATGGGTGTAGTGCTTTCCGTTTCCAGAAGGTCCAGAATGGAAAAGGTATAATCTATTTAAAGTTTAGTTTCTTCTTTTAAAGGAAGGTTATTTATGAAAGTATTACTCGCAGGCGGCGGTACCGCAGGCCATATAAATCCCGCTATTGCTATAGCACAGACAATTAAAGAGCATAACCCTTCGGCAGAAATTATGTTTATCGGAAACGAGGGCGGGCTTGAACAGAAGCTCGTACCCGATGCAGGCTTTTCTATAAAATCTGTGTCTATCCGAGGCTTTAAGAGAAGCTTAAGCCCCAAGGCTATATGTGAGAATATCGGAACCGTTTTTAAGGCTATGTCTTCTTCAAAAGCGGCAAAGAAAATGATAAAGGAGTTTGCTCCCGATATTTGTGTGGGTACAGGCGGATATGTAAGCGGACCGGTTATAAGAGCCGCACAGAAGCTCTCTATTCCCACGGTTATACATGAGCAGAATGCTTATCCCGGTGTTACAAACAAGATGCTCTCTAAAGAGGCAAAGTGTGTAATGCTGGCTATGGATGCCGCAAGAAAGCATTTTGATAAATCTTGCAAATTCTCGCTTACAGGTAATCCTGTGCGTTCACAGATTTTAAATGCAGACAAAGAATCTGCCAGAAAAGCTTTAGGACTTGACGAGCGGCCTCTGGTGCTTTCTTTCGGCGGAAGTATGGGTGCTCGAAAGATAAACGAGAATATGGCACCGCTTATTGCCAGAAGCGGAAAAGACGGTAAATATCAGCATATTCACGGTTACGGTAAGTACGGATTGTGGTTTCCCGAGCTTCTCAAGGAGAAGGGTTGCGATGCCTCGAAATGCTCAAACCTTGACGTTCGTGAATACATAAATAATATGGATGTTTGTCTTGCGGCGGCTGACTTGGTTGTCTGCCGTTGCGGTGCAATAACTCTCACAGAAATTCAGATAATGGGTAAACCCTCGGTGCTTATTCCTTCTCCTACGGTTGCAGAAAACCATCAGTTCCACAATGCTATGGCACTTGTGAATGAGAATGCGGCTTCTGTTATTGAGGAAAAGGATCTGACCTCTGAGCGACTAACAGAAGAGATTGACCGTATTGTTTCAGATAAAAAGCTTCTTAAAGAGTATGGAGATAATGCTCATAAAATGGCGATTTCTGATGCAAACGAGAGGATTTACAAGGTTATAGAGGAAGTTCTCTCGAAAAAATAAAATACACTTAGTCACAATCGGGCTCTTTTTTGCATAGAATAAGGAACAGTGTGCTTTGATTTTATGCAGAAAGGGTGTATTGTGTGGCTAAACTTTTTATTGAGGGCGGCAGGAAGCTCAAGGGTGAGGTAAAGCTTCAGGGAGCAAAGAACAGTGCATTACCCATACTGGCGGCAACGGTGCTTACTGCTGACGAGAGTGTTCTTCACAACTGTCCCTGCCTGACGGATACAGAAACCTCGATAAAGATTTTAAGGTGTCTGGGTGCCAAGGTAAATCGCCACGGACACACCCTTGTGGTAAACACAAAAGACATAAGCTCGGACAGTATTTCTGATTCCCTTATGCGACAGATGCGCTCTTCGATTGTGTTTTTAGGTGCAATACTTGGACGATGCGGCAGAGCAAAGCTTTCTTTTCCCGGCGGCTGTGAGTTAGGCCCCAGACCTATAGATTTGCACCTTGAGGCTTTAAGGCAAATGGGCACAGAGATTACGGAGCATCACGGAGAGCTTGTGTGCTGTGCACCGAAAGGACTTAACGGCACAAAGATTTCTCTGTCCTTCCCAAGTGTGGGAGCAACGGAAAATATAATGCTTGCCGCAACCCTTGCAAAGGGTACAACGGTTATAACAAATGCGGCAAGAGAACCCGAGATTGAAGACCTTGCCGATTACCTTAATAAATGCGGGGCTTGCATTTATGGTGCAGGAGAAGGTACAATAGTTATTGAAGGCAGAGAGGAGCTTCACGGCACTTCACATAACATAATTCCTGACAGGATTGTTGCCGCAACCCTTATGTCTGCGGCGGCAGTAACAGGCTCGGATATAGTACTTAAAGATGTAATACCCTCACACCTCAGTGCAGTGATACCTGTTTTTGAGGAAGCAGGCTGCAGCGTTTCCGTAAAAGAGGGAATAATGAACATAGAATGTCCCGAAAGACCAAAGGCGTGGAGCCTTACACGCACAACTCCTTATCCCGGATTTCCGACGGATGCACAGGCACCGCTTATGGCTATGGCAACCATTGCAAAGGGAACAACGGTGTTTGTGGAGAATGTATTTGAGAGTCGATATAAGCATATCGGCGAGTTTTTAAGGTTGGGTGCCAATGTGAAGACTGTTGGCAAAGTGGCGGTAGTGCAGGGAGTTGAAAAGCTTTACAGCTCCTCCTTGCAGGCGCAGGACCTTCGAGGCTCGGCGGCTTTGGTGGTGGCTGCTCTTTCGGCACAAGGTGTGGCAGAAATTGATACAACAAAATATCTTGACCGAGGTTATGAGGACTTTGACGGAGTGCTTCTAAGCCTTGGTGCAAAAATACAGAAAATTTGACTATATGGAATTTATGGTTTAAAATATAGGGTAAAGAAAAAAATAAGGATGTTAAAAGGAGGTGGCTGTATGGACGACAAAACCGCCGCTATTCCTTCGCTGAAGGATTTTAAAAACAATAAAAGCTCTTCAAAATCAAATAAAAGCGGTTCAAAAAACAAGACTCCCCGCAGGAGCACCTTGAGTCAGGATACAATGCGGCTTGAGAAAATAAAGTCGGCATCCGTAGCTTCGAGGAAGCCTTCGGATAAGAGTGGTAATAAAACCGGTACTGCCCAGAGAGCTTCCGGCACTCAGAGCAGAAGCAGGAGTGCTTCTGCACCCTCAACCTATGCAAGAGACAGAGTGAAAAGCTCTTCGGACTACGATTCTTCAAGACGAGTAGACAGAAGCGGTCAGGCTCAGCGAAAGGCTGATATGGCTTCAAATGCAAAAAAACCTGCTCAAAGCAGGGGACAGAGAGTCAGCAGTTATTACGACGATGTGCCTCAAAGGAGCACGACACAGCGAAGCGGCATAAATAAACCCTCCACAGCCTCTGCTCCTAAAAGACCTGCACAAAGCAGTACCCGTCAGCCACAGAAGGCAAGACCCCAGACTGCTCCTAAAAGAAAGCCCGCTACACAGAAGCCTGTTCCCAAAAAGAAAAAACCGCTTTCTCTGCGTGCTAAGAAGTTCAGAAAAGCTGTGGGCTTTACGGTTTTAGGCTTAGTGCTTGCCCTTGTGCTTCTGATACTTTCTCTTACTGTTTTCTTTAAAGCAAAGGATTTTGAGGTAAACGGCATAGAGCGGTACACAAAAAAGGATATTGTAAATGCCAGCGGACTTTATGTGGGTGATAATATATTCTCAGCTAATAAAAACAGGGCAGAGGATAGAATCGAGCAGATGTATCCTTATGTTGAAGAGGCTGATGTTTACAGCATTTTTCCCAATAAATTCGGCATTGATCTTAAAATGGCAAAGCCTGCCGCAAAGATTAACGCAATGGGCGGAATACACATTATAAGCGATAAGGGCAAGGTGCTTGAGGTAAGAGATAGCGCAGATGATGTTGCTGTGCCCTTTATTGAGGGAATCCAGATTAAAGCAAGGGCTGAGGGTGAGTTTGTGGACTTCGGTTCTGATGTGCTGGAAAGAGCACTTGAAGAGATGTTCTCTGCAAATTCTCAGCTTAGTGCTACCAAAATCAATGAAATCAATATTATAACTCGTGAGGATGTCTTCGAATTAAGATATGTTCACGATGACAGAATTGTTGTTTATATGGGCATTCCCGAGGATATAGGCTACAAAATGCAGGTAGCGGAGAAGATTATTGCAGACCTGGATAAAGCTGAAGGCACTGCTGTTATGGGCGAATTGGATGTATCAACCTGTAACGGCGAGGATGCAAGGTCTTACTTCAATCCCTACTCAATCCTCGGTCCCGATACAACAGCTCCACAGACAACCACAGAGCCTTTGGAGGAGCCGACGATGGCTTATGAATACTGATTGGCTTAGTCCGACACCGGCATTTTTAAAAGAAATATATTTTCTTTTAAGGCAAAAAGTAACGGATATGCTGAATATCGGCAAGCTTTTATGGTGAAAACATAAAAAAATACAATAAATTTCAAAAAAATGTTGAAATTATCGCACGAATGTGTTACTTTATTATAAAGTGGATAATAGTGTAAAACTATATTCAGCCGCAAATATAAGCGTATAAATCTAATTTATATAGATGTTTCAAGGAGGACAAGCAAATGGCTTTTGAGTTAGAAAGAGAAGTAGTAGATTATTTACCCGTTATTAAGGTTATCGGTGTCGGTGGCGGCGGCGGTAACGCAGTTAACCGAATGGTAAAGATGGAGGTTCGCAACGTAGAGTTTATTGCAGTTAATACTGACGAGCACGTTCTCCGTTTCTCCAAGGCTTCCCAGAAGATTCAGATCGGCGAAAAGGTTACTCGCGGTAAGGGCGCAGGCTCTCTCCCCGAGGTTGGTATGAAGGCTGCCGAAGAGAATAAAGAAGAAATCGCAGCAATCCTTAAGGATACAGATATGGTATTCGTTACCGCAGGTATGGGCGGCGGCACAGGTACAGGTGCAGCACCCGTAGTTGCAAAGATTGCAAAGGATATGGGTATCCTCACAGTTGCTGTTGTTACAAAGCCCTTCGCTTTTGAGGGTAAGAAGAGAATGGCACAGGCAGAGCAGGGCATTGAGCAGCTTGCTGCTTGCGTTGACTCTCTCATTGTTGTTCCCAACGAAAGACTCAAGTTCGTTTCTGAGCAGAGCATTACTCTTCAGAACGCATTTACTATTGCTGACGATGTACTCCGTCAGGGCGTACAGAGCATCTCTGACCTTATCGTTGTTCCCGGTCTTGTTAACCTTGACTTCGCAGACGTTACTGCAATTATGAAGGATGCAGGTTATGCTCACATGGGTATCGGTAAGGCATCAGGTAAGGATAAGGCTGTTGTTGCTGCTGATGCTGCTATCTCCAGCCCCCTCCTCGAGACAACAATCGACGGTGCACAGGGCGTTATCATCAACATCACTGCATCTCCTGATGTAAGTCTTGATGATATCGACGTTGCTTCCACAATCATCTCAGAGAAGGCAGCAGAGGATGCAAACATCATCTGGGGTGCTGTTGTAAACGAAGAGATGAAGGACGAAATCAGCGTTACTGTTATTGCAACAGGCTTTACCTCTAACGGCAAGGCTAAGGCTGCCCAGAAGGCTGCTGCTGCAGAGACAGCAAAGGCAGAAGCAACAGAGGACGAGGACGACAACTTCTATGACATTATGTCTATTTTCAATAAGTAATTAAATATTTGTTTATTTACAGAGCATACTTTTCGGTATGCTCTGTTTTTTTGGTGTATAATAAAAACCACGCGATAGTCGCGTGGTTCAAAAGAGGTTAACCGATAAACAGAAAGAAAAGATAAAACAATGTCGTGCCTCCCTCTGATGAGGGAGGTGGGTTTTGCGATAGCAAAACTCGGAGGGAGAGAATACCTGTAAAGTGTATCTTAGTATTGTTTTCTCTCCCTCAGTTTCGCTTCGCTCAACAGCTCCCTCGTCAGAGGGAGCTGAGGTTGTTGAAAAAAACCAGTTTACTGGTAACTAGTAATTTATGCATGGCTGGCAGGCCAATAAAAAACGCACTTGTGCGTTGCCAGTAAAAATAGGGCTATGCCCGAAAATGAAATACCATCCGCTATGCGGGTGGATTTTTATTGCTTTGTTGGTTTAGTTAATTTTTTATTGTAATTGGTTTTATATGGTGATATACTGTAGTTAAACTTATTATTAGGGGGATTGTTATGTTTTGTTCGAATTGCGGAAAGGTTATATCCGATAGCAGTAAATTCTGCAGATATTGCGGTGCGGTGATAGAGCCGGAGGAAACATCCACTGTAAATAGTGCAAAAACAGATGGCGGTTATAATCCTCAGCCTAAAAATGTAAAACCTTCTGCTTCAGTTGCTCAGAACAGCAAATCTTCTACAACATCGGTTTCAGAAAAGAAGAATAAAAAGTTTACATTTTCTGATGTGCTTGCATTTATTGTATTAATTATAATTGGTGTGGTTATGGTCTTTTTGCTTGACGAGTGCACATCTTGTTCATGGCTTGATAACACAGGCAGCAATACAAAGAGTACTTCGTTTACAGATCGTGAGCCTGACGCTGAAGGGGATGCTGAAGCTTACAAGGCTGTTTTTGATGATGCAGATATTATTCACTATAAGTCTTTCAGTGAGCTTGATAATGCAAATTATGTTATGAAGGGTTCGGATGGAACTATTTACTGTGCTGATTATGGTTACGAAAGTGGTGTAGTTAAAAAGTGGGTGGAAACTGTTTATTATCCCATTAGCGGTCCCCAAGACGAAGACTGGTTTGCAAAGGAAAGACAGATGAGAAGTCAGCTTCAGGAGAATTGTGCTCAAATTGAAGCTCTTGATTTCACCACTGTTACTTTCAGACTATGTATGTACGGAGTTGTGCAGGAGATAGAATATAATGATATGGATAACAAAGATAATATAAAAGATTTAAAAAAAGTAACTGGAATGATTGCTCTGGGTGCAGACTATATAAGTATGGCAGATACTGAAGATGGTTTGATTGAAAATGGATTTATAAAAAAATAATATTTTAATCTGACAAGGTCTGCATTTTGCAGGCCTTGTTTGCAATTTTGGGTAAGGACGTAATTCTTTTAGTCTGACACAGTTCGGTTTCCTCCTGAAAAGCATAATTCTATATATTACATTGTGCAGACATCTCCTTTATAAAACGCTGGCTTTTGTATAGATTCTGTATTTGATATGCGACTTCGCTATTATGAGTTCTATGAGGGAAGCTCATAATATATATCAAAACTGTAAATTGACAAATACACGAAATGTTATATAATGATAGTGTGTAATATGGATTAGTATGTATATTTACAGATATAATAAAACTAAAGGAGGATTTCCTTTGTTCACTATATTCAAGGAACATAAAAATTTCGGCAAGCAGATAATGCTTCTTGCCGTTAACGACCTGAAGAAAACCTACAAGGGTGCGGCAATTGGTCCTTTATGGGCGGTTATTAAGCCTGCGTTTACCCTTTTTGTATACTGGTTTGCATTTTCTATCGGTATTAAAGGCAACGGCAGTGTAGAGGCATTTGGTCAGGAATTTACAAGATTTATCTTTTTGCTTGTTGGTTTTATTCCTTGGTTTTTTATTACCGACAGCATTACTCTGGGGGCTAAATCCATCCGAATGAACAAGCAGTTTGTTACCAAGGTCTCTTTCCCTGTTTCTACAATTATGACCTTCACTGCTATAGCAAGACTTATGGTTCATATCTTCCTTGCGGTTATTATGTACATAATTCTTGTGTGCAGCGGATATATGCCGTCGGTATATAATCTTCAGTTCTTCCTTTATTGTCCGCTGATGTTTATGTTTTTTGTTGCACTTACCTGGTCAACTGCTCCTATGGCGGCTTTCTCAAAGGACTTTGAGAATATGATTGTGTCTATTATGTCAGGCATCTTCTGGCTTTCGGGTATTATTTACAATTCCTACGATTTGGGCAGCAAAACGCTTGAGAATGTTATGCTCTTCAATCCTATCAACTTTTTTGCTAATGGCTACCGCAATACCTTCCTTTACGGTAGATGGTTCTATCAGAATGAAAAAGAACTTATCATTTTCCTCGCAGAGTTTCTGATTGTCTTTATCCTCGGACTTTGGAACTATAAGCGTCTGAGAAAGACTCTGCCCGATGTTCTGTAAGGAGGTAAATAATGAGTACACCTATTATTACATTTAAGAATGTTACCAAAGAATACACTCTTTATAAGAACGATCAGGAACGCTTCAAGGCTCTTTTCTTTAAGAGCAAGAAAGCAAAAATAAACCGTGCTCTCAAGGACGTCTCCTTTGATATATATCCCGGTGAGTCTGTTGGCCTTATCGGCGATAACGGTGCAGGTAAATCCACAATCCTCAAACACATCACAGGCGTTGCATTTCCCACAGAGGGTGAGGTTGAGGTGCACGGCAAGGTTGCGGCTCTCTTGGAGCTTACTGCAGGATTTTCTATGGAAATGACAGGTCGAGAGAATATTTACCTCAAGGGCTATATCCTCGGTCTTACTGATAAAGAGATTAAGCGAATTGAAGAAAAAATCGTTGAGTTTGCAGAGCTGGGTGATTACATCGACCAGCCTGTAAGAACATACTCCAGCGGAATGAAGATGCGTCTGGGCTTTGCAATTAACGTTAATATTGAGCCCGATGTGCTTGTTATTGACGAGGCACTTTCTGTTGGCGACGCAACCTTCAAAAAGAAATGTAAGCAGAAAATTGCAGACACTATCAAAAGCGGTGTAACGGTTCTTTATGTTAGCCACAGTGCAGAGTCGGTAAGAGAACTTTGCACAAGAGCTATTTATATGAAGAAGGGTCAGCTTATCTTTGACGGCTCTGTAGATGAGGCTCTCAAGGTTTATCAGGAAGACAAAACAAAGAAAAAATAATTTATTTATCCATTTTGATTTATTGAAAGGATAGGATTATATGGTACACGCAATGGTTTTTGCCGGTGGAATCGGCGCAAGAATGAAATCTCTGGATATTCCCAAGCAGTTTATTGATGTTGACGGCAAGCCCATCATCATCCGTACTCTTGAGCATTTTTCAAAGCATCCTGAGGTAGAGGATATTGTTATCTCCTGTATTCCCGACAAGATTGATTACCTCTGGGGACTTATCGAGGAGCATCATATAACCAAGGTTGTAAGTATTGTAGGCGGCGGTGCAAACGGTCATCAGAGCATTCACAACGGTCTTGTTGAGGTGGAGAAGAACTCTGCTCCCGATGATATAGTTCTTATCTGTGATGGTGTTCGTCCCATGCTTTCCGAGAAGCTTATAAGCGACTGTATAGAAACTGCAAGAGAGTTCGAGACCGCAGTACCCGTTACTCCCAGCATCGACTCTGTGCTTGAATCTCCTGACGGCGAAACCTGCTGTAAGTCTCTGCCAAGAAAGCAGATGTTCATTACTCAGGCACCTCAGGGATACACAATGAGAAAAATTATGTGGGCTCACGACGAGGCAGAAAAGAGGGGCATTACAAATCCCATTTCTTCCTCCGAGCTTCTTATTGAGCTTGGCGAAACTGTGCATATCTTCCAGGGAATCCGTGAGAATATCAAGGTAACAACTCCCGAGGATTTGCAGACTCTTCGCTCCTACTTCTATTACGAGAGCTTCAAGAACTTTGCAAAAGAAGAGCTCAAGTATGACCTGTGATTTTTGAACAAAAATCAATAAAAAAGAATTTTAAGGACACAGCCGGCATATAATTGGTTGTGTCCTTTTGCGTAGGAAGAGAGCAAATTTTTAAAGTTTAGGATTGACATTTAAACGGTGTTTTGATATAATATCAAGCGTTGACGATTGTCAGTTTGCGGAGTATGCAGAAGAGTAAGATTTATCTGAAAGTAAGCACCGCCTCGGTTGCTCTCTACCATGTAAAATTTAAGAGAGATAAATATTTGCAGGTATGGCGGAATTGGCAGACGCGCATGGTTCAGGTCCATGTGAAAGCAATTTCATGCAGGTTCAAGTCCTGTTACCTGCACCAGAAAATAACCCACATTTGTCTGCGACAAGTGTGGGTTCTTTTCAACTAAATCCACCCTATCGGGTGGGTGAAATCATCTTCGATGATGAAATCCCCTACGGGGATGAAATCCGCCTTGACGGCGGGCGGGTGGATTTAATTTCATCTGCGAAGCA
>SVQA01000021.1 GCA_015065545.1 Oscillospiraceae bacterium
TTTCAAGGCTTTTAGAGGAATTCATTAACGCCCTACAATAAGCGATAATGATTTAAGAAAAGTTAGTTTTCAAATTCCAATTTGTTTAACTCTATTATAATTCCTCTATCCGTAAAAATCAACCTCAAGATACTTTGCCCAAACGGACATAAAAGACATTACTCCCGGTGCAATAAGCCCGCCGAAGGGTGTGTTCTTTGCATATTCCTCATCAGTATGAAGAGGAATATTATCGTACTCATAAGCAAACGCCACCATCTTTTCTTTTTCTATAAGGGCAGGTGCAGTATCAACTGCCATTCCAAGCTTAATATCATCAAAATACATAATGTCAACTCACAATGCTAAACCATCAAATTTTACTCAGTTTATCACAAAAAATAAAAATAGCAAGATTTATAGTTATACGTCTGCCGATGCAAAGCGGTTTTTATTATTTTTCAAAATTTTTTCAGTTTGATAAATTGGAATTTGACGGAGAGTTGCATATATCTTTGCAATTTTAACAATGCAACCTGAAGTTTACATTTAGAAACACCGAATTGGTAGTATGATTATGCTGAGTGTTCTATAATTAAAGCAACGCAGCGTTAGAAAATATAAGGAGAAATGATTATGACACTTGGCGAAAAACTATCAAAATTAAGAAAAGAATACAACTACACGCAGGAACAACTTGCAGACATACTCGGAGTTTCCCGTCAGTCCATCAGCAAATGGGAGTCGGATATCGCATATCCAGAAACCGATAAACTGATAAAAATGGGAAAGCTGTTTGAATGTTCGATGGATTATCTTCTTAACGAGGATATATCTGAAAAACAAGGTATACAACCTACTGAGAAAGAAAGCCTTTGGGATAAACTGAAATTGCAAATTCACGAACGCAAGAGCGAAAAGATGATTTTCGGTATGCCTCTTTACCATATCGGAAGAAATGCACACGGCTTCTTCGCAATAGGATTAAAAGCTCGTGGAGTATTTTCGCTCGGTCTGATGTCACGAGGTATTATCTCGGTCGGTCTGCTATCTCTTGGAGTCGTTTCCATTGGTCTATTGTCACTTGGCTTGATTTCCGCAGGTGTGTTCTCAGCCGGACTGCTTGCAGTTGGCTCGATTGCTCTCGGCTTTTTTGCGGCAGGAGCAATCAGCGTAGGACTGATATCCTTTGGAGCGCTCTCTGTTGGCTACTTCTCAACGGGTGCGCTTGCTATCGGTAAATATGCCGCCATTGGCGACCACGCCCATGCTATGATTGCTATCGGTCAAACCGTGGCAGACGGAAGTGTTTACAGCCACATTGGAGATTTGACAACGGCAGATATACCGAAAGTTGTAGAATGGCTTGACGGCAACGTTCCATCTTGGCTCGGTTGGGCGAAAGAGATTTTTAGATTTTATATTCAATAAATTCCAATTTGTAGGGTTGATTATAAAGCGAACACAGGACATGGTTATTCCTTATGCCCTGTGTTTTTCTTTGCTTAGAATTCAAAATTATCCGTTATACCAATAAGCCTTGAGTTATCTCTTTTCACATAATACATCTCGGTAATCTGTGAAGTGCTATGTCCGAGGAGGTCACCTGCTTGTCTTGGTGTGAGGCACTTTATTGTACCGTCAGGTTGCTTAACACCGTTCACAAGGTTGGTAGCGAAAGTATGTCTTAGGGAATGGAGTCCCTTTTGTTCAATGCCTGCCGCTTCAAGTATTCGGTAATATCTCTTCCTGAGGTTGCTTGGTTTCGTGTAGTTGCCTTTACTGTCACAGACCAGGGGACTGTCCTCTCCGAAGTAAAACTCGGCTCTGAGCTCCTTTATGGCTTCAACAGCGGTGTTGTTAAGTGGAACTGTCCTTTTGCTTGTAGCAGTCTTAGGCTTGCCAACTTCAATCTCTCTGCCTGATTCAAACTCTACCCCATCCCTTTTCTGTACCTCTTTCACAGCCTGATTGATGTGCAGAACTCTGTTTTCCAAGTCTATGTCACTGTTAAGCAGACCAAGTAATTCTCCTGTCCTCAAGCCTGTGTTAAGCATTAGGATGTATGCCGCTGACTGCTGATACATCCTCTTGCCTGTTCCCCAAGTCCTGACACATTCCTCTTTGAACTTTTGTATCTCCTCATCTGTGAACACCACTACTGTGTCACAGGTGGGGAGATTATCTTTGCCCTGAGCCGCCATAAAGTTCGGCTTCTTTATCATCGGCACACTACGCATAGGGTTCTTTTCTATGTACTCTTGCTCAATCAGGAACTTGAAATACTCCCCTATGATTCCATGAATTTTCTTAACTGTACTGTAAGCGTAACCGTCATTCATTTTATCATTGAGAAGCTTTTTGATGTCAGCTGCCTTTATGGTGCTGACAACTTTGTCCCCAAGAGCAGGGTATACATGAATTCTTGCGGTGCTTTCAAGTCTGTCGTAGGTTGTCCTCTCCACAGATGGGAACTTGAAAATCTCAAGCCAGCTCTGCATACTGTCTTTAAGTTTCTTCCTTGATTCGTCGCTTTCTTCAACTGACTGATTGAACTCGGCTATGTAGTTTGTTATCTTCTGCTGTACTTCTGACTTGGTCTTTGCCGAAAAACTCTTTCGCTTGTCCTTACCATCATCATCCACATACCAGACCACACCTATGTAATCCCCTGTGTCCTTTCGCTGATGTATATTTCCATTTGTCTTTATTCTTCTTACTGACATTTCATATCATCTCCTTTTCAAGCACACAACATATCACAACTTTTCACTAATATCCAGACA